>NZ_DASQOH010000062.1:0-88041 GCF_035644555.1 Herbaspirillum sp.
AGCAGTCTGGAAGCAGGTTTGCCGCAGATTTGCCGCTACCGATGCAGGTAGCATTTTGTCAAAGCGCGCCATTGTACTGCAAGCCGTTGCCGCTGTCTGCGTTTTTCTGCGCGGACATTTTCTGCTGCGAATCCATCGGTAGTACCATGCCGGCTGGCTTATCACGGACCGGGAGTTGCATGACACGCTATCGTCATTACAAGGGCGGCATTTATGAATATGTCGATGAGGCCATTCTGGAAGCTGACCTGACGCCCATGATCATTTATCGTGCGGCCGATGGGCGCTTGTGGCTGCGCCCGCGCGAGGTGTTCTTCGAGATGGTGGAGGTGGAAGGCAAGCAGGTGCCGCGCTTTCAGAAGATCGAGGAATGAGGCAAGGCACGGCGTCTGGATGGCAAAGGCGATGCAAAGCTGTGTCGCGGAGCGGCGGAGCTGAACAATGCTCGGCGCTGTCGGTCTATCTGCAGAACCTTCCCTTAACTTATTCAGCTTTTCATCACTTTATATGAATCTTCAAACATGCCTGCGGGCTGGGGTGGCCTTTTCCGCGGTGCTTCTCGCTGTTGCTGTTGCGCCGCTGGCTTCGGCGGAAGAACTGGCCGATGTCAGCACGGCTTTCCGCTGGCTGGGCAAGAATGACCGCGTGGTCATCGAGGCCTATGACGATCCCAAGGTGGTCGGCGTGACCTGTTACGTGTCCCGCGCCCGCACCGGTGGCGTGAAGGGAACGGTGGGTCTGGCGGAAGACAAGTCCGAGGCCTCCATCGCCTGCCGCCAGGTGGCGCCCACCGTGCAGTTCCAGGGCAAGCTGCCGGTACAGGAAGACGTCTTCAGTGAGCGTATGTCCATCCTCTTCAAGCGTCTGCATGTGGTGCGGGTGGTCGATACCAAGCGCAATACGCTGGTCTATCTGACCTATTCCGACAAGCTCATCGATGGCAGTCCGATGAACGCCGTGACGGCCGTGCCGGTGTCGCCGTCCACGCCGATTCCGGTGAAATAGCGGAAATTTCCTTCTTGCTCTCCCTGTGACCGGGCCGGCGAGGCGGGCAAAGCTCTGTCGGCCCGGCCGTAGCCCGCCTGGGCGCTGGTCGTACGGGATATGCCGGGTTTTTGCAGCTGTTTGCAGGGTGGCAAGCCCATTTTTGGACTATCGGCGGTTTTTGCGTATAAAATAGAGAGCTTTAGCGCGGCCGGGCAGGGCGCTTGTCGTCTGCAGTCATTCGACTGGGACACAGCAGGAATGCTCCGGCTTACGGAATTCTTAACATTTGGACGATTTAAATGGCAACTGCAGTCGAAACCCTGAGCAAACTCGAACGTCGTATGACCCTGTCTTTCCCGCTGGCCGATGTTCAGGCTGAAGTGGAAAAGCGCCTGAAGGTGCGCGCCCGTACCGCCAAGGCGCCGGGTTTCCGTCCGGGTAAAGTGCCGATGAAGATGGTTGCCGCCCAGTTCGGCTACCAGGTCGAAACCGAAGTCCTGAACGACAAGGTCGGCCGCGCATTCAACGACGCCGCGGTCGAGAACAACCTGCGCGTGGCAGGTTTCCCGCGTATCGAACCTAAGACCAGCGAAGAAGCCGGCGAAGGCAAGCTGGCCTTCGACGCCACCTTCGAAGTCTATCCGGAAGTCACCCTGGGCGATCTGTCCGGCGCTGAAGTCGAGAAGACCACCGCTGCGGTCTCCGACGCTGAAATCGACAAGACCATCGACATCCTGCGCAAGCAGCGTGTGCACTACCACGTCAAGGGCGAGCAAGGCGCGCACGGCGACGGCGGTGCCGACCAGTCGGCGCAGAACGGCGACCGCGTAACCGTGGACTTCGTCGGCAAGATCGACGGCGTGGAGTTCCAGGGCGGCAAGGCTGATGCCTTCCCGTTCGTCCTGGGCGAAGGCCGCATGCTGCCGGAATTCGAAGCCGCCACCATCGGCCTGAAGGTCGGTGAATCCAAGACTTTCCCGCTGGCCTTCCCCGAGGACTATCACGGCAAGGACGTGGCCGGCAAGACCGCCGAGTTCACCATCACCGTCAAGCAAATCGAATGGGCGCACATGCCTGAAGTCGACGCAGTCTTCGCCCAATCCCTGGGTATCGAAGACGGCGATCTGACCAAGATGCGCGAAGACATCAAGAAGAACCTGGAGCGCGAAGTCACCGCCCGCACCAAGGCCAAGACCAAGGACAGCGTGATGAACGCCCTGATCAAGGCTTCCGAGCTGGAAGTGCCGAAGGCCCTGATCGACCAGGACGTTGAGCGTCTGTCCGAGATGGCTCGCCAGGACATGGCCCAGCGCGGCATGGATCCGAAGGGCATGCAACTGCCCAAGGAACTGTTCACCGCCCAGGCTGAGCGTCGCGTGCGCCTGGGTCTGATCCTGGCTGAAGTGGTCAAGCAGAACAAGCTGGAAGCCACCGAAGAACAGGTCAAGGCCCAGATCGAAGATTTCGCCCAGAGCTACGAAGATCCGCAGCAAGTGCTGAAGTATTACTTCTCCGACCGTCGTCGTCTGGCCGAAGTCGAAGCTCTTGTTTTGGAAGAAAACGTCGTCAACTACGTTCTCGGCAAGGCCAAGGTCTCGGAAAAGCCGGTTTCGTTCGACGAACTGATGGGTAATCAGGCGCAAGCGTAATCCGGTTTTCTCTAGTAGTATCAGAAAACTCTTACGCTTAAGGATGCATACATGACAGGTCTGATGAAGCAATCTGCACTGGATACGCAAATGCTCGGCATGGTGCCGATGGTGATCGAACAGAGTGGTCGTGGCGAACGTGCCTACGACATCTATTCGCGCCTGCTGAAGGAACGCATCATTTTCCTGGTCGGACCGGTCAATGATGCGATGGCCAACCTGATCGTAGCCCAGCTGCTGTTCCTGGAAAGCGAAAACCCGGACAAGGACATTTCCCTGTACATCAACTCGCCTGGCGGTTCGGTTTCGGCCGGCATGGCGATCTTCGACACCATGCAGTTCATCAAGCCGCAGGTGTCGACACTGTGCACGGGCCTGGCCGCCTCCATGGGCGCTTTCCTGCTGGCCGCTGGCGCCAAGGGCAAGCGTTTCTCGCTGCCGAACTCTCGCATCATGATCCACCAGCCTCTGGGCGGCGCCCAGGGCCAGGCATCGGATATCGAGATCCAGGCACGTGAAATCCTGTACCTGCGCGAGCGCCTGAACAGCATCCTCGCTGAAAAGACCGGCCGCAGCGTCGAGCAGATCAGCAAGGACACCGATCGCGACAACTTCATGTCGGCCGATGCCGCCGTGGAATACGGACTGATTGACAAGGTGCTGACCGAGCGCGGCTGAGTTGTCTGTATTTTCTGCAGCGCAAGTCTGAAAAATGCCCGAACGAAACATGTTCGGGCATTTTTTTTAGGTAAATTCTGATGAAATTGGCACAGAGCCAGATTTCCGCTTCTGTTTGCTTGATAAATGGCACTTGCGCTGACATATAACGGTCATACGGCAGTCCTGTGAAGCATTAAGGGGCAGCTTAAATGACCAAGCCGTGACGAATCCGGATTTCGCGGGTATGATCGGGTCGTAACTTCTATCCTAGTAGCTCTATGTCTGAGAAAAAATCTTCCAGCGGCGAAAAACTGCTTTACTGCTCCTTCTGCGGCAAGAGCCAGCATGAAGTCAAGAAGCTCATCGCCGGTCCTTCGGTCTTCATCTGCGACGAATGTATCGACCTGTGCAACGACATCATCCGTGATGAAGCCGCCAGCGTGGAAAGCGTGACCGGCGCCAAGTCGGATCTGCCGACTCCGCAGGAAATCACCGACCTGCTGGACCAGTATGTGATCGGACAGGCTACTGCCAAGCGCATCCTGTCGGTGGCGGTGTACAACCACTACAAGCGCCTGAAGCACCTCGGCAAGAAGGACGATGTCGAGCTGGCCAAGAGCAACATCCTGCTGGTCGGCCCCACCGGCTCCGGCAAGACGCTGTTGGCGCAGACCCTGGCACGCATGCTCAATGTCCCCTTCGTGATCGCCGACGCGACCACGCTGACTGAAGCCGGCTATGTCGGCGAGGACGTCGAGAACATCATCCAGAAGCTGCTCCAGAACTGTAATTACGAAGTCGAGAAAGCCCAGAAGGGCATCGTCTACATCGACGAGATCGACAAGATTTCCCGCAAGTCGGATAACCCGTCGATCACCCGCGACGTGTCCGGTGAAGGCGTGCAGCAGGCGCTGCTCAAGCTCATCGAAGGCACCATGGCTTCGGTGCCGCCGCAAGGTGGCCGCAAGCATCCGAACCAGGACTTCGTGCAGATCGACACGACCAACATCATGTTCATCTGCGGTGGCGCCTTCGACGGTCTTGCCAAGATCATCTCCGATCGCTCGGAGAAGAGCGGCATCGGCTTCTCGGCCAGCGTGAAGAGCCAGACCCAGAAGAGCAATTCCGAAGTGCTGCTCAATGCCGAGCCGGAAGACCTGGTCAAGTTCGGGCTGATCCCGGAACTGGTCGGTCGTCTGCCGGTGATCGCCACGCTCAACGAGCTGGACGAGGAAGCGCTGATCCAGATCCTGATCGAGCCGAAGAACGCCCTGATCAAACAGTATGCCAAGCTGTTGCAGATGGAAGGCGCGGAGCTGGAAATCCGTCCGGCCGCCATGCATGCCATTGCCAAGAAGGCGCTGGCGCGCAAGACTGGCGCTCGCGGTTTGCGTTCCATTCTGGAGCACGCTCTGCTGGACGTGATGTACGAGCTGCCCAGCGAGCAGAACGTCGCCAAGGTCGTGGTGGATGAAAACACCATCACCAATGGTGCCAAGCCGCTGTTGATCTATCATGACCAGCCCAAGGTGTCGGGCGGCTGATCGCCCGGCCAGCACTGCATTGAAGTAGTAGGCAGGATGGCGCAGTCCGTGAGGCCGTACCATCCTGCAGCAAGAAGCCACCCCGAAGTCCGGTCACCGCAAACACGGTAAAATAAACCGGCGCACAGACACTGGCTTCCATCGAAAAGCCACCCGGAGCTAGCTTCGCGTGTGGCTTTTTTATTTTGTTGCGATCATGACAACGCGCAACCGGCGAATATTTAGTCTGCCGGACTTGTGTTTTGGTCACTCGTGCCAACATCATTCACAGTACTTATTGATAAGGCCCGCCATGACGACTCCTATACTCACAGAACAATCGCAATTGCCGCTGTTGCCCTTACGGGATGTGGTTGTCTTCCCGCATATGGTGATCCCGCTCTTCGTCGGCCGCCCGAAGTCGATCAAGGCGCTGGAAGCGGCCATGGAGCAAGGCAAGAGCATCATGCTCGCCGCCCAGAAGGCTGCCGCCAAGGATGAGCCTTCGGCCGAAGACATCTATGAAATCGGTTGCGTGGCCAACATCCTGCAGATGCTGAAGCTGCCCGATGGCACCGTGAAGGTGCTGGTCGAAGGTGCTCAGCGTGCCCGCATCCATCACATCAGCGAACTGGAAACCCATTTCGTCGCCGACCTGACCCCGGTGGAATCCGAGCAGGGCGACGAGGCCGAAGTCGAAGCCATGCGCCGCACCATCGTGCAGCAGTTCGACCAGTACGTGAAGCTGAACAAGAAGATTCCGCCCGAAATCCTGACCTCGCTGTCCGGTATCGATGATGCCGGTCGCCTGGCCGACACCATTGCCGCGCACCTCCCGCTGAAGCTGGAGCAGAAGCAGGTGATCCTGGAGATCTTCAATGTCGCCAAGCGCTACGAGCATCTGCTCGGCCAGCTGGAAGGCGAACTGGATATCTTGCAGGTGGAAAAGCGTATCCGTGGTCGCGTCAAGCGTCAGATGGAAAAGTCGCAGCGTGAGTACTACCTGAACGAACAGGTCAAGGCCATCCAGAAGGAGTTGGGCGAAGGCGAAGACGGTGCCGATCTGGAAGAGCTGGAAAAGAAGATCCTGGCTGCCAAGATGCCCAAGGAAGCCCTGGAAAAGGCGCAGTCCGAGCTGAAGAAGCTCAAGCTGATGTCGCCCATGTCGGCCGAGGCTACCGTGGTGCGCAATTACATCGACACCTTGGTCGCGCTGCCCTGGAAGAAGAAGTCCAAGGTCAACAACGATCTGACCAATGCCGAGAAGGTGCTGGAAGGCGACCACTATGGCCTGGAGAAGGTCAAGGAACGCATCCTGGAATATCTCGCCGTGCAGCAGCGCGTCGACAAGCTGAAGGCGCCGATCCTGTGCTTCGTCGGTCCCCCGGGCGTTGGCAAGACCTCGCTGGGCCAGTCCATTGCCCGCGCCACGAACCGCAAGTTCGTGCGCATGGCGCTGGGTGGTGTGCGTGACGAAGCCGAGATTCGTGGCCACCGTCGTACCTACATCGGCTCCATGCCGGGCAAGATCCTGCAGAGCCTGTCCAAGGTGGGCGTGCGCAATCCGCTGTTCCTGCTTGACGAGATCGACAAGCTGGGCATGGATTTCCGTGGCGATCCGTCGTCTGCCTTGCTGGAGGTGCTGGATCCGGAACAGAACCACACTTTCTCCGACCATTACATCGAAGTCGATTTCGACCTGTCGGATGTGATGTTCGTGGCGACCTCGAACTCATTCAACATCCCGCCGGCACTGCTGGACCGGATGGAAGTGATTCGCCTGTCCGGCTACACCGAAGATGAAAAGACCAGCATTGCGCAGCGTTACCTGCTGCCCAAGCAGATCAAGAACAACGGCCTGAAGGAAGGCGAGATCAGCGTTGCCGAATCGGCCATCCGCGACATCATCCGCTACTACACCCGTGAGGCGGGTGTGCGCTCGCTGGAACGCGAAGTCTCGAAGATCTGCCGCAAGGTCGTGAAGATGCTGCTGCTGAAGAAGCAGGAGAAGAAGGTCACCGTCACCTCGCGTAATCTGGACAAGTTCCTAGGTGTGCGTCGCTTCGACTTCGGCATCGCCGAGAAGGAAAACCAGATCGGCCAGGTGGTCGGCTTGGCCTGGACCGAAGTGGGCGGCGATCTCTTGACCATCGAGGCGGTGAACATGCCCGGCAAGGGCCAGATCATCCGCACCGGTACGCTGGGCGATGTCATGAAGGAATCGATCGAAGCCGCCCGCACCGTGGTTCGCAGCCGTGCCCGCAAGCTGGGCATCAAGAGCGAAGTGTTCGAGAAGAGCGACATCCACATCCACGTGCCGGAAGGCGCGACACCCAAGGACGGCCCGTCCGCCGGTATCGCGATGACCACCGCGCTGGTATCGATCTTCAGCGGCATTCCGGTACGTGCCGACGTGGCGATGACTGGCGAGATCACGCTGCGGGGCGAAGTGCTGCCCATCGGCGGTCTGAAGGAAAAACTGCTGGCAGCGCATCGTGGCGGTATCAAGACCGTGCTGATTCCCGAGCAGAACGTGAAGGATCTGGCTGAGATTCCGGACAACGTGAAGAACAAGCTGGAGATCATCCCGGTGCGTTGGATCGACAAGGTCCTTGAAGTCGCCCTTGAACGTCAGCCGGTACCGCTGAGCGAAGACGAGGCCATTGTCGACACAGCGGTCGCCGCCAAGGAAGGCAAGACCGATCCTGTCGTCAAGCACTGAGATGCCTCGTATGTCCGACTAGCTGTGCAGGTAGCCTGCTGCACAGTGACTTGTCAAAAGCGCCTCTTGCGAGGCGCTTTTTTTTAAGCCTGTTCGCTGGATGATTCACG
This sequence comes from Herbaspirillum sp., assembly GCF_035644555.1. Classification (GTDB taxonomy): domain Bacteria; phylum Pseudomonadota; class Gammaproteobacteria; order Burkholderiales; family Burkholderiaceae_D; genus Herbaspirillum. Next base: position 7,652 of record NZ_DASQOH010000062.1, read on the forward strand.
TTCCTGCGTCGTGGGATGAAGGGAAGAATACTCACTGAAAATCGCGGCAATGGCGGAAACCGGCTTGACACCTGGGGTTGCGGCTTGTTTAATAGCCGCTGCGGAATTTTTCCGTAAGGCAATCGACGGGCAGCAGGGCTCAGTCGTGATTTGTCCAGAGCCCGGATGTTGTCGTTTGAATTCAACAAATCAAATACTTGTTCGAGGGGCGTAAGTGAATAAAGGCGAACTGATAGAACACATTGCCGGTGCAGCGGATATTTCCAAGGCAGCGGCGGGACGTGCAGTGGACGCATTCATTGGGGCAGTCAAGACCACGCTGAAAAAGAACGGTACCGTGACCCTGGTGGGTTTCGGCACCTTCGCCGTCGGCAAGCGTGCAGCGCGGACTGGACGCAATCCCCAGACCGGTGCAGCCCTCAAGATCAAGGCATCCAAGGTTCCTAAATTTAAAGCTGGCAAAGCATTAAAAGATGCTATAAAATAATGTTCTTTCGTTGCAGCGGTAACAGAGCAACGAGACTGTTAAGGTTGCCGGGCGCTTAGCTCAGTTGGTAGAGCGGAGCCCTTACAAGGCTTAGGTCGGGAGTTCGAGCCTCTCAGCGCCCACCAGCATCTTGCAGTCGGCACCAGTTTAGGAGCGGTAGTTCAGTTGGTTAGAATACCGGCCTGTCACGCCGGGGGTCGCGGGTTCGAGCCCCGTCCGCTCCGCCAGATAAAACGCCCCGTTCGCAAGAACGGGGCGTTTTTGTTTTTGCGCAGCAAAAACATGCGGAGTGGAGAGAGCCGCCTGCGCGGCTCCCGGCGGGGCGAGAAGGGAATCGCTTGCAAGCGATTCCGCGGCCTGCGCATGTGTAGGAGAGCCCCGTCCGCTCCGCCAAATAAAACGCCTCGTTCGCAAGAACGGGGCGTTTTTGTTTTTGCGCATGTATAAGCAAGCGGACTAGCCGCGTTGCACGTGGTCTTCGCCGGGTTAGCCCGCGGCCGTACGTATCCATTCCCGGAATGCCTTCACCGCCCGCATGCCCGCGTCTCCCCGGCGATAGCACAGGAAGTGCATTTCCTTCTGGATGGACTTGAAGACATTCTCGTCCAGCCGTACCAGGTCTCCGCGCGCCAGTTCGGTCTCGGCGAAACGCGCCGTCTCCAGCGCCACGCCCAGGCCATCGACGGCGGCGGCTACCGCCAGCGAGCCACGGTCAAAGGAGGGATGGGCGCGCGGCGGCAGGCGTATGCCGTGCAGGTCGAACCAGTCCTTCCAGCGTACCGGATTGAGCTTGGATTCGATCAGGGTGAGTTCCAGCAGATCCAGCGGCCCCCGGATGGCATGGCGCTGCAGCAGAGCCGGGGCGCATAAAGGTACGGTCGGTTCCATGCCCAGGGCTTCGACGAGGACACCATCGCGGTGCGGCGGGGCGCCGTAGGCAATGTCGATATCGATGGCGGCATCGCGCTGCAGGTCGATGGGCTCGGCGCTGGTGGACATCTGCAGGGTAATCGCCGGATGCGCCTGCATGAACTGCCCCAGGCGCGGACTCAACCACTTGCTGGCAAAGCTGGGTGCGCAATGCACCGCCAGCACGGCCCGCTCATCGGCCTGGCGGAATACCGCACAGGCGTCTTCGATCGCATCGAAGGCCGGGGAGAGCTTGCCCAGAAACAGCTGCCCCTGGAGGGTCAGCGTCACCCGCCGGGTCTGGCGGATGAACAACTCCTTGCCGCACCACTCCTCGAGCGAGCGCACCTGGTGACTGATGGCCGATGTGGTCAGGTGCAGCTCCTGCGCCGCCAGCGTGAAGCTGCCCAGCCGGGCAGCAGCCTCGAAGGCGCGTAGCGAGAAGAAAGAGGGCAGTTTGCGCATGGCGGATGGCTGGCAGGGTGGAGTGTGCGGCGGATCGGCTTATGGTTGAGCCGGATTCAACAATCGGTGAAAACAGGTCTTTTGTCAACGCGCGGACGTACTGCCACCATGGCAGCCAGCCGTCAGGAAGACTACCTGCGCCCCTTCATTCCCGATAACAGGAGACCGCATCATGCTCGACACCGTCAAACGCACATCCGTCTACCAGCCCGAGCAATTGGGCCTGAGGTTCCCCGAGATTCCCGAGTTCAAGAGCTTCGACGAGCAGCGTCTCTACCTCAAGAAGCGGCTGGTCGCGGCTTGTCGCGCCTTCGCACAGCAAGGCTTCGACTACGGTTTCGCCGGCCACCTGACGGTGCGTGACCCGGAACGTCCCCACCTGTATTGGACCAATCCGATGGCCGTGCATTTCAATCAGGTGCGTATGTCCAACCTGATCCTGGTGGATCACGAAGGTCGCGTGGTCGAAGGTGACTATGCTGTCAACCGCGCCGGTTTCGTGTTGCATGCCGCCGTGCACGAAGCGCATCCCGAGATCGTCGCCATGTGCCATGCCCATACCGAATACGGCACCGCTTTCTCCACGCTGGGCCAGCCGCTGTTGCCGATCAGCCAGGATGCCGCCGCCTTCTTCGAAGACCACGTGGTCATCGGCGACGAGGCTGGCCAGGTCGCCGTCGAGGTCAAGGCCGGGCATCGCGTGGCCAATGCCTTTGCCGGCGTGAAGGCGGCCATCCATCAGAACCACGGGCTATTGACCGCCAGCCGCCACAGCATCGAATCGGCAGCCTTCTGGTTCATCGCCCTGGAACGCTGCTGCAAACAGCAGTTGCTCATCGCCGCCAGCGGCCAGACGCCGCGCCTGGTGCCCGAAGACAAGGCCCGCTACAGCCGCGAGCACGTCGGTAGTGACTATATCGGCTGGTTACACTTCCAGCCCATCTACGACGACCTGGTGGCGACCCAGCCCGACATGTTCACCTGAGCCGGCAATGACGGCCGAGCCCCCGCAGAGGCGGCCGGCCAGCAGTACCCCATCACAACGGAGACCCCATGACCACCACTATCGCCACCGGCCACGCCGGGTTTGCGCCGGCCGCCGAAGAGCGGCTCTATGCCAAAGTCACCTGGCGCCTGATTCCCTTCCTCTTCATCTGCTACGTGGTCGCCTACCTCGACCGCGTCAACGTCGGTTTCGCCAAGCTGCAGATGCTGAATGAACTGCAGTTTTCCGAGGCCGTCTACGGTCTGGGCGCCGGCATCTTCTTCCTCGGGTATTTCATCTTCGAAGTACCCAGCAACCTGATGCTGCATCGCTTCGGCGCGCGTCGCTGGATTGCCCGCATCATGTTCAGCTGGGGCATCATCTCCGGCGCCATGATGTTCGTGCAGACGCCTACCGTGTTCTACATCATGCGCTTCCTCCTCGGCGTGGCCGAGGCCGGCTTCTTCCCCGGCATCATTCTCTACCTGACCTACTGGTATCCCTCGGCCCGGCGCTCCAAGGTGACGTCGCTGTTCATGACCGGTATTCCCATGGCCGGGGTACTGGGCGGTCCGCTGTCGGGCTGGATCCTGGCCACCTTCGATGGTGCGCATGGCATGGCGGGATGGAAGTGGTTGTTCCTGATCGAAGCCTTGCCTTCGCTGCTGCTGGGCGCGATGGTGCTCAAATACCTGGACGACGGGATCAATAAGGCTTCCTGGCTCAACGATGACGAGAAGCGCTTGCTGCAGGCCAATATCGACGCCGACGACGCCAAGGTCAGCGAGCATTCGATGCTGGGTGGCTTCCGCCATCCTATGGTGTGGGTGCTGTCGGCGGCCTACTTCGGTTTCATCATGGGCCTGTATGGCATCGGCTTCTGGTTGCCGACGCTGATCAAGGCCTCCGGTGTGAGCAGCCCTGAAACCATCGGCTGGCTGGTCGCCATCCCCTATGCTGCGGCCACCCTGGCAATGATCTGGACCAGCACGCATTCCGATCGCACCGGTGAACGCCGCTGGCACGTGGCCCTGCCGGCCCTGTTGGGGATGGTCGGCCTGATCGCCAGTACCCTGCTGCCGCAGACGCCGCTGGTGGCCGTGGCCACGCTGACGCTGGCGACCATGGGCATCATTACCGGCCTGGCGCAGTTCTGGTGTTTGCCACCGGCCTTCCTGCGGGGTGCCGCTGCCGCCGCAGGGATCGCAGTCATCAACTCGGTGGGTAACCTGGCCGGCTTTGTCAGCCCCTTCATCGTCGGCTGGATCAAGGATGTCACGCACAGCACCAACAACGGCCTGTATGTGATCTCGGCCAGCCTGGTCGTGGCAGCGGCGATTGCCCTGTCGATGGCCAGGGAGAAGGTCAACCAGCCACGTTGACTGGCCGTCTCGTAAAAATAAAGCCGGGACATCACAAGATGCCCCGGCTTTGTGACTACCCGGCGTAGAACCCCGATTGCCTGCGCAGGCCAGGCAATCAGCCGCGGGCCTTGTTACCGGTCAACTGCTCCACCACCTGCCGTGGCGCCTCGGCATAGTGCTTGAACTCCATCGAGTAGGTAGCACGTCCCTGCGACAGCGAACGCAGCGTGGTCGAGTAGCCGAACATTTCCGACAGGGGGACTTCGGCGCGCACCAGCTTGCCGCCGCCGACCATGTCTTCCATGCCCTGCACCATCCCGCGCCGCGAGGACAGGTCGCCCATCACGTTGCCCATGAATTCCTCGGGCGTTTCCACCTCGACCTGCATCATCGGCTCCAGCAACATCGGGCCGGCGCGCTTCATCGCTTCCTTGAAGGCCATCGAGCCCGCCATACGGAAGGCGTTTTCGTTGGAGTCCACGTCGTGATACGACCCGAAGGTCAGCGTGGCCTTCACGTCCACCACCGGGTAACCCGCCAAGACACCGGCCTTGAGCGATTCCTGGATACCCTTGTCGACCGCCGGGATGAATTCGCGCGGGACCACGCCACCCTTGATGGCATCGACGAATTCATAGCCCTTGCCGGCCGGTTGCGGTTCCAGCTTGATCACCACATGACCGTACTGACCACGTCCGCCGGACTGCTTGACGAACTTGCCTTCCACGTCTTCCACGCCCTTGCGGATCGCTTCGCGGTAGGCCACCTGCGGCTTGCCGACGGTGGCTTCGACGTTGAACTCGCGCTTCATGCGGTCCACCAGGATTTCCAGGTGCAGTTCGCCCATGCCCGACATGATGGTCTGGCCCGATTCCTCGTCGGTATGCACGCGGAAGGACGGATCCTCCTGCGCCAGGCGGTTCAGGGCAATGCCCATCTTTTCCTGGTCGGCCTTGGTCTTCGGTTCCACCGCCTGCGAGATCACCGGTTCCGGGAAGATCATGCGTTCCAGGATGATCGGATGCTCCGGATCCGACAGCGTGTCGCCGGTGGTCACGTCCTTCAGACCCACGGCCGCCGCGATATCGCCGGCGAACACTTCCTTGATCTCCTTGCGCTCGTTGGCGTGCATCTGCAGGATGCGGCCCAGGCGTTCCTTCCTGCCCTTGAGCGGGTTGTAGACCGTGTCGCCGGAATTGATGAGGCCGGAATACACGCGGAAGAAGGTCAGCTGCCCCACGAACGGGTCGGTCATGATCTTGAAGGCCAGGGCCGAGAACGGTTCCTCGTCTGACGGATGGCGCTCGATCTCGCTGTCGTCCTCGCCATGGCCAGCGATGGCCGGCACGTCGATGGGCGAGGGCAGGTAGTCGATCACCGCATCCAGCATGGCCTGCACGCCCTTGTTCTTGAAGGCGCTGCCAGCCAGCATCGGCACGATCTCGTTGGCCACCGTGCGCAGGCGCAGGCCGCGCTTGATGTCGTCCTCGGTCAGGGGCGTGCCGGAGAGGTATTTCTCCAGCAATTCCTCGTTGGCCTCGGCGGCCTGCTCGACCATGCGGTCGCGCCATTCGCGTGCGGTCTCTTCCAGCTCCAGCGGGATGTCTTCGTACTTGAACAGCACGCCCTGGCTGGCCTCGTCCCAGATGATGGCCTTCATCTTGACCAGGTCGATCACGCCCGAGAAGTGGTCTTCCGCGCCCACCGGAATCTGGATGGGGACGGCTTTGCCTTTCAGGCGTTCCTCGATCTGGCGCTGCACGCGGAAGAAGTCTGCGCCGATGCGGTCCATCTTGTTGACGAAGGCGATGCGCGGCACCTTGTACTTGTTGGCCTGGCGCCAGACAGTCTCGGACTGCGGCTGCACGCCACCCACCGAGTCGTACACCATCACCGCGCCATCCAGCACGCGCATGGAACGCTCCACCTCGATGGTGAAGTCCACGTGGCCCGGGGTGTCGATGATGTTGATGCGGTGTTCGGGGTAATTGCCGGCCATGCCCTTCCAGAAGGCGGTGGTGGCGGCCGAGGTGATGGTGATGCCGCGTTCCTGCTCCTGCTCCATCCAGTCCATGGTGGCCGCACCGTTATGCACTTCGCCGATCTTGTGATTCACACCCGTATAAAAAAGAATGCGCTCGGTGGTCGTGGTCTTGCCCGCGTCGATGTGGGCGCTGATACCGATGTTGCGGTAGTTTTCTATTCGGGTCTTGCGGCTCATGGCATGTCCTTTCGATGGGTGCCTATTTGACTGATGAGGTGGAAAACAGGTGGTCATGGACCACCAATCCTGTTCGGTACACACTTATTTATGTAACGAGCATTAGATAATAGAAACGACTGCGGGATTATTCAAGGGGTTTGCATTTATTTTTGTAACCAGGATTAAAATAAACTACACTGCCTGACGAATCCATTACCGATTGGGGTAACACCCCGCAAAGGACACCGATGATAAGAACCCGCGGCCGCCCGCGCAGTTTCGATCGCGATCAGGCATTGCGCCAGGCCATGCAAGTCTTCTGGAACAAGGGTTACGAAGGCACCACCATGGCCGACCTGACCGATGCCATCGGCGTGAAGGCCCCGAGCCTGTACGCCGCCTTCGGCGACAAGGATGCCTTGTTCCGGGAGGTGGTGGAAGTCTATTCGCGCACCGTCAGCGCCGAGCCCTTGCGCCTGTTGCAGGCTGGAAAGGGCATACGCGAAGATCTGCAGGCCATGCTGCGCGCCAGCGTGCGCATGTATTCCGGCAAATCCGAGTTACCAGGATTGCCGGTTGGCAAAGGCTGCATGGTGGTGATTTCCGCCATCAACTGTGCCCCCGAGAACAGCGAACACAGCGATGCGCTGTCGCAACGCCGGCACAAGCGCCGCAACGAGATCCGTGCCCGCCTGCTACAGGCGCAACGCGATGGGGAGATTCGTGCCGATGCCGACGTGACTGCGCTGGGCGATTTCTATACCAGCTTCCTCAATGGACTGGCGCTGGGCGCCCGGGACGGAGTGTCCAATGCGCGGCTGGCCGCCACGCTCAAGCACGCCATGCTGCCGCTGGAGAACGTGCTGGTGGAGGCGGGCAGTTGACACTGCGATGCCAGTGCTGGCAAGGGACATAAAAAAACGGGAGCCGAGGCTCCCGTTGTTCATTGGCTTGCTTGCAGCAGCTCAGGCCTTAGTCCTCAGGCCGCTTGTGCCAGGGTGCCGTCATTTTCCTTCAACTGGCCGCCCAGGGCGTCCACCAGCGCGGCCAGCAGCTTGGCCAGTTCGCCGCTCATCAGCATGAAATCGCCGTCGAAGCGTTCGTCGTCGTTCTTGCCGGCGATCTCGCTGTCTTCCTTGAGCACATCCAGCGGCGCAATGCGCTTGACCGACAGGTTCTCGGTCAGCACGAAGGACACCTTGTCCGCCCAGGTCAGCGCCAGACGGGTGCATTGCTTGCCGGACTCGATATGGCGGCGGATGTCGTCCGCTTCCAGGGTGTGACGGACATAGCGCACGGTGGCCTTGCTCTCGGCGGTGGAGCGCAGTTCGGTATCCTGGTCCACGGTGAAACCGTTGGGGGCTTCATCGCTGACCAGCCAGTCGGTCATCGCCGCGCCTGGCGACATGACCGTGCGCAGCGTTTCCAGCGGGAACTTCGGAATGGCCTTGAACAGCAGTTTCAGGACTTCCTCGGCCTTGGAGGGCGAGCCGGCATCGACCAGCAGCCAGCCATTGACCGGATCGATCCACACCCAGGTGCTGCGTACCACGGAAAAGGCGCGCGGCAGCAGCTCATCGGTGACCTGCTCCTTCAATTCCTTGGTCTGCTTGCGGCCGGGCGGGAAGCCCTGCTGTTCTTCCAGCTCGGCGGCGCGGGCCTTGGTGACCTGGTTGATCACGGTCGAGGGCAGCAGTTTCTTTTCGGTATCGAGCTTGAGCAACAGCTGGCGGTTCACCACGTGCACCAGCCTTTCGTTGTTGCGCGGCGGGACCCAGCCCTGGCTTTGCATGTCCAGGCTGGAGCAGGCGGTGAAGGCCTGCGGAGCCAGCTGGGATTCGAGTTCGTCGGCATTGATCGCCCACGGTGCGGGCAGACGATAGATCTGTAGATTCTTAAACCACATAGGCTTCCGGGGGCAGGGGTAAAAGGGGAGATTTTACACGTCCCTCCCGGCACAAGCGATGTCGGATTGTCCATCTATGGCCCTGAATTCTCCGGGGCTTCTCCCCGCCCCCCAACGCGCGCGATGGTCAGGATGAGAAGGGCAGTTCCGCTTGTACCGCCGGCGAGGCCGCGGCATGTTCATCCCGTTTCGACAGCGCGCCCACGCGCACGCCCAGCAGGCGCAGCTTCTTTTCCAGCGGCACGCGCTTGAGGCATTCTCCGGCCGCCTGGCGGATGAGGGCGGCATCGCCGGTTGGCAACGGCAAGGTCACATCCCGCGTGACGCCCTGGAAATCGGCGTACTTGAGCTTGATGCCGATGGTGCGTCCGACATAGCCCTTGCGCTTGAGATCGTCGGCCAGCTTCACGCAGAGCGCAGTAAAGATTTCCGACAGTTGGGCACGGTCACCGCGGGCGTGCAGGTCGCGTTCGAAGGTCGTCTCGCGGCTGATGGACTTGGGCTCGGAATAGGTCTGTACCGGCCGCTCGTCGATACCCCGGGCCACCCGTCCCAGCCATTCCGAATAGCTGCGCCCGAAATGCGCGCGCAGCATTTCGGGCGCGGCGCCTGCCAGATCCGCCACGCTGTCGATGCCCAGCGTGGCCAGCTTTTCCGCTGCCTTGGGGCCGATGCCGTTGATCTTGCGGACTGGCAAGGGCCAGATGCGGCGCTCGATGTCGTCGCGGGTGAGAATGGTCAGGCCGTCGGGTTTGTCCAGTTCGGAGGAAATCTTGGCCAGCATCTTGTTGGGCGCCACCCCGATCGAGCAGGTCAGTGCCGTGGCCGCGTGGACCGCTTCCTTGATCTGCCTTGCCACCTCATGCGCAGTATCGGGCCAGGCCGAGAGGTCGATATAGATTTCGTCGATGCCGCGATCCTCGATCAGTGGCGCGATTTGACGTACGGCTTCCTTGAACAATCGTGAATACTTGCGATACGCCTCGAAGTCGGTTGGCAAGAGAATGGCATCCGGGGCCAGCTGCGCTGCCTTCATGATGCCCATGGCCGAGAACACGCCCAGCGCCCGCGCTTCATAGGTGGAGGTGGTAACCACCCCCCGCCCGGCGTAGTCGCGCATGCGGAAATACTGGCGGGTGCCATCGGGCAGTTCGAGCGGACGGGTGGCCGAGCCGCCGCCGATGACCACCGCCTGCCCGCGCAGGTCGGGATAGCGCAGCAGTTCCACCGAGGCATAGAAAGCGTCCATGTCGAGGTGGGCGATACGACGGTCTTGGGCCATGGGATTGCGGCGGATCGAAAGAGGGGAGCTCAGTAATGCGGCGGCTTCTCATTGGCCGCAGCTCGGTCCTGGCTGCTGTCGGACAATTCCCTGAAGCGCTTGGCCAGTGCATGCAGGAGCATCTCCAGTTCCTCGATCTTCTTTTCCTGGCGATAGACGGTGCGGTTGAGCTCGTCCACCAGGTCTTCCTGATGGGCGAGCTTCATCTCGATGTCGATAAGACGTTCTTCGTTGATCACTTGTATCCTTCCTTGTAGGGGGTGGCCAGTCCGGCCTCCCGGCCCTCGCTCTTGAGCCAGCGGGCCGCGCCGTGGCCCGCGGCGTGGCCGGTGGCGAAGCAGGCGGTGAGCAGGTAGCCGCCGGTGGGGGCTTCCCAGTCCAGCATCTCGCCGGCGCAGAAGACGCCAGGCAGGGCGCGCAGCATCAGCGCATCGTCCAGCGCCTCGAAGCCGACGCCGCCGGCGCTACTGATGGCTTCGGCAATCGGACGGGGTCGCAGCACCGGCAGCGGCAGCGCCTTGATGGCACGCGCCAGCTTGCCCATGTCGGCGAAATCTTCCTTGCGCATCAGCTCGCGCAACAGGCCGGCCTTGACGCCCTTGAGATGCAGGCGGCTCTGCAGGTGGCTCGACAAGGAGCGCGCGCCGCGTGGATGGGCCAGTTCGGTTTCCACCTTTTCCAGCGGCCAGTCCGGCAGTAGGTCCAGGTACAGGCGCGCCGATCCCTCCGCGGCGATACCCTCGCGTAGCGCCGCCGACAGGGCATAGACCAGCCCGCCTTCGATGCCTTGCGCGGTGATGATGAATTCGCCCCGGCGGTTCTGCATGCCGCCGTTGGGCAGCGCCACGCTGGCCACCACCGGCTTGACCGGTTCGCCGGCGAAGCGCTCGCGGAAATGCGTGCTCCAGTCCAGTTCGAAGCCGCAATTGGAGGGCAGCAGCGGCGCCACTTCCACCTGGCGCGCCTGCAGCAGCGGCACCCAGCTGCCATCCGAACCCAGACGTGGCCAGCTGGCGCCGCCCAGGGCCAGGACCACGGCATCGGCGCGCACGCTGGTTTCACCTTCCGGACCAGCCAGGCGCAGGCTGCCATCGTCATGCCAGCCCAGCCAGCGATGGCGCATGTGCAGGTGCACCCCGGCCTCGCGCAGGCGATGCAGCCAGGCGCGCAGCAGCGGTGCTGCCTTCATCTCACGCGGGAAGACCCGGCCGGAACTGCCGACGAAGGTCTCGATGCCGAGCTCATGGATCCACTGGCGCAGGCGATCGGCATCGAAGCGACGCACGAAGGGCGCCAACTGCTCGCGACGATTGCCGTAGCGCGGCAAGAAATCCGGCTGGGGTTCGGAGTGGGTGATGTTCATGCCGCCGCGCCCGGCCAGCAGGAACTTGCGTCCGGCCGAGGGCATGGCGTCATAGACGTCCACGGTCAGGCCATGGCCGGCCAGCACTTCGGCCGCCATCAGTCCGGCCGGGCCGGCGCCGATCACGGCCACCCGGGGAGTGCCGGGGCCGTTGGTGGGGAGGGTCTGCATCTGTGTCATGCGCGGGATGATACCGCCCGCCTGCGGTCAGCGCACGTGCTCGCTGCAATCGTGAGGGGTCAGCGGCGATGGGGCGCGCTGTACTTGTTTTCCATTCGCGCCACCACCAGCGCCAGGCAGATGGTCATGGAGAAATACAGCACCGAGATGGTGATATATGGTTCCCAGTAGCGGGCATAGGTGCCGGCCACGGTACGGGCCGCATACGCCAGTTCGGCCAGGCCGATGGCCGAGACCAGGGACGAATCCTTCAGCAGCGTGATGGCTTCGTTGCCCAGCGGAGGCAGCATGCGGCGAAAGGCCTGGGGCAGCACCACGTAGCGCATCGTCAGGCCGTAGTTCATGCCCAGGCTGGCGGCGGCATAGGACTGGCCGCGCTCGATGGACTGGATGCCGGCGCGGAAGATTTCCGAAATGTAGGCCCCGGCGTTGAGCGACAGCGCCACCGTACCCGACAGGAAGGCGCCGTAGTCCTGCTTGATGGTGCGCGCCAGCTCGCCCGTGATCAGGAGGCCATGCTCCTGCTGGATCAGCAAGGGCATCACCGCGAAGTGGATCAGCATGATCTGCACGAACAGTGGTGTGCCACGGAAGAAGGCCACATAGAAGTCGGACAGCCAGCGCAGGCATTTGAGCGGCCACTTCCAGGCGCCGTGTTGCACCTCGGCCAGGCGCAGCATGCCCACCAGCAAGCCGATCACGGTACCGATCAGGATACTGATCAGGGACACCTGCAAGGTCATGAGAACGCCCTTGGCGAACAGCGGCGCATAGCCTTGGATGATGCTCCAGCGGAAATCCATGTCGGACTCGATCGGTGATTGAAGAAATCGGGTGTCGAAAATGCAGGACGGCGGCATGGCGCCGCCGTCCTGTCTTGGCAGCGGTCTGCTTACTTGCCGAAGTATTGTGCGCTGATGGCGGCGAAGCTGCCATCAGCCTTCATCTCGGCCAGGCCCTTGTTGATCCTGGCCAGCAGTTCCGGATCATCCTTGCGCACGGCGATGCCGTAGTCTTCCTTGGGGAAATCCGGATCGGTGACGGTGCGCAGCTTGCTGTTGGGGTTGTTGGCGATGTAGTTCTTGACCACCGGCTCATCGGCCACGACCGCATCGACGCCGCCGCTTTCCAGTTCCTTCAGGGCCAGCGGGGTCGAGTCGAAGCGCTTGATCTTGGCGCTGTTCTTGCCCAGCACCTGCTGTACCAGTTCGTCACCGGAGGTGGCGCTCTGGGTACCCACGGTCAGGGGCTTCAGGTCGGTCATCTTGCTGACCTTGGTATCAGCGGCCGGCAGGGCGATGGTCTGGGTGGCCACGAAGTAGGGCTCGGAGAAGGCCACCGATTTCTTGCGCTCGTCGGTGATGGTGATGGCCGAGATCAGCAGGTCACGGTCGCCCTGCGCCAGGAAGTTGAAGAAGCCTTCGAACGGGGTCGGCACGAACTTGACTTCGATACCGATCTTCTTGGCCAGCGCCTTCATGATGTCGATGTCGAAGCCGACCACTTCCTTCTGTTCGTTTTCCGAGGAGAAGGGCGCATAGGCCGATTCCACCCCGACCACGTACACGCGTGCCGGGGTGGCCTGCGGCGCGGCGGCAGCGGCGCTCTTGTCTTCCTGCTTGCCGCAGGCAGCCAGGCCCAGCATGCCGACGAAGCCGGCGGTCAGCGCCAGCGCGCGGGCGTGGCGGGAGAACATCTTGATCATCTTGTGGATTTCCTTGTCTGGAATGGTTGGGCGGAGCAAGGCGGCACGCGCGGATGGCACAGCCGGTGGTGTTGCTCCGGTGAAACTCGGGGATTTTTTAGTAGGCGGCATTTTAAACCGCGAGACGGCCGGGGCGGGCGCTTGCACATCAAATCCGGGCAAATCGCACAATTTATGTGCGTGTGGACCACATTTTTGCCACGTTTTGAACACCCTGGCGCGGCCAGGCTCAACTTCCTTCCGGCGTCGGACGAGGTTTCTGCAACAAGGCCTTCAGGTTGGCCAGCCGCGCCTGGGGCGTGATCTTCTCGCTTTCCTGCGGCACTGCCTCGCCTTCGTCCAGCCGCATCTCCTTGACGAAGCGCGAAATCTGGCATTCGATCACTTCCTTGGCGCGCTTGCGGCGCTTGCACCAGGACAGGTGCAGCGAGCGCTGGGCGCGGGTGATGCCGACATACATCAACCGGCGTTCTTCTTCCACGCGTGCGGCGGCGGCTTCGGGCGGGGTATCGGGGTCGCCCTTGTGCGGCAGGATGCCTTCTTCCACGCCGACCAGGAACACGTGCGGAAACTCCAGTCCCTTGGAGGCGTGCAGGGTCGACATGCGCACCGCATCCTGCTCTTCATCGCGGCCTTCGAGCATGCTCATCAGGGCCACCATCTGGGTGATCTCCAGCAGGTTCTTTTCCTCGCCGTCGCCATCACGGCCACCGCAGGCGCGTTCCTTCAGCCAGTTGATGAAGTCCACCACGTTCTGCCAGCGTGCCTGGGCGGCGCGCTCCTCGAAGCTGTCATAGAGGTAGAACTCGTAGTTGATGGCCTCCATCATGTCGTCCAGCACGCGGCCGGCCTCGGCACCGCTGCCGGAGGGGCCGGGTCGGGTGGCGCGCGATTCAAGCGCATTGATGAAGTCGCAGAACTTGCGCAGCGGCAGCAGCTGGCGGTCGGTCAGCTTGTCTTCCAGTCCGCCCTTGTAGACGGCCTCGAACAGCGAGCACTGCCACTGCCCGGCCAGCGTGCCCAGCACTTCCAGCGTGGCCTGGCCGACGCCCCGGCGCGGGGTGGTGACGGCGCGGATGAAGGCGGGGTCGTCATCCTGGTTGGCGATCAGGCGCAGGTAGGCAATGATGTCCTTGATCTCGGCGCGGTCGAAGTAGCTCTGTCCGCCGGACATGACGTAGGGAATGCGTTCGCGCCGCAGCGATTTTTCCAGGATGCGGGCCTGATGGTTGCCGCGGTACAGGATGGCGTAGTCGGCGAACTTGGCGCGCCGTTCGAAGCGGTGCGCCGAGAGGGTGATGGCGATCTGGTCGGCCTCGGCTTCCTCGTCATCCATGGCCATCACGCTGATCGGATCGCCCAGGCCGTGTTCCGACCACAGCGTCTTGTCGAACAGCTTGGGGTTGTTGGAGATGACCGCATTGGCCGCCTGCAGGATGCGCGTGCTGGAGCGGTAGTTCTGCTCCAGCTTGATCAGGTGCAGGTTGGGGAAGTCCACGCCCAGCAGCTTGAGGTTTTCGATGGTGGCGCCGCGCCAGGCATAGATGGCCTGGTCGTCATCGCCCACGGCGGTGAACATGGGCTTCTTGCCCACGCCGGTGACCAGCAGCTTGACCAGTTCGTACTGGCAGGTGTTGGTGTCCTGGTATTCATCGATGAGCAGATAGCGCAGCTTGCGCTGCCAGCGGTCGCGTACTTCCTCGTTGCTGCGGAACAGTTCCACCGGCAGGCGGATCAGGTCGTCGAAGTCCACTGCCTGGTAGGCCTTGAGCGTGGCGACATAGCTGCGATAGATACGGGCCGCCTGGGCCTCGTCCTCGGTGCGGGCGTTCTTCTCGGCCAGTGTCGGATCGACCAGGCCGTTCTTCCACAGCGAGATGGCGTTCTGGATGCCTCGGATGATGGCCTTGTCGGTGGTCACCGCCAGTTCTTGCACCAGGGAAAAACAATCGTCGCTGTCCATGATTGAAAAGCGGTCCTTCAGCCCCAGATGCTTGGACTCCTGCCGCAGTATCTTCACCCCCAGCGAATGGAAGGTCGACACCGTGAGGTGCTTGGCCTGTTTCGGGTCCTTCAACAGCTTGGCGATGCGCTCCTGCATTTCCAGCGCAGCCTTGTTGGTGAAGGTCAGCGCGGCGATGTTGCGCGATTCGTAACCGCAGTTCTCGATCAGGTGTGCGATCTTCTGCGTGATCACCCGGGTCTTGCCCGAGCCGGCCCCGGCCAGCACCAGGCAAGGTCCGGCCATGTAGTGGACGGCTTCGCTTTGTGGCTTGTTCAGGCCGAAGGAGGGAGCGGACATACGGATCGGATCGGCGGTGGCGGGGGATGGCAGAGAGGCGCCATTGTAGCAGCCCGGCCATCCCCGCCGGACGGTGCTGTGGGACAATGCGCGCATGGCGCCCCACGGCGTGGACAGACTAAACGAGTGCAATCATGAAATTCAACCACCTCATCCAGATCAACGATCCGCTCAATCCGCTGATCGATCCCCTGAGCCGCGAACAGCTGTGGCGCGGCCTGGTGCTGCGCGCCGAGTCGCCGGGCCTGTTCATGCCGCACCTGGATGATTGCCGGCTCTCAGAGAAGAGCCTGGACAGTGTGCGCCGCGAGCTGCGTTATGGCGAGCTGGTGATCATCGACAAGGTGATCTACCTGCCGCAGATCCAGGTGCTCTACGAGGTGCCGGCGCAGGGCGAGATTCCCGCTTCGCGCATGAGCATGACCATCGAGGAGCCGCAGGCCGAAGTGTTGTTCGTGCGCTTCGAATACGACGACGGCCAGCCCGAGGATGTCACCGGCGAAGAGGCCTTCTATGACAACTTCCGCCGCTCCGCCTACCAGGAGGCCGATATCGATACGGTGCGCATCATCCGGGAACTGACCCAGCGCGGAAACCTGCACTGAGCCGGCAGCCCCCGGCGGCATCGGCCAGCAAAAAGCGCGACTCCTGCGGAGCCGCGCTTTTTTTTTCGGAGGTTGCCGACGCTCAGGCCAGCAGCCGTCCCAGTGCGCCGTTGACCAGTGCGCCGCCGATGACCAGCCAGGCGAACAGCACTGCACCCAGGATCATCGGCTTGATGCCGGCGCTGCGCAGGGCCGAGAGGTGGGTCGACAGGCCCAGGGCGGCCATGGCCATGGCCAGCATCAGGGTATCGATCTGCAGCAGAACCTGGTTGACCTGGGCCGGCAGCGGGAAGAAGGAGTTGAAGATGACCACGCCGATGAAGGCGAAGGCAAACCAGGGAATGGACAGCTTGCGATGCTGGTGCTGGTGACCCGAGCTGTGTGGGGCGACCTTCATCGACAGCATCAGCAGGAAAGGCGCCAGCATCATCACGCGGACCATCTTGGTGATCACCGCCACGTCGGCTGTGTGCTGGTCGATGGAGCGCGCTGCGGCCAGCACCTGCGCCACTTCATGCACGGTGGAGCCGATGTAGACGCCGAAGTCCGGCAGGCGCAGGCCCCACACCGGTTCGGCCTGCAGGGTGTAGAGCAGCGGATAGAGGAAGATGGCCAGGGAACCGAAGATCACCACCGTCGATACCGCCACGGTGACTTCTTCGCTGCGCGCGCGCAGCACCGGTTCGGTCGCCATCACTGCGGCTGCCCCGCAGATCGAACTGCCCGCGCCGATCAGCAGCGCGGCATCGCGATCCAGCTTCAAAAGCCGGGTACCGACCAGCCAGGCCAGGCCGAAGGTGGACAGCAGCATGGCCGCATCGATCACCACGCCGGAGATGCCGACATGGGCGATGTCCTGGAAGGTCAGGCGAAAGCCGTACAGGATGATGCCGGCGCGCAGCAGCGTCTGCTTGGAAAAGCGCACACCCTCGCCACAGTAGGCGCCCATGCGGGCGTAGACGGTATTGCCCAGGATGATGCCCAGCACGATGGCCACCGTCAGTGCCGAGAAGCCGTGGTTCTGCAGCCAGGCGATATCGCCCAGGCGCATGGCCGCCCAGGCCACCGCGCCGGACAGCACGAGGCCGGCCAGCGCCGGATGCAGGGGGGAAGTTTGGGTTGCGGTACGCATGATGTTCTCCACGCCGAGGTGTTCGAAGGATCGGGTCTGTCGATGGAGTGCACTTTACGTGGCCGGGCTATAAAAGAAAAACGCGTTATTTTGATAATATCTACCTACTAGATAGGTAAATCCGGCTTTCTTCCCGGATGCCGGGAATCCCACGGGGGAAATCATGAGAATCACGCTCAGACAATTGCAGATCTTCCTGGCCGTGGCCCAGTCGGGTTCGACCACGGCCGCAGCCGGGCTGGTCGCCTTGTCGCAATCGGCCGCCAGCGCCTCGCTCAATGAGCTGGAGAGCCTGCTGGGGGTGCAATTGTTCGACCGGGTCGGCAAGCGCCTGGTCTTGAACGACAGTGGCCGCCAATTGTTGCCGCAGGCGCGCCACATGCTGGATGCGGCGCATACCATCGAGCGCCAGTTCAACAATCCCGGCGCCGGCAGCGAGCTGCACCTGGGTGCCTCCACCACCATCGGCAGCTATCTGCTGCCGTCCATGATCGCGGCTTATCGCCGGGATCACACTGGCGCGCGGGTACGGGCTCTGGTGGCCAATACCGCCGACATCGTCGATGCGGTGGTCAATTTCGAGGTCGATGCAGGCCTGATCGAAGGCCCCTGCCATGCCGACGACGTGCAGGTCGAACCGTGGATGATGGACGAGCTGATCGTGGTGGCGGCGCCCGGGCATCCCATCGTCACGGGCGGGCGCAAGATCACGCTGAAGATGTTGCGCGAGGCCGACTGGCTGTTGCGCGAGGCCGGGTCGGGCACGCGCGAGGCGGTCGAGCATGCCCTGATTCCCTATCTGCACCACTTGCCGTCGTCGTTCGAATTCGGCAATTCGGAGGCGATCAAGCGCGCCACTGCCGAGGGCCTGGGTATTAGTTGCCTGTCGCGCTCGGTGGTGGAGGACCTGATCGAGTCCGGCAAGCTGGTCGAGCTGGACACTCCGTTGCCGACCTTGCGCCGGCATTTCTACATGGTGGTCAGCCGTCACCGGGCGCCATCGCCCAGCCTGGCCGCGCTGCTCTCGTTCTGTCGCGGGTGGGCGCAGCAACCTGCGCGCTGAACCCGCGCCGCCGCATCAGATCGGCTCGAACACGCCGGCACTGCGGTTCTTGGCGACCTTGTTCCAGGCGAAGATGCGCCCGTTCATCGCCACATACACACCCGCTGGCAGCACCTGTGCCACGCCGCAGGCAAAGCCGAAATTGAAGAGGGCATCGGAATTGGCGATCTCGTAAGGGATCATGGCGCCGGTCAGCACCACGGTCTTGTCGCTCAGCGCCTGGCCCAGCACCTGGGCGGTCTGCTGCATGGTATCGGTGCCGTGCACGATGACAATGGCCTGTTGCGGCGAGGCCTGGCAGGCCGCCAGTACGCGCTGGCGATCGCCATCCTGCATCTCCAGCGAATCGAGCAGACGCAGCGTTTCCAGCGACACTTCGGTGGTGATGCGGGCACGGGCGATGACGTCCGGCAGGTGGCTCTCGCCGAAGCCGAGCTGGCCTGCGATTTCGTCATAGTGCTTGTCGAAGGTGCCGCCGGTGGCGATGATGCGCAGGCTCATGGTGTTCCTATCTTCTACTGGTCAAAAAATTGTCGGGGAAGGCGTTCGCGGATCAAGCAAGGAACGCTCCAATGGCGCGGGGAACGGCAGTTCCGGCGCGGGCCAGCCGCTATCTTACACGCAGCGGCAACGGTTTCCCCGCCTGGCTCGACAGTGGCGCACGCGTCGCGGCCTGGTCGCCAATGCGATTCTGCAAGGACATCTATAATGGTTCGGATATGAAACCTTTGGCACCCGGCACCGTTATCTTCCACCGCCATCGCGGCTATGGCGTGATCGTGCTCGTCAACCTGTTGACGGGCTGGATTTCTGCGCGCTTCGGCAGTGAAGTGCGTACGCTGGATCTGAACCTGTCCTCCGACGAAGTGCAGCACGCCGATGGCACACCCATCCTGTTCCGTCGCACCCCCCCGGACCGCATGCCGCATGCCCGGCTCATGGAGATGGTGCGAGAACTGCATCGCGCCGGCTATCAACGGCTCTATCTTTACAGCTGGCCCAAGCCGTCCGGGCTGCACTGGCGCTGGCATCTGTTCAGCGGCCCGCGCAACTGGATCGAGCGGCCCTGGCGGGAGGGCTGGTATGGTTCGGGCGCCGATTACAACTTCAATCCGGTGCTGGGCTGGGGCGACGGTCCCTCGGCCTCGCCCCAGGAACTGGCACGCCTGCTGGCGCAGTTCGATCCGCACGGGCTGGCGCAGGCGCTGGGCGAGGACCAGGAGCACGCCAACTGGTTTGAGCTGGTGTGCGCCACCTTGTTGCCGGATTATGCGTTCAGCCTGGGCTGGCACTACAACGGCAGCATGCCGGAGCATCTGCCGGTGATCCCGGTGCGGCGCAACGTCCCCGAGTATGCGGGACCGCCGCTGCCCTGGCCGCCGGGCTGGCGGCATCTGTGGAAGTCAGGCGGCCCGATGCCGCAGTCGGTGTATCAGCCGCCGGTGCGCATCATTCATCGCATCACCCCAGAGCCTCAGGATTGAGTACGTTGGCGGGTTTGCCGGCGGCATAATCGACGATGTTCTGGAAGGCGGCGCGGAAGTAGAGTTCGTAGCCGTCCTTTTCCACATACCCCAGGTGCGGGGTGGCCACCACGTTATCCATCTTCAGCAGGGGGGAGTCCACCGGCAAGGGTTCGCGCTCGAAGACATCGAGCCCGGCCAGGCCGGGGAGTCCTGCCGCCAGTGCGGCTTCCAGCGCGTCCGGCTCGACCAGCTCGGCGCGGCTGGTGTTGACGAAGCAGGCCGTCGGCTTCATCAGCGCCAGGTCGGCCGCCTTGACGATGCCGCGGGTGGCGTCGTTCAGGCGCAGGTGCAGGCTCAGTACATCGGCCTGGGCGAAGAAGGCTTCCTTGTTGGCAGCGGCCTGATAGCCATCCTTGACTGCCTGTTCGCGGCTGGCCTCGCGGCCCCACACCAGTACCTGCATGCCGAAGGCGCGACCATAGCCTGCCACCATGCGACCGATCTTGCCGTAGCCCCAGATGCCCAGCGTGCGGCCCTTGAGTGCCGTGCCCAGCAGGTTCAGGTGCGGGGTGGGCGAGACCTGCTGCCACGCTCCGGCACGCAGCGCGCTGCAATACTGCGGTACCCGGCGCATGGCCGCCATGATCAGCGCCCAGGTCAGTTCGGCCGGCGCGGTCGGGTCGCCCACGCCTTCGACAATGGCGATGCCGCGCTCGGTGGCGGCAGCCACGTCGACATGGCCACTGACCTTGCCGGTCTGCGAGATCAGCTTGAGCAGGGGCAGCTTTTCCAGGACGGGTCGGGTCAGGGCAGTGCGTTCGCGGATCAGCACCACGGCGTCGAAGGGTGACAGGCGCGCGACCAGTTGGCCGGTGCCGCGGATGGTATTGGTGAATACCTTGACGTCGTGGCCATCGAGCAGGCTGAAGCAATCGAGGTGGCGCACTGCATCCTGGTAGTCGTCGAGGATGGCGATCTTCATGAGGGTCTCCGTGGCAGTCTTGCGGGGCTGCGCCGGCCAGGTGGGTGGCCGGCGTGGGCGTTCATCATAAAGCGATTGACAGGATTCGGCACGAGCTGACCCTAGCGGGCGATATCGATGACCATCTTGCCCGGGCCTTGGGCTGCGGTCATGACGAAGAGAAAAGCTCGCATATTTGCCGGAGCCTGGTGATGATGGACCACGTGGAGTCGCTCGTGGCGGCCGCCCAGGCCGGTTGCGGCATTATCCGGCAGATGTCGCTGACCCTCGCGCCGGCCTTGCAGGAGGGCAGACTGCTACCGGTGTTGTCGGAATGGCAGGCGGCTGGTCCCGATATCGTCGCGCTCTGTCAGCCCACATGTCGGGAAACCGCCCAGGTGAAAGTTTTCATCGAATTTCTGCATGAGATATTCATATCGTGAATGACAAATCGCCCGCAATCCCCCGCAAATCCAGTCTTCATGCGGTTTTTGACGAAATCGATGTTATGCGCCACAGTAATGAAAAAACAGAATTTTTTTGATTTGTAATTACCTACTACATAAGTCGGGTATTTTCCGCTACAAATTTGCGTAAATTCTTTTTTATCGGGGTACAATCGCTGCCACTTTCTTGCATTCTCGACTGTCGAAGAGTGAGCAAAACCCGCCGCCGCCCACGGTGACGGGCAAGGTGGCCGGCCTCGGCGAGGCGGTCGCCATCGACAAGACCGTCGTCTCGCAGCCTGATGTGAACACCCCATCGCCTGGAAACGACGATCCTGCCGTGCCAACCGAATTCATCAACTTAATGGCATTGGAGGTAGCATATGAACCAACCCCTCATGGCAGGCATTCCCGCAGTGAACGCCCCCGCCTACGTCAAACACCAGAAACTGATCAACTGGGTCGCAGAAATTGCCGCGCTGACCAAGCCGGCTCGCATTTACTGGTGCGATGGCTCCCAGGAAGAATATGACCGCCTGTGCGGCGAGATGGTCGCCGCTGGCACCATGAAGAAGCTGAACGCCGAAAAGCGTCCCAACAGCTATCTGGCCTGCTCCGATCCGTCCGACGTGGCGCGCGTGGAAGACCGCACCTTCATCTGCTCCAAGAACAAGGAAGACGCCGGCCCGACCAACAACTGGACCGATCCGGCCGAGATGCGCCAGACCCTCAATGGCCTGTTCGACGGTTGCATGGCCGGCCGCACCCTTTACGTGGTGCCGTTCTCGATGGGCCCGCTGGGTTCGCCCATTGCCCACATCGGCGTGGAACTGTCGGATTCGCCCTATGTGGCGGTGAACATGCGCATCATGACCCGCATGGGCAAGGCGGTGTACGACGTGCTGGGCAGCGATGGCGAGTTCGTGCCTTGCGTGCACACCGTGGGCGCGCCGCTGGCCGCTGGCCAGAAGGACGTGGCTTGGCCCTGCAACGCCACCAAGTACATCGTGCACTACCCGGAAACCCGCGAAATCTGGTCCTTCGGCTCCGGCTACGGCGGCAACGCGCTGCTGGGCAAGAAGTGCTTCGCGCTGCGCATCGCTTCCACCATGGGTCGCGCCCAGGGCTGGTTGGCCGAG
Source organism: Herbaspirillum sp. (assembly GCF_035644555.1). Classification (GTDB taxonomy): domain Bacteria; phylum Pseudomonadota; class Gammaproteobacteria; order Burkholderiales; family Burkholderiaceae_D; genus Herbaspirillum. The sequence goes on from NZ_DASQOH010000062.1 coordinate 29,615, forward strand.
CACATGCTGATCCTGGGCGTGGAATCTCCGGAGGGCAAGAAGCATTATGTCGCAGCGGCCTTCCCCTCGGCCTGCGGCAAGACCAACTTCGCCATGCTGATCCCGCCCAAGGCCTTCGGCGGCTGGAAGGTCACCACCATCGGTGACGACATCGCCTGGATCAAGCCGGGTGCCGACGGCCGCCTGTATGCGATCAACCCGGAAGCCGGCTACTTCGGCGTGGCCCCGGGCACCAACGAGAAGAGCAACTACAACTGCATGGCCTCGGTCTCGGCCAATACCATCTTCACCAACGTGGCGCTGACCGATGACGGTGATGTCTGGTGGGAAGGCATGACCAAGGAAGCCCCGGCCCACCTGATCGACTGGCAGGGCAAGGACTGGACGCCGGAAATCGGCAAGGAAACCGGCCGCAAGGCGGCTCACCCGAACGCCCGCTTCACCGTGGCCGCCACCCAGAACCCGGTGATCGACCCGGCCTGGGACGATCCGGCCGGCGTGCCGATCTCGGCCTTCATCTTCGGTGGTCGTCGTTCCACCACCGTGCCGCTGGTCACCGAAGCCCGCAACTGGGTCGAGGGTGTCTACATGGCCGCCACCATGGGTTCGGAAACCACCGCTGCGGCCGTCGGCCAGCAGGGCGTGGTGCGTCGTGACCCGTTCGCCATGCTGCCCTTCGCCGGCTACAACATGAGCGAATACTTCCAGCACTGGCTGGACATCGGCAAGAAGATCGCCGCCTCCCCGGCCGAGCTGCCCAAGATCTACTGCGTCAACTGGTTCCGTACCGATGCCGACGGCAAGTTCGTCTGGCCGGGCTTTGGCGACAACATGCGCGTGCTGAAGTGGATGCTGGACCGTATCGAAGACCCGCAAGGCGTCAAGACCGGCGGTGTCGAGCACCTGTTTGGCGTCACCCCGCGTTTCGACGACCTGCAATGGGAAGGCCTGGACTTCAGCGCCGAGCAGTTCTCCACCATCACCTCCATCGACAAGGCCGCCTGGGTCAAGGAACTGGAGCTGCATGCGGAACTGTTCGACAAGCTCAAGCACAAGCTGCCGCCCGAACTGCAGGGCGTGAAGGACAAGCTGGAGAAGAAGCTGGCAGCCTAAGCTGACCGGCACGGAGAAGACGAGAGGCGCCTGCCGCAGCGATGCGGCAGGCGTTTTCTTTTGCGGATCAGCCGTGTATCAGCCGTGTATCAGCCGTGTATCAGGCCGGCCAGCGCCTGACGCAGCGTGGCCGGCAATTCCACTGGCCGGCGCGTAGCGCGATCCACATACACATGCACGAAGTGGCCGCGTGCCGCCGTCAGCTCTTCCCCAGCCTTGAAGATCCCCAGTTCGTAGCGCACGCTGCTGCGCCCCATGTGTGCCACCCGCACACCGACCTCGATCGCATCGGGAAAGGCGACCGACGCAAAATAATTGCAGTGGGTCTCGATGACCAGGCCGATGACTTCCCCGCGCTCGATATCCAGCACGCCCTGTTGCACCAGGTAATGGTTCACTGCGGTATCGAACCAGCTGTAGTAGACGACATTGTTGACGTGACCATAGACGTCGTTGTCCATCCAGCGGGTCTGGATCGGGTGGAAATGCGGAAAATCGGCGCGCTGGCCGGCTTGCGGTCGGGAATCACTCATTTCGGGGGGGACCTCAGGATTGGTCGGCTTGTGCGGCTGCACAAGAACGGCATGCATGCAGTAACATTGCTCCCACTTTCGTCGCCCCGGTGTGCAGGGCAGCGGCGGAAGTGTTCCATCTTAAGCGATCGATATCGGATTTTGGCCAGCGCCGCGCTTGCATCCACACGCTGCGACGCCATGTAATCCTGGTGGCCGGCCATTTGCCGGCTGCCGTCGGCCCCGATAGCCTCGCCCGCAAGACTGATAGTTAAATCCAATCAAAAGTATTGATTAAATAAAATTGATCTATTTTGTTTGGCGTTCTACTATTCAACCCATCGCTTCACTCAACCCCCCTTAAAAGGAAATCGACATGTCCCTGATCAACACCACTATCAAACCGTTCAAGGCAACTGCTTACCACGATGGCAAGTTCGTCGACATCACCGAAGCCACCCTGAAGGGCAAGTGGTCCGTGTTCGTGTTCTACCCGGCGGACTTCACCTTCGTGTGCCCGACCGAACTGGAAGATCTGGCCGACAACTACGCTGAATTCAAGAAGCTGGGCGTTGAAGTCTATGGCGTGTCCACCGACACCCACTTCGCCCACAAGGCATGGCACGACACCTCCGACGCCATCAAGAAGGTCCAGTACCCGCTGGTAGGCGACCCGACCGCTACCCTGGCACGTAACTTCGAAGTGCTGATCGAAGAAGAAGGCCTGGCACTGCGCGGCACCTTCGTGATCAATCCGGAAGGCGAAATCAAGGTCATGGAAGTGCATGACAACGGCATCGGCCGTGACGCTTCGGAACTGCTGCGCAAGGTCAAGGCTGCACAATACGTCGCCTCGCACCCGGGTGAAGTCTGCCCCGCCAAGTGGGAAGAAGGCGCTGCCACCCTGAAGCCGTCCCTGGATCTGGTCGGCAAGATTTAATTACCGATTGGGCTACTGCGCGGCCCGATCTCTGCGCTGCGATGCTCACCGTACTGAAGTACGGTTGCGCTTCTCCCGCAGACCTCGGGCCGCTCGCTACGCCCACTCGGCAATTAAATTCAGTTAGAAATTATCCTGTAGTACCTGTCTGGAGCGGCCCCTGTGGGCCAGCGGCGGATCCCCACAAGGGCCAAGCCGTGCTCCAGAAGACTCGAATCTCCCAACTAGGAAGTAATCATCATGCTTGATGCCAATCTCAAGACCCAATTGAAGGCCTATCTGGAAAAGGTCAGCCACCCGATCGAGATCGTCGCGTCGCTCGATGATGGCGCCAAGTCCCGTGAGATGCAGGAACTCCTGCAGGAAATCGTGCTGCTGTCGGACCGCATCAAGCTGGTCGAGCAACGCGACTCCAGCGCGAACGCACGTACCCCGTCGTTCACACTGAACCGCCCCGGGACCGATATCAGCGTCGAATTCGCCGCGATCCCGATGGGCCACGAATTTACCTCCCTGGTGCTGGCCCTGCTGCAAGTGGGCGGGCACCCGATCAAGCTCGATGACAAGGTCATCGAGCAGATCAAGAACCTGGATGGTGACTACAGCTTCGAGACCTATGTCTCGCTGACCTGCCAGAACTGCCCGGAAGTCGTGCAGGCCCTGAACGTGATGTCCATCATCAACCCGCGCATCCGCTCGGTGACCATCGATGGCGCGCTGTTCCAGGGTGAAGTCGAACAACGCCAGATCATGGCCGTGCCGACCGTGTACATGAATGGTGAAGTGTTCGGCCAGGGCCGTACCGGCGTGGAAGAAATCCTCGCCCGTCTGGACACCGGCGCCGCCGCCCGCAAGGGTGAGGAATTGAGTGCCAAGGAAGCCTACGACGTACTGATCGTCGGCGGCGGCCCCGCTGGCGCGGCTGCTGCGATCTACGCCGCCCGCAAGGGTATCCGTACCGGTGTGGTGGCCGAGCGTTTCGGCGGCCAGGTACTCGATACGCTGGCGATCGAAAACTTCATCTCGGTGAAGGAAACCGAGGGCCCGCAATTTGCCACCGCGCTGGAACAGCACGTCAAGGCGTATGACGTCGACATCATGAACGTGCAACGCGCCGAGGCCCTGGTGCCGGGCGACAAGCTGATCGAAGTGAAGCTGGCCAACGGCGGCGTGTTGAAGGGCAAGACCGTGATCCTGTCCACCGGCGCCCGCTGGCGCAACGTGAACGTGCCGGGCGAGCAGGAATACAAGAACAAGGGCGTGGCCTATTGCCCGCACTGCGATGGTCCGCTGTTCAAGGGCAAACGCGTGTCGGTGATCGGCGGCGGCAACTCGGGTGTGGAAGCGGCCATCGACCTGGCCGGGATCGTCGCCCATGTGACCCTGATCGAATTCGCTGCCGAGCTGAAGGCCGATGCAGTGCTGGTGCGCAAGCTGAAGAGCCTGCCCAATGTCACCATCGTGACCTCGGCGCAGACTACCGAGATCACCGGCGACGGCCAGCGCGTCAACGGCATCAGCTACAAGGAGCGTGACACCGGCGAGGTCAAGCACGTGGAACTGGAAGGCGTGTTCGTCCAGATCGGCCTGGTGCCCAATACCGAATGGCTGAAGGGAACGCTGGCGCTGTCCAAGCATGGCGAGATCGAGATCGATGCCCGCGGCCAGACGTCGATCCCCGGCGTGTTTGCAGCCGGTGACGTGACCACCGTGCCGTTCAAGCAGATCGTCATCGCCGTGGGTGCTGGCGCCACTGCAGCCCTGTCGGCCTTCGATCACCTGATCCGCTCGTCGGCCGACGACGTCGCGCCGGCCGTGACCCAGGAAGCCGTGGCTGCCTGAGCATCATCGCAGTCCTGAGCAAAACGCCACCGGTTCGATGCCGGTGGCGTTTTTGTTTGTGGGATGCCTGCATCGGAGTCGGCATCTCACGCATTTCACGCATCGCATGCCTACCCAGGAGGCATAAAAAAACGCCATCGATTGCTCGATGGCGTTTTGCTGGGTGCCCAAGCAGCCGGAATACCTGCTTACTTGAACATCAGGCGCAGCGAATCCCAGGCGCGGCCGATGAAGCCGGCCGGTCCGACCGATTCCAGTGCGACCACCGGCAGTTCTGCCACGGTCTTGTCATCGATGGTCACCTTCAGGGTGCCGATCTTGGCGTTTTCCGAGATCGGGGCGATCAGCGGGTCGTTGCGATCCAGCTTGGTCTTGACCTTGTCGGCCGTGCCCTTGGGGATGGTGATGTAGACGTCGTTCTTGAAGCCGACCTTGATCTTGCTCTGCGAACCCTTCCACACATCGGGGGTATCGACCGGCTGGCCCTTGGCATACAGCTTGACGGCGTCGAAGTTCTGGAAGCCCCAGTTCAGCAGCTTTTGGCTTTCCTGCGTACGGACCTGGTCGGAGACGGTACCAATCACCACCGAGATCAGGCGGCGTTCGCCGTTGGGTACCGGGCGATGGGCCGAGGTGATCAGCGAATAGCCGGCGCTGGAAGTGTGACCGGTCTTCATGCCGTCCACTGTCGGATCCAGCCACAGCAGCCGGTTGCGGTTGGGCTGGGTGATGTTGTTGTAGGTGAACTTCTTGACCGAGTAATAGCGCTTGTAATAGTCGGGGAAGTCGTTGATCAGGTTGCGGCACAGGATCGAGAGGTCGCGCGCGGTGGTGTAGGTATCCGGGCTGGGCAGACCGTGCGGGTTGCTGAAATGGGTATTGGTCAGGCCCTGGCGCTGCGCCTCGCGGTTCATCAGTTGCACGAAGGCGTCCTCGGTGCCGGAGACGGCTTCGGCCACGGCCACGGCGGCATCATTGCCGGAGACCGAGATCAGGCCATACAGCAGGTTGTCGATGGAGACCGGCTTGTTGGGCTCGATGAACATCTTGGAGCTGCTCGGGTCGACTTTCCAGGCATTGACCGAGACGTTGACTTCCTGCTCCAGGCTCAGGCGCTTGTCGCGCAGGGCGGCGAAGGCCAGGTAGGCGGTCATCAGCTTGGTCAGGGAGGCCGGCTCCACGCGGGTGTCCGGATCGGCGGAGGCGATCACCTGGTTGGCCGAGGCATCGAGCAGCAGCCAGCTCTTGGCAGCCACGGTAGGCGGCGGCAGACTCTGGGCGGAAGCGGTAAGGGCGGAAACGGAAAGGACGGTTGCGGCGAGCGCCGCGAGAAGCTTTTTCATCGGTGCCTAAGAAAAATTGCCAGCACGGGGGGACATCGTAGCTGTTGGTTTGAAAAGAGGGTAAGGCAGGGCAGGTTCAGTTTGAGGCGGCAGCGTGGCGAAGGCGCCGAGGACACCGGGCCGGCTGCACGCACTGAATTATAAACGTCATGTGGCTTCGTTCCCAATTGAATGGATCTTCACCCCGAAAATCCCCTCACGAAACCGGCATGGCGCCCTGTGCTTCACAGCGCCGCCATGCCTTCGGGCCGTCGGTGAAAACGCTCAGGCCTGAAGCTGCGCCGGGCGGCGATGCCAGCTTTCGACCACGACGTTCTTGATATGTTGCAGCTTGCGGTGAAAAAAGTGGTCCGATCCCGGAATCACGACTACCGGCAGTTCCTGCGGGCGGGCCCAGTCCAGCACGGCGGTCAGGGGAATGGTGTCGTCCTGCTCGCCGTGGATCAGGATGGTGTTGGCCGGAGCCGGTGGCATGGGCCACTTGCCGGCGGCGGTGCCGACCAGCACCAGGCGCTCGGCGGCCGAGGCCGCATCCTGTTGCAGCAGGCGCTGCTGCAGTTGGGCCTGGACGAAGGTACCGAAGGAAAATCCGCCCAGCGCCAGCGGCAGGTCCGGGTACTGGCTGCGCATGTGTTGCAGCAGCAGGGCCATGTCGTCGGTCTCCCCGGCGCCATGGTCGTGCACGCCTTCGGACTTGCCCACGCCACGGAAATTCATGCGCACTGCCACATAGCCGAGCGCCAGGAAGGTGCGGGCCAGGGTCTGCGCGACCTTGTTGTCCATGGTTCCGCCATAGAGCGGGTGGGGATGGGCCACCAGGGCCAGGCCGACCGGGGCGGCGAAGAGTTCGGGGTCAGGCAGGTCGAGTGCGCATTCGAGCTGGCCGACGGCACCTGCGATCATGAAATTCTGGGTGTGTGCGTTCATGGCTTGCTAGCTTGCTAAACAGGGGGGAGCGGAGAGGCTAGATCTTGAGGCGATCGACGACCTTGCCACCGACGATGTGGCTGTCGATGATCTCGTCGATGTCTTCGTTGTCGACGTAGGTGTACCAGGTGCCTTGCGGGTAGATCACCACCACCGGTCCTTCTTCGCAGCGCTCCAGGCAGCCGGCCTTGTTGATGCGCACCTTGCCGGGCGCGGACAGGCCCAGCTGCTTGATGCGTTTCTTGGCATGTTCCTGGGCGGCCTGGGCGCCCTTGTCGGCGCAGCAGGTGCGCTCACCGGGCTTGCGCTGGTTCAGGCAAAAGAAGACGTGGTGTTCGTAGTAGGGTTGATCGCTCATGGATGAAGACCTCTGGACAGTGGCGACGCTGCCGACGCAGGCCGGCAAAGCGTCAATGATACACCCCGCTCAGACTTGCCTGCGGTGCACCGGATGGAACAGGAACCAGATCGCCAGGAAGGGCCACAGCACCGACAGGAACTGGGCGGCACCGTCGAAGTTGAGGAACTTGCCCTGGACCCAGGTCTCCAGTGTGGAGAGATAGTAGGGGTTGGCTGGCACCGCATTGGTTACCACCAGGCTCAGGATCAGCGCCAGTGCGGCGATGCGCCGCTGCGCCGTGGGCGGGGCCCAGATCAGTCCGGCAATCATCAGGGTGCCCAGCATGATGCCGCCCACGGCGCTGGGCGAAATCCATACAAACGCATTCTGCGGCGCGAAGAACAATGCGCAGGCCAGCGACTTGGCGGCGATGCAGGCCAGCAGGTAGAGCGCCACCAGGCGCCGTCGCGGTGCCTGCCGGCGCAGCAGCAGCAGGAACAGCAGGGCCGCGCCGGTCAGGCCGCAGGCGGTGACGATGACATCGGCCAGCCAGTATTGCTCGGCACTGAGCTGGGCGCTGTTGAGCCAGCTGGTGGCCAGGTCGATGGGAGTGTCCAGCAGGTCGGAGAAGAAGGCCGACAGCGGTGGCACCAGATGGCCCAGGCCGAACAGGTGGTTCTGCGGATAGATCAGCGCCAGCGGCCACAGTCCGGCTACCGCCAGGCCGCGGCTGGCCTCGCCCGAAAACCAGCGCCGCCGCACCAGCAGGAAGCGGCTCTCGTGCAGGAAATAGCGGCTGCACAGCGCGCCCAGCAGGGCCCCCAGGGCGGTGCCGGCGGCGTTGGTGAGCAGGTCCAGGTTGGACGATACGCGGGTCGGCAGGTAGGTCTGCACCGCCTCCATGCCCGCCGACAGCAGCACCCCCGCCAGCGTGGCAGGCCAGATCGCCTGCCAGGGCCGGATGCGCGGATACATCGCCAGCACCAGCAGCGCGCCCAGCGGCGCGTAGCCGGCGACATTGGTCCACACGTCGAAGACGGTCCAGTAGTAGGGCAGCCGCGCCGTCAGGTAGTCGAAGGGGCCGAGGCCCATGTCGCGCCAGCCGGAGAAGGGATACCAGCTGGCATAGACGATCAGCAGCGTATAGACCAGCAGGCTGACCCGCGCAAATGCCGACGCCACCGGCGCGGCGGGCGCAGGTGCGGCACTGGAAGCTGGGGCAGCGCGTGGGGCGGCGCGCTCGGCGGAGTCGGACGGGGCGGGCATGCGCCAGAGGGTAACCGATTTCGCGGCGGTCCGCGCCGCTCCGCCCGCCGGCGCGGCGCGGACCGCCGCACTGGCGCGCTCTGCCGTTACAATGTGGGCCATGACTCTGACTTTTCCCATGCCCGCCGAATCCGATTCGGTACCGCTGGTGCGCCCCGAGCGCATCGGCATGCTGCTGGCCGGCTCCGATCGCGAAGGCCAGCAACGCATCGATGTCGAGGCGGTGGTCCAGACCGGTTCCACCAACGTCGACCTGATGCAGCGCCTCAGTGGCCTGCACCGCCCCCTGCTGCTGGTGGCCGACCGCCAGACCGCCGGGCGCGGCCGGTCCGGTCGTCCCTGGCATACCGTGCCCGAGGATTCGCTGACCTTTTCGCTGGCCTGGCGTCTGCAGCGGCCCACCCATGCCCTGCTGGGTTTGCCACTGGCCGTTGGCGTGGCGCTGGCCGAGTCGCTGGAAGTGTTCGGCGTGCGACCGCAGCTGAAATGGCCCAATGACGTGCTGCGCGATGGCGCCAAGCTGGCCGGTATCCTGATCGAGACCGCATCCGACGGCCGTCGTGGCGATGCCACCTGGGCTGTGATCGGCATCGGCATCAACCTGGCCGTGCCGCCGGGTCTGGCCGATGAGCTGCAGCGTCCGGTGGCGGCCGCGCCTGAACTGCATCGGGCGCCCCGCGAGACGGTGCTGGCCATCATCACCAGTGTGCTGTCCGGCGTGCTGGAGGAGTTCGAACAACGCGGCTTCGGTGCCTTCGTCAAGCGCTGGCAAGCCTTCGATGCCTATGCCGGCCAGGCCGTGAAGATCGTCGACAACGGTCGCGTGGTCCATGAAGGGACCGCTGTCGGGGTGGACATGATGGGCCGCTTCCTGATGGATACCGAGGCCGGCCAGGTCGAGGTGCTGGCCGGTGACCTTTCGCTGCGCCTGCAGGACGGATGATGCTGCTGGTCGACGCCGGCAATACCCGCATCAAGTGGGCCCTGTCCGATCCGCGCCGCGCCATGCCGGGCGGCTGGCTGCAGCAGGGCGCGGTCGAGCGCGCCGAGGTGGCCACGCTGCTGCAGGCCTGGTCGGCCATGGCGGTGCCGGCCGCCGGCATGCAGGTGTGCGTGTCTAATGTGGCCGGCCCGGCATTGCGGGACAGCCTGCAGGCCATCTTGCAGGAGGCTTTCGGGCCGCGCGTCATCGTCGAATGGTTTGCCTCCACCGCCGAGCGTGCCGGCGTGCGCAACGGCTATCGCCATCCCGGCCAACTCGGTTGTGACCGTTTCGCCGCCGCCATCGGTGCGCGTACCCTGTTTCCGGACCAGGAATTGCTGGTCGCCACTTGTGGCACGGCCACCACCATTGACCTGCTCAGTGCCGCCGGTGTCTTCGAGGGCGGCATGATCCTGCCCGGCTTCGGTACCATGGCGACCTCGCTGGCGCTGAACACTGCACAACTGCCGCGCATCGATGGCGCCGGACCACCGGAACAGGTGTTTGCCGACAATACGGTGGACGCCATCGTTTCCGGTTGTATCGCCGCCCAGGTCGGCGCGATCGAACATGCACTGGCGCAACGGCGGCTGGCGCGGCCGCAGGCGCGGGTACGCTGCCTGCTGGCCGGTGGTGCGGGCGTACTGCTGGCGCCTTACCTGGCCCTGGGCGATACGCCGCTGGAAAAGGTGGATAATCTGGTGCTGGTCGGCCTGCAGACGGTCATGAACCATGGGCGCTGAAGTCAGTCCATCGCGTCAGGCGAATCAACCAAGGCAAGGAAAGACAAGGCACGGATGAAGCTGAAACTGCTTTTTTGGCTATTGCTGGTCGGTAACGTGGTCCTGTTCGGATTGCCGCGTGGCTATTTCGGTGCCAGCGCCACCGAAAGGCGCGAGCCGCAGCGCCTGGCCGAGCAATTGCATCCGGAACTGTTGAGCGTGCTGCCGGCCAACAGCGAGAAGCTGGTGTCGCAGCTGCGCGCGCAGCCGCCGGCCAGCCAGCCGGCTGGCGCCGAAGCGATGGCTGCCGCCCCCGCTGCACCTGCCGGCGCTCCTGCCACTACCGCCACCGCAACGGATCCTGCGGCCGCCACCCAGGCGGTACCCGCTGCTCCGGCCGCGGGTGCCTCCCAGGTCGCTGCCGTCACCCCCTCCTGTACCGAGGTCGGCAACTTCACCGCCACCGACGCCCGGCGCTTTTCGGCCCAGCTGGCCAGTCTCAACCTGGGCGACAAGGTGGTCCAGAAGCTGACCCAGGACGTCACCAGCCACATGGTCTACATCCCGCCGCAGGATGGCCGCGAGGGGGCCGAGCGGCGCACTGCCGAGTTGCGGCGCCTGGGGATCGGCGATTTCTACGTCATTCCTGACAGTTTCCCCAATCCGGCGCTGCGCAATGGCGTGTCGTTGGGAATCTTCCGCACCGAGGATGCCGCCAAGGCCTATGTCGGCCAGCTCATCTCGCGCGGGGTGCGCAGCGCGCGCATCATCGCCCGGCGCTCGGGGGCCGGCAAACAGGTGTTCCAGCTGCGTGACCTGAGCCCGGAAGCACGCACTGCGCTGGACAACATCAAGAGCGCGTTCCCGGACCAGGAAATCCGCGCCTGCACCGCCTGAGCGCGGCGGCGTTGTCTGGATCGGACACGCCGCATGTTGCGCTGCGAAGACGGGCGGCTTTCCATGTAAAATCCCGTCCCTAACCGCTTCACCCCCATCACCCCATCACCCATTCATCATCGCATCGACAGGACATTGCCATGACCACCGACCTGACCAACGTAGCCCCCCAGATCAAAGCCGAAATCCTGGCCGAGGCGCTGCCGTATATCCGTAAATTCCACGGCAAGACCATCGTGGTCAAGTACGGTGGCAATGCGATGACCGAGGAAAGCCTCAAGCACGGCTTCGCCCGTGACGTGATCCTGTTGAAGCTGGTCGGCATGAACCCGGTGGTGGTCCACGGTGGCGGCCCGCAGATCGATGCAGCGCTCAAGAAGATCGGCAAGCAAGGGACCTTCGTGCAGGGCATGCGCATCACCGACGAAGAGACCATGGAAGTGGTGGAATGGGTGCTGGGCGGCGAAGTGCAGCAGGACATCGTGATGCTGATCAATCACTATGGTGGCCAGGCGGTGGGCCTGACCGGCAAGGACGGCGGCCTGATCCGCGCGCGCAAGATGCAGATGCCGGACAAGGAGCATCCGGGCCAGTTCCTGGACATCGGCTACGTGGGCGAGATCGAGGCGATCAACCCGGCGGTGGTCAAGGCGCTGCAGGATGATGCCTTCATCCCCATCATTTCGCCCATCGGCTTCGGTGACGACGGCCAGGCCTACAACATCAATGCCGACGTGGTGGCCGGCAAGATCGCCGAGATCCTGCATGCCGAAAAGCTGATCATGATGACCAACATCGCCGGTGTCCAGGACAAGGCTGGCAATCTGCTGACCGACCTGTCGGCCCGCGAGATCGACGAGATGTTTGCCGACGGCACCATTTCTGGCGGCATGCTGCCCAAGATTTCCTCGGCCCTGGATGCGGCCAAGTCGGGCGTGAACACGGTGCACATCATCGACGGTCGTATCGAACACTCGCTGCTGCTGGAAGTGCTGACCGAGCAGGCCTTCGGGACCATGATCCGTTCGCACTGATGCTGGCCTGAGCGGGCGGCAGCAACAGCAAAGGGATGCACTGCGGTGCATCCCTTTTTTTTGTGGGTGTTCAGTACAGTTGCCGGACCGTTAATCCGCGCCTGGCCAGCAGCTCAGGTACGCTGTCAGGGCCGGTCAGGTGCAGGATGCCGATGCCGGCCACCGCCCCGTCCTGGCGGTGCAGCAGGTCTGCCACGCCGGTCGCCAGGCCGGGGTTGCGCTGTTGCAGCAGGGTCGTGAGCGTGAAACGGGTGGCAAAGCTGTCATCCTGGCGCATTTCGTCGAGGGCAGCCTTGAAGCCGGGGCTGTCGGCGTGCCGCCAGGCGTCCACCAGAGTATCGAGCTTGCGGCTCAGGCCAGCGCCTTCCAGCTCCTGCAGGGTATCGGCCAGGAACCGGGCCTGCTGGGCCTGGCTGAGGTGGGCGAACAGGCTCATCTGGCGCTCGGCGCCTTCCAGTTCGATCACCTTGCCGCCGTGGGCGCGCACGGCGGCGGCCAGATGGCTGTCCACGGCGAGGTCGGTGCGGTAACCGTGGTGCAGGTATTCCTGCACCGTCAGCACCATGGCCAGCATCCACGGCCGCATCGCCTGCATGCCCTCGGGTGACAGCCCGTAGCGCTGCAGCGCGGCCAGCGTGCGCTGCGCCAGGGCGGGATCGAGATGGTCCTGGAAGCGCTGCCCGGCGGGATAGAGTGCATGGCGCTGCAGGGCGCTCTGCAGCGCGCCGGCATTGTCGGGGTCCAGTTCCAGCGCCAGGACCGGCGCGCCGGCCAGGGCCTGCTGCAGGCGCGGTTCCAGCGGATAGAAATCGGCTGCGCCGACATGGATGGTGCCGAACAGCAGCAGGCGATGGCGCCCATCCGAGACTTCGAACAGCGCGCCGCGCGGCGGCGCAGCCGGTGCCGCATCGGCTGCGGGAGCGGCGCGGGCGGGAAGTGCGAAGTTAAAGCAGGACAGCCAGGTCAAACTCACTATAATCAGTCGTTGCATCAATCCGGTCACTGCTGGCCTTTCCATCCTAGCTTGCTGAAGGCGCGTCTACGCTTGTCGCGGGGCGCGCCCGTTCGATTCATGGCGTCCAATACTACACCGCTCTGGCTGTTCGATCTCGACAATACCCTGCACAACGCTTCGCACGCGATCTTCCCGGCCATCAACACCAACATGAACCGCATCATCCAGCGCGTGCTGGAAAACGACGGGCAGCCCAGCGACGAGGCGGCGGTGAACTATCTGCGCCGGCATTACTGGAAACTGTACGGTGCCACCCTGCTGGGCCTGGTGCGCCATCACGGCATGGATATCGACGAGTTCCTGCACGAGGCCCACCTCTTCGATGACCTGCCCGGCATGGTGCGCGCCGAGCGCGGCATCGGGCGCTGGCTGCGGCAGCTGCCGGGACGCAAGATCCTGCTGACCAATGCGCCGCGCCGTTATTCGCACGAACTGGTGCGGCATCTGGGGCTGCACCGGCACTTCTCGCACCACATTTCCATCGAGAGCATGCACGTGCATCGCCAGTTGCGGCCCAAGCCGTCGCGGCTGATGCTGCGCAAGCTGCTGGCGCGCCACAAGATCGCGCCGCGTCGCTGCATCCTGGTCGAGGACACCGTGGACAATCTGAAAAGCGCCCGTGAACTTGGTGTACGCACTGCCTGGGTGACCCAGTACCTGCGCGGCAGCCAGGCGCTTTTGGGGCATATGGGCGGGCAACGCGCCTTGAGTCGCTTACCGGGTTTCGTTGATGTGAAGGTCCGTTCAGTGCGGCAATTGCCGCGTCGGCTGGCGGCGCTGGGAGCCGTGCGCTAGGTGGGGTCGAGTGGGCGAAGCAGCCCGACTCGTCTTAGTCGGCGCAATCGGCGCACCAGCCCTTGATGGTCAGCTCCACTTCATGGCTCTGGAAGCCCTTGCCCAAGGTCTTGCGTAATGCCGACTGCAATTGCGCGGCGGTGGAGCGATGGCGATCCGCATCGGGCAGCACGGTGGCCAGGAAGTCGGTGCCGTCGCTGGCATCCAGGCAAAACACGCGCTGGCAGCGGGTGCATTTGAAATGGCCGTGCTGGTGCTGCTTGCCGTGGGAATGGTCATGCAGGCCGTGTTCGGCGTGATCGGTGCCGGCGCTGTAGCGGAAGATGCGATCGTCGCTGGAGATCTTGTGCGCCAGGCCCGCCTCGGTCAGGCAGTCCAGGGCGCGGTAGAGCGTGACCCGGTCCATGTCGGCGAAGCGGTCCTGGATATCCTGATGGGAAGCGGCACTGCGGGTTTCCAGCAAGGCGCCCAGCACGTTCACGCGGGCCTGCGTCACGCGCACGCCGGCCTCGCGCAGCTGCGCCTCGGCCAGCGCCGCCACGGTTGCGGCTTGCGCACTGGGGCTGGCGGAAGAATGGTCGGCGGCTTTGGCTTTCATGGTCGGCATCTGCTGGAACGATCGATGGGCCAGGGCAACTGGCGGAGAAACAGGACGACGCAACGGGCGCCGTTCACCGTATTTTAGCCCATGCCGCCACCGCCCTTCGACGGCCACGGCGCGGTGACCTATTTGTCGCCGCTCTTGCGGGCGCGTGGATGGGCCTGGTCGTAGACCTGGGCCAGGCGCTGGAAGTCCAGCGCGGTATAGACCTGGGTCGCGGTGATGGAGGCATGGCCCAGCATTTCCTGCACGGCGCGCAGGTCGCCCGAGCTTTGCAGCACATGCGAGGCGAAGGAGTGACGCAGCATGTGGGGATGCACGTCGGAGGCCATGTCCAGGCCCTTGCCGTGCGCCTTGAGCCTTAACTGCGTGACCCGCGGCGACATGCGGGCACCGCGCTCATTGAGGAACAGCGCATGGCAGTCGGGGCCGAGGTCGGCGCGCACCAGGGTGGCGCGCAGCGGCAGCCAGTCGCCGATGGCCTGCAGGGCGGCCTGCCCGACCGGTACCTTGCGTTTCTTGCCACCCTTGCCGGTGACGGTGACCTCGGCTTCGCCCAGATCGATCCAGCCGGCCGATGCATAGCGACCTTCGCGGATATCGGCCACATCAATCCCCACCAGTTCGGAGACCCGCAGACCGCTCGAATAGAGCAGTTCGAACATGGCACGATTGCAGGCCGCCAGCGTGGAGTCGGGATCGCGTCCCGGTGCATTCTGTGCCACCAGGCGGATGGCATCGTCGGCGGCCAGGGCCTTGGGCAGGGGTTTGCTTTTCCTGGGCGGCTTGATGCCATCGACCGGATTGGCCGCTAGTGCGCTGTGCAGCGAGAGCCAGCCGAAGAAACCGCGCCAGGCCGACAGCTTGCGCGAGATCGAACGTGCATTCAGGCCGCGGGCATGCAGTCGGGCCGCACATTTGCGGATCTGGGTCTGGGTCACGCGATGCAGGTCGGGTTCGGCTGCGGCGGCCGCTTCGTCGGCGGGCGCCAGCAGGCTGCGCAGTTCCTTCAGGTCGCGCCCATAGTTGTCCAGCGTATGCGGCGACAGCTTGCGCTGTGCGCGCAGGAAGGAAAGATAGTGATCGATCAGGGCAGAAGCGCTGCCATCCATGGCGTCATCCTTGACGGTGCCAGGCTGCACGGTCTGGTGCGGGCCGATGCCGCCGTGCATGGGCTCAGCGCAGCAGGCAAGCCAGCGCCGCGCTGCCGGTCTCACCGATGCGGGTCAGGAAATCAGTCCCCATGTCGGAAGTAAAGCGGTTGGGGTCTGGCGAGCCCAGCACCAGCAGGCCGAAGGCTTCCGGCGAGGCGCCCACGCGCAGTGGCAGGATGGCGACCGACTTCACCGACGCCGCATCGTCCAGCCAGCTGGCGGCCTCGAATTCCTTGTTGGGGCCACAGAACGGCGCCGACAGGCCATTGGCGAAGATGCGGGCATCGTCCGAGACTGCCTGCGTCGCCCAGTTGCCGGCATGGCTTTCACCCAGGTTCCAGAGACGCACCGTCACTTGCGGGACGTGGAATATCTCCTGTAGCTGGCTCACCAGCACGCGCGGCAGATCGGCGGCATCGCGCGTGAGCAGCAGGGCGCGGCTCCAGGCCTGGAACTTGTTGGTGATCTCGTCGTTTTCCTGGGCGATACGCATCAGGTCGGCCATGCGCAGCTCCTGAACACGGATCTTTTCGCGCAGGATCTCCATCTGACGCTCCTGCAGCGAGACTGCGCGGCCCATCACCGGGCTGGTCAACTTGATGGTCGAAAGCAGCTCGGCATGCTCCTCGAAGAAATGAGGATGGTCCAGCAGGTAGTCGGCAATCAGGTTGGAATCCAGTTCGGAGGTCATCGTCGAGGGTCTGTGAGTGAGGTACCAGCGGCAGGCAAAAGGTGGCGTGCCGGAAATATCGCGAGATTATCCTCGCTATCGGACATGCTGACAATCATCGCCGGCGCGGGAAGCTCGCCGTGTGTCGCTCGGGGCAGCACCAAAGAAAAAGGCCTGCATGATTGCTCATGCAGGCCTTTTTCGTTCCAACTCAGGCTCAATTCAGGTTGAAACCGGCACATTTATGCCAGTTTCAGATCCATGAATTAGAACTTGTGACGGATACCAACGGCAACAGCGGTTTGGCTGTCGCTGGCGTTGCCAATTGCAGCGGTACCGGTTGCATCGCCGAACACGCCGGTGTTGGCCATGTCGGTTGCGCGGATGTTAGCCACGAATGCGTACAGGTCGGTACGCTTGGACAGCCAGTAGTCGGTGCCCAGGCTGATTTGGGTCAGCTTGCCCTTGGAGGACGAGTTGAAGTCAGCACGGGTGTGGGTCACTGCGCCCAGCAGCTTCAGGGACGGGGTCAGGGAGTAAGCGGTACCCAGTTCATAGATGTCGGCCTTGTTGGCAGCACCCAGAGTCTTGGCAGCAACGGCGGTCGGCGAACCGGTGTTCAGGTCTTGCTTGACGCGCGAGTAGTTACCGTACACGCGGGCCGGGCCGAACTGGTAGGAAGCCACGACGTTCAGGCTCTTCAGGGCGCTGTTGCCAGCTTGAGCGACGCTAGCGGTCGACAGCAGGCTGGTGTCCGAAGGAGTTGCGCCTTGCTTGGACTGGTAGTAGTTGATGCCCAGACCCAGAGGACCGTTGTCGTACTTACCACCGATGCCGAAGGACTGACCAGCGGAGGTCTTGCCAGCGGTTTCGCCGAAGCCGTAGATCAGGTTACCGGTGAAGCCGCTCAGGTTGGCGGTGGTGTAGCTGATCGAGTTGTTGGTACGGGTACCTTCCAGGCGGTCCAGGTTGTGACCGACGGCGCCGGTGATGCCACCGAAGTCGTTGACGGAAGTGTAAGCCGAGATGGTGTCAGCGAAGTCGGTTTGACGACCGACCAGAACGCTACCGAAGCCACCGGCCAGACCAACGACCGACTTACGACGGAACAGGTTGGTAGCGCCAGGATCTTGGCCGTTCAGAGCGCCGTTGTCGTTGTTGAAGCCGGTTTCCAGTTGGAACAGAGCCGACAGACCGCCGCCCAGATCTTCAACGCCCTTGAAGCCGATACGCGAACCTTGGATGACGCCCGAGTTCAGACCGAACTTGCTGCCGGTGCTGCCGGTGCCGGCAGTGTTGACTGCCTTGCTGGTGTAGACGATACCGGTATCAACGATACCGTAGATAGTAACGGAGCTTTGTGCTTGAGCAGCACCTGCGAACGCGCCGAGGACGGCCAGTGCCAGCAGAGATTTTTTCATTTGACATCCTTCTATAAAAATAGTCTTGAGGATCCGTACTTCTGGTCGGATGGTGAGACATTAAGGGTTCTCATTTGGCGTGGCCGCAGATTGGTCACGTGGAGGGAGGAATTTTGGTTGAAAGCGCCAAAGAGCCGGATGAGTGTTGTTTTTTTCAAACGCTTTCCTGCCCGTCAATGCATGACAGGCAAATTTTGGCTTGCACCTTGTCACTCATTAACGGCAACTTGGGGCCAAACTTGATCCGGCCCGTCTCGTCAATGCTGTTGTTGTTTAAACGATGCATTTCAATAGTTTTCGAGACGATTTTAAAAAAATGTCGATTGTGGGGCATAATTTTGGCTTTCTGACCTGACGTGGAGGTCTGATGGCCAATCGCGAGGATCTAGCAATCATCCGCGCCGCGCGTGCCGGACAGGCACAAGCGCAATTGACGCTGGGCAAGCGTTACCTGTTTGGCGGCAATGGTTTGCCGCAAAGTGCCGGCACCGCCTTCCACTGGCTGGAGCGCGCTGCGCGCCAGGGGCTGGCCGATGCCTGGATGCTCATCGCCCAGCATATTCCGTATGAAGTGGTAACGCCGCTGGCCAGGCCGCAGGAGGCGGCGCAGTGGTACGAACGTGCTTTCGACGCCGGGCTGACCCGGGCCGGCCTGGTATTTGCGCGCCTGGTACTGGATCATCCCGGTGCCGGTGGCGCGGCGGATGTCGACCTGCAGCGCAAGGCCATCCGTGCGCTGGAAGTGGTCGCCCGCGAAGGTGATCCGGACGCACAGTGGCTGCTGGCGCGTCAGGGCGATCGCTTGCTGGCGCCGAAGGCGGCAGCGGTGGCTGCCGAGGCCGCTGCCGACCGGACGCCCGCGGAACCGGTGGTCAAGCCCGAGGATTTGCATCAATGGACCCGCAAGGCCGCCGATGCCGGCATCGAGCAGGCCCAGCATGCGCTGGCCGATGCGGCCTGGCGGCAGTCCGACTTCGCCGGCTTCCGCCAGCGCGCGCAGCCGCTGGCCGACGCCCTGTTGCGCCAGCATGAAGCGCTGGTGGCGCAGCTCAATGCTCCCTCCGACGCCCTGGCGGCGGCGCTGGGTGCGCAGAACATCCAGTTGCTGCGGCGTCTGGCTGAGGTGCATATGGCCGACAAGCGTCCGGACCTGTTGCTCGCCCAGCAATTGCTGGAACTGGCTGCGCTGGCCAGTGACCGCGATGCACAGCTGGCCCTGGGCCTGCTGTACGGGCGTATCGACCAGGCCGGCGTGCGCCGCTTTGCCGGCCAGGGGTCGGCCAACTACAAGAAAGCCGTCCGCTGGCTGACCCTGGCCGGGGAGCAGGGGATGGCGGCAGCCTGGTATGTCCTCTCGCGTATCTATCTGAAGCCCGAGTTTTCGCAGCGCAATCTGGCGGACGTGCAGCATTATCTGGAGCGCGCCGCAGAAATGGGCCACGTGGAGGCCCAGGTCGAGTGCGGCATCGGCGCCTGGCGCAACCGGCGCGATGAAGCGGGCAACGATGTGCGCGCCTTGTATTGGCTGCAGAAGGCGGCCACCCAGGGGGCGCAGCAGGCGCAGACGCTGCTGGACAAGGTCGCTGATCGTCCGCAGGCCGCCGAGTGGGCGGTGCGCGCACGCGCCCAGCTCAGCCGCGAACAGACCAATGCCCATCCATTCCTGGCCGCGCGCATCGAATTGGCGGCCCTGTTCGGCCTGACCCGGCCGGAAGCGCTGCTGATCGATCTGAAACAGGCCGATTGCGGCCACTGCCTGATGGTGGACATCCGCAGCCAGTATGCGCGCAGCAAGCGGCGCCTGATCCTGGTCGAGACCGGTGAGCAGCGCGGTACGCTCAACCGCATCGGACGCTTGTTCGAAGACATGGATTGCGGCCCCAGCGGCCCGGAGGGCAACTATCGTCAGCGCCTCTATCGCCTCAAGAGCGTGTTGCCGCAGACACAGGAAGACGACGAAGTGGAAGAGCAGGACCTGGCGGCCTGACCCTCTCGCCACCGGCGGCCCTGGCGTCCCAACGAAGAACGGCTTGCCGAAATTCATCGGTAAGCCGTTTTTTCTTTCACCCTTCTGCGATCTGGTCGCCGGGTCAGAGCTGATCGGGCAGCTCGATCTCGCCTTCGAACACGGTCACCGCCGGGCCGGTCATCATCACCGGCTCGCCCGGGCCGGCCCAGGCAATATTGAGTACGCCCCCATGCGTCTGCACCGCCACCGGCGAATCCAGCAGGCCGCGCCGGATGCCCGCGACCACGGCGGCGCAGGCGCCGGTACCGCAGGCCAGCGTCTCGCCGGCACCGCGTTCATAGACGCGCAGATTGATATGGTGGCGATCGACCACCTGCATGAAACCGGCATTGACGCGCCTGGGGAAGCGCGGATGATGCTCGATCAGCGGGCCGTCGCTCAGTACCGGCGCCGCTTCGCTGTCCTCGACCAGTTGCACTGCATGCGGATTGCCCATCGAAACCACCGAGATCCAGATTGTCTTGCCGGCCACGTCCAGTGGCCACAAGTTGTCCTCGGCCTCGCTGCGGTGCTGCAGGCCGCGGCTGTCGAATGGGACGTCGGCCGGGGTGAGGATGGGTGCGCCCATGTCCACGGTGATCTGGCCATCGTCTTCCAGGCGCGGTTCGATCACGCCGGACATGGTTTCCACGCGGATGGCGCGCTTGTCGGTGAGGCCCTTTTCAGTGACGAAACGGACGAAGGCGCGGGCACCGTTGCCGCACTGCTCGACCTCGCCGCCGTCGGCGTTATAGATGCGATAACGGAAATCGATGTCTTCGCCTTGGGCTTTTTCGACCACCAGCATCTGGTCGGCGCCGACGCCGAAGCGCCGGTCGGCGATGAATTGCCACTGGGTGGGCGTGAGCGAAATGGCCTGGTGGATGGCGTCGAGCACGACGAAGTCGTTGCCGGCGCCGTGCATCTTGGTAAATTTGATTTTCATGGACACATTATAGGATGGCCCCGGCCGCCCGCGCTTGCCGTCAGCTTTCGTCCTGGTCGCGGCCGTAGACGTCGGGCTCGCCAGGCGGGCGGGTCTTGAAGCGCTTGTGGGCCCAGAAGTATTCGGCCGGGTGTTCCCGTACCCGCTCCTCGATGAAGGCATTCATGCGGCGGGTGGCCGCCACGATGTCATCGCCCGGGTAATCGGTCCAGGCCGGGTAGTAGGTTGCCTTCCAGCCCTTGTAGTCGGGCAGGAAGGTGCATACCACCGGCACCACGGCTGCGCCGGTGGCGGCGGCGATGCGGGCGGTGGCGGTCAGGGTCGCCGCTGGCACCCCGAAGAAGGGGACGAACTCGGCGTCGCGGATGCCGAAGTCCATGTCCGGCAGCATCAGGAAGGGAAGGCCCTTGCGCATGGCGCGGATGATGGGTTTGACGCCCTGCTCGCGCGAGAGCAGTGTGGCCGGACGGAAACGCAGGCGGCCCTTCAGCAGGGCGCGGTCGATGACCTCGTTGCGTTGCTTGGTATAGATGGTGCAGGCCGAGTATTCGGAGAATACGCCCAGGGTGGCGCCGGGAATCTCCAGGCAGACGAAATGCGGGGCCAGCAGGATGGTCGGCCCCTTGGCGAAGGTCTCCAGCGGCATGCCCGGTTCGACCCGGATCAGCCGACGCAGGCGCGAGACCGGCGCCCACCACAGGATGCCGCGTTCCAGCGCACTGCGGGCGAACAGCCGGAAATGCTCACGGGCAATGCGTACGCGCTCTTCCTCGGTCTTTTCTGGGAAGCACAGGCGCAGGTTGGTCAGCGTGATATGGCGCCGGGGGCGCATATAGATATAGAGCAGGGAGCCGATGCCTTCACCCAGGCGTCCCAGGATGGGCAGGGGCAGCCAGTGCAGCAGCCACATGATGGCCAGGAGCAGTCTCATGCGCGGGCCTCCCCGGGCCGGGTCACCCCGGGTGGCGTCTTGTAGCGGTTGTAGCTCCAGATATATTGGGCCGGGCAGTGTGCGATCAGTTGCTCCATGGCGGCATTGATGGCCCGCGCCTGCTGCTCGGGGGAGCCGTCGAGTTCACCCTCGAAGGGGACGAAGCGGACCGCGAAGCCGCGCCCCCAGGACAGCCGCTCGGCGTAGGCCAGCAGGATCGGCGCCCCGCTCATCTGTTGCAGCTTGGCCGGCAGGGTCATGGTGTAGGCGGGCTTGCCGAAGAATTCGGCCCACACGCCCTCTCCGTTCTGCGGCACCTGGTCCGGCAGCAGGCCGATGGCCTGGCCGTTCTTCAGGGCCTTGAGGAGGATGCGTACACCGGCCAGGTTGGCCGGCGCCAGATGCAGGTTGGCGCGGGCGCGGGCGCCCTCGATCAGCGGCTTCAGGGCGGCCTTGCGGGGCGGGCGGTACAGCACGCTCAGACTGGCATGGTGCGCCACCGATTGCGCCGAGATCTCGAAGCAGCCCAGGTGCGGGGTCAGGAAGACGATACCCTTGTGCGCATCCAGCGCCTGCTGGACCAGCTCCCAGTTGACGATGCGCGCGGTGCGCAGCACCCGGTCCGGATGGGCACACCAGATGAAGGGCAGCTCGAACATGCCCTTGCCTGCCTCGCCGACCGCTTTGAACAGGCTGGCGCGATGGCCGGCCAGAGTGATGTTGTCGCGCAGCCGGCGGCGATAGGAGGGGGACAGCAGGAAGACCAGCCAGCCCACGATCACGCCCATGGCATGCAGGACAGGCAGGGGCAGGAAGGACAGCAGGCGGAATAAAGAAACGAGCATACGTGCCGATAACGGTTGGGCGGAGTGCTTCCGCCGCCAAATTGCAGAAAATTGCAAGAGGCGTAAAATAGCACAAGCCGTCGAGTTAATGACAACTTGCGAGACGGGGTACAAATTTCGCTAAAGCGTCGCAGGCACGACTAACGATGGGCCGCGACATGGGTAAATCGTTTCCAGTCAGAGGCTTGCATGTCCAACGAATATCTCTTCACTTCCGAATCCGTTTCCGAGGGTCATCCCGACAAGGTCGCCGACCAGATCTCGGATGCCATCCTGGATGCCATCTTCACCCAGGATCCGCAATCGCGCGTGGCCGCAGAAACCCTATGCAACACCGGTCTGGTGGTGCTGGCCGGTGAAATCACCACCCGCGCCAATGTCGACTACATCGATGTGGCCCGCGAAACCATCAAGCGCATCGGCTACGACAATGCCGACTTCGGCATCGACTACAAGAGCTGCGCCGTGCTGGTCGCCTACGACAAGCAATCCCCTGACATCGCCCAGGGCGTCGACGAGGGCAAGGGAGTGGACCTGGAGCAGGGCGCCGGCGACCAGGGCCTGATGTTCGGCTACGCCTGCAACGAAACCCCGGAACTGATGCCGGCTGCCATCTACTATGCGCACCGCATCGTGGAACGCCAGTCGCAACTGCGCAAGGATGGCCGCCTGCCCTGGCTGCGTCCGGACGCCAAGTCCCAGGTCACCCTGAAGTATGTGGACGGCAAGCCGGTCGCCATCGACACCGTGGTGCTGTCGACCCAGCACTCGCCCGAGATGGACCAGAAGGACATCCGCGAAGCTGCCATCGAGGAAATCATCAAGCCGGTGCTGCCGGCCGAATGGCTCAAGAACACCCGTTACCTGATCAACCCGACCGGCCGCTTCGTCATCGGCGGTCCGCAGGGCGACTGCGGCCTGACCGGTCGCAAGATCATCGTCGATACCTACGGCGGTGCTGCACCCCATGGTGGTGGCGCCTTCTCCGGCAAGGACCCGTCCAAGGTGGACCGTTCGGCCGCCTATGCCGGCCGTTACGTGGCCAAGAACATCGTCGCTGCCGGCCTGGCCGAGCGTTGCCAGATCCAGGTGTCCTATGCCATCGGCATCGCCAAGCCGACTTCGGTGATGGTGACCACCTTCGGCACCGGCAAGATCAGCGACGAAAAGCTGGCGCAATTGGTGATGGAACACTTCGACCTGCGTCCCAAGGGCATCGTGCAGATGCTGGACCTGCTGCGCCCGATCTACGCCAAGACCGCCGCCTATGGTCACTTCGGCCGCGAAGAGCCGGAATTCACCTGGGAACGCACCGACAAGGTCGCCGCCCTGCGCGCTTCGGCCGGCCTGTAATACGCACCCTGCCAGCGCGGACCGGGCATTGACTAACGCCCGGCCCGCGCTACAATGCTGTTCCCGCGGATGAACGTCTTCATCCGCTCCCCGTACCGATGTCGGCATTGCGTCCGGTACGTCAATCCTCACAATGCCTCACCGCCGCAAGGAGCGTTGCGACAGGGACAACCCCTGCCAGGCTTGCAGCGATGAACAGGTGCACTGCGCCTGGCAACCGCGCTCACGTTACTTTTTTTCTGGCTTTTTCATGAAAGGAGGGCGTGAACAGCGCCATTGCCATGACTACTCAACAAGACTACATCGTCGCCGACATCAACCTGGCCGACTGGGGCCGCAAGGAAATCAAGATCGCCGAGACCGAAATGCCGGGCCTGATGGCGATCCGCGAGGAATTCGCTGCTTCCCAGCCCCTGAAGGGTGCCCGCATCACCGGTTCGCTGCACATGACCATCCAGACCGCCGTGCTGATCCAGACCCTGGAAGCATTGGGCGCGCAAGTGCGTTGGGCTTCCTGCAACATCTACTCCACCCAGGATCACGCTGCCGCTGCCATTGCCGCCAACGGCACCCCGGTGTTCGCCGTCAAGGGCGAGAACCTGGACGAATACTGGGAATACACCCACCGCATCTTCGAATGGACCGACGGTGGTTATTCCAACATGATCCTGGACGACGGCGGCGACGCCACCCTGCTGCTGCACCTGGGTGCCCGCGCCGAGACCGACATCTCTGTCCTGGCCAAGCCGGACTCGGAAGAAGCGGTCTGTCTGTTCAACTCCATCAAGCGCTACCTGGCCAAGGATGCCAACTGGTACTCCAAGCGCTTGAAGGAAATCAAGGGCGTCACCGAAGAGACCACCACCGGCGTGCACCGCCTGTACCAGATGCACAAGGAAGGCAAACTGGCCTTCCCGGCCATCAACGTCAACGACTCGGTCACCAAGTCCAAGTTCGACAACCTGTACGGCTGCCGCGAATCGCTGGTGGACGGCATCAAGCGCGCCACCGACGTGATGATCGCCGGCAAGGTCGCCATCGTGGCCGGCTACGGTGACGTCGGCAAGGGTTCGGCCCAGGCCCTGCGCGCGCTGTCGGCCCAGGTCTGGGTCACCGAGATCGACCCGATCTGCGCCCTGCAGGCCGCCATGGAAGGCTATCGCGTGGTGACCATGGACTATGCCGCCGAACATGGCGACATCTTCGTCACCTGCACCGGCAACTACCATGTGATCACCCATGAGCACATGAAGAAGATGAAGGACCAGGCCATCGTCTGCAACATCGGCCACTTCGACAACGAAATCGAAGTCGCCGCCCTGAAGCAGTACACCTGGGAAAACATCAAGCCGCAGGTCGACCACGTGATCTTCCCGGACGGCAAGCGCATCATCCTCTTGGCCGAAGGTCGTCTGGTCAACCTGGGTTGCGCCACCGGCCACCCGTCCTACGTGATGAGCTCGTCGTTTGCCAACCAGACCATTGCCCAGATCGAACTGTTCGTCAACACCAAGGCCTACCCGGTCGGCGTGTACACCCTGCCCAAGCACTTGGACGAGAAGGTCGCCCGTCTGCAGTTGAAGAAGCTCAACGCGCAACTGAGCGAACTGACGCCGGAACAGGCTGCTTACATCGGCGTGAAGATCGAAGGCCCGTACAAGGCTGAGCACTACCGTTACTGATCCCTGTCCGGGCCGGCCAATGCCGGCCCGGCAGCCTCAGCATCGTTTCGCGCCCGTGCGCTTGCAAGGCCCCTGCGGGTATTGCAAGCTCACGGGTGTCACCATCATTCCCCGACGGGGTCGAAAGGATTTTCCGTGCGCCTGTTGCTGACCTGGCTCATCAATGCCCTGGCCTTGCTGGCCGTTCCCTACCTGATGCACTCGGTGCAGGTCGATAGCTTCGGTTCGGCCCTGCTGGCCGCGCTCATCCTGGGCTTCGTCAATACCATCGTGCGTCCGGTGCTGGTCGTGCTGACCCTGCCGGTGACCGTGGTCACGCTGGGTCTGTTCATCCTGGTCATCAACGGCCTGATGTTCTGGGTGGTGGCGCAACTGGTGGGCGGCTTCCACGTGGCCGGATTCTGGTCTGCCGTGGGCGGCGCGCTGCTCTATAGCATCGTGTCCTGGGCCCTGTCCACCCTGTTGCTGAAATCGGGATCGAATCAATGAGTACACATAATTTCAGTATCGAATTCTTTCCGCCCAAGACCGCAGAGGGCGCGGAAAAACTGCGCACCACCCGCGCCAGGCTGGCCGCGCTCGCACCCAAATATTTCTCGGTGACCTTCGGCGCCGGTGGCTCGACCCAGCAGGGCACCCGTGACACCGTGCTCGAAATCATCGGCGAAGGCCATCAGGCTGCACCGCACCTGTCCTGCATCGGCAGTTCGCGTGCCAGCCTGCGCGCCATCCTGGACGATTACCGCACCAACGGCATCAGGCGTCTGGTGGCGCTGCGCGGTGACCTGCCCAGCGGCTATGGCGCCATGGACCAGGCGTCCAGCGAATTCCGCCATGCCAACGAACTGGTCGAGTTCATCCGTGCCGAGACCGGCGACTGGTTCCACATCGAAGTGGCGGCCTACCCGGAAATGCATCCCCAGGCCCGCTCGCCGCAGGATGATGTCCAGAATTTCGCGCGCAAGGTCAAGGCCGGCGCCAATGCGGCCATCACCCAGTATTTTTACAACGCCGATGCCTATTTCCGCTTCGTGGACGAAGCTGCTCGCCTGGGCGCGACCGTGCCGGTGGTCGCCGGCATCATGCCCATCACCAATTACTCGCAGCTGATGCGCTTCTCGGACATGTGCGGCACCGAGATCCCGCGCTGGATCCGCCTCAAGCTGGCCAGCTATGCCGACGATACCGAATCGATCCGCGCCTTCGGCCTGGAAGTGGTGACGCAGCTGTGTCAGCGCCTGCTGGCAGGTGGTGCGCCGGGCCTGCATTTCTATTCACTGAACCAGGCTGCGCCTACCGAGGCGATCTGGCAGCAGCTGGTGAAGTAAGGCCACAAGGCAGACAAGCCAGGCAAGCCGGATCAGGATGGTCCGGCTTTTTTATTGTTCAGTCGGCATCGGTCAGGATGGCGTCCAGCGGCATGTCGTGCGGCTGGGCCTCGAAGTCCACCAGGCCGAAGCCATAGCACACCCCCAGCGCCAGGGGCCGCGGCGTACTGGACAGGGTGCGATCATAGAAGCCGCCCCCGTAACCCAGCCGGAACCCGGCCTCGTTGAAGCCGACGCAGGGAATCAGCAGGGCCTGCGGCTGGACCACTGCGGTACCTGCCGGCGGCACCCTGGTCCCCATGGCATCCTTTTCCAGGACATCACCCGGGCGCCAGCGGCGAAATTCCAGCGGCATCTCCCGACCCACCACCACCGGCAGGCACAGGTCCACGCCGTGCGCTGCCAGCGCGTTATAGGCGTCAGCCAGATCGGGTTCACGCCGTATCGGCTGATATACCGCCAGGCTGGTGATAGCCGAGCCGACCCACCAATCCACCACACGCTGGCCGATGCGCTGATCGGCGCGCAGCTTGTCCGCGTCGCCCAGGGCCTTGCGACGTCCCAGCAGGTCGGCGCGCAGGGCATTCTTGCGCAGCACCGCGAGGGCCTGTTCGGTCTCCGGCGCGGGTGCATCGCGTGCTATGCTTGGGTTCATTATTTGTTCCATCAATCTGCATGAAGAAGCTTGCATGAGTATGCGTCCGAAGAATCATCCGTTCAACCAGCGCCTGCGTGCGCTGGCCGCCTCCCTGGCGCTCCCCCTGGCCCTGGCGACCGGCACCATGCTGGCCACCGCACCGGTGGCGCACGCCCAGAAACGCCTGGCCCCGGACGCGGCGCCGGACGACATCTTCCTGGCCCTGCGGCAGGCCGCCGCCAGCGACAATGCCGCGCTGGCGCAGGACCTGGCCGCGCGCCTGTCCGGTTACGAGCTGGCCTCCTACGTCGACTACTACCGTCTGAAGCCCCGTGTGCGCGATTACAGCGCCAGCGAGCAGGAGATCCGCGATTTCCTGGCGCGCTGGGATGGCCAGGCCATCGTCGATCGCCTGCGCAACGACTGGCTGCTGGCATTGGGCAAGACCGGCAACTGGACCGTCTTCGATGAGCAATACCCCAAGTTCGTGCTCAACGACGATGTCCAGGTCAAGTGCTTCGCCTTGAACTCGCGCGCCTTGAAGGGCGAGAACGTGGCCGAAGAAGCACGCGCCCTGTTGAGCAACCCCAAGGATTACGGCCAGGGCTGCAGTGACCTCATCGCCACCCTGGCCCAGAACGGTCAGTTCAGCCAGGCCGATGTCTGGTTCCAGATCCGCCAGGCCGCCGAGAACGGCAATGCCACCGTGGCACGGCGTGCGGCCGTGCTGGTCGACAGCGGCGATGTGGCCGTCACCCAGGTCATGGACCGTCCGGCGCTGATGCTGGCCAAGGGACCCGGCAAGGGCGCCGCCAATCACCAGCTCTACATCATTGCGCTGGGCCGCATCGCCAGGAGCAATCCGACCCAGGCCGCCACCTATCTCGGCGATGCCGGGCGCAACATGACGGCGCAGGAAGTCGCCCAGGGCTGGGCCCAGATCGCGCTGGCGGCGTCCTACAAGCTGGCGCCGGAAGCCTCCGATTACTGGCGCCGCGCCAAGGATGCTCCGCTCACCCAGGATGGCATGCAGTGGAAGGTCCGGATGGCCCTGCGCGACGGCGACTGGAAGACCGTGCGCAAGACCATCGAGGCCATGCCGGCCCCGCTGCGCAGCGACACCGCCTGGGTCTACTGGCTAGGCCGTGCGCTGAAGGAAGAAGGGCAGACCGACGCCGCGCGCCGCCTGTTCGAATCGATCGCCCCCAACTTCAGCTTCTACGGCCAGTTGGCCCTGGAAGAGCTGGGCCAGAAGATCAGCATCCCGCCCGGACCGACGCCGCCTGGCGCTGGCGAGGTGGCGCTGTATTCGCAGAATGCCGGCTTCAAGCGTTCGCTCAAGTTCTATCAGCTGAACCTGCGCTTTGAAGCCATTCGCGAATGGAACTGGGAATTGCGCAACATGAGCGACCGCCAGTTGCTGGCTGCGGCCGAATATGCGCGCCAGAACGATGTACTGGATCGCATGGTGAACACCTCCGACCGCACCCGCAGCGAGTTCGACTTCACCCAGCGCTTCCCGGCGCCGCACCTGCCCGAGATGAACGCGGCCACCAGGCCGCTGGGCATGGAGAATGCCTGGGTCTATGGCCTGATCCGTCAGGAGTCGCGCTTCATCAAGTCGGCCCGCTCGCATGTGGGCGCCTCCGGCCTGATGCAGCTGATGCCTGCCACCGCCAAGTTCGTCGCCAAGAAGATCGGCATGAGCGAATTCACCGCCGACCAGGTCAATGACATCAACACCAACCTGCTGCTGGGTACCAGCTATCTGGACATGGTGCTCAACAACCTGGAGGGTTCGGAAACCCTGGCTACCGCCGGCTACAATGCCGGTCCGGGGCGGCCGCGCACCTGGCGCGCGACCTTGCCGCGCCCGGTGGAAGGGGCGATCTTCGCCGAGATCATTCCTTTCAATGAAACCCGGGGCTATGTCAAGAACGTGATGTCCAATGCGACTTACTATGCGGCCATGTTCGAGAACCGCCCGCAATCGCTGAAGCAGCGCATGGGCATGGTGGCGCCCAATTCCAACGTCGCCACCGACCTGCCCTGATCCCATCGCCCGCGCCGTCGGCAATGGCCGGTGGCCAACAGGAAATCGGAGAGTGACAAATGGCAGTCAGGAAGATCCTCGTCATCGGTGGTTCCGGCTTCATCGGCACGCGGCTGGTGGAACTGCTGGGCAGCAGCACCGCTTATCGCATCATGGTCCCCACGCGCCGCTACGAGCGTGCCAAGCATCTGCTGGTGTCGCCGGTGGTCAGCGTGGTACAGGCCGATATCCATGACGACGCCGTGCTGGCGCGGCTGGTGGCCGAGGCTGATGCAGTCATCAATCTGGTCGGCATCCTACAGTCGCGTCCGGCACGCGGTGGCGCGCCCTATGGCCCCGACTTCGAACGCCAGCATGTCCTGCTGCCGCGCCGTATCGTCGCCGCCTGCGTGCGGCAAGGCGTACCGCGCTACCTGCACATGAGCGCCCTGTGCGCCGATGCCCAGGGGCCATCGATGTACCTGCGCTCCAAGGCGGCCGGCGAACAGGAGGCACTGGCCGCGCCGGCACTGGATGTGGCCATCTTCCGGCCGTCGGTGGTGTTTGGCGAGGGAGACAACTTCCTCAACATGTTTGCCGGCCTGAACCGGATGTTCCCGGTGATCCCGCTGGGCAGCGCCCAGGCGCGCTTCCAGCCGGTCTATGTGGGTGACGTGGCACAGGCCTTCGTCAATGCGCTGGCGTTGCCGCGCCTGGGCGGCAAGGTGTTCGAGCTGGGCGGGCCCAGACAGTACGCCCTGCGTGATCTGGTGCGTCTGGCGGGCTGGTACAGTGGCCATCCGCGCCCGGTGGTGGGCTTGCCGGATGCCCTGGGCTGGCTGCAGGCCTTCGCCCTGGAACACCTGCCCGGCAAGCTGATGAGCCGCGACAACGTGGCCTCCATGCAAGTGGACAACGTACTGCACGGCCCCATTGCAGCCGAACTGCGGCTTGCCCCCAGGTCGGTGGAGGAGATCGTCCCCGGCTACCTGTCGTCGCGCAGCCCGCAACAGCAATTCGACCTTTTTCGCAGCACCGCGCGGCGCTGAGCCTGTCGCTCACCGCGCTTTTCGACCTTGAAGAAACGAGCCCCCATGCAAGACACTGAACTTGATCCGGTACTGTCCGAGACGCTGCAAAAAGCCGGCCGCCACATGCCCACGCTGGTGATCGCCAACAAGAACTACTCGTCCTGGTCGATGCGACCGTGGGTGGCCATGGTCGCCTTCGACATCCCCTTCAAGGAAGTGCGCGTGCTGCTGGACCAGCCCGATACCGCCGCCGACATCGCCCGCTACACCGGCTCCGGCCGCGTGCCGGTGCTGCTCGATGGCGACATCGCGATCTGGGATTCGCTGTCCATCTGCGAATACCTGGCCGAACAGTTCCCCGATCGTGGCCTGTGGCCGGCACGCACCGATGCCCGCGCCATCGCCCGCAGCATCTGCGCCGAGATGCACTCCGGCTTTACCGGCGTGCGCAGCGCCATGAGCATGGACATCCGCGGTCGTTACCCCGGCCAGGGCCGTACCCCCGAGGCGCAGGCCGATATCGGTCGCGTCTGCGAAATATGGGAAGAATGCCTGTCGCAGTTCGGCCATCACGATTTCCTGTTCGGCGATTTCTCCATCGCCGACGCCTTCTACGCGCCGGTGGTGATGCGCTTCGTCAGCTACCAGGTGCCGCTGGCCCCGGCCCTGCAGGCCTACGCCGACCGTGTGCGCGAGCATCCGGCCGTGGCGCGCTGGATCACCGAGGCGCTGGCCGAGAAGGAAATCCTTCCGGGCCACAAGTGAGACCGGTCCGATGAAGATCTACACCGTCGGCGGCGCAGTGCGCGACGGCTTGCTGGGCCTGCCGGTGAAGGACCGCGACCACGTGGTGGTCGGTGCTACGCCACAGCAGTTGCTGGACCTTGGCTTTCGCCCGGTGGGCAAGGATTTCCCGGTGTTCCTGCATCCCGAGACCCAGGAGGAATACGCCCTGGCCCGCACCGAGCGCAAGACCGCGCCCGGCTATAAGGGCTTTGCCTTCCACGCCGCGCCCGACGTCACGCTGGAAGAGGACCTGGCGCGCCGCGACCTGACCATCAATGCCATCGCCCAGGACGAGGATGGCACCCTGGTCGATCCCCATCAGGGCCGCGCCGATATCGAGCGCCGCGTGTTCCGCCATGTCTCCGAGGCCTTCATCGAGGACCCGGTACGCATCCTGCGGCTGGCGCGCTTTGCGGCGCGCTTCGCCGATTTCAGCGTGGCTCCCGAGACCCAGGCGCTCATGCAGCGCATGGTCGAAGAGGGTGAAGTCGATGCCCTGGTGCCCGAACGCGTATGGCAGGAGCTTGCACGTGGCCTGATGGAGCGCAAGCCCTCACGCATGTTCGAGGTATTGCGCAGCTGCGGCGCATTGCAGCGCATCCTGCCCGAACTGGCCGCGCTGTGGGGCGTGCCACAACCGGAAAAGTGGCACCCCGAGATCGATACCGGCGTGCATGTCATGCTGGTGGTGGACTGGGCAGCCGCACAGGGTTTCTCCTTGCCCATCCGCTTCGCCGCGCTATTGCACGACCTAGGCAAGGGCAGCACACCGCCCGAGATGTGGCCGCGCCATCACGGTCACGAAGCGCGTAGCGAGCGTCTGGCCGAGCAGGTCTGCGCCCGCCTGAAGGTACCCGGTGAATGCCGCGACCTGGCACTGATGACGGCCCGCGAGCACGGCAACGTCGGCCGCGCCTTCGAGATGCGTCCCGATACGCTGGTCAGGTTCTTCGCCCGTTGCGACGCCTTCCGCAAGCCGCAGCGCTTCATCGACATGCTGCGCGCCGCCGAGTGTGATCATCGCGGCCGCACCGGCCTGGAGCTGCAGCCCTTCCCGCAGGCGGCGTATCTGGAGGGTGCGCTGCAGGCTGCGCAGCGGATCGATGCCGGCGCCATTGCCGGCCAGCAGACGCAGCCGCAACGCATCCCCGAGGCTATCCTGGCAGCCCGTACCGCCCAGGTCGAGGCCTTCGTCGCGCAGCACCGGCCGCTGCCGCACTGATCCCAGAGGCCAGCATGAGCAATCCGTTCTCCAGACTGATACGGCGGCTGCGCGGTGCACCGCCCGCCGGCGCCGACAGACAGGAGAAGCCGCATGTCTTCGTCAAGGAATTGTCGCCGCGTTCGCGGCGCCACCTGTTGCGCCACTTCCTGGCGCTGGAAGAAAAGGATCGCCTGCTGCGCTTCGGCTCCAAGCTCTCCGACGAGATGGTGACGCGCTACGTCGAGGGCATCAACTTCGAACGCGATACTGTCTTCGGCGTCTACGATCGCCGGCTGCGCCTGCTGGGCGTGGGCCACCTGGCCTTCGCGCCCAAGGAAAGCACGCGCATCAGCGGCGCCACGATCAAGCCGGTGGTGGCCGAGTTCGGCGTCTCGGTCACGGCTGCGGCGCGCGGTCTGGGGGTGGGCACGCGCCTGTTCATGCGGGCGGCCATGCGTTGTCGCAATGCCGACGTCGATACGCTGTACATGCATTGCCTCTCTTCCAACAAGGTGATGATGCACATCGCCAAGAAGGCCGGCATGGAAATCCACCGCGACTATGGGGAGGCCGATGCCTACCTCAAGATCAAGCCGGCCAACTCTGCAACCGTGTTCCAGGAGGCCGTGGAAGAACAGGTCGCCATGCTCGACTACATCGTCAAGGCCAACTTCAAGGCCCTGCTCAAATGGGGCGCGCGCGTGACCGGCATCGGCAGCGGCAGGAAGGACCCGCCGCCGGGCGCGTGAATCCATTCTTGTGCCACCGCACATGACCATCCCGGCCAGCGGGCGCATAATATGCGCCTCACTTTGATAACGGGTTTGCCATGAGCACCAATCCCAACACCGACGATTTCTTTGCCACCGTCGCCACCAAGTCCGATAGCGGCGCCCTGCGCGGCGACTACAGCCAGGCTGACGCCAACTATGTCGTGGCCCAGAACTGGGACGCCTATACGCCGGCCCAGCACGCGCTGTGGCGGCGTCTCTACGAACGCCAGGCGCGGCTGATTCCCGGTCGCGCCTGCGACGTCTTCATCGACAGCCTCAAAGCCCTGGACGTCTCGCACGGCATCCCGCGCTTCGACCAGACCACTGAAGCGCTCTACAAGGCCACCGGCTGGCAGCTGGTGGCCGTGCCTGGCCTGGTGCCGGACCACACTTTCTTCGAGCATCTGGCCAACCGCCGCTTCCCTGTCACGGTCTGGCTGCGCGAGGAACACGAATTCGACTACATCGTCGAGCCCGATGTGTTCCATGACTTCTTCGGTCACGTGCCGTTGCTGTTCAACCCCATCTTCGCCAATCACCTGCAGGAATACGGCAAGGGTGGCCTCAAGGCGCTCAAGCTCGACGGCCTGGCCTATCTGGCGCGCCTGTACTGGTACACCATCGAGTTCGGCCTGATCCAGAGCGAACAGGGCCTGCGCATCTATGGCGCCGGCATCCTGTCCTCGGGTGGCGAGGTCGAGTATTGCCTCTCCAGCGACCAGCCGCGCCGTGTGCCGTTCCATGTGGAGCGCATCATGCGCACGCTCTACAAGATCGATACCTATCAGGAAACCTATTTCGTCATCCGCGATTTCGAGCAACTGTTCAATGACACCGCGCCTGACTTCACACCCATCTACGAGCGACTGAAGCAACAGGAAGCGCTGGCTGCACACAGCCTGCTGCCGGGCGAGATCAACCTGCCACCGAACCGCTGATTTCGGCAGGCATGAGCGGCGGCCTCGCGGAAGAAATTCGAGGCCGCCGCTCAGTTAGGCGCCCCTTCGCAGAGAGGGTGATGCAGGTCAAGAAGGCGGCGTCTCCGGTACCGACAATGATTGGCTTCATTGTCCGTCACCGAGGAGTCAGCCATGTCACCCAAGCCCATCCTGTCCACCCTGCTACTGGCCGCCAGCGCCCTGGTGGTGCCGCCGCTCGGCGCCGCCGGGAAAGAACCGATCACTCCCATCCCACCCGCCCGCGTCACCCATCGCGCCATGGTCGAGCTGGGCAAGCAGCTGTTCTTCGATCCCCGCCTGTCGCGCTCCGGCGCCATCTCCTGCAATTCCTGCCACAACCTGTCGATGGGCGGGACCGACAACCTGAAGACCTCCATCGGCCACAACTGGCAGCAGGGACCGATCAATTCGCCCACCGTGCTCAATGCCAGGTTCAATACCGCGCAGTTCTGGGATGGACGTGCCGTCGACCTCAAGGCCCAGGCCGGTGGTCCCATTGCCAACCCCAAGGAGATGGCGTCCTCGCATGCCCTGGCGGTGGATGTGCTGCAGTCTATTCCGGGTTATGTGGCTGCCTTCAGGCAGGCTTTCGGTCACGACCGTCTGGGTATCGATGAAGTGACGCAGGCCATCGCCGCCTTCGAAGAAACCCTGGTCACGCCCAATTCGCGCTTCGACAAGTGGCTCAAGGGCGACCGCAAGGCGCTCACCAAGGTCGAGCTGGACGGCTACCGCTTGTTCAAGTCGGCCGGCTGCGTGGTCTGTCACAACGGCCCGGCGGTGGGCGGTAATTCCTTCCAGAAGATGGGTCTGGTCGCGCCCTACCTGACCAGCAATCCGGCCCAGGGACGCGTCGATGTCACCGGCAAGGAAGAAGACCGTTTGCACTTCAAGGTACCGACCTTGCGCAACGTCGCGCTGAGCTATCCCTACTTCCACGACGGTGCTGCCGCTACTCTTACCGAAGCCGTCGATACCATGGCGCGCGTGCAACTGGGGCGGCAGTTCAGCGCCGATGAAAATGCCAAGGTGGTGGCTTTCCTGAAGACCCTGACCGGCGAGCAGCCGCGCGTGAGCCTGCCGGTGTTGCCACCCTCGACCGAGAAGACGCCACGACCCCGTCCCTTCGAACAGCCCTGAGCGAGCGGACATAAAAAAAGCGGATCCGGCAGGGGAGTCCGGATCCGCGAGCTAGTGGTGCTTTCAACACTAGAGGGGAGGAACCTTGCACAGTAACGGATAACCAATCAATCGCTGTTCAAGTGAGGTCTATTAAACGTCAGCGGCGAAGCTGGTCCAATGGCTTTTACTGGTTGTTACATTCACGTCTTGCTTGTAACACCTGAACTTATTGACCTATTTTTTTTCAGCCGGAAATATTGTTGTTTTTCCCTTTCCGGCATTTTCTCCTTCGCAAAACCTTAAATGCCGCAGGACCTGCGGAAACTGTTTCCAGCATGCCAAAAAAGCCCGGAAAGCCTGCTGCGGCGCGCGTAGCGGGCCGATCACCCTTGTGCTAACTTGATACCACAACATTAAGAAAACCCGGTCCACAAGGCCGAGGTGTTCCTTTTTCCCGACAGTTCCAACGATGCTGCTGACGGGAGCATGTGCAGGCAAAAACAAGATTTTTGGCACGGAGACCACATGAACGCACCCCTACCCGCCGGGCAGCGCCTGCTGCTGGACGATGTATCACTGGACGACAAATATGCGCTGGAGCGCGGCCGCGTCTTCATGACCGGCATCCAGGCGCTGGTACGCCTGCCGATGCTGCAGCGGCAATACGATGAACGCGCCGGGCTCAATACCGCCGGCTTCATCACCGGCTATCGCGGCTCGCCCCTGGGCGCGGTCGACCAGACCGCCGAGAAGGCCCGCAAATACCTCGAAGCGAAACAGGTTCGCTTCCATCCCGGCATGAACGAGGACCTTGCTGCCACCAGCGTGTGGGGTACGCAGCAGGTCAATCTCTTCAAGGATGCGCAATACGATGGCGTGTTCTCGCTGTGGTACGGCAAGGGACCTGGCGTGGACCGCTGTGGCGACGTCTTCAAGCATGCCAACATGGCCGGCACGTCCAGGCATGGCGGTGTGCTGGTGATCGCCGGCGACGACCATGCCGCCAAGTCTTCCACGGCGGCACACCAGAGCGAACACATCCTCAAGGCCTGCGGTATCCCGGTGCTCTATCCGTCTTCGGTGCAGGAGTATCTCGACTACGGCCTGCATGGCTGGGCCATGAGCCGCTATACCGGCCTGTGGGTGGCCATGAAGTGCGTGACCGACCTGGTGGAGTCCGGGATGTCGGTGATGATTGATCCCGATCGCGTCAAGATCCAGCTGCCGGAAGACTTCGCATTGCCACCTGATGGCCTCAACATCCGCCAGCCCGACACCGTGCTGGGCCAGGAAGCGCGGATGATCAACTACAAGTGGTACGCCGCGCTGGCCTATGCCCGCGTGAACAAGCTCAACCGCATCATCTGGGACAGCCCGCGGGCGCGCATCGGCATCATCACTGCCGGCAAGTCCTATCTCGATACGCGCCAGGCCCTGGAAGACCTGGGCATCGACGAACAGGTCGCCGCCGACATCGGCATCCGTCTCTACAAGGTCGGCATGACCTGGCCGCTGGAAGCCGAAGGCGTGCGCGAATTCGCCCAGGGGCTGGATGAAATCCTGGTGGTGGAAGAGAAGCGCCAGATCCTCGAATACCAGTTGAAGGAAGAACTCTACAACTGGCGCGACGATGTGCGCCCGCGCGTGGTCGGCAAGTTCGACGACACCGGCGAATGGAGCGGATCGCAGCGCGAAGGCCATGGCAACTGGCTGCTGCCGGCCACCTATGAACTGAACCCGGCGCAGATCGCGCGCGCCATCGCCACCCGCATCTCGCGCTACTTTGCCGGCCATCCGGTGGAGCAGCGCGTGCGCACCCGCGTGGCCTATCTGGAAGCCAAGGAAGCCGCACTCAACATCAGCAGCAAGCCCGACCCCGACAAGGACCGCATCCCGCATTTCTGTTCAGGTTGTCCGCACAATACCTCCACCAAACTGCCCGAGGGCAGCCGTGGCCTGGCCGGTATCGGTTGCCACTACATGGTGACCTGGATGGACCGTGAAACCAATCTCTTCACCCACATGGGCGGGGAGGGCGTGACCTGGGTCGGGCAGGCGCCCTTCACCAGCGAGAAGCACGTGTTCGCCAACCTGGGCGATGGCACCTACTTCCACTCCGGTCTGCTGGCAGTAAGGGCCTCGGTCGCCGCCAAGGTCAATATCACCTACAAGATTCTCTATAACGATGCGGTCGCCATGACCGGCGGCCAGGAGTTCGATGGCCCGCTCGATCCGGCCATGATCTCGCGCCAGCTGGCCGCCGAGAACGTGGGGCCGATCATCGTCGTCACCGACGAGCCGGACAAGTATCCGGCCGACACCCGCTGGGCCGAAGGCGTGACCATCCGCCATCGCAGCGAACTCGATGCGGTCCAGCGCGAGCTGCGTGAGAAGCCGGGCGTATCGGCCATGATCTACGACCAGACCTGCGCCTCGGAAAAGCGTCGTCGCCGCAAACGCAATGCCTATCCGGACCCGGCCAAGCGCGCCGTCATCAACGAAGCCGTGTGCGAAGGCTGCGGTGATTGCAGCGTGCAATCGAACTGTCTCTCGGTGGAGCCGCTGGAAACCGAGTTCGGCCGCAAGCGCCAGATCAACCAGTCGTCCTGCAACAAGGATTATTCCTGCGTCAACGGCTTCTGCCCCAGTTTCGTGACGGTGGAAGGCGGGCAGTTGAAGAAGCCCGCCCGTGCCAAGGCCGCCGCCGGCCCGAGCTTGCCGGCGCTGCCGCAGCCTGTGCTGCCGGGGCTGGCCCAGCCCTACGGCATCCTGGTCACCGGCGTCGGCGGCACCGGCGTGATCACCATCGGTCAGATCATCGCCATGGCCGCGCACGTGGAAGGGCGCGCCTGTTCCGTGCTGGAC
Source organism: Herbaspirillum sp. (assembly GCF_035644555.1). Lineage (GTDB taxonomy): Bacteria > Pseudomonadota > Gammaproteobacteria > Burkholderiales > Burkholderiaceae_D > Herbaspirillum. Next base: position 67,691 of record NZ_DASQOH010000062.1, read on the forward strand.
ATGAGCGGCCTGGCGCAGAAGGGTGGACCGGTGATGTCGCACGTGCGCGTGGCCGAGGACGTGGCCCACATCCATTCCACCCGGGTGGGGACCGGCATGGCCGATCTGGTCATCGGCTGCGACGTGATCGTCACCGCCAGCCGTGACGCGCTCTCCCGCATGGGCGAGGGACGCACCCACGCGGCTGTCAATTCGACCCAGATGCCGACCGCGGCCTTCGTGCGCAATCCGGACTGGCAATTCCCTACGGCCTCCAGCGAAGGTGAGATCGCGCGCGCCTGCGGGCGGGACCACCTGTCGCTGGTCGATGCCGGCCGCATCGCCACGGCCCTGATGGGGGACGCCATCGCGACCAATATGTTCATGCTGGGCTATGCCTGGCAACATGGCTGGGTGCCCTTGTCTGAAGCCGCCCTGCTGCGCGCCATTGAACTCAATGCGCTGCAGGTCGACTTCAACAAGCAGGCCTTCGCCTGGGGCCGGGTAGCGGCGCATGATGTCGAGTTCGTGCTCAATGCGGCCGGCCGCGCCGGCATGAGCGCACAGGTGATCGAGTTCAAGCGCACGCCTTCGCTGGAGGAGCTGGTGGAGCGACGCGTGGCCTTCCTCACCGACTATCAGAACGCGGCCTACGCGCGCAGCTATCGGGAGGCGGTGGAAGAGGTACGGGCGCGCGAGAGCGCGCTGGGCGAGGCCGGACGTGGCCTGAAACTGAGTCGCGCGGTGGCCACCTATCTGTTCAAGCTGATGGCCTACAAGGATGAATACGAAGTCGCGCGCCTCTACACCGAGCCGGCCTTCCGCGCCAAGATCGCTGGCATGTTCGAGGGCGACTACAAGCTGCGCTTCCACCTGGCGCCGCCACTGCTGGCACGCCGCGATGAAAAGGGCCACCTGCGCAAGCAGGCCTTCGGCAGCTGGATGATGCCGGCCTTTGGCGTACTGTCCAAGCTGCGCTTCCTGCGCGGCACGGCCTTCGATCCCTTTGGCTACACCGAGGAACGCAAGCAGGAGCGGGCGCTGATCACCGAGTACCGCGCAACGCTTTCGCGTCTGCTGACGCGGCTCACGCCGGAGAATCTGGAGCAGGTGGTCGCAGTGGCCCGCATTCCGGAAGAGATTCGCGGCTATGGTCACGTCAAGGAGCGCCATCTGAACGCCGCCATGCAGAAGCAGGCGGCCTTGCTGGCGCAACTCGAACAGGGCTCCTCGCAGCAGCCGCACTCGCCGCCAGGGGGCGGCAAGCGCGCCGCCTGAACGACAGGCGGAAATGGCGTGATGGTCAGGGCAAGTCGGGAACAGCCGGATAAGTCAGGTCAGCGGATCAGGCCAATCGGCCGCCGCTGACCCTTTCGATGCCGGCCAGGTCGCGCCAGCTCTGTACCTCGGCGAATCCGGTGCCGGCCAGCAGGGCGCGCACGGGGGCGGCCTGGTCGTAACCGTGCTCCATCAGTAGCCAGCCACCGGGCAGCAGGTGCGCCGGCGCGCCATCGATGATGTGGCGCAGGTCGCTCAATCCATCACCGTGGTCGGTCAGCGCATCGACCGGTTCGAAACGCAGGTCGCCCTGTGCAAGATGGACATCTCCGGCGACGATGTAGGGCGGGTTGGAGGCGATCACCGCAAAGCGCTGGTCGGCGGGCAGGGCAGCGTACCAGTCGCTTTCCAGCAGCGTCACGCGCACCTGATGGGTCGTGGCGTTCTCGCCCGCGATGGCCAGGGCGGCAGCGCTGGCGTCGAGCGCCGTCACAATGGCATCTGGCCGCGTATGAGCGATGGCGATGGCAATCGCACCCGACCCCGTACCCATATCGAGCAGCGCGCCGCCCTGGGGCAGTCTTTCCAGCGCCAGTTCCACCAGCAGTTCGGTATCGGGCCGGGGGATCAGTACATCCGGCGTGACGCGGAAATCCAGTCCATAGAACTCGCGCAGGCCCACGATGTAGGCGATGGGCTCGCCGCGCAGGCGGCGCGTATAGAGGGCCTTGAGGGCATCGGATTCGGCGGCATCCAGGCGCCGCTCGGATTGCGTGATCAGCTGCACCCGGGACAGGCGCAGCGCGTGGCACAGCAGGATGCGGTTTTCCAGGGCGTCCAGCGGTGCCGTCTTCAATACGGTGGCCAGCGTGCAGCCGGCGTAGCTGGACAGCGGTTCCATCATTTCCAGATCGTGGTGCGCGGCGCCGGTTTGAAGGCCTGCACCGCCAGCAGCACGGCCAGCAAGGCGAACCAGATCAGCGACCAGGTCGGGATCTGCAACCCGAAGACCGGCGGCCACGGGGCGGAGCAGAAGCCATCAGCGGTGAACATCTGCGGCAGCAGCTTGGCGGTCGGCAGCTGATTGAGCGCCGTTTCCAGGGGATCGGTGGTGCAGGAAACGCCCGGATGCGCCTTCACATACAGATGCCAGATCGCGGTACCGGCGCCGCCCAGTGCGGCCAGCAGGCCCAGCGCCGCACTACCGCGTCGGGCCGCCGCCGGCAGGCAGGCGCCGATCAGCGAGAAGGCCGCCACCAGCACGAACATGTAGCGCTGGATCACGCACAGCGGGCAGGGCTGCATTTCCTCGACGATCTGCAGGTACATGGCAAAGCCCAGCAAAGCGGCGCAGACCAGCGCGACCAGCAGGAAAACCGGTTTGGATGATTTCATGGTATCGGGTAGAAATTGTTTCGGTTGGTGGGATTGTCATGACAGCGGCTCGCCGCCATGACGCGATTGTAGTGACATCCCCGCGACCCTGCATCCTGCCCCCTCAGACAGCGCGCATGGTCAGCCTCAGAGCGGTTCCCGGCGACTTGGTTCCGTCGGTCAGTCATCCCCCAGTTGCGCCAGCAGCTCGGCCTGGTGTTCGGTGATGAGCGCATTGGTCAGTTCGTCCAGATCGCCATCCATGATGAAGTCCAGCTTGTAGAGCGTCAGGTTGATGCGATGGTCGGTCATGCGCCCCTGCGGGAAATTGTAGGTGCGGATGCGCTCGCTGCGGTCACCCGAGCCGATCAGGGACTTGCGGGTGGCCGCCTCCTTGGACTGCTGTTCCCGCAGCTGCACGTCCTTGATGCGCGCGGCCAGCACCTTCATGGCTTGGGCCTTGTTCTTGTGCTGGCTGCGGTCGTCCTGGCATTCCACCACGATGCCGGTGGGCAGGTGGGTGATACGCACGGCCGAATCGGTCTTGTTGATGTGCTGGCCGCCGGCACCGGAAGCGCGGTAGGTATCGATGCGGATGTCGGCGGGATTGATGTCCACATCCTCGACTTCGTCCGCCTCGGGCATCACCGCCACCGTGCAGGCCGAGGTGTGGATGCGGCCCTGCGTTTCGGTGGCCGGTACGCGCTGCACACGGTGGCCGCCGGATTCGAACTTCAGGCGCGAATAGGCGCCGAAGCCGACGATGCGGGCGATCACTTCCTTGTAGCCGCCCAGTTCCGATTCGGAGGATGAGACGATCTCCACCTGCCAGCGCTGGCGTTCGGCGTAACGGGTGTACATGCGCAGCAGGTCGCCGGCAAACAGGGCCGATTCATCGCCGCCGGTGCCGGCACGGATTTCCAGGAAGATATTGCGTTCGTCGTTGGGGTCGCGCGGCAGCAGCATCTTCTGCAGGTCCAGCTCCAGCGCCTCCATGCGCGCCTTGGCGCCATCGATCTCTTCCTGGGCGAAGGCCTTCATGTCAGGGTCCGACAGCAGTTCCTGGGCGGTGCGGATGTCGTCACCGGCCTGCACGTAATCGTGATACAGCGCTACCAGCGGGCCCAGCTCGGCGTGTTCGCGGGTCATCTTGCGGAAGTTGTCCATGTTGGCGGTGGCATCTTCCTGGGCCAGCAGGCTGTTGAGCTCTTCCAGCCGTTCGGCAAGCTGGTCGAGTTTGGCGAGCATCGATGGTTTCATGGGGTGTCGAATCCGGTAACGTAAAACAGGGGAAGAAGGAGATATCGGCAGCCGGGGACAGGCAGCACGATCAGCCGTCTGCATCAGGCAAGGACGCAGGCGGCGGGAGAGGGGAACGCTAACGCTTGGCGCGGAACAGTTGCGGCAGCAGCGAAGCCAGCTGGCTGCGCTGTTCGCCCTGGGCGTGATGCAGGGCCTGTTGCGGGCCGTGCAGGAACTTCGCGGTCAGGCCCTTGGAGAGGGCTTCCAGGACGGCTTCCACGTCGTCGCCCTTGGCCAGCATGCGACGGGCGCGATCCAGTTCGGCCAGGCGCAGGGCCTCACCGGTTTCCTGCAGGTCCTGGATCAGCGGCACCATGGCGCGGCTGTCGATCCAGTGCATGAAGGACTGCACGCGGGTCTCGATGATGGCCTCGGCCTGCGCCACCGCTGCCTGGCGGTTTTCGACGCCGCTTTGGACCACCGAGGCCAGGTCGTCCACGGTGTAGAGGAAGACGTCATCCAGGCGGCCGACTTCGGCCTCGATGTCGCGCGGCACGGCCAGGTCCACCATGAAGATGGGTTTGTGGCGGCGCGCCTTGACGGCCCGTTCCACCAGCCCCAGGCCGATGATGGGCAGTTGCGAGGCGGTACAGGAGACCACGATGTCGAAACTGGCCAGCTGCGCCGGCAGGTCGGCCAGGCGGATGGCGCGACCGTTGAAGCGATGGGCCAGGGTTTCGCCGCGCTCCATGGTGCGGTTGGCTACCGTGAGGGTCTTGGGATTCTGCGCGGCGAAGTGGGTGGCGCACAGCTCAATCATCTCGCCGGCGCCGATGAAGAGCACGTTCTGGCCCGAGATCGAATCGAAGATGCGCTGCGACAGCCGTACCGCCGCTGCCGCCATCGATACGCTATGCGCGCCGATCTCGGTGGTGGTGCGCACCTCCTTGGCCACCGCGAAGGTGCGCTGGAACAGCTGGTGCAGGTAGGTGCCCAGACCGCCGGCGGCATCGGCCTGGCGCACGGCATCCTTCATCTGGCCCAGGATCTGCGGCTCGCCCAGGACCATCGAATCCAGCCCGGAGGCGACGCGGAAGGCGTGGCGCACGGCATTGTCCTGCGGCAGCGAATACAGGTAGGGACGCAGGTCGGCGTAGGGGATGTGGTGGTAATCGGCCAGGAACTGCGCGGTGCGGTCGATGGCGAACTCCACCCCGTCGCGCCCGGCGGCGGCTGCCGCATACAGCTCGGTACGGTTGCAGGTGGACAGGATGGCTGCCTCGCCGGCAGCGACGATCTTGTCATTGCCGCCAAACCAGGCACGCGCGGACGACACCGCCTGACCGATCTGGTCAGCGGGGAAGGCCACTTTCTCGCGCAACGAGACAGGCGCGGTAGTGTGGTTGAGTCCGACGGCGAGCAAATGCATGGAATGCGCGGCAGCAGTGCCGATGAGCTGGGATGGTGCGATCTATGAGTCCCGAAACGGACAGTTTCGAACAGTTTCGGCCCCGGTTTTGGGAATAATTATACTCTTCGGGCAATTTCGGGTTGGGACAGTCCCCGATAATCGGTATATGTCTGTGACGTGGATCAGGTTTGGCGTTGACTGAAAACGACAAAAACAACAGCCCGCCGGCCGGCCCCGGTGGTTATTCCAGCCGTTCCAGCTGATAACCGTAGCCATAGACCGTCGCCAGCTGGTAACCATTGGCCGGCTTCAGGCCCAGCTTGGAGCGGATGCGCGAGACGTGGGTGTCGATGGTACGGGTCGGGGTCTCCGGTTCGGCGCCCCAGATGCGCTCCCGCAGGAAGGCGCGCGACAGCGGTCGTCCCAGATGCTGCATGAACAGCAGCGCCAGTTCGGCTTCCTTGCGGGTCAGGGTGGCGTCCAGTTGCGGCAGCGCCGGATGGGTCACGCGCAGGCGCGCCAGGTCGACCAGGAAGCCGCCAGCCTCGATGATACTGGGCGGCGCCTCATAGGGCTGGGCCGCCGCCAGCAGCAGATCCAGACGCAAGGCCAGCTCCTGGCGCCGTACCGGCTTGACCAGGAAATCGTCGGCACCGGCCAGCAGCAGGCTGCGCAGCCAGGCCTGGTGGGCCGGTGTGCACAGCAGCAGCAGTACCGGTCGGGCCTTGGCGCTGGCAGGTGGGCGATGCCGCTGCACCAGCACCGTGATCGCCTGGAGATGCCTCTGTACGTCGTCCAGGTCCAGCACCACCAGCTGCGCGCCGTCGTTGCAGGCGGCGGCGAAGCCCTCGGCCCCACTGTAGATGGTGGCGTCGTGACGTTCGGCCAGTTGGGTCACCAGCGTGACGGTATCGCTGTCGGAGGAGATGATCCCGATTTTCATCGCATCAGGCGGGTAGCGGAAAGGGGCTGATCAAATGGACGCAAGGGCAGCCAGGGCTGCCCTTGTGCCTGCGGCGATCTGGTGTCAGGCCGCGGGGACGTCGCTGTCGGGCAGCACCACGTTCACGTCCAGCACCTCCAGATTGCCCTGGCGGTCCAGCGAGATCTTGATGTCGTCGGCATTGACCTTGGTGTACTTGGAGATGACCTCGATCAGTTCCTTGTGCAGGGCCGGCAGGAAGTCCGGACCCTGACGGCCATTGGAGCGCTCGCGGGCGATGATGATCTGCAGCCGCTCCTTCGCCGCCACCGCGCTCTTGGGCTTGCTGGGGAACAGGAAAGAAAGCAGGGACATGTCACTTACCTCCGAAGATGCGCTGCAGGAGGCCCGGCTTTTCGTAGGTGGTGAAACGCAGTTCGACGGTTTCGCCGAGGAAGCGCGACACCACGTCCTGGTAGGCCTGGGCCACGTCGGAATCCTTCATGTGGATCGCCGGCGAGCCCTGGTTGGAGGCCTGCAGCACGGTTTCCGATTCGGGGATGATGCCGATCAGGGGGATGCGCAGGATTTCCTGCACGTCGGTATAGGACAGCATCTCGCCGTCTTCCACGCGCTTGGGCGAATAACGGGTGATCAGCAGATGCTCCTTGACCGGCTCGCCGCCGGCCGAGGCACGACGCGACTTGGCCTGGATGATGCCCAGGATGCGGTCCGAGTCGCGCACCGACGACACTTCCGGGTTGGACACCACGATGGCCTCGTCGGCGAAGGTCAGTGCCATCACCGCGCCATGTTCGATGCCGGCGGGGGAGTCGCAGATGATGTATTCGAAGTCCATCTTCGACAGGTCGCCCAGCACGCGCTCCACGCCTTCCTCGGTCAGGGCGTCCTTGTCGCGGGTCTGCGAGGCCGGCAGGATGAACAGGTTGTCGCAGTGCTTGTCCTTGATCAGGGCCTGGTTCAGCGTGGCTTCCTTGTTGATCACGTTGATCAGGTCGTAGACCACGCGGCGCTCGCAGCCCATGATCAGGTCCAGGTTGCGCAGACCGACGTCGAAGTCGATCACGGCCGTCTTGTGGCCACGCATGGCCAGGCCCGATGCGAAACTGGCGCTGGACGTCGTTTTGCCGACGCCGCCCTTACCCGAAGTCACAACGATGATTTTTGCCACGAAAAACTCCTTAAGAAGAACAGTACGCGGGCTTGCTCCGGCCCGATTCGTTTAAATGTTTGTCACCTGCGTCTCACGCGGCCGACATCTGCAGCACGTCGATGCGTTCGCCCTGCAGGCGCACCTGCACCTGCTTGCCGGCGAGCTCCGGTGCATGACCGTTCTCGAAGGTCCGATAGACTCCGGCAATGGAAACCAGTTCCGCTTCCAGTGAAGCGGCGAAGATGCGCGCCTCGGTATTGCCCGATGCACCGGCCAGTGCGCGGCCGCGCAGGGGCGCGTAGACGTGGATGCAGCCGTCGGCGATCAGTTCGGCGCCGTTGTTGACCACCGCCAGCACCACCAGATCGGCGCCACGCGCATAGATGCGCTGGCCGGCACGCACCGGGGTGTCGATGACCACGGTACGGGCCTGGGGCGCTGCGGCCCCTTCCGGCGCGGCGGCCGGTGCTGCGGGAGCAGGTGCCGGCGCGGGTGCCGCTACGGGCGCAGCCACTGTTTCCTGGGCGGCCTCCTGGGCACGGGCGTTGGCCGCACCGGCCCCGGATACCGCCGAGGTATCGATGGCCAGTCCGTGGCCGACGATGCCGGCATGCAATGCTTCGGGCGCATTGCGCACCGCCACGGTGTTCAGGCGGAAGCGCTTGAACAGCGCCACCACGGCCTTCCAGTCGATCTCCGCGGCGGCCTCGTCGGCCAGACCGCCGATGTCGAGCACCGCGAACTCATCCTCGAAGAAGTCGGCCACACCGCCGGTCATTTCCTTCAGGGCGTTTTCCAGCGAAGTCGGATCAGTTTCATGCAGGATTGCCGAAATGGCAACCACAGTGGAAATTTTGATTTCGATCGGTTTGCGCGCTTTTTGCATAAATCCAGTAGTTCAATGCGGCAGAAAGTGAAGGAAAATGCCAGCTTCCCGCCCGGTTTGGCTGTGCATTATACAGGCAGGATGCGGCTGCGATAGCGGTGGATCGCGGCTTTCAGAGGATATTCGCCGCATCGCCCGGAGGCCGAAGTCGCGCATCAAAAAATTACATGAAAGCAATTTATATGCGGGATAGCGGCCCCCGGGTCGTCCCGATTTGCCAAAAAAAAGCCGCCGACACCTCGCGGTGCCAGCGGCCTTCCATGCTCAGTCCCGGTTCGGGCGCAGTGCCTGCGCCCGTAACACCGTCATGCCGTAGCGATCAGCCCGGCACCTTGCCGTCCACGCCTTCGACGTAGAACTTGATGCCATGCAGGAAGCCGTCATCGGCCACGGCGTCCTTGCCCAGCACTTCCTTGCCGGCGTTGTCCTTGATCGGACCCTTCCAGATCGGCGCGGAGCCATCGACGATGCCCTTCTTGCGCTCTTCCACCAGGGTCTTCACGTCAGCCGGCAGTTCCGGATTGAAGGCGGCCAGGTCGATGCCGTTTTCCTTCAGGCCGATCCAGCTGGTGCTGCTCTTCCAGGTACCATCCAGCACTGCCTGCACGCGGGCGGTGTAGTACACGCCCCAGTTGATCATCGAGGCGGCCAGGTGGGCCTTGGGGCCGAAGCTGGTCATGTCGCTGTCCCAACCGAAGGCATACACGCCCTTTTCCTGCGCGGTCTGGACCACGGCGGCGGAGTCGGTGTTCTGCATCAGCACGTCCACGCCCTGGCCGATCAGGGTGGTTGCGGCTTCACGTTCCTTGCCCGGGTCGAACCACTTGTTCACCCAGACCACGGCGGTGGTCGCCTTGGGGTTCACCGAACGCGCGCCCAGGGTGAAGGAATCGATATTGCGGATCACTTCGGGGATAGGCACCGAGGCCACCACGCCCAGCTTGCCGGACTTGCTCATCTTGCCCGCGACCACGCCGGCCAGGTAGGCACCTTCATAGGTACGCACGTCGTATTGCGCCAGGTTGTCGGCGGTCTTGAAGCCGGTGGCGTGTTCGAACTTGACGTCCGGGAATTCCTTGGCGACCTTCAGCATCGCTTCCATGTAGCCGAAGGTGGTGCCGAAGATCAGCTTGTTGCCATCGGTGGCCAACTGGCGGAACACGCGCTCGGCGTCGGCTGCGGATTCAGGAATGTTTTCCACGAAGGTGGTCTTGACCTTGTCGCCGAACTTTTCCTCGACGGCCTTGCGACCCTTGTCGTGGGCGAATGTCCAGCCGGCATCGCCCACCGGGCCGATGTAGACGAAGGCTACCTTCAGCGGATCGGCGGCGGGAGCGGCGGCGGCCGGCGCAGCAGCGGGCGCGGCGGCAGCAGGTTCTTCCTTCTTGCCGCAACCGATCAGGGTTGCGGCCGCCAGGGTGGCGAGCATCGTCAAGGATGCCCTGCGCGAAATCTTCATTGTGTTCTCCCTCAAGGTCAGTGGATAAATACAGGTGCTGCTTCAGAAAACGGGATGCTGCATCAGGAGGCGCCGGGGCGGAAGGGCTTGCCCAGCGAGGCCGGCATGTTCAGGCGGATCCAGTCGGGGTTGCGCGAGATCAGCGCCAGCACCACGATGGTGGCCAGGTAGGGCGCCATCGACAGGATCTGCGACGGCACCGTCACGCCCATGCCCTGCAGGTAGAACTGGGCGATGGTGACGCCGCCGAACAGCAGCGAACCCAGCAGCACCCGCGCCGGGCGCCAGGTGGCGAACGCGGTCAGGGCCAGCGCGATCCAGCCGCGTCCGGCCACCAGGCCCTCCACCCACATCGGGGTATAGACCAGCGACATATAGGCCCCGGCCAGTCCGCAGCAGGCGCCGCCGAACAGCAGCGCCAGATAGCGGATGCCGCGCACCGAATAGCCCAGCGCATGGGCCGACTCCGGCGACTCGCCCACCGCGCGCAGTACCAGGCCGGCGCGCGTGCGATAGAGGAACCAGATGCTGGCCAGGCACAGCGCGAAGGCGACGTAGCTCATCCAGTGCTGGTGGAACAGCGCCTTGCCCAGGAAGGGAATATCGCCCAGCAGGGGAATCGAATTGGGCTGGGCCGGCAGCGCCAGGCCGACGAAGCGCTGGCCGACGAAGGCCGACAGCCCCGCGCCGAAGATCGACAGCGCCAGGCCGGTGGCCACCTGGTTGGTGGCCAGGCGCAGCGCCAGCCAGGCGAACAGCGTAGCCATCAGCATGCCGCACACGGCGCCGGCCATGAAGCCCAGCAGCGGGCTCTTGGTGGCATAGCCGACAGCGAAACCGGCGATGGCCGCCACCAGCATCATGCCCTCGGCGCCCAGGTTGAGCACGCCGGAGCGTTCATTGATCAACAGCCCGATGGCCGCCAGTAGCAAGGGTGTGCCGGCATTGATGGAGGCTGCGATGAGAGGAGCGAGTTGTTCCATGTCCTGTCCTGATTCCTTAGACTTTCTTTTTCCACGCCAGGCGGTAATCGATCAAGGTATCGCAGGCCAGCAGCAGGAACAGCAGCATGCCCTGGAACACCCCGGTGATGGCCGATGGCAGGCCCAGACGCGACTGCGCCAGCTCGCCGCCCAGATACAGCAGCGACATGATCAGCCCGCCCAGGATTGCGCCGATCGGATGCAGGCGGCCGATGAAGGCCACGATGATGGCCGCAAAGCCATAGCCCGGCGACACCGAGGGCAGCAACTGGCCGATCGGCCCGGCGATCTCGAACGCCCCGGCCAGGCCGGCGAAGGCCCCCGAGATCAAGAGCGACACCCACAGCGCCGAACGTGCCGAGAAGCCCGCGTAGCGCGCCGCATGCGGCGCCACTCCGCCCACCATCAGCGAAAAGCCGCGCAGGCTGCGCATCATGAAGATCGCCATCAGCACCGCCAGCACGATGGTCACCGCAAAGCCCACGTGCAGGCGTGTACCGGAGAGCAGCATGGGCAGCATGAACTCGCTGGAAAACACTTTCGATTGCGGGAAGTTCATGCCATTGGGGTCCTTCAGCGGACCATTGACGGCCCACATCAGTAACAGCTGCGCCACATAGGTCAGCATCAGCGAGACCAGGATTTCATTGGCATTGAACTGGTCGCGCAGGTAGGCCGTCACCGCCGCCCACAGCGCCCCGCCGACCACGCCGGCCAGGATCATGAGCACCAGACCCATGCCGCCGGAGATGCCATGTCCCGGCACATCCAGCCAGACCAGCATGGCACCCGAACACAGCGCGCCGACGGTGAACTGGCCCTCCGCGCCGATGTTCCAGATGCTGGCACGGAAGCACACCGCCAGCCCCAGCGCACACAAGATCAGCGGTATCGATTTGAGCAACAGTTCGCTGATGGCGCGCTTGCCACTGAAGGGATCGACCAGGAACACCTTCAACCCGGCCAGCGGGTCCTTGCCCAGCGCCAGGAACAGCAGCGCGCCCAGCAGCAGCGTGGCGACGATGGCGATCACTGGCGAGAGGTAGGTCATCGTCTTCGACGGTGCGCCACGCAGCTCCAGGCGCAGCGGGAAACTCATGCGCTCAGCCATGACCCACCTCCGTGGCGGCGGGGGCATCCCACAGGCCGCTCATCCACACCCCGACCTGCTCGCGGGTGGCTTGCTCGATGGGAATGGAGGGCGACAGCCGACCCTTGGCGATGACGTGCAGGCGATCACATAACGCGAACAATTCGTCAAGTTCTTCCGAGATCACCAGCACCGCACACCCTTCCTGTTTCAGTTTCAAGATTTCGCCGTGGATCTGTGCGGCCGCGCCCACGTCCACGCCCCAGGTCGGCTGTGCCACCACGAAGACGGCGGGCTTGCGCTCCATCTCGCGGCCGACAATGAATTTCTGCAGATTGCCGCCCGAGAGGCTCTTGGCCGGCGCATCGGGGCCTGCCGCCTTGACCTTGAAGCGTTCGATGATGGCGGCCGCGGCGCGCCGGGTGAAGGCGAAATCGATCATGCCGCGCTTCACGTAAGGCGCCTTCTGGTGTGACAGCAGCATGTTGGCCGTCAGCGAGAGCGTGGGGACGGCACCGCGTCCCAGGCGTTCTTCCGGCACCAGGCCGAGGCCGGCGGCGCGACGCGGGTTGGGCGACAGATCACCGACCGCCTTGCCGCCCAGCATGATCATGTTGGGCGCGGCGCGCTGGTCCTCGCCCGAGAGCGCCGCCAGCAATTCCTGCTGACCATTGCCGGACACCCCGGCGATGCCGACGATCTCGCCAGCCCGCACTTCGCACTCAATGTCCTTCAGCTCGGTGGCGAACAGGTGGGCCTTGGGCAGCGACAGGCGATTGACGTGCAGCTTGCGCTCATTGCGCTGCGAATCCGGATTGCGCTCGCGCTGCAGGCGCACCAGTTCGTCGCCGATCATCATGCGCGACAGGCTGGCGCTGCTTTCATTGCGCGGATCGCAGTTGCCGGTCACGCGACCGCCGCGCATCACCGTGGCGCTATGGCACAGGGCGCGGATCTCGTCGAGCTTGTGGCTGATATAGAGGATGCTGCAACCCTCGTCGGCCAGGCGACGCAGGGTGACGAAGAGTTTTTCCACCGCCTGCGGAGTCAGCACCGAGGTCGGCTCGTCCAGGATCAGCAGTTGCGGCTCGGTCAGCAGGGCGCGCACGATTTCCACGCGCTGGCGCTCGCCCACCGACAGGGTGTGCACATGACGTTGCGGTTCCAGTTCCAGGCCGTATTTCTCGCCGGTACGGGTGATGCGCTCGGCCAGTTCCTTCAGGTCGGTCTTGGCATCCAGGCCCAGGGCGATGTTTTCGGTCACCGTCAAGGTATCGAACAGTGAGAAATGCTGGAACACCATGGCGATGCCCAGCTTGCGCGCCACCTGCGGATTGGCGATCTGTACGGTCTCGCCGTTCCAGCGGATCTCGCCGGCATCGGGCTTGACCGCGCCAAAGATGATCTTCATCAAGGTGGACTTGCCCGCGCCGTTCTCTCCGAGCACGGCGTGGATCTCGCCAGGCGCGACCGCCAGGCTGACATCGTCGTTGGCCAGCACGCCCGGATAGGACTTGCGCACATGGCTGATTTCAAGACGGAGTGGAACTGCGCTCACGTGATTTCCCTGTGGTTTCGTATCGTTGTTGCTTCGATGGTCGCGGGCAGCCCCTCTGCCCCGGTTTCTTCAGCTGCCTGCTGCGGCCTACCGTGCCGGTAGCGAGCAGCCGGCGCGCCCGCGCGACATCATAGACAAATTGGGCCGCGCCGCATACCGCTTTCGCCGTGTTGGTCCCGGCGCTGTGGCGCAAAGCCCGATTTGTTTCATTTTCCGCGATGCGCCCAGCCGGTGGTGCGCCGTTCGATGATCGCAAACAGTTCGTACATCGCCATGGCCATGGCGCCGATCACCACCAGCCCGGCAAAGGCCAGCGGCATCTTCATTGACGACCCGGCCGATACCAGCAGATAGCCGATGCCCTGGTTGGACGCATTCATCTCGGACACCGTGGAACCCACGAAGGCCAGCGTGATGGCCACCTTCAGCGAGGCGAAGAAGTAGGGCATCGAGCGCGGCAGGCCCACTTTGAGCAGGATATCCATGCGGCGCGCGCCCAGCACGCGCAGCACGTCTTCCAGTTCAGGCTCCAGCGTGGCCAGCCCGGTGGCGATGTTGACCATGATGGGGAAGAAGGAAATCAGGAAGGCCGTCAGGATCGCCGGGCCCGCCCCGATCCCGAACCAGACCACCAGCACCGGCACGAAGGCCGCCTTCGGCAGGGCATTGAAGGCCGTCATCAGGGGATAGGCGGCGGCATACAGCATGGGCGAGGAGCCGATCACGAAGCCCAGCGTCACCCCCACGAACACCGCAATGGCAAAGCCCACCATGGTGACCCAAAAGGTCGAGAGCGCATGCTCGGTGATCGGCCCGGCATAGTCCACCATGGCCTGCAGGATGGAGGCCGGGCTGGGGAAGATGAAGTCCGAGACCTGCCAGACACTGCAGATGAACTGCCAGATGCCGAGGATGACGATCAGCAGGAACCACGGCGCGAGGGTGGTGGCGGCCTGGTTGAGCTTGCCGTTGAACGGTGTTTTCATGTTGGGTCCTTGGCCGGTCGATCAGGGTCAGGTATTGCGCACATGGCCGATGTGCTCGCGCAGTTCATGCACCAGCGCGTTGAAGCCGTCGGTATAGGTGGTTTCCAGATCGCAGGGGCGCGGCAGCGGGTTTTCGCGGCGCACCACGATGCGCCCCGGGCGCTTGCTCATCACGTAGATGGTGTCGGCCAGGAAGGCGGCTTCGCGCAGGTCATGCGTGACCAGGATGACGTTGAAGCGGCGCTCGGCCCACAGGTCGCGCAGCACGCACCACAGCTCCTCGCGGGTGAAGGCATCGAGCGCGCCGAAGGGCTCGTCCAGCAACAGCATCTTCGGTTCGTGGATTAGCGCCCGGCAGATCGAGGCGCGCTGCTGCATGCCGCCCGACAGTTGCCAGGGAAACTTGTCGGCATAGCCCTCCAGGCCCACGGTCTTCAACAGCTTCAGGGCGCGCTCGGTGTATTCGGCCTTCTTCTGCTTGAAGTCGCGCCGGTAGGGCTCGACGATCTCCAGCGGCAACAGCACGTTGTCCAGCGTAGTGCGCCACGGCAACAGGGTCGGCGCCTGAAAGGCCATGCCCACGAACTTCAGCGGCCCGGTCACCGGCTGACCATCGATGACGACGCTGCCGCGATTGGCCTGCTTCAGGCCGGTGGCCAGTTTCATGAAGGTCGACTTGCCGCAGCCGGAGGGGCCGACGATGGCGATGAATTCGCCCGCGCGGGTCTGCAGGTCGATGTCTTCCACCGCAAAATCGGTGGCGCCATCATAGGCCAGGTAGACGTGGCGGAAATCGACGAAGGGTTCGCTCATGGAAACGGTCTGCCAAGGATGCGGCCTTGATCCTGACTGGCCCGTTGTGGCCAGCCAGGGTCGTGGCCGGAAAAATATAAATGATTTACTTCGGGAACACGTCCAGCTCGGCCTTGGAGGGCAGGAAGCTGGCATTCCAGATCTTGTCGGCATTGACCCGGGTCTTGGTGCCGTAGGCATCCGAGACCTGCGAGGCCATCAGCGTCAGGCGCGGGCCATAGACCTGGCCATAGCCTTCCGACTTGGCATGCGGCGTGGCGATGGCGCTGGCAATGGCCAGCTTCAGGCGACGCAGTTCGAGTTTTTCGTCGATCAGGCCGTCGCGCTCCTTGAGCACCTTGATGGCGGCGTCCGGATTGGCCATGACATCGCGGCTGGCCTTGGCGAAGGCGCGCAGGAAGCCCTTGATGGCTTCCGGCTTCTGCTTGACCATGGCGTCGGAGGCGATGATGGCGTTGCCGTACAGCCGCACGCCATAGTCCGGATACATCATCACGTTGATGTCTTCATCCTTGATGCCGCGGGCATTGAGGTTCAGCAGCGAGGTGAAGTAGAAACCGGTGATGGCATCCACATCGCCGCGGGCCAGCATGGTTTCACGCAGCGGCGGGTCCATGCTGGTCCACTGGGTCTTGGTGGCATCCAGGCCGTTGGCCTTGGCAAAGATGGGATAGGCACGGCGACCGGCGTCGAATACCGGTGACCCCAGCTTCTTGCCGACCAGGTCGGCCGGTTTCTTGATGCCGGATTTCTTGAGCGAGAAGATCGCCGCCGGGGTGTCGTTGTAGACCATCATCACACCTACCGGCTTGCCCGGTGCATCCGGGTTGTTGGCGGTGAATTCCATCAGCGCGGCCATGTCGGCAAAGCCCATGTCATAGGTGCCCGAGGCCACGCGGTTGACCGCATTGCCCGAGCCATTGCCGGCGTCGATGGTGACATCCAGTTTTTCCTGGGCGAAGTAACCCTTGGACTTGGCCACCAGGAATAGCGCTGCGGGGCCTTCGAAGCGCCAGTCCAGCTGGAACTTGATCCTGGTTTCCTGGGCTGCAGCGAGTGCGCAGGTGGCGCTTAGCAGCAGGCTGATGCCGAATTTGAAGAACTTGCTGGAATGCACGGTGGACTTCCCTTCCTGGTTCGTTTGAATGGCAGATTCCCACCGGTTAAAAGCATTTAATGTGCCAAGCGCCGACCGACCCCGCTGAGCACCCTCGCGCTCCCTGCGGCTCGCGGCCGCAAGCGCAATCCGGTTGGCAAGCCGGTCAGCAAGCTGCTGGCTAATGATCGACAGCGGCCTGATTTTTTGTCGACAATCAAAAAATCCATTTGCGACAATTTGGTGCTTGTCTGCACCTTCATAGATAAAAATGCACTAAAAAAAATGCGATGACGGGGCTGGAAGGCTTATCGGCTGCGCCTTTGCCTGTTCCCTGTCGGTTGCGGGCAGAGCGGTTTGATTGTTGACAATCGAAGTGGCGGACCCGGGGTGTCGCCCGCAGGCCCTTGGGATTCGGCCCGGACTCGGCTAGGATTGCGCCCCTGCGCGCGCCGATGCCTGTCCTTTCGGGGGAAAGCGACTCGTGTTTTTGACCGCCGCAGAGATGTCAACCAGAGCCCTGGGAAGGGCTGGCACGGGCTTTGCGTAATGGCTGCCGTCGGTGCGGGTGTCGGCAGTGCTGTCAGCAATTTGCCAGGCCTTATTTGACAGGTAAGCACAGCGGAATGGCCGGTTTCATCCGGCGGCGGGGAGAGTGCAGGACGCCGCGGCTGAAGCCGGAGATCCGGTCCAACAGCATTTTTTAAAGTCGCAATACAGGGAGAAACTTATGAACAAGGGTATCAAGGGGAAGTACTGGATGATGGCAGCGCTGGTCGCCTCGGCCGCCGGCAGCATGTCGGCGCAGGCCGCCGACTGGGCTGACAACTCGATTGGATATCGCTACGGCACCCGCTTTGCCGAGCCGTACAACTCGCAGGACATCACCAAGAACATCGTCAACTTCCAGCACGCCAGCGGCTACAAGTACGGCACCAACTTCCTCAACGTCGACCTGCTGATGTCCGACAGCAAGGATGACAATGCGCAGGAAGCCTACATCACCTATCGTCATACCCTCGATTTCAGCAAGATCAGCGGCAAGAACCTGGCCTTCGGCCCGGCACGCAGCGTGGGCCTGACCCTGGGCTTCGACTGGAACACCAAGAACGACAACAGCTATGCCTCCAAGAAGCGCATGTTGGTGATCGGTCCGACCCTGATGATGGATGTGCCTGGCTTCCTCAACGTGAGCGTGCTGGCACTGTTCGAAAGCAACCAGCCCAAGGGCATCAGCAGCCGCTATACCTACGATACCCACCCGATGCTGAACCTGGCCTGGGGTATCCCGCTGGGTTCGACCGGCCTGGCCTTCGAAGGCTACATGAACTACATCGCCGCCAAGGGCAAGAACGAGTTCGGTGGTTCCACCGGTCCCGAAGTCAACTTCGACGGCCAGATCATGTATGACGTCGGCACTCCGCTGGGCATGGGCAAGAACACCTTCCGCGTCGGTCTGGAATACCAGTACTGGCGCAACAAGTTCGGCAACCCGTCCAACGTCCCGGGCTCGCTGGCCAAGACCCCGATGGTGCGCGCCGAGTACCACTTCTAAGCGGTCCGGTCGCTGCCGCTGCTGGCAGCATCATGGCGATGCCGGATCATTCGATCCGGCATTTTTTTGTTGGCGCGCCGCCTGCGTGGCGCGAGCCGGAATTGGCTACACTGTCGGTCCCCGGGTGCATGGATGGCGCGCCCGGAACGGCGGGACGGCAATCCCGGAAATGGATCACCCCTGGTCGTGAGGGGAATGATCGGCGGTACTTGAGAGCGGAACATCATGGAAGCATATCTACTCGACTGGCTGAACCTGCTGCTGCGCTGGCTGCACGTGATCACGGCCATTGCCTGGATCGGTTCGTCCTTCTATTTCGTCTGGCTGGACAACAGCCTGGTCGCGCCCACCGACCCCGAGCTGAAGGAAAAAGGTGTCGGTGGCGAGCTGTGGGCGGTCCACGGCGGCGGCTTCTACAATCCGCAGAAATACCTGCTGGCGCCCAAGGCCTTGCCTGAGCATCTGCACTGGTTCTACTGGGAGTCCTACAGTACCTGGCTGTCGGGCTTCGCCCTGTTTTCACTGCTGTACCTGTTCAATGCCAACGTGTTCTTGGTGGACCGCAATGTGTTCGACATGTCGGCCTCGATGGCCGGCGGCACCGCCATCGCCTTCCTGCTCTTCAACTGGCTGATCTACGACGCCATCTGCAGCACCATCGGTGACCGTCCCGGCGCGGACCGGCTGGTCAACCTGCTGGTGGGCCTGCAGGTGATCGTCTCGGTGTGGGCGGCCTGCCACCTGTTCTCGGGACGGGCGGCGTTCCTCATCAGCGGTGCCTCGCTGGCCACCATCATGAGTGCCAATGTGCTGATGTGGATCATCCCGGGCCAGCGCAAGATGGTGGCGTCGATGCGCGCCGGGCAGGCGCCCGACCCCATCCACGGCAAGCGCGGCAAGCAGCGCAGCGTGCACAACACCTACTTCACCCTGCCGGTGTTGTTCGCGATGCTCTCCAATCACTACAGCATGACCTACAGCGCGCCACATAACTGGCTGGTGCTGCTGTTCATCATGGCCGCCGGCGCCCTGATCCGGCAGTTCTTCGTGTTGCGCCACAAGGGTGTCTACAACTGGTGGTATCCCGGAGCCGCCGTGGTGCTGCTGCTGGCGGTGATCATCTGGATGAGCCCGGCGATGCAGGCCAGGCCGGCTGCCCCGGCCGCTGCTGCTGCCACGCCTGCCGAGGCTGCTGGCGCGGCGGCAGCGCCAGCGCCATCGCCGTCGCCATCGGCTGGCGGGTTTGCCCAGGTGCAGCAGGTGATACAGGCGCGCTGCATCCAGTGCCATGCGGCCAAGCCGACGCTGATGCCGGTGCCGGGCAAGGGCGTGCTGCTGGACAGCCCCGACAACATCGCCCAGCATGCGCAGCAGATCTATCAACAGGCCGTGGTGCAGAAGTCCATGCCACTGGGGAACATGACCCACATCACCGATGACGAGCGGGCGGTGATCGGCAAGTGGTTCGAGAGTGGCGCCTCCATCAAGTAAAAATGCCGCCAGCAGAAGCTGGCGGCATCGGTCCTGATGCAGATGTCATGCAGGGCGTCCAGCCATCCGACGCCGTTTTCTTCAGCGTTGCGCGAAGGGATGCGTCTTCTGCCAGTGCTCGGCGATGTCGATGCGGCGGCAGATCCAGACCTTGTCGTGTGACTGCACGTAATCCAGGAAGCGCTGCAAGGCGCGGAAGCGCCCCGGGCGTCCCAGCAGGCGGCAATGCATGCCGATGGAGAGCATCTTCGGCGCTTCTTCTCCCTCCTCGTACAGCACGTCGAAACTATCCTTCAGGTACTGGTAGAAATGCTCGCTGGTGTTGAAGCCCTGCGGCGTGGCAAAGCGCATGTCGTTGGAGTCCAGCGTATAGGGCACGACCAGATGTGGACGCTTTTCGCCGCTGGCGGTCTGGACTTCGGTCCAGAACGGCAGGTCGTCGCCGTAGTAATCCGAGTCATAGGCGAAACCGCCATGCTCCACCACCAGTTGCCGGGTATTGGGTGAATCGCGGCCGGTGTACCAGCCCAGCGGGGCCGAGCCGGTGAGTTCACGGAAGATCTGCACGGCCTCGCGCATGTGGGCGCGTTCGGTCTCGATGTCCATGCTCTGGTAATGAATCCAGCGCAGGCCATGGCAGGCAATCTCGTGACCCAGTTCCTGGAACGCCTGCGTGACGTCGGGTGAACGCTGCAACGCCATGGCTACGCCAAAGATGGTCATGGGCAGGCCGCGTTTCTCGAATTCGCGCAGGATGCGCCAGACACCCACCCGTGAGCCGTATTCGTAGATCGATTCCATCGACATGTGCCGCGCCGGATACGCCGCCGCGCCCACGATCTCGGACAGGAACTGCTCCGAGGCGGGGTCGCCGTGCAATACGCAATTCTCGCCGCCTTCTTCGTAGTTCAGCACGAATTGCAGCGCCACCCTTGCCTGGCCGGGCCAGTGTGCGTGCGGCGGGTTGCGGCCGTAGCCGGCGAGGTCGCGTGGGTAAGTTTGTTGCTGTGACATAGGTTCTTCGTTTGGCTATCAAGAAAGAAAACCGCAGCGC
>NZ_DASQOH010000063.1:0-14613 GCF_035644555.1 Herbaspirillum sp.
CCAGCACTTGATGTCTTGAAAATTCCGGAACCCATCCCTATACTTAGCACTCGTCACGGCAGAGTGCTAACAGCCCGCCGGGCGCAATCCCCTTTTTCTTGCGGTGAGGTTTGCTGCATTTGGAAGAAAACCGTTGCAGGCTTCGCCGCAATCAATGCTAACTTATTGAAAATTAAGGAGTTCTCATGAATCTTCGCCCTTTGCACGATCGCGTCATCGTCAAGCGCCTCGACCAGGAAACCAAGACCGCTTCCGGTATCGTTCTGCCTGATGCAGCGACCGAAAAGCCGGACCAAGGCGAAATCCTGGCCGTCGGCAATGGCAAGATCCTGGAAGATGGCAAGGTCCGCCAACTGGCCGTGAAGGTCGGCGACCGCGTCCTGTTCGGCAAGTACTCCGGCCAGGCCGTGAAGGTCGATGGCCAGGAACTGCTGGTCATGCGCGAAGAAGACCTGTTCGCCGTCGTCGAGAAGTAATTCGGCATCCGGCCCGTCTGTATCTTCATATATAGAGGGCCATCGGCAACAAGACAGCAGCCGGCGCTTGCCCCAGCTTTCAGCTACAAGCCCGGCGACATGAACTGAACCGAATTTCTGGAGAATCCAACATGGCAGCAAAGCAAGTTATTTTCGGCGATGAAGCACGCGCCAAGGTCGTCAACGGCGTCAACATCCTGGCCAACGCAGTCAAGGTGACCCTGGGCCCCAAGGGTCGTAACGTGGTTCTGGAGCGCAGCTTCGGCGCCCCGACCGTGACCAAGGACGGTGTTTCCGTCGCCAAGGAAATCGAACTGAAGGACAAGCTGGAAAACATGGGTGCCCAGCTGGTCAAGGAAGTGGCTTCCAAGACCTCCGACAACGCCGGTGACGGTACCACCACCGCAACCGTGCTGGCCCAGGCCATCGTGCGCGAAGGCTTCAAGTACGTCGCCGCCGGTTTCAACCCGACCGACCTGAAGCGCGGTATCGACAAGGCTGTCACCGCCATCGTCGGCGAAGTGAAGAACCTGGCCAAGCCCACCACCACCTCCAAGGAAATCGCTCAAGTCGGCTCGATCTCGGCCAACTCCGATGCGGACATCGGCGACATCATCGCCAAGGCCATGGAAAAGGTCGGCAAGGAAGGCGTGATCACCGTTGAAGACGGCAAGTCGCTGGAAAACGAACTGGACATCGTCGAAGGTATGCAATTCGACCGCGGCTACCTGTCGCCGTACTTCATCAACAACCAAGAGAAGCAGATCGTCGCACTGGACAATCCCTTCATCCTGCTGTTCGACAAGAAGATCTCCAACATCCGTGACCTGCTGCCGGTGCTGGAACAAGTCGCCAAGGCTGGCCGTCCGCTGCTGATCGTGGCTGAAGACGTCGAAGGCGAAGCCCTGGCTACCCTGGTGGTCAACAACATCCGTGGCATCCTGAAGACCGCTGCCGTCAAGGCTCCTGGCTTCGGCGACCGCCGCAAGGCCATGCTGGAAGACATCGCCATCCTGACCGGTGGCCAAGTGATCGCCGAAGAAGTCGGCCTGACCCTGGAAAAGGCCACCCTGGCTGAACTGGGCCAAGCCAAGCGCGTCGAGATCGGCAAGGAAAACACCACCATCATCGACGGCAACGGCGAAGCCGCTGGCATCGAAGCTCGCGTGGCCATGATCCGCACCCAGATCGGCGAAGCCACCTCCGACTACGACCGTGAAAAGCTGCAAGAGCGCGTGGCCAAGCTGGCCGGCGGTGTGGCACTGATCAAGGTCGGCGCTGCCACCGAAGTCGAAATGAAGGAAAAGAAGGCCCGCGTCGAAGATGCACTGCACGCTACCCGCGCTGCTGTTGAAGAAGGCGTCGTGCCTGGCGGTGGCGTGGCCCTGCTGCGCGCTCGCGCCAACGTCAAGGACCTGAAGGGTGACAATCCTGATCAGGAAGCCGGTATCAAGATCGTGCTGCGCGCCATCGAAGAGCCGCTGCGCCAGATCGTCTTCAACGCCGGCGACGAGCCGTCGGTGGTGGTGAACAAGGTACTGGAAGGTTCGGGCAACTTCGGCTACAACGCTTCCAACGGCACCTACGGTGACCTGGTGGAACTGGGCGTGCTGGATCCGGCCAAGGTGACCCGTTCGGCCCTGCAGAACGCAGCCTCCGTGGCCAGCCTGATCCTGACCACCGACGCCCTGGTGGCCGAAGTGGCAGAAGACAAGCCGGCCGGCATGCCTGGCGGCATGGGTGGTATGGGCGGCATGGGCGGCATGGACGGCATGATGTAATTGGCCTCCTGCTGCGGGCCATGGATGACATGGCCTGTGCTGCAAGAAGAAAACCCGCATCGGCGACGATGCGGGTTTTTTATTGGCTTGCAGCCATGGACTCGGTGGGGCCTGTCCATCTGCTTCGATTTCGTTCCTCTCCGCGGTGCAGGCCTGCCTCGCAGTTCACCCTAGCCTCATCCCGACTCCTGCCGGCAGCACCCGCGCAGGCATAAAAAAGAACCCGCATCCTTGGCAGGATGCGGGTCCGATCTGGCGTGTTTGCGCTTGCGCGGCAGTGCAGCTTAGAAGCTGTGGATCAGGCCGACATTCAGGCCGGTCTGACTGCGGTCGCCGCCTGGAATGCGGTCGCTGGCCGTGCCGACGTTGTACATGTCGTTGGAACGCAGATTGCGCGCGACAGCATAGGCGGTGCTGCGCTTGGACAGGTCATACTTGGCGCCCAGGTTCAACTGCACCAGGCGACCGTTGGAGCCCTTGACGAACTTGACGCTGGTGATCTGCACGCTGCTGATCAGCGACAGGGCCGGCATAAGCTTGTAGTTCACGCCGAAGTCCAGAGTCTGGCTGGATTCGTTGTTGGGAGCGCCGATGGCAAAGTCAGCCTTTTCAGCCGGCCTGTAGGCAGGATTCTTGAGCTTCGGATCGACCATCATCGCGAAGTTGTAGTCCTTCGGGTTGTAGTCCGGATGTGCTGCCGTCAGCGGCAGCTTCACGCGCGAGTACGAACCGTAGACCTTGGCCGGCCCGAACTGGTAGGAAGCGGCCAGGGTCCAGGTCTTCAGGCAAGTGTCGCCATTCTTGCCGGGGCCGTTGCAGGCTGCCGCGCCATTGGCGTCGCTGGCATTCTTGGCATCACCCATCTTGCTCTGGAAATAACCCAGGCCGACGTTCAGCGGGCCGTTCGCATACAGACCGCCCAGGCCGAACGATTGACCGGAGCCGGTGCGGCCTGCCTCTTCGCCGAAGCCATAGATCAGGCTGCCGGTGAAGCCATTGAAGTCGGGAGTGTTATAGCGGAGGGAGTTGTTGACGCGCTCGCCGTTGGTGCGGTCCAGATTCAGCGAGTGGACGCGGCTGACCACGCCACCGAAGTCACCCGGCGAGGTAATGCCGCCGATATCGCCCAGGATGTCCGTCTGACGACCGGCCAGGACGGTACCAAAATTGCCGGACAGCCCGACCGTTGCCTGACGCCCCCACAGCAAGCCCTTCTGGCCGGCCTCACCGGTATCGACGTTGAAACCGTTCTCGATGTTGAACACGGCCTTCAGGCCGCCGCCCAGGTCTTCGACGCCTTTTACGCCCAGGCGCGAGCCCTTCATCAGGCCGGAATCGAGTGCCACCTGACCGCCGGTTTCCTTGCCGGAAGTGATGATCTTGTTGGTGTAGGACAGGCTGGCATCGACCGAACCATAGACGGTGACACTGCTTTGCGCGTGGGCCGCGCCAGCGAAGGTACCCAGCACGGCCAGGGCCAGGATGGACTTTTTCATAGAGAACTCCGTAGTGTTTTGATTGCTGTTGATTGGCGGGCGCCAGTCGCTCTCTCGCGTGGCCACCCCCAGACTTCCCAAAAACGACTTCAAGAAGTTAGGCCAAATCTAAACCGTATTTATTTTCTCAATCGATTCATAATTTGAATTGCGTCGATTTATGAGAATTTTCTGTAGCTTTATAACAACTAAAGCACCTTATTCAAGCTCTTCCGCCGGCTCGCTTCAGTAGTGAAAACGACACAGATGGACGATGACGACCCCGGAGAAACGCTCGATCACGATCCGGTGCTCGCCGCACAGGCGGATGGCCCAGAGGCCTGGCAGGCAGAGCGGCAATGGCACCATGCGCGGCGCCGGCAGGGGGGTGCCGCGCTGCAGGCGGCGCAGCAGATGCAGCAGCTCGCGCGCCGTGCCGCGGTCGTGGCGACGCCACCAGGCCAGGTCCTGCCTGGCCTGCGGGCTGAGCCACAGTCGATTCATGGAGGGGTCTGGCCGGCGGACAGCATGGCGCGCAACTGCTGCAGGCTGCACAGCAGGCGTTCGGCATTGAGGTCGCTGCCCAGCAGGTGCAGCGCTTCCTGGACCCCGCGCCAGACTGATTCCCGGACCAGTACCAGGCTTTCGGCGTGCTCGCGGGTGAGGACTACTTCGTCGATATCGGCCAGCTCCAGCAGCTCATCGAGCCGGGCGCCCAGCTCCTTGGCAGGGTATGCGTACATGGGAGTCAGTGTGCGAGGCGGCAGGCGCGGCGTGTTACGCCACGTCCCACCGCAGGACCAGGGAAACGCAAAAAGATACGCCGGCCCGGCAGGCGGCCGGCTCTCTCTGCGCAAAATGCGGAAGCACCTCGAATTTGTTCGATATCCTTGTCGCGCAAGGACGGAAATCCTGTTCCACGGGAACCACGCGCCTGCCTGCAGGCCAGTCCCCGCGCGGCTTCCCGTCGCACGCTAAGATGCGAAGGTTATATGCATAGGCGAAAATTTATTTTCCCTATATAACCTGGTCGCCTTAAAATAGCGGCTTCTTATAAAAAATATCGATGGCAGTGGAGACCCGTGATCCGGCGACCGCCCGCGCGTCTCCCTGAGGGCTGCGCCGGGATGCCGGCGCCCGGAGGCCCGCTGCCATTTCTCTTCCCATCATGATCGAAATACAAGCTGTCACCCAGCGATTCGGCAATGTCGAAGCGGTGCGCAATGTCGAGCTGACGATCCGCAAAGGCGAGATCTTCGGCATCATCGGCCGCAGCGGCGCCGGCAAGAGTACGCTGGTGCGCACCCTGAACCTGTTGAACCGGCCCACCTCCGGTCGCATCATCCTGGACGGCCAGGACCTGACCTCGCTGTCGGCGGCCCAGCTGCGCGAAGCGCGTCGCGGCATCGGCATGATCTTCCAGCATTTCAACCTGCTGTCCTCGCGCAGCGTCTACGACAACATCGCCCTGCCGCTGGAGCTGGCCGGCAAGAGCAAGTCGGAGATTGCCGCCAAGGTCGAGCCGCTGCTGGAACTGGTGGGACTGACCGCCCTGCGCGACCGCTATCCGGCACAGATTTCCGGCGGCCAGAAACAGCGCGTGGGCATCGCCCGCGCGCTGGCCAACGATCCCAAGGTGTTGCTCTCGGACGAAGCCACCTCCGCACTGGACCCGGAAACCACCCGCTCGATCCTGGAACTGCTGCGCAAGATCAATCAGGAACTGGGTCTGACCATCGTCCTGATCACCCACCAGATGGAAGTCATCAAGGACATCTGCGACCGCGTGGCCGTGATGGAAGCCGGCCAGGTGATCGAACAGGGCGAAGTGCTGGAGGTGTTCCGCCAGCCGCGCCATGAAGTCACCCGCGCCCTGATCGGCGACGTCATTGCCCACGAACTGCCCAAGGGCGTGCTGGCGCGCCTGCGCGAACGCCTGGCCCGTGCCGATGCCGGCCAGGGCACCGACCACCTGTTCCGCTTCGCCTTCACCGGCAACGACGTGGACCAGCCGCACCTGTCGGAAGCGGTGCGCCGCTTCAACCTGAACTTCAACATCCTGCACGGCCAGATCGACGAGATCCAGGGCCAGGCCTTCGGCTCGCTGGCGATCCTCGCCAACGGCTCGCCGGAAGACATCAACCAAGCCATGCAATACCTGCGCGAGCAGGGCATCGTCGTCGAGGAGCTCAACCATGTCATCTGAACTGATTGATCTGTTCGTCAGCTCCTTCGGCGAGACGCTGATGATGGTGGTGATTTCCGGCGTGGTCGGTTCGCTGCTGGGTATTCCGCTGGGCATCGCCCTGCACATCACCGAAGACAAGGGCGTGCTGCCCAACGTGGTCTTCAACCGCATCGCCGGCCTGCTGGTCAACGCGGTACGATCCACCCCCTTCATCATCCTGCTGGTGGCGGTGATCCCGATGACGCGTTTCTTCGTCGGCACCTCCATCGGTACCGCCGCGGCCATCGTGCCGCTGACCATCGCCGCCGCGCCCTTCATCGCGCGCCTGGTGGAAACCGCGCTGCGCGAGGTCGACCACGGCCTGGTGGAAGCCGCACAGGCCATGGGCGCGACCACCTGGCAAATCATTTACAAGGTCTTGGTGCCAGAGGCATTTGCTGGTATCGTCGCCGGTCTCACGATCACCTTCGTCAGCCTGGTCGGCTATTCGGCCATGGCCGGCGCCATCGGTGGCGGTGGCCTGGGCGACCTGGGCATCCGCTACGGCTATCAGCGCTTCCTGCCGGAAGTGATGCTGGCCGTGGTACTGATCCTGATCGTGTTCGTGCAGCTGGTGCAATCCCTGGGGGACCTGCTGGTGCGCAAGCTCAGTCATCGCTGAGCACGCCAAGAGCGCCACGCGCAACCGGCATCGATAACACCGCGCAGCTATCCGCTGCGCATTTCAAAAAAGCTTGAAAGGAAAGTCATGAAGCGTCGTCAGTTGATTCAATTCATCGCAGGCCTGGGCCTGGCAGCCGGCCTGGTGTCGGCCCCCGCATTCGCGGAAGACCAGATCAAGATGGGCGTGACCGCAGGTCCGCACGCCGAGATCATGGAACAGGTCAAGAAGCTGCTGGAAAAAGACGGCGTGCAGATGAAGGTCATCGAATTCACCGACTACATCCAGCCCAACGCCGCCCTGGCCGCCGGCGATCTGGACGCCAACTCCTACCAGCACCAGCCCTACCTGGATGCGCAGATCAAGGACCGCGGTTACAAGTTCGTCAGCGTCGGTACCACCATCACCTTCCCGATGGGCGTGTATTCCAAGAAGATCAAGTCGCTCAACGACCTCAAGCAAGGTGCGCGCGTGGGCGTGCCCAACGACCCGACCAACGGCGGCCGCGCGCTGCTGGTGCTGCAGGCCAAGGGCGTGATCAAGCTCAAGGCCGATGCCGGTCTGAAGGCCACTCCGCTGGACATCGTCGAGAACCCCAAGAAGATCAAGATCATCGAACTGGACGCCGCCCAGCTGCCGCGTTCGCTGGATGACTTCGACGCCGCCGTCATCAACGGCAACTACGCCGAATCGGCCGGCCTGTCGCCGACCAAGGACGCCATCGCCGTGGAAGCCTCCACCGGCCCCTACGCCAACGTGATCGCCGTGCGTATCGCCGACAAGGACAAGCCCTGGGTCGCCAAGCTGGTCAAGGCCTACCACAGCCCGGAAGTGAAGAAGTTCGTGCTGGAAAAGTACAAGGGTTCCGTGATCACCTCCTGGTAATCCGCCTCCCCTGCAGCCTCCTTGCAGCAAACGAAAAGGCCAGCTTCGCGCTGGCCTTTTAGCTTTTCCGGAAGGGAAAATCATTTATATGATTTGACCGGGCCGGGAGGAAAACCGACAGAGCGGCACAGCCGCACTCAGTCCTTGCGCTCCCGGTGATCCGGCGCGTTGCGCCAATCGTAGTCCTCCTCCTCGTCTTCCTCATCCTCGGCCGGCAGGGCATCGGGGTTGTCGGTGGAACGGTAGGTCGCCAGCAGCTCGGCGCGCGACGCCGGGGTCTCCAGGGAGATGCGGCCCAGCGCACCGCTGCGGTAATCCTGCAGGAAGGTATGCGCGGCCTTCTCGAAATCGTAGTCGCCGCCCTTGAGACGGAAACCGCGCTTGGCCGCCACGCCCTCCACCACGGCCACGCCATCCATGCCCTCGGGATCGAAGCCATAGCGCGCCTTGAGCAATTGCGGATAACGCTGCAGCAGCAGGTCGGCCAGGAAGGTGGCGACCTCTTCCTCGATCAGCGCATTGCTGCCCACCGCATGGCTGGCGGCCAGCATCAGGCCGTCACTGGGATGCTCGATCTTGGGCCACAGCATGCCTGGGGTATCGGTCAGGACCATGTTGTTGCCCAGGTAGAGCCGCTGCTGGGTCTTGGTGACGGCCGGCTCGTCGCCCACCGCCGCCACGCGCTTTTTCAGCAGCGCATTCATCAGCGTGGACTTGCCCACGTTGGGGATGCCCATGATCATCATGCGCAATGGCTTCAAGGCCGTGCCGCGATGCGGGGCCACCTGCATGGCCAGCTTGGGCACCCGTGCCACGTCGGAGGGCTTCTTGCACGACAGCGCCACGGCGGTCACGCCCTTCTGGCTGTTGTAGTAGTCGATCCAGGCTTGTGTAGCCACCGGGTCGGCCATGTCGGTCTTGTTGAGGATCTTCAGGCAGGGACGCTGACGCGCATTGCGCAACTGCTCGATCATCGGATTGCAGCTGGCCTGCGGCAGGCGGGCATCGACCACTTCGATGACCATATCGACTTTTTCCATGCTTTCCGCGGCCTTGCGGCGGGCGGAGTTCATGTGACCGGGGAACCATTGGATGGACATGCGGGATTTCTTTCTGGTGCGTATTTCGTTGAAGGCGCTATTTTACGGCCCTGCCCCGCCAATCCCTAACAAATCCCCAATAAAACAGCCTGCCGCGCACAAGTCGGGGCAGGCTGTTGGACGGGTAACAACACCGCACTCAGGCGCGTCGGGTCACCCATTGCTCCTTGACAACACCCACGAAACGCCACACCAGCCACAGCGCCAGCCCGTAAGCGGCGGCCATGACGCCAAAGGCCAGGCCATTGCGCAGCCCCCAGCCGTCCACGCTGTGCAGGATGGCGCCCATCAGGGCCACACCGACCAGGGCACCGATCTGGCGATTGGCGTTCAGGGCCGCCGCCGCGCTGTTGGCGTGGGCCTTGCCGGCCACCTGCATCACCACCGTTGTCATGGCCGGGATGGCCGTGCTGATGCCCAGGTTGGCTGCAGCGCAGACCACGGCCAGCACCCAGTAGGGCGTGTCCGGGCGGAAGCTCATCGCTACCGCAGTAAACACCGTACCCACCGACAAACCCAGCAACAGCGGCACGCGCGGTCCCCAGTGCGCGGCCATGCGGCCCGACATCAGGTTGCCGAAGAACACCACGGCCATCATCGGCACCAGTTGCAGGCCGGTATGCAGAGCATCGGCTCCACGCCCCTGCTGCAGGAACAGCGCCAGGTAGAACAGGTTGCCGTAGATCCCGAAATTGATCATGAAGCCGATGCCATTGGCGGCCGCAAACTGCGGCGTGGCGAACAGGGCCTTGGGCAGCAGCGGTGCCACGCCGCGCAGTTCATGGCGCACCAGGGCGACGGCGGCCAGCACTGCCACTGCCAGTCCGGCCAGGATGCGCGGCGAGGTCCAGCCATAGACCGGTCCCTGGATCAGCACAAAGGACAGCCCGGCCAGCATCACCACCCCGGCCAGGTGGCTGTACAGATGCAGGGCACGGGCCTGCCCGGCCACCTGCGGGATGAGCTTCCTGGCCATCAACAGGCCCACCAGCCCGACCGGCACGTTGATGAGGAAAATACTGCGCCAGCCCAGCCAGTGGATCAGCACGCCCCCCACCAGCGGGCCGATGGCGGCGGCCAGGCCGACCGTGGCCGACCACACGCCCAGCATGCGGGCGCGCACACGGTCATCCTCGTAGACGTGACTGAGCAGGCTGAGCGAACTGGGCATGAAGAAAGCCGCACCCAGCCCCTGCAGCAGGCGCGCCGCCACCAGGAAGGGACCATTGGGCGCGGCGCCGCACAGCAGCGAGGCCAGCACGAACAGGAAAAGTCCGGCCAGGTACAGCTTGCGCGCGCCGAAGCGGTCGGCCAGCGCACCGCCTACCAGCAACATGGCGGCGAAGGTCAGGGTGTAGCCATCCACGATCCAGACCAGCGTGGATAGCGGTGCATCAAGACTGCTGGCGATATTGGAGAGACCGACGTTGACCACCGTCACGTCCAGCATGGCCATGACGAAACCGATGGCCAGCGCCACCAGCGGCAGCATGCCGGCACGATGCGTGACCGCGGAAGGCGGTGGGACGGCCGCGGCCGTCAGTTGTGGGCAGGGGGCGGAAGACATGAGGCGGATTCTTTCTGCACGAAGGGCGCGGGTGAGAGCGGCGGACCCGCTGCCGGAAGCGCCGGGGCGGGTGACGATGGCCAGATTCTAGGTCGCCCACATCATGCAATAAAGAGGTATAAACTCGGCAGGCCGATGCAAATCTGCATCACGATACTGACCGGGAGGTGCATCATGGATTGGGACAACGCCCGTATCTTTCTCGCCATCTACCGCGTAGGCACTCTGCGTGGCGCGGCCGAGCAACTGGAGATCGACCAGGCCACGGCAGGCCGACGCCTGGCTGCATTGGAAAAATCGCTGGGCGCGCGCCTGTTCCTGCGCACGCCCAGCGGCTACGTGCCGACGCCGGCCGGTGAGCTGGCGGCCACGGCGGCCAGCCAGATGGAACAAGGCGCCGAACAACTGCAGCGGCAGATGCAGGGGATCGACGAGCGCCTGTGCGGCGTGGTGCGACTGGCCGCCACCGACATCACGGCGCGCCATTTCCTGTTGCCGGCCCTGAAGCAACTGCGGGAATCCCATCCCACCATCAAGGTGGTGCTCACCACCTCCACCCAGTTGAGCAACCTGACCAAGCGCGAAGCCGACATCGCCGTGCGCACGGTGCGCCCGGACGCGCCGGACCTGATCACGCGCCATCTCAAGCGGCTGCACAAAGGCATGTATGCGTCCAAAGCCTATGTGAAAAAGCGGGGGCGGCCCGAATCCGGCAGCGGTTTGAAGGGGCATGACGTCGTGATCTACCCGTACAGCATCTCGCCGAACAAGTCCGAACAGATCTGTGGTGAATCCATCGTCCATGCCAACGTGGCCATGGAAGTCAGTACCGGGCTGGTGATGTACGACTGCCTGCAGGCGGGATTCGGGATCGGCGAACTGCCCACCCACGTGGGCGACGCTGCCAGCGGGCTGGTGCGCATCTGGCCGGAGCGGGCCACGCCCTACGACATGTGGCTGGTGCTGCACAGCGACCTGAACCGTACCGCCCGGGTGCGGGCGGTGGCCGATGCGATCATCGCGGCCTATGAGGCCTACGAAGCCGATGAACCGGTCACGGCCTAGCGCAGAGATACTCCCACGCTACAAAGCTCACTCCAGATCGGCCAACACCTTCAGGTGGGCCACCACGCTGCGCCCCAGCGCCGAGGGGCTATAACCTCCCTCCAGGCAGCTGACGATGCGGCCCTGGGCGTACTGGTCGGCGATCTTCATGATCTGCCGCGTGATCCAGGCGTAATCGGCCTCGACCAGCCCCATCTGGCCCATGTCGTCTTCGCGATGGGCATCGAAACCGGCCGAGATGAAGATCATCTGCGGCTGGTGCGCATGCAGCGCCGGCAGCCATTTCTCGGTGACCACCTGACGCACCGCACTCCCATCGGAGTAGGCCGGCACCGGTACGTTGACGATGTGCGACTCGGTCGGGCCATCGCCGGAGAAGGGATAGAAAGGATGCTGGAAGAAACTCACCATCAGCACCCGTGGATCATGGGCAAAGATGTCTTCGGTGCCATTGCCGTGATGCACGTCGAAATCGATCACCGCCACCCGCTGCAGCCCGTGCACGTCGATGGCATGCCGGGCCGCCACCGCCACGTTGTTGAACAGGCAAAAACCCATGGCCTTGTCGTGCGTGGCGTGATGCCCGGGCGGACGCACGGCGCAGAAGGCGTTGTCCAGCTCGCCGGCCAGCACCGCATCGGTCGCCGCCACGGCCGCGCCGGCTGCGCGCAAAGCGGCATTCCAGCTGTACCGGTTGATCAGGGTCTCGCCGTCGATGGAGTAATAGCGCTCGCCCGACAGGGTCAGCGCATGACTGTGTTCGCGCACGTAATCCACGGCCGCAGCCGTGTGTACCCGCTCCAGCTCGGCCGGATCGGCCAGCGGCGCTTCCCGGCGGTCGAGGAATTGATCGATGCGGCTCAGGATCAACTGGTCTTCGATGGCCTCCAGACGGGCGGGGGCCTCGGGGTGCCAGTCGCCCATTTCGTGGCGCTGGCAGTCGGCATGCGTATAGATGGCGGTGGTCATTATTGCTCTTGTTACTATCAGGCAAGCCGTGGCCGGCCGGGTTGTCTCATCGGGCTAGTGTACATCCGCTGTCGCGCATCGTGTACGCAAGCGGGGTGTGCGACATGCACCAGCACGGGGCGAGATGGCCGATGCGGTATACTTGCAGGCTTGTCCTGCCCCCTGCTCCGCTGACCAGATCGCTTCACCGCTTGCCGCTCATGCCCATCTCCCTGCCTCGCCTGACTTCGTCCCTCTCCACCCTGTTGCTCGCCGGCCTGTGCGCCCTGGCGCCGGCAGCGCATGCGCAGGACGGCAAGCCTGTGGAAAAGAAAACCCAGAAGAAGCCGGCAGACAAAAAAGCCGGCAGCGACAAAGCCAAGCCCAAGGCCAAGCCGCAAGCAAAGTCGGCAGCGAAGAAGAAAGTCGTGGCAGACGACCAGGGCGAGTTCGTCAACTTCAATGACTGGAAGGACGTCGGCCGCTTCATCGACGAGATGGTCGAGCGCAACCAGTTCCAGCGCAGCGACCTCAACGATCTCTTCGCCAAGACCCGTTATGTGGACAGCGCCATCCAGCTGATCAAGCCGGCCCCCAGCACCAAGCCCAAGAACTGGAGCGCCTATCGCGCCCGCTTCGTGGAACCGGTGCGCATCAATGCCGGCGTCGAGTTCTGGAACACCTATGGCGTGGCGCTGGCGCGCGCCGAGGCGCAGTACGGGGTGCCGATGGAAATCATCGTCGGCATCATCGGCGTGGAAACGGTCTACGGCCGCAACACCGGCAACTTCCGCGTCATGGATGCGCTCACCACGCTGGCCTTCGATTACCCCAACACGCCCAATCGGGAGGCCCGCATGGCCTTCTTCCGTGGCGAGCTGGAAAACACCCTGCTGCTGGCGCGCGAGGCCGGCATCGATCCGCTGTCGCTGCGCGGCTCCTATGCCGGCGCCATCGGCTGGCCGCAATTCATGCCCGGCAGCATCCGCGAATATGCGGTCGACTTCGATGGCGACGGCAAGATCGACCTGCGCAATTCGCCGGTGGATGCCATCGGCAGCGTGGCCCACTATCTGTCCGTGCATGGCTGGCAGCGCGGCGAACCGGTGGCCTTCCCGGTCACCGTCTCGACCGACAACCTGCAATGGCAAGCCATGCTCAACCAGGGCCTGGAAGCCAAGTACAGCGAAGACCAGTTGCACGCAGCCGGCATCTCCACCCCGCCGCTGCCGGCCGGTCAGCGCTTCGGCCTGGTCGACCTGCAGAACGGCACCGGCCCCACCGAGTACTGGATCGCCACCAATAACTTCTACGCCATCACACAGTACAATCGCAGCTACTTCTATGCGATGTCGGTGGCCGACCTCGGCCGCGCCGTGGCCGTCGCCCGCAATCGCTGAGCCGGCTACCACGCTGGCCGATACGACGGAGCGCCCGGCGCTCCGGCTCTCCTACCCTCCACGATCAGAACCAACATGAAACGCATTGCACCCCTGGCCTCCACGCTGATGCTGACGCTGGCCGGCACCTCGCTCGGCCTGTCGGCCACTGCCCGCGCCGCCGATGTCGGCGACGACAAGGGCGAAGCGCTGCCCACGGTCAACGTCACCGCCAGCGGGACGACCAGGGATGGCGCGCGCCCTCGATCAGCCGCCGTGGCCGGTTTCGACGATGCGCCGCTGCTGGACACCCCGGCCTCGGTGGCTGTGGTCACGGCCGCGCAGATGCGCGACCAGCAATCGCGCCTGCTCTCGGACGTGGTCAAGAACGATGCCGCCATCAACGAGAATTACGCTCCGGTGGGCTATTACGAGAACTTCAGCATCCGTGGCGTGACGCTCGACCCGGCCAGCGCCTATCGCATCGACGGCCTGACGGTGACCGGCGAACAGAACATCGCGCTGGAAAACAAGGAACGCGTCGAATTCCTCAAGGGCGTGGCCGGCCTGCAGGCCGGTGTCAGCAGCGCCGGCGGCATCGTCAATTACGTGACCAAGCGCCCGGCCGATGTGCGCTCGATCACCCTGGGTACCGATTCCTACGGCTCGCGCTACCTGGCCACCGACCTGGGCGTACTCTTCGGCGAACAGAAACAGTTCGGCCTGCGCATCAACGCCGCGCATGAAGACATCCACTCCTACGTCGACCATGGCGATGGCTGGCGCGACTTTGCCTCGCTGTCGGCGACCTGGGCGCTATCGTCCAAGACGCTGGTGCAGTTAGATGCCGAATACCAGCAGAAGGCGCAGCACTCGGTAGCCGGCTACCAGCTGCTGGGCGGCACCACCCTGCCCTCGGGCGTCTCGCCCAGGACCATGCTGACGCCGCAATCGTGGGCGCAACCGGTGCGCGACAGTTCGCTGAACTACCGCCTGCGCGTGGATACCGAATTCAATGCCGACTGGCGCGGCTACGTGCAGGCGGGGCGCAGCCGGGCGGTGATCGATGATTACCTGGCTTTCCCGTA
>NZ_DASQOH010000064.1:0-119582 GCF_035644555.1 Herbaspirillum sp.
CAGGTGGCTGCCGTTTTCATACGCTCCGATATGCCCGGCGTTCAGCCCGCCGCTTGACCCTGCCATCGTTGGAAGGTGCACACTGGCTCCACCCAAGAGCACCGAAGGAGCTACAGATGGAATTCCATGTCGACGGCATGACCTGCGGCGGCTGCGCACGCAGTGTGACCCGTGCGATCCAGCAGATCGATCCCAACGCCAGCGTTGTGGCCGACCCGCCGACCGGCCTGGTCAAGGTGCAGACCACCGTATCGCAGGAGCAGGTCTTCGCCGCGGTGAACGACGCCGGGTTTCCGCCGCGCACCGCGTGATCCGCAGCGTCGCATCCACAACGAAGCCCGCCCGGTGCAACCGCATCGGGCGGGCTTTTTCATGCGCATGGCAGCGTCTCAGTGCTTGTGCGCGCGCCGACGCACCGCGCCGGTCTTCGGTGCATCAACCGGCAACTGCATTTCGTCGTCCTCGCCCAGCCGCTGCAGGATCGGGCACTCCGGGCGCTCATCCCCCGCACAACAGCTGATCAACGACTTCAGCGTGTCGGCCATCTGCCGCATGTGCTCGATGCGTTGTTCCAGGTCGGCGATGTGCTGCTCAGCCAGATGCTTCACGTCGGCACTGTGGCGTGAGGTGTCGTTCCAGAGGCCGAGCAGATCGGCGATCTCGGCCACCTGGAACCCGAGATCACGCGCGCGTCGGATGAAGCGCAGGCGGTGGATGTCCGCCTGCGAATATGCCCGGTAGCCGGACTCGGTGCGATCGGCCGCAGGAATCAGACCAATCTGTTCGTAGTAGCGGATCATCTTCGCCGACACGCTGGAGGCCTTGGCGGCTTCACCGATATTCATACGGTTCTCCTTCAGTGGCTCGCAGCGGGGGCATCCGCCATCGGCGGCTGGAAGCGGCGCAGGCGCAGCGCGTTGGCCAGCACGAACACGCTGGAGAGGGCCATCGCACCGGCCGCGAACACCGGCGACAGCAGCACGCCCCAGGCGGGGTACAGCACGCCGGCCGCCACCGGGATCAACGCGGTGTTGTAGGCGAAGGCCCAGAACAGGTTCTGGCGGATGTTGCCCAGCGTCGCCTTCGACAGCGCGATGGCATTCGGCACGCCCTGCAGGTTGCCTGACATCAGCACCACGTCGGCCGATTCCACCGCGATATCGGTACCGGTGCCGATGGCCAGACCAACATCGGCCTCGGCCAACGCCGGCGCATCGTTGATGCCATCGCCGACCATCGCCACCACGTGGGCGCCATTCTCGCGCAGGGCCGTGACCGCAGCGGCCTTGTCACCCGGCAGCACCTCGGCGCGCACATCCTGGATGCCCAGCACATCGGCCACCTGTTGCGCGGCGCCCCGGTTGTCGCCGCTGAGCATGGCGGTGCAGATGCCCAGCGCATGCAGGGTGGCGATGGCCTGCCGGGCACCGGGCTTGATCTGGTCGCCGAAGGCCAGCAGGCCCAGCACCGTCACGCCTTCCGCGTCGCGTTGCGCCAGCCATGACAAGGTGCGTCCCTGCGCCTGCAACTGCGACGCACGCGCCTGCAAGGCCGGGGCCGAGGCCTGCAGTTGTTGCATCCAGCGGCTGCTGCCCAGATACAGCGTGCGACCCTCGACCTCGCCCTCGATACCCAGGCCGGCAACACTGCGCACATCGTTGGCCTGCAGCGTCGCCAGGCCGGGTTCCGTCGCTGCGGCGTCCAGCACCGCGCGGGCCAGCGGATGTTCGCTGCGCGCCTGCAGGGCAGCGGCCAGGGCCAGCAGCCGCGCTTTGCCGGACGGGCCGGCGCCTTCTCCTTCCTCCAGTTCGGTCAGGCGCGGCCGGCCCAGGGTCAGGGTGCCGGTCTTGTCGAAGGCGATCACATCCACCCGGTGCGCGATTTCCAGTGCCTGTGCGTCCTTGATGAGGATGCCGTGGCGCGCCGCCACGCCGGTGCCGGCCATGATGGCGGTCGGTGTGGCCAGGCCCAGGGCGCAGGGGCAGGCGATCACCATCACCGCCACCGCGTTGAGCAGGGCCTGTTCCCAGTCGCCCGCAGCCAGGCCCCAGCCGAGGAAGGTCAGCAGGGACAGCAGCAACACGGCCGGCACGAATACCGCGCTGACCTTGTCCACCAGGCGCTGGATCGGCGCCTTGGCGGCCTGGGCCTGCTCCACCATGCGCACGATGCGCGCCAGCACGGTCTCGGCACCGACGGCGGTGGTTTCGAACACCAGCACGCCTTCGGCATTGATGGCACCGGCCGACAGGGTGTCGCCGACCTCCTTGGCCTGTGGCCGGCTCTCGCCGGTGAGCATGGCTTCGTCCAGATGGCTGCGACCCTCGCGCACCACGCCGTCCACCGGCACCCGCTCACCGGCGCGCAGCACCACCAGGTCGCCCACCTTCACCTGGGCCAGCGGCACCTCGATATCCTGCCCCTGACGGCGCACGCGGGCGCGGTCCGGGCGCAGCGCATTGAGGGCGGCGATGGCGTCGGCGGTCTGGCGCTTGGCGCGGCCTTCCAGCCATTTGCCCAGCAACACCAGGGTGATGACCACGGCCGAGCTTTCAAAGTAGAGATGCGGCATCGCCATGGCATGGCCATCCATGGCCGGCATGCGCAGCCATTGCCAGAGCGACAGGCCATAGGCGGCGCTGGTCCCCAGCGCCACCAGCAGATCCATATTGCCCGAGCGGGCGCGCAGCGCGCCCCAGCCGGCGTGGTAGAAGCGCCAGCCCAGCCAGAACTGCACGGGCGTGGCCAGCAGCCATTGCCACAGCGGCGGCAGGCTCCAGCTGCTGCCCAGCGGAGCCAGCAGCATCGGCAGCACCAGCGGCAGCGAGAGTGCGGCCGCCAGCGCCACCGGCCACCAGGAGGGCAGGGCACGGCCGCTGGGCGGGGTGCTAGCCTGTTCGGGCAGATGTTCACGGGCCTGGTAGCCAGCCTTTTCGATGGCGGCGATCAGGGTGGCAGGCGGGACCGCGTCGGCCGTGGCGATGCTGGCGCGTTCGGTGGCCAGGTTGACGCTGACCTCGGTCACGCCGGGGATTTTCTTCAGGGCTTTCTCGACGCGCATCACGCACGAGGCGCAGCTCATGCCTTCGATATCGAGGCTGATCTCGGCCGTGGCAGTGGAGGAATCATTCATGGCGAACTCCGGGAGGATGAATCGGATGCCTTCATCTTCATCCTTCCCATGATGGTAAGGTCAAGCCCGATTTTCGCACGGATGGTGAATTCTTGCGCTTGACCTTGCCACGGTAGGAAGGTTTAAGCTTCCCTCATTGCCATCACTTCATGAAAGGAAATGCCATGAGCACCCCCCTCACCTTTACCGTCAACGACATGACCTGCAACCACTGCGCCGGTGTCATCACCAAGGCCGTCAAGGATGTGGACGCCAATGCCCGGGTCGATATCACGGTGGCCGACAAGCGCGTGGTCATCGACAGCAGCCTGCCGGCGCAGTCCTTCGCCGAGGCCATCGAGGAAGCCGGCTATACCCCGGTGGCGGCCTGAGCCTTCACACCCTTCATTTGCTGAGCAGCCGCATCGCCCGCTCCAGCCCATCCATGGTGAGCGGGAACATGCGGTCGTTCATCAGCTGGCGGATCAGCGCGATCGACTGGCGGTATTGCCATAGCCCTTCCGGCTCGGGATTCAACCAGACGAAATGCGGGAAGGCGGCCGTGAAACGCTGCAGCCAGTCGGCGCCGGCTTCGGCATTGTTGTATTCCACCGCGCCGCCCGGCTGCACGATCTCGTAGGGGCTCATGGTGGCATCGCCCACGAAGATGAGCTTGGTGTCCGGCGTGTACTTGCGCAGGACGTCCCAGGTCGGGAAACGTTCGGCGTGGCGCCGCCGGTTGTTCTTCCACAGGTAGTCATAGACGCAGTTGTGGAAGTAGAAGAACTCCATGTTCTTGAATTCGGTACGGGCGGCCGAGAACAGCTCTTCGGTGCGGGCGATGTGGTCGTCCATGGAGCCGCCGACGTCGAACAGCATCAAGACCTTGATCTTGTTCTTGCGCTCGGGTTGCATGCGGATGTCGAGATAGCCGGCATTGCTGGCGGTGGCGCGGATGGTGTCGTCCAGCGCCAGTTCCTCCTCCAGCCCCTCGCGGGCAAAGCGGCGCAGGCGGCGCAGCGCCACCTTGATGTTGCGCGTACCCAGTTCGCGCTCGCCGTCGTAATCCTGGTATTGGCGTTCCTCCCATACCTTCACCGCGCTGCGCTGGCCACCCTTGCCACCGATGCGGATGCCTTCCGGGTTGAAACCGCCATGGCCGAAGGGGGAGACGCCACCGGTGCCGATCCACTTGCTGCCGCCTTCGTGGCGTTCCTTCTGTTCTTCCAGCAATTGCTTCAAGCGATCCATCAGCTTGTCATAGCCGAATTTCTCGATGGCGGCCTTCTGTTCCGGGGTCAGGTCGCGCTGCAGTTGCTTGACCAGCCATTCCAGCGGGATGTCGGGCCGTTTCTCGAAGATCGTTTCCACGCCCTTGAAGTAAGCCCCGAAGGCGCGGTCGAACTTGTCGAAGTGGGCTTCGTCCTTGACCAGCGTCAGCCGCGCCAGATAGTAGAACTCGTCCAGGGAAGGATGGATCACCTGGCGGTCCATGGCTTCCAGCAGGGTCAGGAATTCCTTGATCGAGGCCGGCACCCCGGCCTGCTTCACGGTATAGAAGAAATCGATGAGCATGGGCAGGCGGGCTCAGCGCCCCAGCTTGAACTGCAGATGGCGGCGCACCGTCGGCCATTCCGATTCGATGATGGAAAATACCACCGTATCGCGATAGGAGCCGTCCGGCATGCGCTGGTGATTGCGCAGGATGCCATCCTGCTTGGCGCCCAGGCGGGCGATGGCCGCGCGCGATTGCTGGTTCATCCAGTGGGTGCGGAACTCGACGGCGATGCAGTGCATGTCCTCGAAGGCATGGGTCAGCATCATCAGCTTGCACTCGGTATTGATGCCGGTGCGCTGGGCACTGGCGGCATACCAGGTCGAGCCGATCTCCACGCGCCGGTTGGCGACGTCGGCGTTCATGTAGGTGGTCATCCCGCACAGGGCGCCGGTGTCGTTGCGGCGGATCACGAAGGGCAGCATGCTGCCTTGCTGCTGCAGGTGCAGGCGTCTTTCGATTTCGGCGCGCATGGTCTCCGGCTTGGGGATGGCCGTGTACCAGAGCTTCCACAGCTTGCCGTCCGAGACCGCCGCGATGAGTGCATCGTGATGCTCGGGATGCAGTGGCTCGACGGTAGCGAACTGGCCCTTCAAGGTGATCGGCGAGAGGAATTGCATGACGGCTCCTGGGGCGGGTAGGGCGTGCTCAGTGGTGGTTCAGCGATTGGTGCGTGACATGAAGACCAGCCTTTCGAACAGGTGCACGTCCTGCTCGTTCTTGAGCAGGGCGCCGTGCAGCGGCGGCACCACGGCCTTGTTGTCCGGGTTGTGCAGGGCCTCGGGCGGGATGTCCTCGGCCATGAGCAGCTTGAGCCAGTCGATC
Source organism: Herbaspirillum sp. (assembly GCF_035644555.1). Taxonomy (GTDB): domain Bacteria; phylum Pseudomonadota; class Gammaproteobacteria; order Burkholderiales; family Burkholderiaceae_D; genus Herbaspirillum. The sequence continues at coordinate 5,493 of NZ_DASQOH010000064.1, forward strand.
AGCTCCGAGGTCGACGGCTTCTTCTTGATGCCGGGCACGTCCCGCACCTGGTAGAAGGCTTCCAGCGCCTGCGCCAGCAGTTCACGTTTGATGTGCGGGAAGTGCACATCGACGATGCTCTGCATGGTCGCCTTGTCGGGGAACTTGATGTAGTGGAAGAAGCAGCGGCGCAGGAAGGCGTCCGGCAATTCCTTCTCGTTGTTGGAGGTGATCACCACCAGCGGCCGGTGCCGCGCCTTCACCAGCTCACGCGTCTCGTAGACGTAGAACTCCATGCGGTCGATTTCGCGCAGCAGGTCATTGGGGAATTCGATGTCGGCCTTGTCGATCTCGTCGATCAGCAACACCACCGGCTCTTCCGAGGTGAAGGCTTGCCACAGGACACCTTTGACGATGTAGTTGTGAATATCCTTGACGCGCTCGTCGCCCAGTTGCGAATCCCGCAGACGCGATACCGCGTCATATTCATACAGGCCCTGCTGGGCTTTGGTGGTCGATTTGATGTGCCACTGCAGCAGCGGCCGGCCGAGCGCGGCTGCCACCTCCTCGGCCAGCATGGTCTTGCCGGTGCCGGGCTCGCCCTTGATCAGCAGGGGGCGTTGCAGGGTGAGGGCGGCATTGACGGCCAGCTTGAGGTCGTCGGTGGCGACGTAGTTCTCGCTACCGTTGAAACGTTCGGGTTGCGGGGAAGATGCGGAATGATCTGGCATGGATGCGGTCCTTGTCAGGTTGCTGGAGGCTAAGCCTATGGTGTCTGTGTGTCTATGTGTCTGGCAAATGCGGCGGTGCAGCGGCAGTGCAAAGGCGGCGCCACCTGTTTATTCGTGTTTCTCCGAGTATAAGGGAAAACCCATGCCATCCCGAGTGGGCTTGAATTTGGTGAAATCGTTCATATATACCTGGCTACGCATGCAACAAAATGGAAGCGCCCACGGCGCTCACTGCCCATGAAATTCCTGTTCTTCAAGATGCTGGTGGTGTGGAGACGAATGCGCCACGGCATGCAGGCGCGTTACATGGACCGGCAGGATGTCGGCCGCCAGCTGGAGGTGTTGATGCGACGCATCGATGCCGCGGCGAGCTGGCATGAACGCGCCAACTGGATGATCGACGTGGCCGAGTGGCTGCGCCATCGCCCGGCGGTATCGCTGCTGGACCGCCAGAGCTGGCACAAGGTACGGCGTCAGCGGCTGGCGATCATGCTGGACTGGCTGGACCAGCACCGCGACGTGCGACGCGAGGTCCAGAAGGCGCTGCAAAAGACCCTGCGCGAAGCCACCGGCCCCGAACTCTTTTCCACCACCGGCCTGCCGCACGAGCCCGGCTTCTTCGGCGAGCTCTCGGAGCGCCTGGCGCGCCTGGTGCTGCCGCGCCATCTGTCACCCACCGACCTGTCTTCGCTATTTACGGCCATGTTCCCCGATCCGGAGGATGCTGCCTGGCTGGTGGAGCTGGACAATGAGCTGCTGGTGCGCCTGTGGAAACTGATGGCTGACGACGGCATCTCGCACATGTACTGGCAACAGATCGAGGAGGCCATCACCTACCTCACCATGACGGTGGTGGCCGATGGCATCAGCCCGGCCTTCCGCCAGCGCCTGGAGCCCAAGATGCCGATGCGCGCCACGCCCTTCCTGGCGCTGCGGCGCGAGATGGAGACCTGGCTGCGGGCGCAGCCGGGCGACCTGGGCGCGCTGCGCAGCGTGCGCATGCTGGTGGCGGTGTGCCACGCCCAGACCGACCGCATCTATGCCCACCTGGATGAATATGGCGTCTCGGTCAGCCTGGTGTACCGGGTCGAGCGCATGCGCGCCCACCTGCAGCGAATCGGGCGCCTGATCGATGTGCGCTCCGGCATACCCGGTCCGGCCATCAGCCCGGCCGTTCCAGGCATGGCGGCCAAGGCCGGCGCCGGCCGCATGCAGTTGCTGCTGTGCGACCTGATTTCCGCGCATCACCATCGTGATTCGGTACGCGGCCTGATGCGGCGCAGTTTCGCGCTGCTGGCGCGCAAGATGGTGGAGCGCAACGCCGATCACCGCGAGCAGGCCATCGCCCGCGACAGTGCCGGCTATCGCAAGGTGATGCGGGCCGGTCTGATCGGCGGTGCCGTGATCGCCGGGACCGCGCTGGTCAAGACGAGCCTGTCGTCGCTGGGCGTGGGGCACTTTGTCGATGGCGCACTGGCCTCGCTGAACTATGCCGCCAGCTTCCTGCTGATCGCCGCCCTGGGCGGTGTGCTGGCCACGCGCCAGCCGGCGGTGACCGCACCGGCCCTGGCCTCACGCATGGGGGAGCTGGACGGGCAGGGCATGCGCGAGCTGATCGCGGAGTCGGGCCAGCTGTTGCGCTCGCAATCGGCTGGCATCTTCGGCAATCTGCTGGCGGTGGTGCCGGTCACGGCCGCGCTGTGCGCCCTGGGCTGGTTTGCACTGGGTGGCAAGTCGATGCCGGTGGAGACGGCGCGCCAGACCCTGGCCAGCCTGTCACTGGTGGGCCCCACGCCGCTGTATGCCGCCCTGACCGGGATACTGCTGTGGCTGGCCAGCCTGGCCGCAGGCTTTGCCGACAACTGGTTCGCCCTGCGCCGGGTGCGCGAGGTGGTGTCCAACCATCGTCGCCTGGTGCATGGCCTGGGGGCCATGCGCGCCCAGCGCTGTGCCGCCTGGCTGGAGCGCAACGTCGCCACCATCGCCGGCAGCCTGGCGCTGGCCGTGCTGCTGGGGATGGCGCCGGTGGTGGCGGCCTTCTTCAGCCTGCCACTGGATATTCGCCATGTCAGCCTGGCGGCCGGCGCGCTGACGGCCGCCGCCTTCAGCCTGGGCTGGGAATCCCTGATGACACCGGCCTTCTGGCTGGCCGCCGGGGGCGTGGCCAGCACCGCCCTGCTGTCGGTGGCGGTGGCCTTCGCCTGCGCCCTGGCGCTGGCCCTGCGCTCGCGTGACCTGCCGCGCCGTGCGCGTAATGTGGCCATGCGGGCGGTGTTGCGCCGTTTCGTCGTCCGGCCGTGGTATTTCATTCTCCCCGAGCGTTCACATGCCGCGCTGCAAGATGAAGCCGAAGACGAGCAGGATGAGGATGACGATGAGGGAGACGATGCCGGTGCAGCCGATGGGGAGTCGCACCAGGCTTCACTTGTTCAATCAGATGATCTGCATCATCAGGCTAGTCGTCATGTCGCCTGAAGCTGACATCAGCCACATTCCATATCCCTGATATTGCAGCGCATATAACACCCCGTCCGCCCGCCAGGCCGCAGCGGGCGGGCTGTTGCGCCCGATCGGCCGGTGCTGCGGGCAGGGATGACGCTGCCGGTTTTATTGGTTAGAATCAAAAGCGTTTTTTGCGCAAGGCAGGGGGAGTGGAGAGACAAGCTTGAGCCGAAGCACCGGTTGAGCCATAGCAGAACAGCCAAACCTGCAAGACCAGCACAATCTAACAAGTACGATAAAGTTTGCCGCTGGTAGCAAAAGATGCGTTTCGTCGGGTGTCCGTTGCGCAGCCGTTACGTGCGGGACGGATGGCAAGTCCAATCATCTTAGCCAGCTCACATGAAAAAACACCTCGTGTTTCTTGCCTTGACCGGCATGCTCGGCAGTGCGTCTGCGGCGGACATCGTCGGCAATGCCAAGGCCGCTGAAAACAAAGTCTCCATGTGCATCGGTTGCCATGGCATCCCCGGCTACAAAGCCAGTTTCCCCGAGGTTTATCAGGTACCGATGCTGGGCGGCCAGTCTGCCAAGTACATCGAGAACGCGCTGCGGGCCTACCAGAAGGGAGAGCGCAAGCATCCCACCATGATGGGCATTTCGGCCAGCCTGTCGGACCAGGACATTGCCGACCTGGCCGCCTACTATTCGCAGCAGAAGTGAAGGGGAGCCACGAGATGAACAACAAGCTGATCGCCCTGGCGCTGCTGGCTGGCGCCGCGCTGTCGCAGACCGCCGCGGCGGCCGATGTGGCCAATGGCCGCGCCCTGGTGGAAAAATACAATTGCGCCTCCTGCCACGGCAAGGACTACAACTCTCCCATCGATCCCGGTTATCCCAGGCTGGCCGGCCAGCATGCGGATTATCTCAAGCATGCCCTGACCGCTTACCGGCGCGGCGACAGCGCCATGAACGGCCGCAACAACGCCATCATGTCGGCCCAGGCCAAGCCGCTCACGGACCGCGACATCAACGACATCGCGGCCTACCTCCACAGCCTGCCGGGCTCGCTGGTGTTGCGGAAATAACCGGGGAATCTTGACGCACAGGCAGGCCGGGCCAGGCTGGTGCCCGGCCGATGGACCTGCTGGTTTGATAAGGAATAGTTCATGATGCATAATCGATTCATGAACTTCGCCGCTGAACTCGTCGTCATCGGGGACTTCCCCCAGCTCCGTCTGATCGCCTGGAATCGTGATCCTCGCGATGCGATCACCGGTGCGGAGGCGTTCGACCTTTACGAGCGCAACTGGAGGTTCGTCGACCAGGACGCCATGCCCCCTGCGGAGCGGGCCATGCTGGATCGCTTGATTCACCAGTACGGTCACGGCGTCCTTCATGTTTAAGCGAGCGCATCATCGCCGCATCGCCGGTTTGCTCGCAGCGCTGGATGGCGATTTCCTGCTCAGCTGTGGGTGTTTCTTCGGTGGTGGAACGGCCATCGTCCTGGCGCTGGACGAATATCGCGAATCCCTGGATGTCGACTTTCTCTGCAGTTCTCAGGAAGGCTACCGCGCCCTGCGCAATACCATTACAAATACTTCCCTGGGACAGATGGCGCGTACGTCGCTTGAGCTGATGCGCGAGGTGCGCGCTGATCGCTATGGCATCCGTACCTTCATCCGGATCGACGATGTGCCGGTGAAATTCGAAGTCGTCAGCGAGGGGCACATCCATGTCGTGGGAGCAATGCATCCGCAATGGGGCATCCCCGTGCTGGCGCCGGAAGACATGTATGCCGAGAAGTTGTTGGCCAATGCCGACCGCTGGGGTGACAAGTCGGTCGCCAGCCGCGATGCCATCGATCTGGCCATGATGATCGCCCACTGGGGAACGGTGCCGCAGGGTGCTTGGGACAAAGCCCGGCTGGCCTACGGCCAGAGCGTCGATGTGGCTTATGACAAGGCAATCGGACTGATCAGTGATCCGGCTTATCTGGCACTTTGTCTGCAGAAGATGCAGATGGATCCGGAACTCAAGGAGCGCATCCCGGCCCTGCTGCGCAGTTCGTCGCCGGATTCCCTTTCATGACCGTGGCCGCAGGAAATCAACCCTGAGCGCGCCGCTTGATATTTTCGATATAGGCGGCCCCATCCGGGGGCAGGCCATTGCGCTGGGCGTTCCAGATCATCTCGCCCAGGGCTTCCATGATCTCGTGATGGGCCTCGTGCTCCGAGCCACGGCGCTGCGCCAGCAACTGGAAGGCGGCGCGGATGCCCGGCGGCTGGTCGATGGAAATCTGTTCCGTGATCGACAGGTGCATCGACAGGTGCAGGAAGGGATTGCTCTGACCCTGCTCGACCGAGTAATCGGCGGCGATGGCGGCCTCGGCGTCGCGCAGGCCGTCGTGATATTCCGGATGCTGCATGATCCAGTCGCGGGCGATGGCCTCCAGCGGCGTGAGGATTTCATGGCCCTGGTGCTTGCGATAGGCTTCGCAGAAGAAGCGGCGGACATCGTGCTGGGACGGGGTGAACATGGCGTGCGCAAATCGGTGACAAAGCGCTATTCTACGCTGCTCCGGCAGCGGCTTCAGGCAGCCTGGCCAGCGCGGCCCCGCAGCGGCCGCTTATGAAGTAATATTCTTTCCACACAACAAGCATCCGAATAATCCATCCAAGGTCATACCCGGCCGCACCGCGTCGTTGCGGTGAAGGGGGATGTCAGGCCGGCAGCGAGAAGGGATAGTGCATGCGTTTTGTTGGAAGCCTGATCCGGCCTCCCCGCCACGGGATGCCATGGGCCTGTCGTCGGGCGGTGGTGCTGCTGGTGCTGGCTGCCGTGGGTTGTCCCGCCGCATGGGCGGCACCTGGCAAGCCCTTGCTGCCGGCCGCCACCGAGGAAGCTGGCCGTGCCGAAGATACCCTGGCCATCGGCTTTGCCGGTCCGCTCAGTGGGGCTTCCATGGCCGTGGGTCGCAGCATGCAGAACGGCGCGCAGCTGGCGGTGGACGAGGCCAACCGGCGCGGCCTGCGCATTGGCGGCAAGTCCTACCGGCTCAAGCTGATTTCCCAGGATGACCGGGCCGATCCCGGCACGGCCGAATATGTGGCCCGCTATCTGGTGGGACAGCGTGTCATCGGCGTGGTCGGGCATTGGACCAGCGGCACCAGCCTGGTGGCCGCACCTGTCTATCATGCGGCCGGTGTGATCCAGGTCACCCCTTCGGCGATGAGCCGCAAGCTGACTTCCCTGTCCTATCCGCGCATTTTCCGTACCATTCCCAACAACGAGAGCATCGGCCGTCTGGCCGCCGACTACGCCATCGGCAAGCTCGATGTACGCACCATAGTCACCATCGACGACCGTACCCCCTTCGGCCAGGGATTGGCCGAGCAGTTTGCCCGTCAGGCGCAGGCGCAGGGCGCCCGGGTGCTGGGGCGGTATTCGGTCAGCGACAAGACTTCCGATTTCAATGCGCCACTGATGCAGGCGCGCAAGCAGGCGCCCGACCTGATCTTCTTCGGCGGGCTGGACTGGCAGGCCGGCATCCTGGCGCGGTCGATCCGCCGCCTCAAGCTCGACACCCGGCTCATGGCCTCGGCCGGGACCGTAGGTCTGCCGTTCTTGATGCGTGCCGGCGCCGATGCCAATGGCACGCTGGTGCTGGAACCGGGACCGCCGCAGGACAAGATGCCAGGCTGGAAGAGCTTCCGCCAGCGTTACAGCCAGAGCTTCGATTCGGATATCGACCTGTATGCAGTGTTCGCCTATGAGGCGGCCCAGGCCATCATCCAGGGGCTGCGCCAGGCCGGTAGCGCCGACCCCGATGCGATTGCCCGCGCGATGCACCGCATGCGCTTCGACGGCATCAGCGGGCCGGTGGCGTTCAACCAGGAGGGGGATCTGATGAATCCCAGCTTCACCATGTACGAAGTCAAGGACCAGCGCTGGGTGCCGGTGGAGCGCTTCAGCGGCCTGCCGCGCTGACCGTCTGCAACCCCCTCAGTGATTCATACGCCCTTGGCCGGCAGCGGGGTCTTCTGCTTGAATTCGCACAGGTCGGCGATGATGCAGTTCCAGCACTGCGGCTTGCGCGCAATGCAGGTATAGCGGCCGTGCAGGATCAGCCAGTGGTGCGCATCCTGGCGGAATTCCGGGGCGACGAACTTGATGAGCTTGCGTTCGACCTCGTCCACATCCTTGCCCGGGGCGAGACCGGTGCGGTTGGAGACACGGAAGATATGCGTATCCACCGCAATGGTGGGATGACCGAAGGCCGTGTTCAGGACCACGTTGGCGGTCTTGCGGCCCACTCCCGGCAGGGCTTCCAGCGCCTCGCGCGATTCCGGCACCTGGCCGCCATGCTGTTCGATCAGGATGCGGCAGGTCTCGATGACGTTCTTGGCCTTGGTGCGATACAGGCCGATGGTCTGGATATAGGGCACGAGCTGGTCCACGCCCATCCTGAAGATCGCCTCGGGCGTATTGGCCACCGGATAGAGCTTGCGGGTGGCCTTGTTGACCGAGACGTCGGTGGCCTGGGCCGAGAGCAGCACGGCGATCAGCAGTTCGAACGGGGTGGTGTATTCCAGCTCGGTGGTCGGGGTGGGATTGGCCTGGCGCAGGCGTTCGAAGATCTCGCGGCGTTTGGTCGGGTTCATGCTGGCTCGCTGTCGGTCGGGTTGGTCGGCGGGGCTGGCGTGTCTTGACTGTCTTGTGCCGCCTGCAGCTTCTTTTGCCGTGCACGTTCCATTGCGGCCTGGATGATGGCCTTCTTGCGGGCCAGTTCGGCCTGCTCTTCGGGCGTGCCGGCGGCAGCGGCTTCCACTTCCTTCAATTTGGCGGCGGCCTTGGCGGCCAGGCGGGCATCGTTTTCCAGCTTGTCGCGACGCAGGCGCGCAGTGCGCCAGTCGTGACGGGCACGGGCCTCGTCGGCCTGCTGCTGGCTCCAGGCCTGCCAGCCGGTGCGGCCGGGCGTGACCTCCACCATGCTGATGCAGTCCACCGGGCAAGGCGCCACGCACAGGTCACAACCGGTGCACAGGGCATCGATCACGGTATGCATCTGCTTGGCCGCGCCGGCAATGGCATCCACCGGGCAGGCCTGGATGCACAGGGTGCAGCCGATACAGACCTGTTCATCGATCACGGCCAGGCGACGCGGCTGTTCGCTGCCATGGACGGGATTGAGCGGGATCACCGGCCGGCCCAGCAACTGCGCCAGTCGCGCCACCCCTTCGGCACCACCGGGCGGACACTGGTTGTGCTCGGCACGTCCTTCGGCAATGGCTTCGGCATAGGGGCGGCAGGCGGGATAGCCGCACTTGGTGCACTGGGTCTGCGGCAGCAGGTCTTCGATACGGTCGGCCAGCGAGGCTGACGAAGTGGACAAAGTCGGCGAAGCGGACGAGAGGGAGGCGGATGGCGGCACGTCGGTCGGGCAGTTCTGCAGGATAAGGGCGCTATTATCCGGCCAAACCGCGCCGAAGTCATGCCGCCAGCGCAAAGCAGAACGGCGCCGCGTTTTCACGGGCGCCGTTCCGAGGCGAGTGGCGGATCAGTCGTGCCAGCGCCGATCAGGCATTGGCGCGGATGAATTCGCCGATCTTGGGACAGACGATCTCGCGCCAGCGGCGGCCCGAGAAGATGCCGTAGTGGCCTGCCTTGGGTACGGTGAAGTGCTGCTTGCGAGCCTTGGGGATGCTGCTGCACAGTTCCTGCGCGGCCTGGGTCTGGCCGGAGCCGGAGATGTCATCCAGTTCGCCTTCGATGGTGAAGAGGGCGACCGACTTGATGTCCTGCGGGCGCACCAGCTTGCCTTCGATTTCCCAGGTGCCACGGGCCAGGTTGAAGTCCTGGAATACCACCTTGATGGTTTCCAGGTAGAACTCGGCCGGCATGTCCAGCACGGCGTTGTACTCGTCGTAGAACTTGCGGTGTTCCTCGGCCGAGGCATCGTCGCCATCGCGCAGGTGCATGTAGAAATCCCAGTGGCTCTGGGCATGGCGGCGCGGGTTCATGGCCACGAAGCCGGCGTGCTGCAGGAAGCCCGGGTAGACCTTGCGACCGAAGCCCGGATAGTTGGCCGGGACGCTGTAGATCACCGTGTTCTCGAACCAGGAGAAGGGCTTTTCGGTGGCCAGGTCGTTCACCGAGGTAGGCGACTTGCGGGCATCGATGGGGCCGCCCATCATGGTCATGCTCCTGGGCAGCTTGGGATCGTTGGCGCTGGCCATCAGCGCGATGGCCGCCAGCACCGGCACGGTCGGCTGGCAGACCGAGATCACGTGCACGTCCGGACCCAGGGTGCGGATGAAGTCCTGGACGTAATAGACGTAGTCATGCAGGTGGAATTCGCCCTGTTCGACCGGCACCATGCGGGCATCGGTCCAGTCGGAGATGAAAACGTCATGTTCCTGCAGCAGGGCGCGCACGGTTTCGCGCAGCAGGGTGGAGTGGTGGCCCGACAGCGGCGCCACCACCAGCACGGTAGGCTGCTTGAGGGTGGCAATCTGGCGCGCGTTGAGATCCTTCTTGAAGTGGATCAGGCGGGCGAAGGGTTTTTCCTCCACCACTTCCTCGACGATGCCGGTGGGCTTGCCATCGACCGGCACTTCGCCGATGTTGAACTGCGGCTTTTCGTATTCCTTGGACAGGCGATAGAGCAACTCATAGCCGGCGGCGATGCGTTGCGAGAAGGGAGTGTGGGCGAGCGGGGAAACCGGGTCCGAGAAGAGTTTGGCCGAGGTTTCGGCCCATTGCATCATCGGGTTCAGAAACGCGCGATTGAGTTCATGCAGTTGATAAAGCATAGCTGACCTTTATACAAGCACTGGCTGGCCTGCCTGCCAGGCGGATAGCCCGGACCAGGTGCGCAGCAAGCATGTGCCACAAACGTTTGGCGACGATCATCGGCTGACAAATTCATATTGTGATTAATTTGTCAACTTCTTCCTTGTTGCGACGCAGTAGCATAGCATGCTTTGCCTTACGCCCTGCTTGCTGGTCAGACCAGTGGCTTGCAGCCCACAAGCTCATGCCACACCGTGCAGAAACAAAAAGCCCCCGTGCGGGACGGGGGCCTCGGTTGGCAGCAGGGCTGCCGTAGTGCGGTCGTGCAGGCTCAGTCGAAGACCGGGCTTTCCACGCCCAGGATCTTGTGCAGCTTGGGCGAGGTGGTGGTGTACTGCATGTGGATCTTCTTTTCCGGGAAGATGTAGGGCGCAGCGCCGAAGGCGGCCAGCGCGGCTTCGTGGAAGCCCGACAGGATCAGCTTCTTCTTGCCCGGATAGGTGTTGATGTCACCCACGGCGAAGATGCCCGGGATGTTGGTCTCGAACTTCTCGGTATCGACCACCTTCAGTTGCTTGCGCTCGATATCCAGGCCCCACTCGGCGATCGGGCCCAGCTTGGGCGACAGGCCGAAGAAGACCAGCAGCATGTCCAGCGGCAGGCGGCGGGTGACGCCGTCGGCACCGGTGACCTTGACCTCGGCCAGCTTGCCGTCCTTGATCTCGGTGCCGGTGACCTGGCCGATCAGCAGCTGCATCTCGTACTGTTCGCACAGTTCCTTCATCTTGGCCACCGACGCCGGGGCGGCGCGGAATTCCTCGCGACGGTGCAGCAGGATCACCGATTCGGCCTTGCCCACGAAGTTCAGCGCCCAGTCCAGGGCGGAGTCGCCGCCGCCGCAGATGACGATGTTCTTGCCTTCGAACAGGGCCGGTTCCTTGACGCGGTAAAACACCTGCGAGCCTTCGAACTGTTCGATGCCCTCGACCTTCAGGGTACGCGGCTGGAACGAGCCCACGCCGGCTGCGATGAAGATGGTCTTGGTGATGAAGCGGGTGCCGGTGGAGGTCTCGACGTCGAAACGACCATCTTCGCGCTTGTTGACCAGGGTCACTTCCTGGCCCAGGTGGAAGGTGGGCGAGAAGGGCTCGATCTGCTTCAGGAGGTTGTCGGTCAGTTCCTGGCCGGTGCAGACCGGCACGGCCGGGATGTCATAGATGGGCTTGTCCGGATACAGCTCCACGCACTGGCCGCCGACGACCGGCAGCGAATCGATCACGTGCGCCTTGATTTCCAGGAGGCCGAGTTCGAACACCTGGAACAGGCCGACCGGGCCGGCGCCGATGATGACGGCATCGGCATCGATGACGCCGTTGACTGCCGCGCTCTGGACATTGTTTTCCATGATTTTCTTGATATTCCTGTTTCAGTAGATCAGTAGAGAGGCTTTTCACACTTGCGCGCTGGGCGAAGGGCTAACGGCGAAGCCGTATGGCGGTGGGATAGGCCAGTGATGATGCAGCGGTCCGCGCCGCGAGGCTGGCGCAGGCCATGTGGCCGGCAGGGTCTTTGCCGTCGGCCAAATACAAACGGCTGCGCATCTGGCTCGGGCGATGGTGCTGCCAGGCTGGATGCGCAACCGCAATTCTGAGTGGGCCGGAGCCCGACCGGCTTGATCTGCCGCAGCGATCAGCGCTGCAGGTATTGCAGTTTGTCGGTCTTGTCCTTCCATTCCTCGGCGTCCGGCAGCGGCGCCTTGGTCTTGGTGATGGAGGGCCAGCTGCGGGACAGGTCGGCGTTCAGGGCAATGTATTGCTGCTGGTCGGCCGGCACGTCTTCTTCCGCGTAGATCGCATTGACCGGGCATTCGGCCACGCACACGGCGCAGTCGATGCATTCGTCTGGGTCAATCGCGAGGAAATTGGGGCCTTCGCGGAAACAATCCACCGGGCAAACATCCACGCAATCCGTGTAGCGGCAACGGACGCAGGAATCGGTGACAACGTGGGTCATAACTGTCCTATCTGTAAAATTTCTTCAAACCGATGGCTAACTGCGCCGCAATTGATGGCAATATGGCACGGTTAAAATCATGTTGCGGCTGGTCAACCTGTTGTCGAGGTCCATTTTGCGCGCATCCTGCCGCATCCTCCGCCTTGTGGGCGCCCTTGGGATGCCGCTGCGCAACCCGCCGCAAAGCCTTGTATTTTAAGGTAATTCGATTTTTCCCACAAATGAGGCTTATACAGTTTACGTATAAGTAAATAAACAAGCTCGCCACCAGACCCGCCGCCACCAAGGTCTTCCGGATGCCGCCTCCGCGCACGGAACAAGGCCGCCAGGCGTGCCGGTCGATGCCGCGCATCAACTGATAAGGAAGTCCCGGCGTGAACGCTGAAGACACCAAGCCATTCCCCCTCCGTCTTTCTCTTTTGCCGGCCGTGCTGGGCCTGCTGGCCGCACTGGCCTTGCCGGTCGTACCGGCCAAGGCCGCCGAAGCCATTCGCATCGGCGAGATCAATAGCCAGGGGCGCCAGTCACTTTCCGGGCAAGCCTATCGCAATGGGCTGGCGCTGGCCCTGGAGCAGATCAATGAAGCCGGTGGTGTGCATGGCCGGCCGTTGCAGCTGGTGGTGCGGGACGACGATGGTGACGCCGACCAGGCCGCCCGCAACGCCAGGGAACTGGTCAGCAAGGAACGCGTCGAGGTGCTGACCGGCACCATGCTCTCCGACGTGGCCCTGGCGGTGGCGCGTGAAGCCGCCCGCGGCAAGACCGTGCTGGTGGTGGGCGATGCCCTGTCGGACGCCATCACCCTGGACAAGGGCAACCGTTTCACCTTCCGCGTACGTCCCTCGACCTATATGCAGGCCGCCATGCTGGCCGAACAGGCCGCGCGCCTGCCCGGCCGGCGCTGGGCGGTGGTGGCCCCCAACTATGAATACGGCCAGAGCGCCGTGGCCAGCTTCAAGATGTTGTTGAAGCAGGCTCGCCCGGATGTGGAATTCGTCAGCGACCAGTGGCCGGCGCTGGGCAAGATCAAGGCCGACGACGTGGTGCGGGCTATCCGCCAGTCGCGTCCGGACGGCATCTTCAACGCCACCTTCGGCGAAGACCTGCAGAAGTTCGTGCAGGCCGGCAACCGTCTGCAGTTGTTCAACGGGGTGCGGGTGGTGTCGCTGGCCTCGGCCGGTGCGCAAAGCCTGGACCCTTCGCAGAGCGAGGCGATCCGCGACTGGCTGGCCGTCGGCTACCCGTGGGACCAGATCAACACCCCCGACCATCAGCGCTTCCTGGAAGCCTATCTGAAGAAATTCAGCGAACGCCCGCAGTTGTCGTCCGTCCTGGGCTATTCCACGATGATGGCTATCGCCGCCGGCCTGAAGAAAAGTGAAGGATATGACGGCGAGGCGCTGGTCGAGGCCCTGCGCGGCCTGCACTGGTCGTCGCCGCTGGGCGAGCTCAGCTTCCGCGCCCTGGACCAGCAGGCGTCCATGGGTGCCTTCATCGGGCTGGTGTCGCAGAAGGACGGTCGCAGCACCATGCGCGAGTGGCGCTACCTGGACGGCACTTCTTATCTGCCCCCGGCCACCTACGTGCGCAGCCGCCGTCCGGGCTCGGCCACGAAGTGATCGCCTGGCGCGCATGTCCAAAGTCCCCTCGGGGCAGGGGGCTTTGCCATCGCCGATCTCGGTTAAGATAGCGCACGCGGCGCCCAAGGGGGCCGTCAAGGCATGGCGCAGGACCGCTCCGGGGCGACCCGCCATGCACGTGGACCATCAACATGGCAGCATGCGGGGCATCCGCATCCGGACTTCATGATCATCACTTCCTTACTCGACACCGACCTGTACAAATTCACGATGATGCAGGTGGTGCTGCATCACTTCCCCGGCGCCCAAGTCGAATATCGCTTCAAATGCCGCAACGAGCACATTGATCTGACCCCCTACGTCGAGGAAATCCGCGCCGAGATCGCCGCCCTGTGCCGCTTGCGCTTCAAGGAAGACGAACTGAACTACCTGCGCGGCCTGCGCTTCATCAAGAGCGACTTCGTCGACTTCCTCGACCTGTTCCACCTGAACGAAAAGTACATCACCGTCCAGCCCGACCCGGTCGGCAACGGCGAGATCGAGATCAGCGTCAAGGGCCCTTGGCTGCACACCATCATGTTCGAAGTGCCGGTGCTGGCCATCGTCAATGAAGTCTATTTCCGCGCCACCCAGCGCACGCCCGACCTGGAAGAGGGCAGGGCGCGCCTGCGCCGGAAGATGTCGGTCATCACCGAAGACGCCGAACTGGCCGGCTGCAAGATCGCCGACTACGGCACCCGCCGCCGCTTCTCGCGCAGCTGGCATGCCGAAGTCATCGACGAGATGAAGCAGCACATGGGCGAGCACTTCGCCGGCACTTCCAACGTGATGTACGCCATGCAGCACGACTTGACGCCCCTGGGCACCATGGCCCACGAATACTTGCAGGCCTGCCAGGCCCTCGGTCCGCGCCTGCGCGATTCACAGACCTTCGCTTTCGAGATGTGGGCGCGTGAATATCGCGGCGACCTGGGTATTACGCTCTCCGACGTCTATGGCATGGACGCCTTCCTGCGCGACTATGACATGTACTTCTGCAAGCTCTTCGACGGTGCGCGCCACGACTCGGGCGACCCCTTCGAATGGGGCGAGCGCCTGATCCAGCATTACCGCGACAATCGCGTCGATCCCTCCAGCAAGGTGCTGGTGTTCTCCGACAGCCTGGACTTCGACAAGGTGCGCGCCCTGTACCTGCGCTTCAAGGACCGGGCCAAGGTGGCCTTCGGTGTGGGCACCAACCTGACCAACGACCTGGGATATACGCCGCTGCAGGTGGTCATGAAGATGGTGCGCTGCAACGGCCAGCCGGTGGCGAAGCTCTCCGACACCCCTTCCAAGAACATGTGCGATGACCCGGCTTATGTGAACTATCTGCGCCAGGTGTTCCAGATCAAGGCGTGAGCGGAGCCCGCGATACCTGAAAGTTTTTTCACTGGACGGTTTTTGCGCGCCAGCGGCAGGTCGGCTGCTATAGTGTGGCTCCCCGCCATCGCCCGCAGCGGTGGCGAGGGGTTTGTTCACTTCCTACCTGAGGACGACACTTGCCGCTTAACGCCATCCTCCTTGCCTTGCTTGGCCTGATACTTCCCCTGCCCGGATGGGCTGCCGACCTCGACGGGGCCGGCCTGTCCGTGGCCTGGGCCCTGCCGTTCGCCGGCGTGCTGCTGTCCATTGCGGTGCTGCCCCTGGTAGTGCCGGCCCTGTGGCACCACCACTTCGGCAAGATCGCCGCTGCCTGGGCACTGGCCTTCCTCTTGCCCTTCGGCGCCGCGCACGGCACGCATGCGGCCTTGGCCATCAGCGTGCATGCGCTGGTGGCGGAATATCTGCCCTTCATCATCCTGCTCACCGCGCTGTTTACGGTGGCCGGCGGTATCTGTGTGCGCGGCAACCTGCACGGCACGCCGGCCCTCAACACCGGTCTGCTGGCGCTGGGCAGCCTCCTGGCCAGCATCATGGGCACCACCGGCGCGGCCATGCTGCTGATACGTCCGCTCATCCGCGCCAATGACGACCGCAGGCATACGGTGCATGTGGTGGTGTTCTTCATCTTCCTGGTCGCCAACGCCGGTGGCTCGTTGACGCCGCTGGGCGATCCGCCGCTGTTCCTGGGTTTCCTCAAGGGAGTGGACTTCTTCTGGACTGCACGCCACCTGCTGGGCCCCATGGCCTTCCTGTGCGGCGCGCTGCTGCTGATCTTCTACCTGCTGGACCGGCACTTCTACCTCAACCGCGAAGAGCGCCGCCCGCTCGACCCGACCCCGGACTCGGCGCTGCAGTTGGAGGGCAAGCTCAACTTCCTGCTGCTGGGCGCCGTGGTCGCCCTGGTGCTCATGAGCGGCCTGTGGAAGCCGGGCGTGGCCATGGAACTGATGGGTGCGCCGCTGGAATGGCAAAACCTGCTGCGCGATGGCGCCTTGCTGCTGGTGATCCTGCTGTCGCTGTGGCTCACGCCGAAGTCGGCGCGGGAGGGCAATGAGTTCGGCTGGGGGCCGATGCTGGAGGTGGGCAAGCTCTTCGCCGCCATCTTCCTTACCATCGCCCCGGTCATCGCCATGCTGCGCGCCGGCGAGCAGGGCGCCTTTGCCGCCGTGGTGCGCGCCGTGACCGGTCCCGACGGCCGGCCCGACGACGTGATGTATTTCTGGATGACCGGCCTGCTGTCTTCCTTCCTCGACAATGCCCCGACCTACCTGGTGTTCTTCAACACCGCATCCGGCGATGCGCGCGAACTGATGGGGCCGCTGGCCTCGACCCTGGCCGCCATCTCTGCCGGGGCCGTCTTCATGGGCGCCAACAGCTACATCGGCAATGCGCCCAACATGATGGTCAAGGCCATCGCCGAGGAACGCGGCATCCGCATGCCCAGCTTCTTCGGCTATATGGCCTGGTCGGTGGGCATCCTGGTGCCGCTGTTCATCGTCATGAGCTTGCTGTTCTTCTGAGTGTTACGCCCCGCTTCCCATTGATAACGAAACCGAGACCACGAGACCCGCATGAAACCCAAGATCTTCGTCGCCCGCGCCGTCTTCCCTGAAGTATTGGCGCGCCTGGCGCAGCACTTCGAGGTCGAGTCCAACCAGGACGACCGCATCTACAGCGCCGATGAACTGCTGACCAAGGCGGTCGGCAAGGACGGCCTCTTCACCACACCCAGCGAGCCGGTCACGGCCGCCCTGTTCGCCGCCAATCCGCAACTGAAGGCGGTCTGCAACATGGCCGTGGGCTACAACAACATCGACGTGGCCGCCGCCACCCGCGCCGGCGTGATGGCCACCAATACGCCCGATGTGCTCAACGAGACCACCGCCGATTTCGGCTGGGCGCTGATGATGGCCGCCGCCCGTCGCATCACCGAATCCGAGCACTTCCTGCGCGCCGGCCAGTGGAAGAAGTGGAGCTACGACAGCTTCGTCGGCCCCGACATCCATGGCGCCATTCTGGGCATCATCGGCATGGGGCGCATCGGCCAGGCCATCGCCCGCCGCTCGCTCGGCTTCGACATGCAGGTGCTGTACCACAACCGCTCGCGCCTGGCGCCGGAGCAGGAGGCGCGTGCCAACAACGCGCGCTACGTCAGCAAGGAAGATCTGCTCCGGCAGGCCGACCACGTGGTGCTGGTGCTGCCCTATTCGAAGGACACCCACCACACCATCGGCGCCGCCGAGCTGGCGCTGATGAAGCCGACCGCCACCCTGACCAATATCGCCCGTGGCGGCATCGTCGATGATGCCGCCCTGATCGCCGCCCTGCGCGAAGGCCGCATCGCCGCAGCCGGCGTGGACGTGTTCGAGAACGAGCCGGCCTTCAAGCCGGAATTCCTCGACCTCAGCAATGTGGTGCTGACCCCCCACATCGCCAGCGCCTCCACCCCCACGCGCCTGGCCATGGCCAATTGCGCCGCCGGCAACCTGATTGCCGCCTTGTCCGGCCAGCGCCCGCCCAACCTGCTCAACCCCGACGTGGTCAAGGGCTGATCCAGCCACATTGCGACAAAAAAATGGGCGCACCCGATCGAGGGTGCGCCCATTTTGTTTTGCGCTTTCGCTTCCGGTATGCGGCAACAGCGAACAGCTGCCGCACCCGCATCAACCCTTCAGTTCATTGAAGATATCGATATATTCCTGCTGCGCTTCGGCTTGCGGCTTGCCCTTGAGCGCGGCCCAGGCGTCGAACTTGGCGCGGGCCACGAAATCGGTCATTCCCGGGCGCTCGCCCTGCACGTCGCCGTTGCTGCCCTGCTTGTAGAGGCCATACATCTTCAGCAGGGTCATGTTGTCGGGACGCTCGGGCAGGCTCTTGGATTCGGCCACGGCCGCTTCGAACTGTTCTTGCAGGGTGCTCATGTCTCTCTCCTCCAGCGGGCTCAGACGCCCAGCAGCTCGACTTCGAAGATCAGGGTGGCATTGGGCGGAATCACGCCGCCAGCGCCGCGTGCGCCATAACCCAGGCCAGCCGGGATGATCAGCTTGCGGGTGCCGCCGACCTTCATGCCTTGCACGCCTTCGTCCCAGCCCTTGATCACATGGCCTGCGCCCAGCGGGAAGGCGAACGGGTCATTGCGGTCCTTGCTGGAATCGAACTTGCTGCCGGCGCTGCCGTCTGCATTCTGTAGCCAGCCGGTGTAATGCACGGTGACATGGCTGCCGGCCTTGGCTTCGTCGCCCGCGCCTACGGTGATTTCTTCATATTGCAGCCCGGAAGCTGTGGTGATCGTGGACATCTTTTTCCTTTCGGTGAGGGATCGTATTGACGCGGCCGCTGGTCTCATCCCCGGTTGGCCAGGATTGACCGATGCCGGTGGGCAAGGTCACTGGCAACCCGGAGCTGGGCGTCGCCGTCAGGCGACAGGCTCGCAGGCCGCTCCGGCAGCGGCATGCGACCGGAACGGCAGGCAGTGTAAACCAAAAATTGAAATTTTTTCATATTGCGTCAGAGGCCTGTCAGCGGGATGCTCCCGGCATGCGTTAAGAGCCGAGGACGTGCTCCGTGCACGATGAGATCAGGCATTTTTGTGTAAAGTTCGTCATGTTGCGTCGATTCAGCCAACTTTTATCCCTTTCCCTCCGCGCAGCATGTGTTTCGGCCGTCCTCGCGGTGTCGGCCCACGCCAACGTGGTGGTCGTGCTCAATTCCGGCGATGCCTCGGTGTCGCTGCTGGACCAGACGGGTGAGAAGGAGCTCTCCACCTTCTCGGTCGGCAAGGAGCCGCACCATCTGATGGCCACCCCCGACAACAAGTCCCTGATCGTGGCCAGCGCCACCGGCAACCAGCTGCTGTTCCTGGATCCCAAGACCGGTGCCGTGCAGCGCAAGATCCGCGACATCATCGACCCCTACCAGATCGGCTTCAGCCCCGACCAGAAATGGTTCGTGGCCACTGGCCTGCGCCTGGACCGGGTCGATGTCTACAGCTATGACGGCCAGGACCTGAAGCTGTCCAAGCGCATCCCTCTGGCCAAGACCCCCAGCCACATTGCTTTCGACAACGCCAGCACCACCGCTTTCATCACCCAGCAGGGCAGCGACCAGGTCAGCGCCATCGACCTGGCCACCCAGCAGGTCAAGTGGACCATGCCGGTGGGCAAGCTGCCGGCCGGCATCGTCATGACCCCGGACAACAAGTACCTGCTGGTGGGCATCATGGGCGCGGACTACGTCGAGGTGATCGACTGGCGCACCCAGAAGATCGTCAAGAAGATCAAGACCGGCGTGGGTGCCCACAACTTCCGTGGTCAGGGCGACAAGCGCTTCATCTATGTCTCCAACCGCGTGGCCAACACCATCAGCGTGGTCGACATGACCACCCTGGAAAACGTCGGCACCATCAAGGTCCCGGGTGGTCCGGACTGCATGGAAGTCACCGCCGATGGCAAGACCATGTGGGCCACCCTGCGCTGGAGCAAGAAGGTCGCCGTGATCGACCTGGCCAGCCGCTCGGTGACCAAGGTCATTCCGGTGGGCCGCTCGCCGCACGGCATCTACCTGTACAACCGGGCGCCCGATATCTGATCAACCCATGACCACTCCCCGATGAGGCCGTCCTTCCCGACCCAGACCCTGCGCGGCCTGTGCCTGTTCGCCATCCTGGCGGCCGGCCAGGCCGTTGCGCAATCCGGCGCCGCCGAGGCAGCTGCCTGCAAGGGGCATATCTATCTGACCTTCGATACCGGCAGCCAGTCCCAGGCCGAACTGATCGAGCAGACCCTGCTGCGCCACCATATCAAGGCCACCTTCTTCCTGGCCAATGAGAAGACCATCCACGGTGACTACTCCCTGGATCCGGCCTGGGCGCCGCTGTGGAAGCGCCTGGTGGCGGAGGGCCATGCCTTCGGCACCCATACCTTCGACCATGTCTACGTGGTTCGCGACCTGCCGGACGGCAAGATCGAGGTGCGGCCGCAATTCGGTGCGCAGGCCGGCAAGAAGCTGCAATGGACCCCGGCCCAGTATTGCGAGGAGATGCAGCGGGTCGACCAGCGCTTCCAGCAGCTGACCGGCCACAAGCTCGACCCGCTGTGGCGTGCCCCCGGCGGGCGCCTGACTCCCAACCTGCTCAAGGCCGGCCAGGCCTGCGGCTATGCCCACGTGGCCTGGGCGCCGGCCGGTTTCTCGGGCGACGAACTGCCCAGCGACAAATTCCCCAATGCGATGCTGCTGAAAAAGGCGCTCAATGGCCTCAAGGATGGTGATATCTTCCTGGCCCATATGGGCATCTGGTCGCGCCAGGATCCGTGGGCGCCGGCGGTGCTGGAACCCTTGATCAGCGGGCTGGAGCAGAAGGGTTACTGCTTCGCCACCCTGCGCGAGCATCCGGCCTATCGCCACCTGTTTGGCGCCGGCAAGGAACACTGAACACCGGCGCCAGTCGAACCGGCGCCGGCGGCAGGGGGCCTGCCGGCAGCCCGCCCAGCGCGGCACACCGTTATACCGTCATACCGAAGCAAGCATATCCATGATCCAGACCATTTCCGACCTCTTTGCCACCGTCCAGGGCTGGCTTTTCGAGACCCTGGTGCAGCCGCTGGTGTTTTTCACCGGCATGGGCGAATTCGTCGAGGAAGCCTTCACCGGCACCGAATTCGTGCTGGTGGGCCTGTGCGAACTGGTGATCCTGTTCCTGATCCTGCGTCCGCTGGAGTCCATGATCCCGGTGCATCCCATCACCGACCCGCGCGCGCGCTGGAACGATTTCATCTACACCGTCCTGCAGCGGCTGGGCATCATTCCTATCGTCGCCTTCCTGCTGCTCGATCCAGCCCTGTCCTACCTGTCCGAGGCCTTGCATCTGGAAGGCTGGGGGACCTTCAACCTGGATCAGATCTGGCCCGGCGTGACCGACCGTGCACTGGTCAGTTTCCTGCTCTACATGGTGGTGCTGGACCTGTGCGAATACGTCTACCACTGGGCGCAGCACAATGTGCGCTGGATGTGGGCCCTGCACAGCCTGCACCATAGCCAGCAGAACATGAACCTGTGGAGCGACGACCGCAACCACATGCTGGACAACCTGGTGCACGACATCATCTTTGGCCTGATCGCCGTGCTGATCGGCGTGGAGCCTTCCCAATACATCCTGCTGGTCTCGCTCTCGCGCATGCTGCAAAGCCTGCAGCATGCCAATGTGCGCATCCATTTCGGCCGCATCGGCGAATACCTGCTGGTCTCGCCGCGCTTTCACCGCACCCATCACGCCATCGGCCTTGGCCATGAAAGCCGGGGCCGCAATTCGTTGGGCGGGCATAACTTCGCCGTGCTGTTCCCGATCTGGGATGTGATCTTCCGTACCGCCCACTTCAGCCAGGGCTTCGCCATGACCGGTGTGCGCGATCAGCTGCCGCCGCCCGCCGGTCGCGGGCGCGACTACGGTCGCGGCTTCTGGATGCAGCAATGGCTGGGCATCAAACGTCTGGTCGAATTCACCCGCAGGAAGCCGCGCTGATGCGTCTGTTCATCGCTTCCTTCGGCCGCGCTCTGCTGGCGCAACTGCACATCCGCATGCTGTGGCTGACCGTGTTGCCCTTCGTGGTGTCGCTGGCCTTGTGGGCGCTCTGCCTGTGGCTGGGCTTGCAACCCATCATCGACTGGCTGCAGGCCTATTTTGTGACCAACAGCATGTTCGGCGAGATCGGCAGCATGCTGGCCTGGTTCGGCATGGCGACCCTGAAGACGGTGCTGGTGCCGCTCCTGGCAATGTGGACGCTGCTGCCGCTGATGATCATCACGGCACTGGTCTTCGTCGGCCTGTTCACGATCCCGGCCATTTCCCGCCACATCGGCGCGCGCCACTATCCCATGCTCTCCAAGCGCCATGGCGGCAGTGTCGCCGGCAGCCTGTGGACCTCGTTGTGGTGCTTTGCCGTCTTCACCATCCTGTGGCTGGCCACGATCTGGGTATTCCTGATCCCGCCGCTGGCCTTCGTGATCCATGCGCTGCTGTGGGGCTGGCTGACCTATCGCGTCATGGCCTACGACACCCTGGCCGACTACGCCAGCACCGAGGAGCGGCACGCCGTGCTACGCCTGCATCGCTGGCCGCTGCTGGCAGTGGGCACCATTGCCGGTGCCCTGGGTGCGGCGCCCACTCTGCTGTGGCTGGGCGGGGTGCTGTCGGTGGTCCTGCTGCCGGTACTGGCCGGGGTGGCGATCTGGCTGTATGTGGTGGTGTTCGTCTTTACCGCCCTGTGGTTCCAGTTCTATTGCCTGGAAGCGCTGCTGCGCTACCGCAGCGGCCAGCCACCGGATGGCCCGGTAGACGGCGCAGTCATCGATGTGACACCGCGTTGAAGCCTGATTGACGCCGGGTCCTTGTACAAGGTGGGCGGCGGGGCAGGGCGCGGTCCGCCACGGCGCTGCCGAATGGGGCATAATCGCCGCCATGTTTCTTCAACTTTCTGGCGGGTAGACGCATGGCATTCGGACTCATCATCATCGGCGACGAGATCCTCTCGGGACGCCGCATCGACAAGCATTTCCCCAAGGTCTTGGAACTGCTCGGCCAGCGCGGCCTGCAGTTGTCCTGGGCGGAATATCTGGGCGACGACCCCGACCGCATCACCGCCACCCTGAAGCGCACACTGGCCACCCAGGACGTGGTGTTCTGCACCGGCGGCATCGGCGCCACCCCGGACGATCACACCCGCCAGTGCGCAGCGGCTGCGCTGGGCGTGCCGGTGGTGCTGCATCCCCAGGCCAAGGAAAAGATCCAGGAGCGCATCGCCGACATGGCCCGCGAATCCGGTGCCACACCCGACTTCGACGCACCCGAGAACCAGCACCGCCTGAAGATGGGCGAGTTCCCGCAGGGCGCCTCCATCATCCCCAATCCCTATAACAAGATTCCCGGCTTTTCCCTGCCCAATACCAGCGGCGAAGGCACCCATTACTTCGCGCCTGGCTTCCCCGTGATGGCCTGGCCGATGTTCGAATGGGTGCTGGAAAACCACTACGCCGACCAGTTCCACCGCAATGCCTGGGCCGAACGTTCGATGCTGGTGTACGAGGCGATGGAATCGACCCTGACCCCGCTGATGGAAGCCATCGAGGCGCAATTTCCGCTGGTGAAGGTGTTCAGCCTGCCGCACGTGGGCGACCAGCAGACGCGCCGCCATATCGACCTGGGCGTCAAGGGTGACCCCACCCAGGTGGATCCGGCCTTCGAAAAGATGCAGGAAGGCCTGCGCGCCCTGCGTGCCGAGTTCCAGATCAGCGCCTGAAACGCGCAACGCCAGACGCAAAAAGGCCCCGGTCCAGCCGGGGCCTTTCAGCAATCGGCGCGAGCGCCGGATTGTTGATTGCTTTGATTACTTCTTGGCAGCGCGGGTCACCTTGGCGCCAGCCTGGGACATCTGGTCCACGGCGTTGCTGACATTGGCTTCCAGCACTTCAGCGGCCTGCTTGGCGTTCTTGGTGAACTGTTCGTAGCCGGCGCTCATGTTGCCGATGGCCGACTTGAACATCGAGATCGCCTGTTCCGAACCGGCCGGGGCGTTCTTGGCGGCTTCGTCGATCATTGCCACCACCTTGCGGTTGACTTCGGCGATCTGCGCTTCGGCAGCCTTGGTCAGTTCCGACTGGGTGCTGGAGAAGATGCCGCTCAGGTGACGGCCGTAGGCGACCGACTTTTCCAGCGTCGGCTGGGCATGCGCGCTGGAGAGGGTGAAGAATTCCTGCGGGTCCTTGGCAGCAAACAGCTTCAGGGCCGCAGCCTGGCTTTCTTCGAGCGAGGACTTGGCCGCCTTCAGGTTCAGATCCACCAGTTTTTCCACGCCTTCAAAGGTCTTGCTCGCCAGCTGGCTGAAGAGCGCGATCTGGGCTTCGGCATTGGCTTTGGCAGCAGCAGAAAATTGCTCGGTGTAGTTCGTCATGTTGAAACATCCTTCTCGGTGATAGGTTGATGAACAATGCTGCGACAGTGATTGCTTACGGACCAATCTGAAGGGAAAGGTGGATCTCCGCTGAAATTTCTTATTTGAATATGATGCATTGCACAAGGCGGATTCTAGTTTAATCGTGCATAAAGTCAAACGTTTCATCGCGTGAGAACTGCGAAAAGTGTTTCAAAATTGATCCACGTCTAATCAAGGACTTACGCGACTTTTGATGAGGAATTCGATTCTTTTGCTACTTGCTGTCGAGCTAATGAAATTACGTTATCAATGCGCTGCGCGCAATCGTTTGCGCCGCATCGCAAAACGCTTATTGCAATGCAGAAACGCGTATTAACAGGAAAGGAATTTGTTCTTGAAGGCCTTTTACAGCGACCATTTCGTGCTGCCCCTGCCACCGGGGCACCGCTTCCCCATGATCAAGTACCGCATGATCCGCGAAGGAGCGGCCAGCCTGCAGCCGGCTATCGATTTCCAGGAAGCCCAGGCCGCCAGCGATGGCGAGCTGGCGCTGGCGCACCATCCCGACTATATCGACCGCGCCAGCCGTGGCGATCTGAGCGCAGCCGAGCAGCGCGAGATCGGTTTTCCCTGGTCGCCGCAGATGGTGGAGCGCTCGCGCCGCTCTTCCGGCGCCACCATCGCCGCCTGCCGTGCCGCCTTCGCGGACGGGGTGGCGGTCAACCTGGCCGGTGGCACCCACCATGCCTATGCCGACCACGGTGCCGGCTTCTGCGTCTTCAATGATGCCGCCATCGCCGCGCGCCTGATGCAGGCCGAACGTCGCGCCGCCCGGGTCGCCATCGTCGACCTGGACGTACACCAGGGTAACGGCACCGCCTCCATCCTGGCGCGGGATGATTCGGTGTTCACCTTGTCCCTGCACGGAGAGAATAATTACCCCTTCGAAAAGGAACGGAGCGATCTCGACGTCGCCCTGCCCGATGGCATCGGTGACGTCGACTATCTGGCCGCCCTGCAGGGCGCCCTGGCAACGCTGCAGCAGCGCTTCGCCCCGCAGTTGCTGATCTACCTGGCCGGTGCCGATCCGCACGAGGGCGATCGCCTGGGCAAGATGAAACTGAGCATGGCTGGCCTCGCGGCCCGCGACGAGACCGTGTTCACCTATGCCCGCGAGCACAAAATTCCGGTTGCGGTTACGATGGCGGGCGGCTACGGCAGAGATATCGAACAAACCGTCGCCGTCCACCTGCAAACGATAAGACTCGCCGGCCTCCACGCTGCCCGCTGGAGCGCACGGTGAAATGACCCGGGCCTCTTCGCGCATGAGCATGTCGCATGCGGCCCGCCCACGGAAAAGAAATGATGCAATCCCCCCCCGGCACCAGCCGGTCGCGCCAGCTCCTGATGAGCCTGGTGCCCCTGTTGTTCGTATTGATCTGGAGCACCGGCTTCATCGTCGCCAAGTTCGGCCTGCCGTATGCGCCGCCGCTGACCTTCCTGCTGTTGCGCTTCACTGGCGTGCTGATCGTGCTGCTGCCGCTGGTGCTGCTGTTTCGCGCGCCCTGGCCGCACGGCCGCATCCGCCACGTGGCCGTGGCTGGCGTATTGCTGCAGGCCGGCTACCTGGCCGGCGTCTGGTGCGCCATCAAGATCGGCATGCCGGCCGGCCTGTCGGCCCTGATCGTCGGCCTGCAACCCATCCTGACCGCCTTCGCCGCACCCTTGCTGGGTGAATCGGTGCGAGGCCGGCAATGGGTTGGACTGGCGCTGGGCCTGTGCGGGGTAGGGCTGGTGGTGGCCAACAAGATTTCGCTGATCGGCCTGTCCACCGCCAGCATCGGCCTGTGCCTGTTTGCCTTGTTGTGCATCACGATCGGTACCTTGTACCAGAAGCGCTACTGCGCCCACTTCGATCTGCGCACCGGCACCGTGATCCAGTTCGCCGCCTCCATCGTGGTGGTGCTGCCCTTTGCCGTGGCCGTGGAAGGTCTGGACTGGCATCTGGGCAACATCCACTGGACTCCGCAATTCATCGCGGCGCTGCTGTGGTCGGTGCTGGCCCTGTCGATCGGCGCCATCTTCCTGCTGTTTGCGCTGATCCGTCGCAGCGCCGCCACCAGCGTCACCAGCCTGCTCTATCTCACGCCACCGACCACGGCCGTGATGGCCTGGCTGATGTTCGGCGAAGCCTTCAGCCTGATCGGTGCGCTGGGCATGCTGGTAGGTGTGATCGGCGTGGCCTTCGTGGTCCGCAAATGAGGTCAGCCGGGCGCGGGCGCGTCCGGCATCAGCGTCACCAGTTTCAGGTCCGGCCGGTTGGCCACACGGAAGTTGACCTGGCGATAGCGCAGTTCCCCCGATTGCGGATGCTGGAAGCGGCGCTCGCCGCCTTCGCGCTCCACCACATCCTGCAAGTGCCAGGCCCGCTTGAAGAGCGGACTGGCGGCTGACAACTCCTCCACCAGCGCCAGCAGATCCGGATCGTCCAGCAGGCTGGCACTGTCGGCCCGGAATTCCGCCACCAGCCGGCGCGCGCGCTGCTCCCAGTTGATCGTCAAGGCCTGCGCCGTCGCGCGGGCGAACATGAAGCGCAGCAGATTGGGCGCCGCCTCCCCTTGATCCAGCCACCCCACGAAGAGCTTGCGCGCCGCCGGGTTCCAGGCCACGGCATTCCAGTAGCGATCCAGCAGATAGGCCGGCGCGCGGAAGTTGCCGACCACTTCCAGGATTTCCGGCGCCATCACCGCCACCGCCTGTTGCTCCGGCAGCGCCGGGTCCTTCTTGCCGGCCAGTTCGAACAAGTAGGCCCGCTTGGCGCGCGGCAGGTGCAGCGCGTCGGCGATGCGCGCCAGCGCCTGCGGCGAGACCGAGTCGGTGCGCCCCTGTTCGATCCAGGTGTACCAGGTCACGCTGATGCCGCACAACTGCGCCACTTCTTCTCGGCGCAAGCCCGGCGTGCGACGCCGGCCATGGGCCAGGTGCGGCAGGCCGGCTTGCGAGGGGGCAGTCTGTTCGCGCTGGGATTTGAGGAAGGTTCCCAGGGCGCGGCGGGCAAGATCGGGTTCCATGCAGAAAGAGGAGGGTGGTGGTCGGGGTAATAGTATAAATGCTGAACTTGTAACAGGATAAGGATTCGCTAGACTGATCGCTCATCCACAGCAGAGCCGCACTCCGCTGTTTCCCATCACATCGAGGAGCCCCGCCATGCGCAGCCATCAGCAAGTCGTCACCGAACAGTTCGGCAGTACCGCCGCCGCCTATCTCACCAGCGCGGTACACGCCCAGGGGGCTGATCTGCAGGAGCTGGCCGCCATCGCCGCCACCATTCCCGGCGCTCGTGTGCTCGATCTGGGGTGCGGCGGGGGACACGCCAGCTTCGCCGTGGCGCCGGTGGTGGAAAAAGTGATTGCCTACGACATCGCCGCCGAAATGCTGGACGTAGTCGCCAGCGCCGCCCGCGAGCGTGGCCTGGACAACCTGGCCGTGCGCCAGGGCAGCGCCGACCGGCTGGAGTTTCCCGACGCCAGCTTCGACCTGGTCTGTACCCGTTTTTCGGCGCACCACTGGCGCAATCTGCCGCAGGCGCTCACTGAAGTGTTCCGGGTACTCAAACCGGGCGGACGCTTCATCGTCATCGATACCGCCGCACCGGCCGATGTGCTGGCCGATACCTACGTCCAGGCCATTGAGTTGCTGCGCGATACTTCACATGTCCGCAATATCAGCCTGAACTCCTGGCGCAAGCTGTTGCAGGCCGCCGGTTTTGCCATCGACAGCGACAAGACCTGGAAGCTGCGCCTGGAATTCGACAGCTGGGTGGCCCGCATGCGCACCCCGCAAGACAACATCACGGCCATCCGTGCGCTGTGGAAGGCCGCGCCGGAAGAGGTGAAACAGTATTTCGCGCTGGACCAGGCCTGCTCCTTCTCCATCGACGTCGCCATGCTGGACGCCCGCAAGCCCTGAACACGGCCTGCTTCCTCCTCCTGCGGCAGGGTGGGCGGTCAACTCCTACCCCTGCCTGCTCGTTATCCCGCACTCCGGATGCCTCGAAAGCGAACATCTGGGGCCAGTATTGCCTTCTGTTATCGCCATCGAAATCCGGCGCAGAACGCTAGACTGGTATCATGCCGTCTCGTTGGCCCAGGTTTTGCTAGTTAAAAATCGAACAAAATTGAGCAGAACCTCGTAGTAGTTGTAGAGAAATCTCGAAAAAAGCGTGAGACTCCGCACCGGGGCGAGAGATAGAATGCCGTTTAAATAAATGCGCTAACGTCTTAATTCTCTTGCGAAAATTCTGCTTTTTGCTACACTGCCAACGTTTCTCTTGTGTACTATCAGGGTAAATTCGGGGGGAGGTCCACCTATGTTCAAAACAGCGCTGGCCATTTTCACATCGCTACTTTTCATCCACGCTGGTTTGGCACCTGCCGCAGCCCAGACGGTCAACAACGCCGCCAAGAAGGCACCGGCCAAGAAGGTGGTCGCCAAGCGACCCGCCGCAGCCGTCAGCCGCACGGTCGCCAAGGGCTCGCTGAACAACCGCGAAAAGCTGGTGCGCAAGGTCAGCGTGGTCAAGGGCAAGCGCCACATCAGCTATCAGCGTGTCTCGGCCGCCCCCTCGGTGCCGGTGGTGCCACCGGTCATGACCGCAGGCGACCTGGCCGGCCTGAACCTCACGCCGGATCCGTTGGCCCTGCGTTCCAATGTGGCGCTGGTGATCGACCAGGCCAGCTCGCAGGTCCTGTTTGAAAAGAATTCCTCGGTGGCCCTGCCCATCGCCTCCGTCACCAAGCTGATGACCGCGCTGGTGGTGGTGGAAGCACACCTGAACATGGAAGAAGTGCTGACCGTCACCGATGACGACGTCGACCGCGAAAAGCACAGCAGCTCGCGCCTGCGCGTGGGTGCCACCCTGAGCCGCGACGACATGCTGCACATCGCCCTGATGAGTTCCGAGAACCGCGCCGCGTCGGCGCTGGGGCGCAACTATCCGGGCGGCCTGCCGGCCTTCGTGGCGGCCATGAACGCCAAGGCCCGCGCGCTGGGCATGACCGATACCCATTATGTGGATTCGACCGGCCTGTCCAGCCAGAACGTGGCCAGCGCTCGCGACCTGGCCAAGCTGGTGGTGGCGGCCTATAACTACCCCATCATCCGCCAGTACTCTACCGATCCCAAGTACATGGTCGAACCCAGCGGCCATGCCATGCAGTACAACAGCTCCAACCGCCTGACCTCCAACAAGGAATGGGACATCGGCCTGCAAAAGACCGGCTTCATCAACGAAGCCGGCCATTGCCTGGTGATGTACACCCGCATCGAAGGTCGTCCCATCGTCATGGTGTTCCTGGATTCCAAGGGCCGCCTGTCGCACGTGGGCGATGCCGCCCGCATGCGCAAGTGGCTGGTGGAAGACCAGCCGAACAACCTGACCCGTGTAAAGATGGTCAGGGCCGACGAGGGTTGATCGCCGCAGGAATCTGACTGACCAACAAAAAAGCGAACCCGATGGTTCGCTTTTTTGTTGGTCGATCTGATTGAAGGTGAACAGGCCTAGCCTTCGCTTCAATCCCGGTCCCGCCGATATCCCAGCGCCGACGAAATCTGGTTGGCCGTGCTGACCAGGTCATCCACCCATTCTTCCTGCAGCCGGTCGGCCGGGGCCGAGATCGACAGGCCGGCCACCAGCTTGCCGCTGTCGTCGCAGATGCCGGCAGCCATGCAGCGCACGCCCAGTTCCAGCTCCTCGTTGTCGCGGGCATAGCCGAGGGCGCGCACCATGGACAGTTCGCGTTCCAGCTTGGTCAGATCGGTGATGGAATTCTTGTTATGCCCCGCCAGCCCGGTCCGGGTGGCATAGGCGCGCACGTTCTTGGGGTCATCCACCGAGAGAAAGAGCTTGCCGGTGGAGGTCAGGTGCAGCGGCGCACGGCCGCCGATGGCGCGTACCACCTGCATGCCGGAGCGTTCGGAAAAGGAACGGTCGATGTAGACGATTTCATCGGCCTGTCGCACCGACAGGTTGATGGTCTGGTGGGTCTTGCGATGCAGGGCGCGCATGAAGTCCAGCGCCGCCTCGCGCACCGACAACCGGCTCTTGACGATATTGCCCAGCTCCAGCAGACGCATGCCCAGGCGGTAGGTGCCCGGTTCCACGCGGTCCACGAAACGCTTGACCACCAGATCGTTGAGGATGCGGTGCGCGGTCGACGGGTGCAGGTCGGTCGCCGCCGACAATTCCTTCAGGCTCACCGGGTCCGGGTAATCGGCCAGCGCATCGAGCAGCGACACCATGCGCTCGATGACCTGGATGGAAATGTGTTCTGTCTCGCCTGCAGCTTCTTTTTTCATGGCGCAGCCTGGTGCGTTGCAATATGAAGGTTATACCACAATGTGAAAAGAACAAAAAGTTCGACCATGCTTTTTTGGCCCGCATCAATGGCGCATCAAGGCTGTCGGTAGCCTCCGGACACGCCGTGCGGCGAGGCAGGGCGCCCCTCCGGATTGCCGAACGCCCGTTTCCTCTTTCCTGGCTCTCCCTGACGTTTGGTTATAAAGACGGGCCGCCTTATTCCGGCGGCTTGCGCTTGCATATCTGTTTTCCGCATATCGAGAGAAGAAAGTATTCGTTCTTTTCAGGCAGCAGGCTCATTAACCTGTGTGCTCCAAAACAACTAACACTTTCGGGAACGGACATGCTGAAGAACGTCATCAAATCGGTCGTCGCCACCCTGGTGCTGGCGCAAGCCGCCCACGTCGCACAGGCGGCCGATCTCTCGCTGCTCAACGTCTCTTACGACCCGACGCGAGAACTCTACGCCGACTATAACAAGGCCTTTTCCAAGTACTGGAAGGAAAAGGCCGGTGACAACGTCACCATCAAGGCTTCCCACGGCGGTTCCGGCAAGCAGGGCCGCTCCGTCATCGACGGCATCGATGCCGATGTGGTGACCCTGGCCCTGGCCTACGACATCGACGAAATCTCGGAAAAGGCCAAGCTGCTGCCGGCCGACTGGCAAAAGCGCCTGCCGCACAACAGCTCGCCCTATACCTCCACCATCGTATTCCTGGTGCGCAAGGGCAATCCCAAGGGCATCAAGGACTGGGGCGACCTGATCAAGCCGGGCGTGTCCGTCATCACTCCCAACCCCAAGACCTCGGGCGGTGCGCGCTGGAACTACCTGGCCGCCTGGGCCTATGCCAAGCAGAAGGGCGGTAGCGACGACGCAGCCCGCGACTACATCGCCAAGCTCTTCAAGAACGTGCCGGTGCTGGATTCCGGTGCCCGTGGCGCCACCATCACCTTCGTCGAGCGCGGCATCGGCGATGTCCTACTGGCCTGGGAAAACGAAGCCCTGATCTCCCTGAAGGAATGGGGTCCGGACAAGTTCGACATCGTCGCGCCGTCGATCTCCATCCTGACCGAGCCGCCGGTGGCCGTGGTGGACAAGGTGGTGGACCGTCGCGGTACCCGCAAGGTGGCCGAGGAATACCTCAAGCACCTGTACTCGGAGGAAGGCCAGGAAATCATCGCCAAGAACTACTACCGCCCCATCGATCCCAAGATCGCCGCCAAGTACGCTGCGCAGTTCCCCAAGCTGAACCTGGTGACCATCGACAAGGACTTCGGCGGCTGGCAAAAGGCCCAAAAGACCCACTTCGCCGATGGCGGTACCTTCGACCAGCTCTACGCACCCAACAAGAAGTGATCTGAAACCTGGCAGGGCGCCGGCCGCGCCGGCTCCCTGCCGCTTCCTCCCGCTCAACGCTCAAGCATAAGACATGACCATCCTGCTCCTGGCTGGCAGCCCTTCGGCGCCTTCCCGCTCCACCCGCCTGCTGCACCACGTCGGCGACAAGCTGGCCCAGCTCGGCCACCGCCATGCCCGTCTGGAGGTGCGCGACCTGCCGGGCCAGGCCATCCTGCGCGCCGACTGGAACAATGCGGAGATCAAGGCTGCCCTGTCCACAGTGGAGGAAGCCTCGGCCGTGGTGGTCGCCACTCCGGTCTACAAGGCGGCCTACAGCGGCATCCTCAAGGCCTTCCTCGACCTGCTGCCGCAGTTCGGCCTGACCAACAAGCTGGTGCTGCCGCTGGCCACCGGTGGCAGTCAGTCGCACATGCTGGCGCTGGACTACGCCTTGCGCCCGGTGCTGTCCTCGCTCAATCCCAAGCACGTCCTGCCCAGCATCTACGCCACCGAAGCCCAGGTGACCTGGAGCGAAGAGCAGGGCCTGGTGCTGGATGCGCCCATCGCCACCCGCGTCGATGAAGGCGTGGCGCAGTTGTCCGCCAGCCTGTTGGCCCTGCACAAGGCAGCGCCGGAAGAGTTCCGCGAAATACCGTTCTCGCAATTGCAGTACAGCGTCTCCTACTGATGCTTGCCGACGCAAACTGACATCCCGTATTGAAACCGGCTGGAGTGATCCGGCCTGTCTTGAACGTCTGAACCAAACGTCTGAAACGATCATCGGCCGGTGCAGCCGAAGGCCCTCTGCACGCCCAAATCTGGAGAAAAACGTGTCCGCCAACAAGAACAAGATTGTCCATTCCTCCCGTCGTCGCACGCTGGTCGGCCTGTCGGCCCTGGCGCTGGCGACCGCAACCCTTGCCCTGGGCGCCGCCGCGGTGCAGGCCCAGGAAGCCAAGGTTCTGCGCATCGGCTACCAGAAGGCGGCCAATACCCTGGTCCTGCTCAAGGCCCACGGCACGCTGGAAAAGCGCCTGCAGCCGCTGGGCGTGGAAGTGAAATGGGCCGAGTTCGCGGCCGGTCCGCAATTGCTGGAAGCGCTCAATGTCGGCTCGGTCGATTTCGGCTACGTCGGTGAAGCCCCGCCGGTGTTTGCCCAGGCCGCCGGTGCCGACTTCGTCTATACCGCCTACGAAATCCCGACCCCGGATGCCGAAGGCCTGCTGGTGCAAAAGAATTCACCGATCAAGAGCGTGGCTGAACTGAAGGGTAAGAAGATCGCCTTCAACAAGGGGTCCGATGTGCACTGGCTGGTGGTGGCCCTGCTCAAGAAGGCCGGCCTGCAATACAGTGACATCCAGCCGGTCTACCTGGCGCCGGCCGATGCCCGCGCCGCCTTCGAGCGTGGTGCGGTCGATGCCTGGGCGATCTGGGACCCGTTCCAGGCGGCCGCCGAAAAGCAGGTCGGTGCGCGGCGCCTGGCCAGCGGCGTGGGCGCGGTCAGCCATCACCAGTTCTTCCTGAGCGCGCGTCCTTTCGCGGCGAAGAATCCGCAGGTGCAGAAGGTCCTGCTGGAAGAGATCACCCGTGAAGGTGAATGGGTGCGTACCCATACCGCCGACGCTGCCGCCCAGCTGTCGCCCATCCAGGGCCTGGATGCCGACATCATCGAAACCGGCTTGAAGCGCTACGCCCACATCTACAAGCCGGTCGATGCCCAGGTGCTGGCCGAGCAGCAGAAGATCGCCGATGCCTTCTATGAATTGAAGCTGATCCCCAAACAACTCAAGGTCAGCGATGCCGTCCTCAAATGATGTCCACCCGGTTGCCGCAGCACAGGAGTCAAGCATGAACGTTTTCTGGTTTATCCCCACCCATGGCGACAGCCGCTACCTCGGTACCACCGAAGGCGCGCGCCCGGTCAGTCATGACTACATGAAGCAGGTCGCCGTGGCCGCCGACACGCTGGGCTACGACGGCGTGCTGCTGCCCACCGGCCGTTCCTGCGAAGACGCCTGGGTGGCCGCCGCCAGCCTGATCGATGCCACCCGCCGCCTGAAATTCCTGGTGGCGGTGCGCCCCGGCCTGACCGCGCCGACGCTGTCGGCACGCATGGCCGCCACCTTCGACCGCCTTTCCAATGGCCGCCTGCTGATCAACGTCGTCACTGGCGGCGACCCGGTAGAGCAGGAGAGCGATGGCATCTTCGGCAGCCACGCCGAGCGTTACGAGATTTCCGACGAGTTCCTCAAGATCTGGCGCGAGGTGCTGGCCAAGACCCATACCGGCGAAGAGACCCATTTCGAAGGCAAGCACCTGCGCGTCAAAGGCGCCAAGGCGCTCTATCCGCCCCTGCAGAAACCCTATCCGCCGCTGTACTTCGGCGGTTCCTCGGACGAGGCCATCGACCTGGCCGCCGAGCAGGTCGACGTCTACCTGACCTGGGGCGAACCACCGGCGGCCGTGGCCGAGAAGATCGCCCGCGTGCGCGAACGCGCCGCCCGCGCCGGTCGCACCCTGCGTTTCGGCATCCGCCTGCACGTGATCGTGCGCGAGACCAACGAAGCCGCCTGGCGCGCCGCCGATGAACTGATCAGCCGCCTGGACGACGAGACCATCGCCAAGGCCCAGGCCAATTTCGCCCGCATGGATTCGGAAGGGCAGCGTCGCATGGCGGCCCTGCACGGCGGCCGACGCGACAAGCTGGAAGTGAGCCCCAACCTGTGGGCCGGGGTCGGCCTGGTGCGCGGCGGTGCCGGTACCGCGCTGGTGGGCGATGGCCCCACGGTCGCCGAACGGCTCAAGGAATATGCAGCGCTGGGCATCGACACCTTCATCCTCTCGGGCTACCCGCACCTGGAAGAATCGTATCGCTTCGCCGAGCTGGTCTTCCCGCTGTTGCCACGTCCGCAGCGCGAGACCCTGCCGGGATTCAACCTGACCGGCCCCTTCGGCGAGATCGTCGGCAACACCGAGCTTCCCAAGGCCGCGCCGGTGCGCGTGTCGGCCAGTTGAGGCAGGCATGACGAGCGCATCCAATCCGCTGAACAGCGCTACCACCGGCGCCGCCAGTACGAGCAGCAGCACCAGCGCGTCCGCCGGCAAGGCCGCCCGTGCGGCTGGCCGCTCGCCGCGCAAGGCGCGTGGCGCCTGGGTGGGCTGGCTGTTGCCGGTGCTGCTGCTGGCGTGGTGGCAACTGGCCTCGCAGGCCGGCTGGCTGTCCAGTCGCATCCTGCCGGAACCGTTTGCGGTCCTGACGGCGGCCTGGAAACTGTCGGCCTCCGGTGAGCTGTGGCGTCACCTGGCCGTCTCCAGTGGTCGCGCGGCCTCGGGCTTTGCGGTCGGTGCCGGGTTGGGCCTGGTGCTGGGCCTGCTTTCCGGCAGCCTGCGCTCGGCCGAACTGCTGCTCGATACCACCTTGCAGATGGTGCGCAATATTCCGGCCCTGGCCTTGATCCCGCTGGTGATCCTGTGGTTCGGCATCGACGAGACAGCCAAGCTGTTCCTGGTCTCGGTGGGCGTGTTCTTCCCGGTCTATCTCAATACCTTCCACGGCATCCGCTCGGTGGACCAGGGCTTGATCGAGATGGCCAGGAGCTATGGCCTGTCGGGCTGGCCGCTGTATCGCGACGTGATCCTGCCGGGCGCCTTGCCATCCATCCTGGTCGGGCTGCGCTTCGCGCTGGGCCTGGTGTGGGTGTTGCTGATCGTGGCCGAGACCATCTCCGCCCAGGCCGGCATCGGCTACATGACCATGAATGCCCGCGAATTCCTGCAGACCGATGTGGTGCTGGTCGGCATCCTGCTCTATGCCTTGCTGGGCAAGCTGGCCGATACCGCTGCCCGTGCGCTGGAGCGCTTCTGGCTGCGCTGGCATCCGGGCTACCAATGAATTCGCATCAGGAGAACCGTATGCGTCACGACCAACAGGAAAATCAGGAGCTGGGCCGCGCTGCCGGTCGCGGCGTGGGCTTGAAGCTGCGCGCGGTGTCCAAGGCCTTCAGCGGTCGCACCGTGTTGCACGACATCGACCTGGACATCGCCCCCGGCGAATTCGTCGCCATCGTCGGTCGCAGTGGTTGCGGCAAGAGCACGCTGCTGCGCCTGGTGGCGCAACTGGATGCAGCCAGCGGCGGTGAGGTGGTCTATGAACACGATGCCGGCGGCGAACCCGAAGTGCGCATCATGTTCCAGGATGCGCGCCTGCTGCCCTGGAAGCGGGTGCAGGCCAATGTGGCGCTGGGGCTGCCCAGGCAGCACGCGCCGCTTGCCCTGCACGCCCTGCAGCAGGTCGGCCTGGAACAGCGCGCCGGTGAATGGCCGGCGGTGCTCTCGGGTGGCCAGCGGCAACGCGTGGCCCTGGCCCGGGCGCTGGTGCATGACCCGCAATTGCTGTTGCTGGACGAGCCGTTGGGTGCGCTGGACGCCCTGACCCGCATCGAGATGCAGGCCCTGATCGAATCGCTATGGCGCGAGCGCGGCTTCACCGCCTTGCTGGTGACCCACGACGTACAGGAAGCGGTCGCCCTGGCCGACCGCGTGCTGCTCATCGAAGACGGCCGGGTGACGCTGGATCAGCGCATCACGCTGGCCCGTCCGCGCTCACGCGGACAGGCGCAGTTTGCCGCGCTGGAAGAAGCCATCCTGGCGCGCGTGCTGCGCCATCCTGGCAGCGAGGCTGCCACGGCGCCGCTGGAAGCCGCTTTCGTTCCACGCGGCGTGCAGCAGGTGCAGTGGGCGGTCTGATCCACCGTCGAACCAAATCATTTCCACAGTCACGAGCATTTCAACCCATGCGGCGCGGCAGGTGCCGACGCCGTTTCCTCAAGGAGCAGAGCATGACCATTCAAGCGATCAACGTACGTAACCAGTTCAAGGGCAAGGTCAAGGCCATCATCGAAGGTTCGGTGGTGTCCGAGGTGGATGTCGAGACCCCGGCCGGTATCGTCACTTCCGTCATCACCACCCGTTCGGTCAAGGACCTGGGCCTGACCATCGGCAGCGAAGTCGTGGCGCTGGTCAAGGCCACCGAAGTGTCGATCGCCAAGCTGTGATCTTGTCCGGCCGCCCATCGGTCAATCTCGCCCGGGCGGCAACTTTTTCCAGGAGCAGGCCCGATGGCATATCAGGCTTTGGATGCTTACCTGGCGCGTCTGCAAGCCACCCAGTCGACCTCCTCCAAGGTCTGGCTGGATGAGCAGGGACGTGCCGCAGGGCGTTTCTTCAATACATCGCTGACCTCGGCCTTCCAGCCGGTGCGCAGCTTCGAACAGGGCAGCATCGTCGCATGTGAAGCCTTTGCCCGCAGTCATTCGGCGGTCGATGACGGACTCCATCTCTGGAAGCTGCTCGACCAGGCCGCCAGCGACGACGAATCGGTCGAGCTGGACCGCCTGTGCCGCATGCTGCACGCCATCAACTATTACCGTCAGGTCGGGCAGGGCGGCCTGGGCGATAGCGCCGCTCCCGAGCTGCATCTGTCGGTGCATGCGCGCCTGCTGGCCGCCGTCAACAACAACCATGGCGTGGCCTACCGCCGCATCCTGGCGGCACTGGAGTTACCGCACGAGCGCATCGTGCTGCAATTGCCGGTGGTCACGCCCAACCAGCGCTGGCTGCTCAACTATGTGCTGGACAATTACCGCCGCAATGGCTTCCGCCTCGGGGTCTCGGCCAATAGCCCGCTGGAGGCGCTGGGCCTGCTGGACAAGATCAAGCCGGACCTGATCAAGGTCGATGCCCGCGAACTGCCCGATCCCGACAGCGTGGCCTTGCTCTTGCTGCGGGCGGCGGAGCAGGGCGTACGCATCTTCTTCAAGCGCGTCGAGAACCGCGAGGTCTTCGACAAGCTGAGCCAGTTCGGCCAGGCCCTGGCCCAGCCCATCCATGCCCAGGGTTATCTGTGGGACACCCCCGGTGCAAGACTGCCGGACCAGATATCGGGCATGCGCGATGCC
The DNA here is from genome assembly GCF_035644555.1 of Herbaspirillum sp. Taxonomy (GTDB): domain Bacteria; phylum Pseudomonadota; class Gammaproteobacteria; order Burkholderiales; family Burkholderiaceae_D; genus Herbaspirillum. The sequence continues at coordinate 43,033 of NZ_DASQOH010000064.1, forward strand.
GCTTGAGGCATACTCGGTCTTCCCTATCCTCAACAGCGAGGCCTGCATGAGTCTGTCGTCCCACGTTTCCCCGGCCCCGGCGCGGCTGTCCGATTTCCGCGTGCTGGTGGCGCCGGGCCTGTCCGATAGCGGCCCCGAGCACTGGCAGTCGCGCTGGCAACGCCTCTATCCGGCCTTCGAACGGGTGCAGCAGGACGACTGGGAAACCCCCGACCTGCCGGCCTGGTCGCAGCGCCTGGGCGAAGTGCTGGCGCGCGATGGCCGACCGACCGTGATCGTGGCGCACAGCTTCGGTTGCCTGACCACCGTGCAGCGCACCGCAGCCCTGCTGGCCGAAGGGGGCTCGGCCCATCCCATCGTGGCGGCCCTGCTGGTGGCACCGGCCGATCCGGCCAAGTTCAGCGTGAGTTCGGCGGTACGCCACCGGCTGCCGTATCCGGCCCTGGTGGTCGGCAGCGACAACGACCCCTGGATGAGCGCCGACCGCGCCCGCCACTGGGCCGAGGCCTGGGGCGCACAGTTCCGCTCCATCGGCCCCCGCGGGCATATCAATTCCGAGTCCGGCCTGGGCGACTGGACGCAGGGCCAGCAATGGTTGCTGGAGTTGCTGGAGCAGATTCCCTGAGGCTTTTCCCGGCGCCGGGGCAGGGCGTAAAAAGACGGTTTTTGGTCGCTCTTTATGCGCTTTCCTTCTAAGGGCATGCAAAAAACTTCGTTCTCTTTATAACTATCGAATGCGATTATCGGTCACCTATAGTCGCATTTGTAATAAAAAGAGAACGACATGTCCGCTTCCCCTGTTTCCCTGGCGGCCCCCCGGGCCGCTCCGGTGGCCGCTTCCGGCGGGACCGGCCGGCGCGTATTGCCCGGTTTCCGATTGTCGCTGGGCTTCACCATCTTCTATCTGGCGCTGATCGTCCTGATCCCGCTGTCGGCCTTGTTCCTGAAGACCTTCACGCTGACCTGGGGCGGTTTCATCGATGCCGTGACCTCGCCTCGGGTGATGGCGTCCTATCGCCTCAGCTTCGGGGCCTCCCTGATCGGTGCTTTCCTGAACGTGATCTTCGGCGGCATCGTGGCCTGGGTGCTGGTGCGCTACCGCTTCCCGGGCAAGCGCATCATCGACGCTCTGGTCGATCTGCCATTTGCCCTGCCCACGGCCGTGGCCGGCATCGCCCTGACCACCCTGTATTCGCAGAATGGCTGGCTGGGCAAGCTGCTCGCGCCGCTGGGCATCAAGGTCGCCTTCACCCCGCTGGGTGTGCTGGTGGCGCTGACCTTCATCGGCCTGCCGTTCGTGGTGCGCACCGTGCAACCGGTGCTGGAAGAGGCCGAGCGCGAGCTCGAAGAGGCCGCCGCCAGCCTGGGCGCCAACCGCTGGCAGACCTTCACCCGCGTGGTCTTCCCGACCATCCTGCCGGCGCTGCTGACCGGGTTTGCGCTGGCCTTCGCCCGTGCCTCCGGCGAATACGGCTCGGTGGTCTTCATCGCCGGCAACATGCCGATGGTGTCCGAGATCACGCCGCTGTTCATCGTCACCAAGCTGGAGCAGTACGACTACGCCGGCGCCACCGCCATCGCCATGGTGATGCTGCTGGTGTCCTTCGTCTTGCTGTTGACCATCAACCTGTTGCAAGCCTGGACCCGCAAGCGCGGCCGGGCGGAGAGGACCTGAGATGAGTGGCGCGCCTGTTTCCCTCGCCGGCCAGAACATCGCCCGCGGCGAGCCGCCGATCACCCCCGGAGCCACGCTGGAACCGTTGTGGGTGCGTGCCCTGTTGATCGGCATTGCCCTGGTGTTCCTGACGCTGTTCCTGTTCGTGCCGCTGGTGGCGGTGTTCTATGAAGCCTTGCGCAAGGGCTGGGATGTCTATGTGGCCTCCATCACCGAGGCCGACGCCTGGTCGGCCATCAAGCTGACCGTGATCACGGCGGCCATCGCCGTGCCGCTGAACCTGGTGTTTGGCGTGGCGGCGGCATGGGCCATCGCCAAGTTCGAGTTCCGTGGCAAGAACGTGCTGCTGACCCTGATCGACCTGCCGTTCTCGGTCTCGCCCGTGATCTCGGGCCTGATCTACGTGCTGCTGTTCGGCCTGCAAGGCTACCTCGGCCCCTGGCTGCGCGAACATGACATCAAGATCCTCTTCGCCGTGCCGGGCATCGTGCTGGCCACCATCTTCGTGACCTTCCCGTTCGTGGCGCGCGAGCTGATCCCGCTGATGCAGTCGCAAGGCAGCGAGGAAGAGGAGGCCGCGCTGGTGTTGGGCGCCTCCGGCTGGCGCACCTTCTGGCACGTGACCCTGCCCAATATCAAGTGGGGCCTGCTGTATGGCGTGATTCTCTGCAACGCCCGTGCCATGGGCGAGTTCGGCGCGGTATCGGTGGTCTCCGGCCACATCCGGGGCGAGACCAACACCATCCCGCTGCAGGTCGAAATCCTCTACAACGAATTCAACATCACCGGCGCCTTCGCCGTGGCCTCGCTGCTGGCTTTCCTGGCCCTGGTCACACTGGCCATCAAGAGTGTCATCGAGTGGCGGCTGCACCAGCAGCACAGCGCCAGCGAGCAAGTCTAAGGAGTTCTCATGAGCATCGAAGTCCATCACATCCAAAAGCGTTTCGGCAGCTTCACCGCACTCAACGACGTCTCGCTCAACTTCCCGGCCGGCGAACTGACCGCGCTGCTGGGGCCCTCGGGCTGTGGCAAGACCACGCTGTTGCGCATCATCGCCGGTCTGGAATCGCCTGACTCCGGCCAGGTGCTGCTGGATGGCGAAGACGCCTCGGCACGCCATGTGCGTGAGCGCCAGGTCGGGTTCGTGTTCCAGCACTACGCCCTGTTCAAGCACATGACCGTGTTCGCGAACATCGCCTTCGGCCTGCGCGTGAAGCCGCGCGCCCAGCGCCCCTCGGAAGCGGCCATCCGCGAGAAGGTCAAGAGCCTGCTGGAACTGGTGCAACTGGACTGGCTGGCCGACCGCTATCCGCCGCAACTCTCGGGCGGGCAGCGCCAGCGCATCGCCCTGGCGCGCGCACTGGCCGTCGAGCCCCGCGTGCTGCTGCTGGACGAACCCTTCGGCGCACTCGATGCCAAGGTGCGCAAGGAACTGCGCCGCTGGCTGCGACGCCTGCATGATGAATTGCATGTCACCAGCATCTTCGTCACCCACGACCAGGAAGAAGCATTGGAAGTGGCCGACCAGGTGGTGCTGATGAACAAGGGACAGGTGGAACAGATCGGCACGCCCGAAGCGGTCTACAACCATCCGGCCTCACCCTTCGTCTACGGCTTCCTGGGCAATGTGAACCTATTCCATGGTCGCCTGCACGAGGGCGTGCTGGACGCCGCCGGCGCCCGTTTCGAGGCGCCCGGCCATGACGATACCCGCGATGCTTCCGGCGTCGGTTACGTGCGGCCGCACGATCTGGATGTGGAACGTTACGCGCCCGGTGCCCAGGGCATCGTGGTGCAACTGCGCCGCGCCCATGCCATCGGCCCGCTGGCCCAGCTGGAACTGGAACGCGACGACAACGCCGAGCTCATCGAAGCCGTCATCCCCAACGAACGCTTTGCGCAGCTGGGACTGAAGCATGGCGACACCCTGGTGGTGCGCCCGCGCCGCCTGCAGGTGTTCGCCCAGCAGGAAGGAGGGACGGCACGATGAACTTCCAGCAACTGCGCTCCATCCGCGAAGCCGCCCGTTGCGGCTTCAACCTGACCGAAGTGGCCAATGTGCTGTTCACCTCGCAACCCGGCGTGAGTCGCCAGATTCGCGAGCTGGAAGAAGAACTGGGCGTGGAAATCTTCGAACGCAACGGCAAGCGTCTCACCGGCCTGACCGAGCCCGGCAAGGGCATCCTGGGCATCGTCGAACGGCTGCTGCTGGAGGCCGAGAACCTGCGCCGCGCCAGCAAGGAATATGCCGGCGAGCAGAGCGGCACGCTCTCCATCGCCACCACCCACACCCAGGCCCGCTACGTGCTGCCGCGCATCGTGCAGGCCTTCCGTGACGCCTTTCCGCAGGTGCGCATCGCGCTCCAGCAGAGCGCGCCGGAACACATCGCCGAATGGGTCATCTCCGGCAAGGCCGACATCGGCATCGCCACCGAAGGCCTGTCGCAGTTCAAGGAACTGGTGTCCTTCCCCTGCTACACCTGGAGCCACGTGATCGTGGTGCCGAAGGGCCACCCGCTGCTGGGTCTGGAACAGGTGACCCTGGAAGACCTGGGGACCTGGCCCCTGATCACCTATGACGTCGGCTTTACCGGCCGGGGCCATATCGACGACGCCTTCCGACAGGCCGGCATCGAGCCCGACATCGTGCTCACCGCCATGGATTCGGACGTGATCCAGCAATACGTGTCGCTGGGCATGGGCGTGGGCCTGGTGGCCTCGATGGCGGTCGACCAGGGCAAGCACCAGGACATGGTCGCCATCCATGCGGCGCACCTGTTCAAGGCCAACATCGCCCGACTGGCGGTGCGCCGAGGCGCCTACCTGCGCGGTTATGCGCTGGACTTCATCCAGCAGTTCGCCCCCGAGCTCAAGCGCGCCGACATCGTCGCGGCGCTCAATGAGGCCAGTGTCTGAGGCCAGTATCTGAGGCCAGTATCTGAAGCCAATACCCAGACCTGAACGCAGACGCGCCTACAGGTTCTTGCGATAGACGATGAAGCCGGAATCGATGGCCAGCGTGTCATAGAGCCGGCGCGCCGTCGCATTGCCGTGGTGGGTATGCCAGTAGACGCGTTCGGCACCATCAGCAGCCGCACGGCGGTAGAGCTCTTCGATCAGCGCACGCCCCACGCCGCGTCCGCGCGCGGCTTCGGTGGTGAACAGATCCTGCAGATAGCAGGTCGGGCCGATCAGGACGGTATTGCGGTGGTAGATGTAATGCGCCAGGCCCAGCAGCCTGCCGTCGGCTTCGGCCACCAGCGCATGGACCGGCTCGCCGGCATCGTGGATGCGCGCCCAGGTGGCCTGGGTGACCGTCAGGGGCAGGGCGGTGGCGCCGCTGCGACCGTAGAAGGCGTTGTAGTCATCCCACAGGATCTTCCATTGCGGGTAGTCGTCGTGGCGCGCGCCGCGAATCTGCAGCGCGCTCTCAGGGGCTTGCTCGGGCATCGGGTCTCCAGGGCGCCGGTCGGGCGCGTGAAGCCGCAGTATAGCCTTGCGCTGACAAATCAAAAGGCCGGAGGAAGTAGGTACAGCCCTACGTCCTCCGGCCTTTTTCATGGGCGGTTCGCCCACGGTGATGCGTGGATCTCGATGTCAGACCGTGCGGGTCGGCGTCGTGGTGAAGGTGTCGGTGCTGCTGGGCTGGGTGCTGGCAGCCTGCGCCACCTGGGCGGACTGACCGGCCGCATTGAGGATGTCGTTGAAATTGACGGCCGGCTTCTTCGGCGTTTGCTGCGTGTTGGCTGGCGTATTGCCGTGGTAGATGGAAGAAATGGAATTGATCGACATGCGTGCACTCCTGATTAAGGCTGTCCCCCCGGGCGAGCGCCCAGACCGATGTTGCCGGGGCAGTATAGGCGCGTGATGGCGCGCTGCTGCGCCGGTTTACCCAAACTTGCGCATCTTTACCTGTGCCGGCTGGCGGCGTCGGACCGCTTCATTTGCGCAGGCGTGCCGCGCACTGGTCGCGCAGGGTGGTGTCTTCCGCCGTGTCGTCGTCGCTGGTGGCGGCTGTCTGTGCACCCGGTGCACCCGGATGCGCGCACCGGCGATAGGCCGCCACATAACGCTCGAACTCGACCCGCGCCTGCGCCCTGGGCAGGCTGGCCAGGCGGACGATGAAGCCACGGCTGCCGATCTCGAAGTGCTGGTAGTCGATGGGTTGCTTCCACTGGCCACCCCAGACCAGGAAGCCGTGATCGTAGAACACGCTCACCACTTCCTCGGCCATGCCGGCTTGCGCGGGTGTGCGCTGCAGGTAGCTGCTGCCCTTGGGCGGAAGCACTTCCTGCGCGCTGCTGCCGGCCTGGCTGACATAGGGGTTCTGCAGGGGATTGATGTCGATGGCGGCGCCATAGGCATGCTTGGACCAGCCACCGCCGCCGGTCATGGGCCGACCGTTGAAGGCGGAACTGTTATTGGCGGCCATGGAGCGCTGGTCATCGCCATCGAACTCTTCCAGTGCGCGTGCGCCGGCCAGCGGGAAAGAGCGCAACAGCAGTTCGCCGAACAGCGACTCCACTTGCGGCGCTACCGCATCCAGCACCACCACCACGCCCTGGCGGGTGGCGCCGTCGAAGTCGGTGTAGTCGAAGCTGACCCGGGACAGGCGCGCACAGGGGACCGGATTGGCGGCCGTGATGACCTTGCGCGCCTTCATGTCGGCACACTGCGCCGGCGAGACAGGTGTGATGTCGGCATGGGCCGCAGACATCATGGACAAGCCTGCGAGCAGGGCGGTGATCACGGCAATCCCGCGGCCAGGGGAGGGCGGCAGGAAGAGGGCGGGCAAGGTCTTCATAGGCGGCGATGATACGGGTTTTCAGATAAAAAAGTGTTGCCTTTTGATTCACATTGCCTGCGATGGCTGACATCAAGATGCGCCATTTTCTGACAGCCCGCAGCCGCCGGAGCGGGAATAATCCGTATCCAGAAACAGTCGAACTTCGGCAAAGAAGCATCTGGCCGAATGTCGGCACATCCCATCAACAACCTTTGGAGGCAAAACATGCAGATTCGTCACACCCTCTTGGCTGCCGCCGTCTTTACTGCCGTGCTCGCCGGCTGCAACAAGCGCGACGAAGCGCCCGCCACGCCGGCCGCCACCCCGCCGGCCGCATCGGAACCGGCTCCGGCCACCACCACCCCGACCACACCGGCACCGGCTGACTCCGGCTCGACCGCCACCCCGGCGACCCCGACCCCGACCACGCCGTCGGATTCCTCGGCCACCAGCCCGAGCACGCCGCCTGCGCCCACGGGCGACACCGCCGGTGGCGAGAAGAAGTAAGCACAGCATTCAAGCGCCAGCCTTCGCATAACAAGAGCCAGACAAGAACGGCAACAGCCGCACCATCATCCCGCAGTGGGAACAGCACTGCATGCGCCGCGTCAGGCAACTGACGCGGCGCTTTCTTTTGAGGTACGGCAGTGAGAGGGTAGTGAAAGGGACAGGGCGCGACGGGCAGGGCGAGATGGACCCATGGGGCAGGCCGTGCTGCCTCCTTGGGAGGGCGTCAAAATCTTTCCGAACTTTTTTTTGCGGCCCGCAGTCGTACAGGTGGTTGAACTGTTCCTTCAACCTCCCTCTTGATAGGGAACTTGCCCGCAGTTTATTGGCTGCGGGCTTTTTTTTCGCCGCTCACTTTGCGCCGTGCGGCTTGACCACCGCGATCATGGCGCCGAAAGCCGGCCCCATATTGGCTTCCAGCGTGGGGTACATACGCGAGATGCTGCCGTCCAGATAAAGGGCGTCGCTACACTTCAGTTCGTCGCGCAAAAAACTGGCGAAGTCATGGAAGCTGATCGGATTGCGCGCAATGGCCAGCGTGACCACCCCGCCTGCGTCCAGGCAGGCGGCATTGCGCACCACCGTATTGGCCGAATCGGGATCGAAGCGCGGGTTGATCTTGCCATCCACGATCAGCAGCGGCCCCGATTGCGTGGCATAGCGTGCCACCGAATTCCACAGCCCCAGCTCGGCCTCGTAGTCCGAGGTCTCCACGATATAGGCCTGGCGGTCGCTCAGGACGAATACCCCGTTCGGTTGCAGATAGAAGTTGCCGTAGGCGTTCTTGCGCGTATTGAGGCGGCGCAGTTGCGTGCCGCCTTCCACATACAGGCCCAGCGGCTGCAGTTGCTTGTCGTAGATGCCGGCATTGGTGGCGCACACCATGTCCAGTCCCTGGCTGCGCAGATGGGCATCGAGCCGCAGGAAATTGCCCAGCGGCGCGCCGCTGCTGTCCTTCCAGTACATGCGGATGCTGTCGGTACGGGGATCGGCGCGGCAGGTGCTGATGAAGACCTGGTGATACTGGTATTGCCGGATGTCGGCCGCGCCGGCCGGGCGCGGGACGAACAGCGCGGCCAGCAGGATGACTGCCAGGATCGGCAGGGCCAGCAGGCGTAACTGGGGAGAGCGGGAGAGAAAATGAAGCATCGAAACCGGGTCTTGTGCTGCGGGAAAACGCAGGGCGAGGCGGTATTGTAATGGCGGCCAGTCAGGTATGCCACCGGTTTCCCTGGATCGGCCGCAGAGCGGCCACCAGCGTGGCTTTGCGCGCCTCGCACCGAAATCGCTCATGCTGCGGTGCGAGCCTGCACCAAATTTAGGAAAATGAAGAAAAGCAGCATGAAATGTGCGAGAAATCGAATTTAGCAGGGTAAAAATGACGGACTATCGCCAATTCTCAAAAAAAAGTTGCCCTTCACGACGAGGGTGTTACACTCTGCCCCCATGCTTCGGCCGGCCCCCGGAATTATCAGGGCCAGAGAACCGGAGCCCTACGCGCGCCGGCCTGCTGGCCAGGTAACGGCGCCTCTTGAATCCGTTCCATCCTGGAGGAAACGTCAATGAAATCTGCAAGCCGTCTGACCAAGATCGCCCTGGCCGCCGCCACCTTTGCCGCCTTTGCCGGCGTGGCGCATGCCGAGACCGTCAAGATCGCCATCGCCGGTCCCCTGACCGGTGCCGTGGCCCAGTACGGCGACATGGTCAAGGCCGGTGCCCTGACCGCGATCGAACAGATCAACGCCGCCGGTGGCGCCAATGGCAACAAGTTCGAAGCCGTGATGATGGACGACGCCTGCGAACCCAAGCAAGCCGTGGCCGTGGCCAACAAGATCGTCAGCCAGGGCATCAAGTACGTGATCGGTCACGTCTGCTCCGGCTCCACCATCCCGGCCTCCGACATCTATGAAAACGAAGGCGTGGTGATGATCACCCCCTCGGCCACCGCGCCCCAGCTGACCGAAGCCAAGCCGCACAAGTTCATCTTCCGCACCATCGGTCGCGATGACCAGCAGGGTCCGGCTGCCGCCCGCTACGTGATCGAAAAGCTCAAGCCCAAGAAGGTCGCCGTGCTGCACGACAAGCAGTCCTACGGCCAGGGTGTGGCTTCCTCGGTCAAGGGCGCACTGGACGCGGCCAAGGTGCCGGTGGTGCTGTTCGAAGGCATCAATGCCGGTGACAGCGACTACTCCGCCATCGTCACCAAGCTCAAGTCGCAGGGCGTGGACTTCGTCTACTTTGGAGGCTACCACCCGGAAATGGGCCTGATCATGCGCCAGGCGCGTGAGCAGGGCGTCAAGGCCGTGTTCATGGGCCCCGAAGGCGTGGGCAACAAGGACATCACCGCGATTGCCGGCCCGGCTTCCGAAGGCATGCTGGTGACCCTGCCGGCCGACTTCGCCGCCGACCCGGCCAATGCTGCCCTGGTCAAGGCCTTTGCCGCCGCCAAGCGCGACGCCAACGGTCCGTTCCAGATGCCGGCCTATTCCGGCGTGAAGATCATTGCCGACGCCATCACCGGCGCCAAGTCCACCGATCCGGAAAAGGTCGCGGCCTACATCCACGCCAACAGCTTCAAGACCCCCATCGGCAACGTCGAATACGACAAGAAGGGCGACCTGAAGTCCTTCAAGTTCGTGGTCTTCACCTGGCACAAGGACGCCACCAAGACCGAAGCCAAGTGATTCCCCGCGAATCGTTGGCATGACCGTCTGACCTGACGTCAAACAGCGAAATGCCCCACCGCGAAATTCTCGGATGGGGCATTTCCACTTCTGGACCCTCCACATGAATGAATTGCTCCCACAACTGACCCAGCAGCTCGTCAACGGGCTTTCGCTGGGCGCGATCTACGCCTTGATCGCCATCGGCTACACCATGGTCTACGGCATCATCGGCATGATCAACTTCGCCCACGGCGAGATCTACATGATCGCCTCCTACGTGGGCCTGGTGACGCTCACCGCCATCGGCGTGCAGTCCGGCTACCCCCTGCCGCTGCTGCTGGGTGGCGCGCTGATCGTGTCGGTGCTGGTCACCGGCCTGTATGGCTGGACCGTCGAGCGCGTGGCCTATCGCCCGCTGCGCGGCGGCCCGCGCCTGGTGCCGCTGATCTCGGCCATCGGCATGTCCATCTTCCTGCAGAACTATGTCCAGATCGGCCAGGGCGCGCGCGACATGTCGGTGCCGGTGCTGATCTCGGGCGCGCTGGAATTCCAGATGGGCAGCGACTTCACCGTCACCGTGCCGTATTCGCGCATGGTCATCGTCGGTGTCACGCTGCTGCTGATGGTGGCGCTCACGCTATTCATCGCGCGCTCGCGCATGGGCCGCGCCTGCCGCGCCTGCGCCGAGGACATGGGCATGGCCAACCTGCTGGGTATCGACACCAACAAGGTCATTTCCTTCACGTTTGTATTGGGTGCGATGCTGGCAGCGGTCGGCGGTGTGCTCATCGCGCTGACCATCGGCAAGCTCAATCCCTACATCGGCTTCATCGCCGGCATCAAGGCCTTCACGGCGGCGGTGCTGGGTGGTATCGGCAGCATTCCCGGCGCCATGCTGGGCGGCGTCCTGCTGGGCCTGGCCGAGACCTTTGCCGCCGGCTACCTGCCTTCGGAATACAAGGACGTGGTGTCCTTCGGCCTGCTGGTGCTGATCCTGCTGTTCCGTCCCACGGGCCTGTTGGGCAAGCCCGATATCGAAAAGGTCTGAGCGCAGCGCGCCTGACGGACAACGAATTATTCAAGGAGGCGTGATGCCTGAGACTTTCAAGAATGCCGTGGCGGCGGCGCTGGTGACCGCCGTACTGACCATCCCGCTGCTGGGCATGCAATTGCAGCTGGAAGGTTACCGGGTGGTGCTCAATACCCACTGGACCCCGGTGCTGGTGGCGGTGATTGCCGTGTTCCTGTTCCAGCTGGTCAAGCCGGCGCTGTCGCGCTCGGCCGCTGGCGTGAAGCTGCCGGCCCTGCCGCGCATGCAGCCGCGCCAGCAGCGCGCCGCCGTGATCATCCTGCTGATGGCGGCGCTGGTGTGGCCGTTCTTCGGTTCGCGCGGCTACGTGGACGTGATGACCCTGGCGCTGATCTACGTGGTGCTGGGCCTGGGCCTGAACATCGTGGTCGGCTTCGCCGGTCTGCTGGACCTGGGCTATGTCGGCTTCTACGCCGTGGGGGCCTATACCTATGCACTGCTGAACCAGTATGTCGGCCTCTCGTTCTGGGAGTGCCTGCCGCTGTCGGCGGCGGCTGCGGCGCTGTTCGGCTTCCTGCTGGGCTTCCCGGTGCTGCGCCTGCGCGGTGACTATCTGGCCATCGTCACGCTGGGCTTCGGCGAGATCATCCGCCTGCTGCTCAACAACATGACCAGCCTGACCGGCGGCCCGGATGGCGTGTCCGGCATCCCCAAGCCCACCGTGTTCGGCCTGGTGATGGCGCGCAATCCGCTGACCGAAGGCGGTACCACCTTCCACCAGGTGTTCGGTCTGTCCTACCAGGGTGGGCACATGGTGATCTTCCTGTACTTCCTGGCCTTGCTGATGGTGTTGTTCACCTACCTGGTCACCAGCCGCCTGCTGCGCATGCCCATGGGGCGCGCCTGGGAAGCCCTGCGCGAAGACGAGATCGCCTGCCGCTCGCTGGGCATCAACCCGACCAAGGTAAAGCTCTCGGCCTTCACGCTGGGCGCCGCCTTCGCCGGCCTGGCCGGTTCCTTCTTCGCCGCCCGCCAGGGACTGGTGACACCGGAATCCTTCACCTTCATCGAGTCCGCCCTGATCCTGGCCATCGTCGTGCTGGGTGGCATGGGTTCGCAGCTGGGCGTGATCCTGGCCGCCATCCTGCTGACCGTACTGCCGGAAGTGGCGCGCAGCTTTGCCGAATACCGCATGCTCATCTTCGGTCTGGTGATGGTGCTGATGATGATGTGGCGTCCGCAAGGACTGCTGCCTGCCACCCGTCCGCATGTGGAGCTGCCGCAATGAACCAACCTGTGAAAACCATGCTGGAAGTGTCCAGTCTGTCGATGCGCTTCGGCGGCCTGCTGGCGGTCGATGGCGTCTCGCTGTCGGTCAAGGAAGGTGAAGTCTTCGCCATCATCGGCCCCAACGGCGCCGGCAAGACCACCGTCTTCAATTGCATCAGTGGCTTCTACCAGCCGACCTCGGGCGAGATCGCGCTCGATGGCGTTTCCATCGCCCGCCGTCCCAGCCACCAGGTGGCACAGCAGGGACTGGTGCGCACCTTCCAGAACATCCGCCTCTTCAAGTCCATGACAGTGGTGGAAAACCTGCTGGTGGCGCAACACCAGCAGGTCAATACCAACCTGCTGGCGGGCCTCTTGAAGACCCCCGGCTACCGTCGTTCCGAGCAGGAGGCGCTGCAACGCGCCGCCTACTGGCTGGACCAGCTGGGCCTGACGGCACTGGCCAACCGCGAAGCCGGCACGCTCTCCTATGGCCTGCAGCGCCGGGTGGAGATCGCCCGCTGCATGATCACCCGGCCGCGCCTGCTGTTGCTGGACGAACCCGCCGCCGGCCTGAACCCGCAGGAAAAGCAGGAGCTCTCGCAACTGATCGACCGCCTGCGTCGCGAACATGGCGTGGCCGTGCTGCTGATCGAACACGACATGAGCCTCATCATGGGCATCTCCGACCGCATCCTCGTCATGGAGCACGGCAAGCCCATCGTCACCGGCACCCCGGACGAGGTGCGCAGCGACGAGCGCGTGATCAAGGCCTACCTGGGAGAAGAATGATGCTGCAGTTTGACAAGGTGCATACCCACTACGGCGCCATCGAGGCGCTGCACGGCGTATCGCTGAACGTGGAAAAGGGCGAGATCGTTACCCTGATCGGCGCCAACGGGGCCGGCAAGACCACGCTCTTGATGACGCTGTGCGGACGTCCGCGTGCCTCCAGCGGCCGCGTGATCTTCGAGGGGCAGGACATCACCGCATTGCCGACCCACGAGATCATGCGTCGCGGCCTGGCGATCTCGCCGGAAGGGCGGCGCGTCTTCCCCAGCCTGACCGTGCTGGAAAACCTCAAGATGGGCGCCTTCTTCGCCAGCAACGAGGCCATCGAAGAAGGCATCGAGTATGTCTTCGGACTGTTCCCGCGCCTGAAGGAACGTGCCGCCCAGCGTGCCGGCACCATGTCCGGCGGGGAGCAGCAGATGCTGGCCATCGGCCGTGCACTGATGAGCAAGCCGCGCCTGCTGTTGCTGGACGAGCCCACGCTGGGCCTGGCACCGCTGGTGATTGCGCAGATCTTCGAGATCATCCGCACCATCCGCGAAAGCGGCGTGACGGTGTTCCTGGTCGAGCAGAACGCCAACAAGGCACTGGGGGTGGCCGATCGCGGCTATGTGCTGGAGAACGGTCACGTGGTCATGTCGGATACCGGCGCCAACCTGTTGGCCAACAGCGACGTGCGCAAGGCTTATCTCGGCCACGGCTGAGCGCGTGCAGGCAGCTGCTCCGATGGCCTGCGACGGCCCGGTCGTCCGCCGACCGGGCCGTTTTTTCTGATGCAGGCAAGGGACATGTCATACCAGATCGCAGTGCCTGGCGGGTGTTTCTGGCGGTCCCCGCTGTCGCGGGACGTCGGCTGGAAGTGACATCCTGGATCGTTTCAGGCTATTCTCGACGCTCAATGAGGAAAAGCATGAAAATGATTTCGCAGCATATGAAGAAACTGGGCATGGGCAGCTTGCTGTTGGCCAGTGCCTGGCTTTTTCCGGCTGCGGCGCATGCCGACCGGCTGGCTGACATCCAGGCACGCGGCACCCTGGTCTGTGCCACGCTGGCCAATAATGAACCCCTCGGCTATCCCGATCCGCAGACCCGGCAGGTGGTCGGCTTCGATGTCGACATGTGTGCGGCGGTGGCGCGCAAGCTGGGCGTGCAGATGCAACAGAAGAGCGTGACCGTGGAAGCCCGTCTGCCGGCGCTGATCCATGGCGAAGCCGACCTGGTCTCGGCGGCGCTGGGTTACACCCGCGAACGGGCGCACCAGATCGATTTCACCGCCTCCCATTACCAGAACCCGATCAAGCTGATCGTGCAATCCGACTCCGGCCTGAACCTGGTATCGGACCTGGCCGACAAGCGCATCAGCGCCAATCGCAGCTCCACCCCGGAACAGGCCGCGCGCCGCGTACTGCCCAAGGCCACGGTCCTGGGCTTTGTCGATACTCCGCAGGCCTTCCTGGCGCTGGCGCAGGGCAAGGTGGACGCACTGGCCATTTCCATGCCGTCCGGCGTGCGCTTCGTCAACGAATCCACGGGACGCTTTCGCTTCGTGGAAGGCGCGCTGGCCTGGGAGCCCACCGCGCTGGGAGTGAAAAAGGGCGAACACCGGCTGCTGGCCGCCATCAATCAGGGTCTGATGGAGATGGAGAAGGAGGGCGAGATCGATGCCCTCTGGAGCCGCTGGTTCGGGCCCAAGACCAAGTTCAACATCCCCCGCGACAAGAAGCTCACGCCCATTGCCAGCCTGCGTTAGGGCCACCGGGCTGCTATCGTAAAAAAACGATGCCGCGGCATCGTTTTTTTATTCCTGTCACCGATGCTAGCCGTCCCCGGCCATGGCCTGTGCGGCCAGTGCCTCCTGGGCTGCGGCTTCGTCGAAGATATCGGCACTGACGGGCGACTGGTAGATCTGGGGTGAGGCACCCAGCCGCACCGACAGTTCCTGTGCCATCTGCAGCAGGGTGGCCCGCATGGCGCCACTGGCGGCCGGATCGAAACGCAAGGTCAGCCCGAAGATGGTCAGCGAACCCACCAGGGCATTGCCGGGACCGAACACCGGCGCCGACATCGACGACGACAGCGGATTGTTGATCCCCACCGAAATGCAGACATAGCGCCCACCCGAGCGCGCCGCATTGCCCGGTACCGAGAAGAAACGCAGTACCTGCGCACTGGAGGTCTGGTCGATCGGGAACAGGCTGCCCGCCTTGACGGTGGCCTTCACCGAGGCCGGGGTCTCGGCCGCATACAGGCATAGCCGCTGCTCCTGCTGGCGGATGTAGAAGGCCGTGCTTTCGCCGGTTTCGCGTACCAGTTTTTCCAGTGTCGGCACGATGAAGTCGGCATAGTCGAACCTGGCCTCGAAGGCCTTGCCCAACTGGTAGGCGCGCGGTCCCAGCTGGTAGGAATTGTCAGCACGTTGTACTACATAACCCGCCTTGATGAAGGACATCATGTAGCGGTGGATCACGCTCTTGAACAGTCCCGTGCGGGCTTCCAGCTCGGTCAGGCCGAACGGCTCGGGGGCATCGATGAAGGCGCTCAGGATGGCCAGGCTGCGTTCGGCGCCGAGCACGGTGCGGTCGGGTGCCGCATCCTTTTTATCGGGCTCATTCTCTTTTTTCATAAATCGACGTCGAATTTCGGAATGGGGCGAGGTTATCACCTTTTTCGATTGGCGCGGCGCACCAAAAAATCGCCTCCAGCGGTCTTCTCTGCACCGCGGGCGGGAATCTGCATGCCCATTTCAGGGATTTTTGCACCGCCGCGATGCATCTCCTAAGTATCTGAAATATAAGGACAAATTGTGCTTGTTTAAAAATCATAATGCAATTATGATTTATTTCATCGATGTTCGTTGTTCAACCTGGGAAAGGATAGAAAATGACTTTGGGGCGCTTCAACAAGACCTGTATGGCAATCGCGGCTGCGGCCGTTTCGCTGGTGTTTTCCACGGCCGCGCACGCTGACCGCCTGGCCGATATCAAGGCGCGCGGCACCCTGGTGTGCGCCACCCTGACCAGCAGCGAACCCCTGGGCTTTCCCGATCCGGCCACGCGCCAGATCGTCGGCTTCGACGTCGACATGTGCAATGCGGTCGCCAAGCAGCTGGGAGTGAAGCTGGAACACAAGGGGGTCTCGGTGGAGGCACGTATTCCTGAACTGACGCTGGGCCGGGTCGACCTGGTGGTGGCCGCGCTGGGCTATACCAAGGAGCGCGCACAGCAGATCGATTTCACCGCTGCGCACTACCAGACGCCGATCAAGCTGATCGCCCACAGCAACGCCGGCTTCAACAAGGTCGAGGACCTGGCCGAAAAGCGCATCAGCGCCAACAAGGGTTCTACCCCTGAACTGTATGCCCGCCGCGTCCTGCCCAAGGCCACCATCCTGACCTTCCAGGACACCCCGGCCGCCTTCCTGGCACTGGCCCAGAACAAGGTGCAGGGGCTGGCGCTGTCGCAGCCTTCGGGCATCCGCTTCGTCAACGAATCCGAGGGCAAGTACAAGTTCCTCAATGGCGAACTGGCCTGGGAACCGACCGCCATGGGCGTGAAGAAGGATGAGCCGGCCCTGCTGGCCGCCGTCAACGACGCCCTCGAAAAACTGGAAAAGAGTGGCGAGACCGACGCCCTCTGGAACAAGTGGTTCGGCCCCAATACCAAGTTCAACATCCCGCGCGAGAAGAAGCTCACGCCGATCTCTGCCTTCCAATAAGCCCTTCACTCAAGCCTTCGTTCCCGCTGCAACGAGGATCACGCGCACCGGCCCGGCCGGTGCGTGCGGGA
This sequence comes from Herbaspirillum sp., assembly GCF_035644555.1. Lineage (GTDB taxonomy): Bacteria > Pseudomonadota > Gammaproteobacteria > Burkholderiales > Burkholderiaceae_D > Herbaspirillum. Next base: position 59,543 of record NZ_DASQOH010000064.1, read on the forward strand.
CCGGCTTACCCTTCGCCTGGCGATTTTCCTGCGCCAGGCTGTTCTAGCAAGGAAGCGCTCACATGCTCAATCTTGATTTCGGCGCGGTGTTGCATGGCCAGTACCTGCACTGGCTTATCGGCGGCGCCTTCACCACGCTGTGGCTGTTCGCGGCGGCCTGGGTCTGCGCCTTTCTGCTGGCGGTGCTGCTGGTGGGCCTGCGCACCCTGGCGCTGCCGCCGCTGGAGTGGCTCATCGCCGGCTACGTCAACTACCACCGCAACGTGCCGGGACTGGTACAGATCTTCGTCTGGTATTTCGGCATCCCCGAACTGCTGCCCGCCTGGATCACCGACTTCATCAACAACCACAACGGCGAATTCATCTTTGCCCTGATCGCGCTGTCGCTCAACAGTGCCGCCTATATGTCGGAAGACCTGCGCAGCGGCATGCGCTCGGTGGCGGCCACGCAGATGGAGGCGGCGCGCGCGCTGGGGCTGTCCTATCTGCAATCGATGCGCGACGTGCTGCTGCCGCAGGCCATCCGCATCTCGGTGCCGCCCCTGGTGAACCAGTCGCTGTCGCTGTTCAAGTCCACCAGCCTGGCCATGGCCATCGGCGTGGCCGAGATGACCTACGCCAGCCGCCAGATCGAAAACGAAACCTATCGCACCTTCGAAACCTTTGCCCTGGCCTCGGCCTTCTACCTGCTGATGTCGTGGTCGATCATGGCCATCGGTGGCTGGTACAACGGCCGCCATCTGAAAGTGAAGGGGCGCTGACATGCACGCTATCCTCGATATCTTCGACATCCTCCGCACCTACGGCCTGCAGCTGCTGATCGGCGAATTCCCGCATGGTCCTCTCGGCGGGCTCTCCCTGACCCTGATCCTGGCCGTCACCGGCCTGGTCTGCGCCTTCCCGCTGGCGGTGCTGTTCGGCATCGCCCGTACCAGCACTGTGCGCTGGGTGGCCTGGCCGGCCGGCGCCATCGTGCATACCCTGCGCGGGCTGCCGGTGCTGATGCTGATCTTCTGGGCCTACTTCATCGTGCCGCTGTTGACCGGCAAGTCCATCTCCGGCACCACCACGGTGATCTGTGCGCTGGTGGCCTATGAGACCGCCTTCCTGGGCGAGGTCATCAAGGCCGGCATCCAGGCCATTCCGCAAGGGCAGGTCGAGGCCTCGCGCTCGCTGGGCATGAGCTACTTCACCACGCTGCGCGAGGTGGTGCTGCCGCAGGCGCTGTTCAACATGATCCCCAGCATCCTCAACCAGCTGATCTCGCTGATCAAGAACACCTCGCTGGCCTACATCATCAGCGTCAACGAACTCACCTATGCGGCCTACCAGGTCAATGCGCAACTGCTGACCAAGCCCTTCCAGGTGTACTTCCTGCTGGCCATGACCTATTTCGTGCTGTGCTACCTGCTCAGTTCGCTGGTGGGGCTGGCCGAGCGCCGTATCAAGCTAAAACGTCAATTCAGGAGTCTCTGATGATCCGATTCAACAATGTGAACAAGTGGTACGGCGACTACCACGCCCTGCGCGGCGTCAACGAAGAAATCAAGCGTGGTGAAGTGGTGATCGTCTGTGGCCCCTCGGGCTCGGGCAAGTCGACCCTGATTCGCACCATCAACCGGCTCGAACCCATCAACGACGGTCACATCTACGTGGACGGCCAGGACGTGCACGGCAACGGAGTCGATATCAACCGCCTGCGCAGCCGCATCGGCTTCGTGTTCCAGTCCTTCAACCTGTTCCCGCACATGAGTGTGGAGCGCAACGTCATGCTGGCCACCATGCGGGTCTTGAAACTGTCCGAGAAAGCCGCCCGCGACAGCGCCATGGCCCTGCTGGAAAAGGTCGGCCTGGCCGGCAAGGCGCAGTCCTATCCCGGCCAGCTCTCGGGCGGCCAGCAGCAGCGTGTGGCGATTGCCCGCGCCCTGGCCATGAAGCCGCCGGTGATGCTGTTCGACGAACCGACCTCGGCGCTGGACCCGGAGATGGTGGGCGAGGTGCTGCAGGTGATGAAGCAGCTGGCCGCCGAGGGCATGACCATGGTGTGCGTCACCCACGAGATGGGCTTTGCCCGCGAAGTGGCCGACCGCCTCATCTTCATGGCCGATGGCCAGGTGCTGGAGCGCGCCACCCCGCAGGACTTCTTCGAGCGACCGCAGCATGAGCGCGCCCGCAAGTTCGTGGCCGACATCCGCCACGCCTGATCGCACCATCTCCCAAGATTTCCCCCGGATAGCCGGGATCAACAAGACGAGACCACCATGGCATTCATTTCCGATTCACTCTCCCGCATCAAGGCTTCGGCCACCATCGCCGTCACCCAGAAGGCGCGCGAACTGGCGGCCCAGGGCCGCAATGTGATCGCCCTCAGTTCGGGCCAGCCCGACTTCGACACCCCCGACAACATCAAAGAGGCCGCCTACGCTGCCATCGCCCGTGGCGAGACCCGCTATACGGCGGTGGCCGGCATCACCGAGCTGCGCGAAGCCGTGGTCGCCAAGTTCAAGCGCGAGAACCAGCTTGATTACAGCGTGGCCCAGACCATCATTTCCAACGGCGGCAAGCAGGTCATCGCCAATGCCCTGATGGCCACGGTCAATGCCGGCGACGAAGTCATCGTGCCGGCCCCTTACTGGGTCTCCTATCCGGAACTGGTGGCCCTGTGCGGCGGCCACGTGGTGTACGCCAAGACCACTCGCGAAGCGGGCTACAAGCTGCGCCCGGAAGCGCTGGAGGCTGCCATCACCCCGCGCACCAAGTGGCTGATGTTCAACTCGCCCTGCAACCCCAGCGGCGCGGCCTACACCCGTGCCGAGATCGAGGCGCTGGCCGAGGTGCTCAAGCGCCATCCGCAGGTCTGGATCCTCTCCGACGACATCTACGAACACCTGACCTACGGCGACTTCGAATTCACCACCCCGGCCCAGATCGCGCCCGAACTCTACGAGCGCACCCTGACCATGAACGGCGTCTCCAAGGCCTATGCCATGACCGGCTGGCGCATCGGCTACGCGGCCGGTCCGCTGGCACTGATCAAGGCCATGGAAAAGATCCAGGGCCAGCTGACCTCGGGCGCCAGCTCGGTCTCGCAATGGGCCGCGCTGGAGGCCCTGAATGGTCCGCAGGATTACATCCACGAGAGCCGCAAGGTATTCCAGGGCCGGCGCGACCTGGTGGTGTCGATGCTGAACCAGGCCGAGGGTCTGGATTGCCCGGTGCCGGAAGGCGCCTTCTATGTCTTCCCCTCCTGCGAGCGTGTGCTCGGCAAGCGCACCGAAGACGGCCAGGTCATCGGCAATGACGAGGACTTCGTCTCGGCCCTGTTGCAGGCCGAGGGCGTGGCGCTGGTGCATGGCAGCGCCTTCGGCCAGGGGCCGAACTTCCGCCTGTCCTATGCCGATTCCACCGAGCGCCTGCGTGAGGCTTGCGTGCGCGTGCAGCGCTTCTGCGCCAGCTTGCGCTGAATCTTTCACTATTTATTCTTGCAGGGAGAACACCATGTCAGCAGGATTCCGCATTCTTGAGCGCGTGCGCAAGGTCAGCGCGCAAGACGTCAAGAACTTCGCCGCCATCCCGGTGGCCAACATCAGCGATTCGATGGCACGCATGACCGCCGCCGGTGCGCGCCTGCGGCCACTGCATCGCGGCGGCAAGCTGGCCGGCGCCGCCATCACGGTGAAGTCGCGCCCGGGTGACAACCTGATGGTACACAAGGCCCTGGACCTGGCCGAGCCGGGCGACATCGTGGTGGTCGATGCCGGGGGCGACCTGTCCAACGCCATCATCGGCGAGCTGATGGTGGCGCATGCCATCCAGCGCGGCCTGGGCGGCATCGTCATCTACGGCGCGGTGCGCGACCTGGATGCCATCCAGGGCGGCAGCTTCCCGGTGTTCGCTGCTGGTGTGACGCATCGTGGCCCCTACAAGGATGGTCCGGGCGAGATCAATGTGCCCATCGCCATCGACGGCATGGTGATTGCCCCGGGTGACCTGGTGGTGGGCGACTACGACGGCCTGCTGTGCGTGGGCTATGACGACATCGCCGCCGTCTATGCCGCCGCCAAGGCCAAGAATGATGCCGAGGTGGCGCAGATGGCGGCCATCCAGGCCGGCACCAGCGACCGTGGCTGGATCGATGCGAGCCTGAAGCGACTGGGCTGCGAACAGATCGGCCAGCCGGTGTCGCGCCATGGCTGATGCCGCCGCCTCGCCGCACCTGCAGGTACGCCCCGACTGGCTGGCCCTGACGCAGGAAGCGGTGCTGGAGCCGGAGCTGCCCATCATCGACGCCCACCACCATCTGTGGGACCGCGCCGGCAACCGCTACCTGTTCGAGCAGTGGATGGCCGATCTGTCCAGCGGCCATCGCATCACCGAGACGGTGTTCGTGCAATGCCGTTCGATGTACCGGCAGGAGGGGCCGCAGGCCATGCAGCCGGTGGGCGAGGTGGAGTTCGTCAATGGCGTGGCGGCGCAATCGGCCAGCGGTCTCTACGGTCCGGTGCGCGCCTGCGCGGCCATCGTCGGCTTTGCCGACCTGATGCTGGGTGCCGACGTACAGGCTGTGGTCGAAGCCCTGCAGCAGGCCGGCAACGGCCGCCTGCGCGGCATCCGCAATACCACGGCCTGGCATGCCGATCCGTCCATCCGCAGCAACCCGCACCCGCCACCGCCCGGCCTGCTGGCGCAGGACAGGTTCCGCACCGGTGCGCGCCTGCTGGCGCGCTACGACCTGTCGCTGGACGTCTGGGCCTATCACACCCAGCTGGATGAAGTGCTGGCGCTGGCCCAGGCCTGCCCGGACACGCGCTTGGTCCTGGATCACTGCGGCGGCCCGCTCGGCGCCGGCCCCTACGCCGGCCAGCGCGAGGCGGCACGACGCGAGTGGGAGCGCGGCATGCGCGCCATCGCGGCCTTGCCCAATGTCTGGCTCAAGCTGGGTGGTCTGGGCATGCCCGTGGGCGGCTGGGATTTCCATCGTCAGGCCGCACCGCCGGATTCGATCCAGCTGGCGCAGGCCTGGCGACCGTATATCGACACCTGCATCGACCTCTTCGGTCCGCAGCGCTGCATGTTCGAGAGCAATTTCCCGGTGGACAAGGGCATGTTCGGTTATGTCAGCCTGTGGAATGCCTTCAAGCGGCTGACCGCTGACGTGTCCGCATCCGAGCGTACTGCGCTCTTCAGTGGTACCGCCCGGGAGGTCTACCGCATGCAGGAGGCAGGGCGGTGATAGCATAGCGCCCTCGTTCGGACGCCCCGGCGTCCCCGGATTATCTTAAGCCTTGAAAGCAGACAGTGCACGTACAGACCCGCAGCGGCGCCCCGCATGACGCCGACGGCCTGCCGCCCCGGCAGCGCTTACTCGCCATCGCCACCGTGGTACTGGGCATCACCATCGCGGTTCTGGACGGTTCCATCGCCAACCTGGCGCTGCCGTCGATGGCGGCCGATCTCAAGGCCAGCGATGCCGATGCCATTTGGGTCATCAACAGCTACCAGATCGCCATGGCGGTGTGCCTGCTGCCGCTGGCTTCGCTGGGTGAGGTGGTGGGCTACCGGCGCGTCTATCTGGGCGGGCTGTTCCTCTTCACGCTGGCTTCGCTGGCCTGTGCCGCCAGCAATGACATGTTGCAGCTGAGCCTGGCGCGGGTGCTGCAGGGGTTGGGCGCGGCCGGCATCCTGTCGGTCAATACGGCGCTGATCCGTTTCATCTACCCGGCGCGCCTGCTGGGCCGCGCCATCGGCTACAACGCCCTGGTGGCCGGCACCGGCAATGCCCTGGGGCCGACCGTGGCCGGCTTCATCCTGCACCTGGCGTCCTGGCATTGGCTGTTCCTGATCAATATCCCGCTCGGGCTGGCCGCGCTCGTGGTGGGCAACAAGGCGCTGCCCACCAATCCGCTGGCCCCGCGCCGCTTCGACCGGCAGAGCGCGCTCCTGTGCATGTTCTTCATCGGCTTGCTGCTCTATACCATCGATGCGGTCGGCCATCTGCAGGGCGTCTGGGTGGTGGCTGGCTGCGCCTTGCTGACCGGGCTGAGCCTGTTCCTGTTGCTCAAGCTGCAGTCGTCCAGCGCGCCCATGCTGCCGCTGGACCTGCTGCGCATTCCCTTGTTTGCGTTGTCCATCGGCACCTCCTTCTGTTCCTTCGCGGCGCAGATGGCGGTGTTCGTGATGCTGCCGTTCATGTTGCAGAACTACCTGGGCATCAACGCCGCGCGCGCCGGGCTGTTGCTGACGGCCTGGCCGATCGCCGTGGCCCTGACCGGGGTGGTGGCGGGCAAGCTGTCGGACCGCATTGCGGCGGGTTTGCTGGGCGGGATAGGGCTGGGGGTGATGTGCCTGGGCCTGTTGTCGCTGCTGACGATCGACCATGGCACGCCGGACGGCCTGATGGCACTGCAGTTTGCGATATGCGGGTTCGGCTTCGGGCTGTTCCAGTCGCCCAACAACCGCACCATGATCAGCGCCGCCCCGCGTGAGCGCACCGGTGGCGCCAGCGGCATGCTGGGCACGGCACGTCTGACCGGGCAGACCGTGGGCGCCTCGGTGGTAGCCATGCTGCTGGGGTGGTCGGATGCGCCGTATGCGCTAGTGTTGTGGTGCGCCGCCGGGTTGGCGGCGCTGGCGTGTGCGGTCAGCCTGACACGGCTGCGCTATTGAAGAATGCGGGTAAGAGCAGGGTTCAAGCGGGCGTAGCCAATGCCTCGCTCTGGGCGTGGTGATGGGCCGCGTGGGCAGCCACCGACAGGGCCATGCTGAGGTAGTTCTCGCTGCGTCTGCGCTGGCGTGCCTGCTGTTGTTCCAGTGCGAACAACTGCTGATAGAGGGTGCGGATCTGCTGCTGCAGCAACTGGCGCTGCTGCTTGCCGTCGCGATTGGCCGGGAAGCGCGCCAGCGACTGCGCCTGCTGTTGCAGGATCAGGATGCGGTGGCTGAGCTGCTCGATCAGTTCGGCGGGGTCATGGTCCAGCGTGTCTGCACGGGTGGCCTGGGTGGCTTCGGCAGTTTTTTCTTGTTCATACGCGATGTTCATGCGAACTCCAGCCCCGGTCGAGGCGCCAGTCTTGCAGGTTCAGGCAAGATTGCCTTTGGGTAGAGTTACGGCAGCTTCCAGCAAAGCTTGAGTCGGGCCATGTAAAAAAAGGAAAAGGCGCAGGCCCGGGAAGGGCGCTGCGCCTTGCATGCAGGGCAGGGCCGGCATCGCTGCCGGCCGTTCCATCAGATGACGCCGCGGCGCATCTGGTCCAGTTCGATGGATTCGAACAGGGCCTTGAAATTGCCCTCGCCGAAGCCGTCGTTGCCCTTGCGCTGGATGATTTCATAGAACACCGGGCCGATCAGGTTCTGGGTGAAGATCTGCAACAGCAGCCCCTGGCCGGCGGTGGGGGCGCCATCGATGAGGATCTTCAGCTCGCGCAGGGCGGCCAGGTCTTCGCCATGGCCGGGGATGCGGCGTTCCACCAGGTCGTAGTAGGTGGCGATGGTGTCCTGCAGAGGCACCCCGCGAGCGTACAGGGCGCGCACGGTCTGGTAGATGTCGTCGGTGCCCAGGGCGATGTGCTGGATGCCCTCGCCGTTGTACTGCTTGATGAATTCCTCGATCTGCGACTTGTCGTCCGCGCTCTCGTTGATGGGAATGCGGATCTTGCCGCACGGGCTGGTCATGGCCCGCGAGCGCAGGCCGGTGACCTTGCCCTCGATATCGAAATACTTGATCTCGCGGAAGTTGAACAGCCGAGTATAGAACGACGACCAGGTATCCATGGCGCCGCGCATGACGTTATGGGTCAGGTGGTCGATATAGGTCAGGCCCACGCCCTTGGGATTGCGCTCCACGCCGGGGAAGAACTGGAAATCCACGTCATAGATGGAGCCGTTGTCGCCATAGCGGTCCACCAGATACAGCAGCGAGCCGCCGATGCCGCGGATGGCCGGAATGTTCAGTTCCATCGGCCCCAGACGGGCTTCCACGCCTTCGGCACCCAGTTCCAGCGCGCGCTTGTAGACGAAGGCCGCATCCTTGACGCGGAAGGCCATGGCATTGACCGAGGCGCCATGCACCTGGGCGAAGGCGGCGGCATTGCTGTCCGGCTCACCGTTGAGGATGAAGTTGATCTGGCCCTGGCGATACAGGGTCACGTTCTTGGAACGGTGACGCGCCACGGCGGTAAAGCCCATCAGTTCCAGCACGCCGGCGATGGCGGCCGGGTCGGCGGCGGTATATTCGACGAACTCGAAACCGTCGGTCCCCATGGGGTTGTCGAACAGGTCCGTGCTGGCGGCGGCAAGTTGGCTGATCTGGCTTTCTGCGTGGCCCATCTGTGTCTCCTCGGATTGGAAAGGCCGGCAAGCCCGGCCCATGCGAGGAGTTTATTGCGTCGTCACTGCAATTTGTGATTGTTTTTTGCGCAAATTAGGGGTTAATATGCACAAATAAATCTTAAATAAGAAAATTGGAGAGATAAATGAGCATCATCAATGTGGATCGCTACGATCTGGCCTTGCTGACCGAGCTGCAGCGTGACGGACATATTACCAACAGTGCACTGGGACTGAAAGTTCACTTGTCCACCTCCCAGATCAGTCGTCGCGTTCAGCGCCTGGAAGAAGCCCACGTCATCGAACGCTACACCGCCGTGCTGGACCCGGCAGTGGTCGGCCTGGGCGTGACGGCCTTCACCACCGTCACCCTGGATCGCCAGGGCGAAACCCGGGGCGAATTGTTCGAAAAAGCCGTGGAAACGATGCCAGAGGTCACCGAATGCTTTTCCGTCACGGGCGAGGGCGATTATATCCTGCGCATCGTGGCCCCCGACCTGGCGGCGTTTTCCGAATTCATGATGAGCCGGCTGCTGCGCCTGCCTGGCGTGACCAACGTCAAATCCAACATCACTCTCAAGAAGGTCAAGCAGTCGCACGAACTGCCGCTGGAACACGTCATGCAGCCGGTGAAGTCGCGCCAGCGCATTCGCTTCTCCCAATGAGATAGTGAAGGTAAAGGGCGGGCCGCCTGCGAATTCAAAAGCAAGCGCCCGAGTGCGACGCCGCCACGGGGCGCCTAGAATCATCCTGACCCGATAGCAGGAGCACCCCATGCCGAGCACGACCTCCCCGATGATTTCCAGGCCCCCAACGTCCCCCGCGCCCTCCACGGAGGAGGGCCCCGCATCCGCCGAGCCGTCCCTGACCGACCCGTCCCTAATCGCCCCGTCCCTCATCGACCAGCAACGCTGGCTGGCCGTGCAGCGCCGCGACCCGGCGTTCGACGGCCTGTTCTGGTATTCGGTCAAGAGCACCGGCGTCTATTGCAAGCCCTCCTGCGGCGCGCGCACGCCCTTGCGCAAGAACGTGGCCTTCCACTCCAGTGGCGCGGCTGCCGAAGCGGCTGGTTTTCGCCCCTGCAAGCGCTGTCGGCCCGACCTGCCACCGCTGCAGGAACGCCATGCCCAGGCCATCGCCCAGGCCTGCCGCCTGATCGAAGCCGCCGAGCAGGCGCCCGCCACCGAGGACCTGGCCCAGGCCGTGGGCTTGAGCCGCTACCACTTCCATCGCCTCTTCAAGGCCCACACCGGGCTGACGCCCAAGGCCTATGGCGACGCCCGGCGCGCGCAGCGCCTGCGTCAGCAACTGGCCTCACGCGCCAGTGTCACCGAGGCCTTCTATGAAGCCGGCTTCAATTCCAGCGGCGGCTTCTACGCCCACCGCAATGCCGACCTGGGCATGAAGCCGGCGGCCTACCGCCACGGCGGCCGTGGCGAAAAAATCCGCTTCGCGGTGGCGCAATGCTGGCTGGGCGCCTTGCTGGTGGCGGCCACCGAGCAGGGCATCTGCGCCGTCACCCTGGGCGAGGATGCCGAGATCCTGGTGCAGCAACTGCAAGACCGCTTTGCCCAGGCCGAACTGGCGCCGGGCGATGCCGCCTTCGAGCAGACACTGGCGCAGGTGCTGGCCGCGCTGGATGACCCGCAACGTGGCGCCACGCTGCCACTGGACGTGCGTGGCACAGCCTTCCAGCAGCGCGTGTGGCAGGCCCTGCGCGAGATACCGCCGGGGGTGACGCTGAGCTACGCCGAACTGGCCGCCCGCATCGGCCAGCCGGCGGCGGTGAGGGCGGTGGCCAGCGCCTGCGCGCACAACGAGATTGCCTTGCTGATTCCCTGCCATCGCATCGTGCGCCAGGATGGATCACCGTCCGGCTACCGCTGGGGCATCGAGCGCAAGGCGGCCTTGCTGGCGCGCGAGGCAGTGGCGCACCCGCCGCAACCGCCGCAACCGCAATCGCAGCCGTAGCCAGCCACCGCCGACCGCAAGCCCGCCTGAAGGCGCGGGCAGAGGCGGCTACAATGGCTGTTACTTCATATTGCAGGAGTCGTGCATGCATGTTCTTGGCAAGGCCGGCCTCGCTCTCACCGGCGCGGTTCTGGTCCTGGGTGGCCTGATCGCCTGTTCGCCGCTATCGGCCATCAACGCGGTTACCCCGAGCTCCAGCTACATCAAGACCGAAGGCGTGGCCTACGCCGACAGCGACAATCCACGCCAGAAGCTGGACATCTACCGGCCGGCTGCGCAGGCCGACGCTGCGAGCGCCAAGGGCTTGCCGGTGGTGGTCTTCTTCTATGGCGGCAGCTGGAACGAAGGCAGCCGCAAGGACTACGCCTTCGTCGGCGAAGCCTTGAGCTCTCGCGGCATCATCGCCGTGCTGCCGGACTATCGCGTCTATCCCGAAGTACGTTATCCGGATTTCCTCAAGGACAGCGCCCAGGCGCTGGCCTGGACCCTGCGTTCCCTGCACGAACTGGGCGGCGATCCGCAACGGGTCTTCGTCATGGGGCACAGTGCCGGCGCCTATAACGCGGCCATGCTGGCCCTGGACGCGCGCTGGCTGCGCCAGGCCGGCGCCTCGCCGGATGCCTTGCGCGGATGGATCGGCCTGGCCGGGCCCTACGACTTCCTGCCCATCGAAAACCCGGACGTCAAGCCGGTATTCTTTGCCCCCGACTCGCCGCCTGATTCGCAACCGGTGCGCCACGTCCAGGCCGGTGCGCCACCCGCGCTGCTGATTGCCTCGCACAAGGACAAGCTGGTATCGGCTACCCGCAATACGAGCGGGCTGGCCACGCTGCTGCGCGCACAGCAGGTGCCGGTAGAGGAACGTTACTTCGACAACACCTCGCACGCCTCCCTGGTGGGTAGCCTGGCAAGGCCGCTGCGATTCCTGGCGCCGACGCTGGATACGGTCACCGAGTTCATCGCCACGCCGCCCCCGCGCACCAAGGCTGTGCCGTGACTGGTGACCTGTTCGCCGCGCTGCCCCGCGAGCCCGAGATCGAGCCCATCACCGAGGGGGCGACCCTGCTGCGCGCCTTCGTCAGCGACGAGGAGGCTGCAGCGCTGGTAGCTGCCATCGATACCGTGCTGGCCCACTCCCCCTTGCGCAATATGCAGACGCCGGGCGGCTTTCGCATGTCGGTGGCGATGAGCAATTGCGGGCAATTCGGCTGGGTGACCGACCGTCGTGGCTATCGCTACCAGACGCTGGACCCGGTGACCGGGCAACACTGGCCCGACATGCCGCCTGCATTCGTCGCACTGGCACAGCGGGCGGCCGAGGCGGCCGGCTTTGCTCCCTTCCTGCCGGACGCCTGCCTGGTCAACCGCTACGATCCTGGCGCCCGCATGTCGCTGCATCAGGACCGTAACGAAGAAGACATGCAGCAACCCATCGTCTCGGTCTCGCTCGGCTTACCGGCAACCTTCCTCTTTGGCGGCATGGAGCGCAGCGACAAGCCGCAACGCATGCGGCTGGAGAGTGGGGATGTGGTGGTCTGGGGCGGCCCGGCACGGCTGGCCTTTCACGGCGTGGATGTGCTGCGCGACGGCGAGCACCCGCTCACCGGTCGCTGCCGCTATAACCTCACCTTTCGTCGCGCCCGCTGAGGGCAATGATCCTGCCGATCAGGCTCCTGCAGCGTGCGCGCTGCCGTGTGCAGCCTTGCGCGCAGTGCTGCTCGTCCGGCGGCCTTCCTTGCGCGCCGGCCGGCGTGCTGGAGCCTCATCGGCTTCGTGCAGGCGCTGTTGCAGCAATGCCAGCACCGCCGCCTCTTCCGGCGACAGGTCATGCAACTCCTGCACCAGTTCGGCCTGCACGCGCTCTTCCAGCAACTCGGCGAAACTGCCATCGAGATAGCTCTCGATCACCGCCGGGTGTACATAGCATTTGCGACAGATCGACGGGGTATTGCCCAGCCGTCGCGCCACGTTCTCGATGGCGCGGACCACGTTCTGCTTGGCCTGGGCCTGCGAGTCCACCCGCTCGAAGGCCTGCAGCGCCAGCGTAGCCAGCACCGTACCGGCCCAGGTGCGGAAATCCTTGGCGCTGAAATCCTCGCCCGCCGCCTCGCGCAGATAGGCATTGACGTCGCCGGAGTCGATGCAGTGCCGCTCACCGTCGTCATCCACGTACTGGAACAGCTCCTGCCCCGGCAACTCGCGCATCTTGCGGATGATGCGTGCCACATAGGGATCATGCAACTTGATGTCATGCTGCACCCCGCTCTTGCCACGGAAGCGGAACAGCACATCGCTGCCATCGACCCGCACATGGCGATGGCGTAGCGTGGTCAGTCCGAAGGACTTGTTCTGCCGCGCGTATTCATCGTTACCGACCCGCATGAAGGTGCTCTGCAGCAGATGCACCACCGCCGCCAATACCTTTTGCCGATGCAGGCCGGGCCGCTGCAAATCCTGCTCCACCACCTTGCGGATGGTGGGCAGGGCGCGGGCAAAACTGATCATGCGCAGGTATTTGGCGTCGTCGCGCACCAGGCGCCAGCGGGCGTGATAGCGGTACTGCTTGCGACCCCGCGCATCGCGCCCGGTGGCCTGGATATGGCCGTTGTGATGGGGACTGATCCACACCTCTTCCCAGGCCGGTGGAATGGCCAGCGACTTCAGGCGCGCCAGGACTTCGGCATCGCGTATCAGTCGGCCCTGCGCATCATGGTAGGCAAAGCCCTTGCCATGGCGGCTGCGGCGGATGCCCGGCATCTCGTCGTTGACGTAGCGCAGTTGGTTGGCACGGGCGATGTCGGCGGCCTCGTCCTGGTGACGGGCGTCGGCGGGGGGAGCAGCATTGCGGTCCATGATGGTCTCCTCGGACTCTGTGCACCGGGACATCCGGCGATGGTCCATGGCGGCCATTATTGAGCAAGCCGCCCCGGCCGACAGTCAGCCATTGGCCGGGGATGATGTGGGACTTTTCCCGCACGTCGAGCTAGCTCGGACCGCTAAGTCAGAACGACTAGCTCAGAACGACCACTGCAGGCTGAAGCCACCGGTCAGCGCGGCCGTGGCAAAGCCCACCGGCTTGGCCAGGGGTGTCGCCAGCGACATCTCGTAGTTCATCTTTGCCACGCTGCCGCGCACGCCCAGCGCCGCACCCGTGAGCCGGCGACCGGTCAGGTACTGCGCCGTCGGACCGGCCACCGCACCGGTATCGACGCCGGCAAACAGTTCCTGTCCGCTATCACCCAGGGCCAGTGCCAGCTCATTGCGCAGGAACCAGCCCCGTTCGGCCTGCAGGGTCAGCTCACCATCGAAACCACGCACCGTATAGCGGCCGCCGATGGAAAACTGGTCCTGCGGCGGCAGTGCTCCCCGGTTCCACTGTGCGCGCAGCGTGCCGCTGTAGCGCAGACGCGCCGAGCCCAACTGGAAGGGCGCATTCAGCGAGGCATCCAGCAGCCACAGGCCGTAGCGCGAGGCGATCTGCGGCAGGTCGTAGGGCGTCGCCGGTTCGTTGCCTTGCCAGTCCAGCGAACGACGATAGGCGAGGGTGGCGTCGGCAATGGCGTCGCCCATGAACTGGCGGTGGTTCAGCCCCGCCTCCCAGGCGCTGGTGCGACGCTGCTGCGCGCCGATCTCCAGTTCATCGATGGCGTTGTAGGCAGTGCGCAGCAGGCCTTTGACGAAGACCGTGCTCTTGCTGGCGGCATCGCGCCGGACCAGTCGCGAGAGCTTGAATTCGGTGGTCTCCGAACGGCCGCTGTAGACGAAGTTCTCGAAGGCCCCGGCCACGGTCTGGTGATAACGGTTGCCCGACATCGTGAGCGCGCCCATCCAGTCACCCCAGGGCAGGGAGTAATGCAGGGTATAGGCCTGGCTGCCGTGGTCGCCGTAATGGTTCAGGCTGCGGCTGACGCTCACGTAGAAGAGGTCGTTGAGGGTCCACCAGTTGTCATAGGCCAGCGTCAGCCCCAGCAGATACTTGCCGGTGGCGCGGGCGCCGCCATCGTCCAGCGTGGTCGTCAGGCGGAACGGGAAGGCCTGCTGATACTGGATCACCAGATCGCTGTCGCCCGCCTCGGCACCGGTATCCTCGGAGGGCGTGATCTTGATGTCAGCCTGCACGGTCGGCAGGCGCTTGAAGTTTTCCAGTCCTTGCTCGATATCGCGCAGGTTGAGGATGTCGCCCGGCTTCAGCGGCAGGGCATTGATGGCAGTGCCACGGGCACTTGCATCGGCAGCAAAGCGGATGTGACGCACACGCCCCGGCTGCACGCTCAACACCAGCCGCCCCGTCGACAGGTCCTGCGGGCGCGCCAGCACCCGGGTGGTGGTATAGCCCTGCGCCACGATGGCGCTCTCCACCCGGGCCAACACCAGATTGACGCCTTGTGAGCCCAGACAGCGCCCGAGCGCGCCGTCCGGTCCGGTCACGCTGGCGAGCGCAAAGCGGAAGCGCTCGGCCTGATCGCCCTCCAGGGTGATGGATGAAATCAGCCGGCACGGTTGCTCCTCGGCGGGAAAGACCTGCGGCGTCGGGCTGGCGGCGGGACCACCCAGGCCCACGTCCGGCCGCTGCTCCTGCTGCTGGCGCAGGGCGCGTTCACGTTCGCGTTGCAATTGCTCCGGGTTGACGGCGGTTTGCGCGATGCACAGGGCGCTGACCAGATTCAGGCCGGCGAATATCGGTAGCGCCAGGCGATGGGTAGAAAGACGGGAGCACCTTCAAGAGCCGTGATCAGAGCATCGGCGGCAGCGCCACGATAGGTGCGTCTCATGTCGAAAGCCGGTTGGTTAAAGCCCTGCAGAAGTGAGCACAGTAGAGCAAAGGGGCTTTGACTGACTTTCGATCATTGGTCAATAATGTTTGAATCTGCGCCATCACCGGTTTACACATGCCCAAGCCCACGCCAGCTCCGCCGACCCTGCCCATCGACCGCGTGGGGGACATCGCGCGTCCGGTGGTGGTGGCGGGTGCCGATTATCCCAGCGGTTCGCTGCAGCCCCTGCACAGTCATCGGCGGGCGCAATTGCTGTTCGGGCTGGCGGGCATGATGCAGGTGGTCACGCAGGATGGGGCCTGGGTGGTGCCGCCGCAGCACGCGGTGTGGATTCCGTCTGGGCGCGAGCACCTGAGCCGCATGCTGCTGCCGGTGACGACCTGCAGTGCCTTCGTGGAGCCCGAGCACGCACCGCGTCAGGCGCAGACCTGCCAGGTGCTGGAGGTGCCGCCCCTGTTGCGTGAATTGCTGATCGAGGCGACCCGCATCGATCCGCTCTACGCGCCCAACAGCCGGGAAGAAGACCTGATGCGCCTGCTCCTGGCCGAGATCGGTCGTGCCCGCGAGATTCCGGTCCACGTGCCGCTGCCGCAGGAGGAAAAGCTGGGCGCGCTGTGCCGCAGCTTCATGATGGCGCCGTCGATCCGCTCGCGTCCGGGGGAGTGGGCGGAGCAACTGCACACGAGCGAACGCAGCTTCAATCGCCGTTTCCTGGCGCAGACGGGGATGGGTTTCCAGCAGTGGCGCTTGCGGGCCTGTATCGTCAATGCGATCTCCCGGCTGGCGCTGGGGCATTCGGTGACGGTGATCGCCTATGACCTGGGCTATGAACGGCCGGCGGCGTTTTCCACGATGTTCAGGAAGATGACCGGGCATGTGCCGTCGGCCCACCCGGCGGCGCTGGGGGCGGTGCGTCGCAGCCGCTGAGCGGCGGCCATAAAAAAGGCCGGGGCATTTCGCTCCGGCCAACCATTCTGCGAGGGATGCAGAAGAGACTATTGGGGTGAAGGATGCAGGGCGTGGGTCCTGTCGTCAGCCCGGATCAGGCACCTGCCAGGCGCGGGGCCTGCGCCCGGCCGCCCGACTGCATGTAGCGCTCGACCGAGAGGTCTTCATGGGCGATGGCGGGGCGGCGGCCCGAGATCAGGTCGGCCAGCAGTTGTCCCGAGCCGCAGGACATGGTCCAGCCCAGGGTGCCGTGGCCGGTGTTGATGAACAAGTTCGAGACCGGGGTGGCGCCGACCACCGGCGTGCCGTCCGGGGTCATCGGGCGCAGGCCGGTCCAGAAGCTGGCCTGGCGGGTGTCGCCGGCGCCGGGGAAGAGGTCGTTGACCACCAGTTCCAGCGTGGCGCGGCGCTTGGCCTTGAGGGTGGTGTCATAGCCGACGATCTCGGCCATGCCGCCCACGCGGATGCGGTCGTCGAAGCGGGTGACGGCGATCTTGTAGGTTTCGTCCAGGATGGTCGAGACCGGGGCGGCGCTGGCGTCGGTGATGGGCACGGTGATCGAGTAACCCTTGAGCGGATAGACCGGAATGGCGGGCAGGCCCGGCACATCGGCGAGCAACTGCGGCGAGTAGGAGCCCAGGGCGACCACGTAGCTGTCGGCCTGTACCAGTTCCTTGCCGCAGATGACGCCGGCGATCTTGCCGCCGGCCATGGCCAGTGCATCGATGGAGACGTCGTAGCGGAATTTCACGCCCAGCTGTTCGGCCATCTTGGCCAGGCGGGTGGTGAAGAGCTGGCAATCGCCGGTTTCGTCATTGGGCAGGCGCAGGCCGCCGGTGAGCTTGCCGCGCACCTTGTCCAGCGCCGGTTCGGCGCCGCCCAGCTGGTCCGGACGCAGCAGTTCGAAGGGAACACCGGCTTCCTTGAGCACGGCGATGTCCTTGGCCGCTCCGTCCAGTTGTTCCTGGGTGCGGAACAGTTGCAGCGTGCCTTGCTCGCGGCCTTCGTAGGGGATGCCGACATCGGCGCGCAGCGCGCGCAGGCAATCGCGGCTGTATTCGGCCAGGCGCACCATGCGCTCCTTGTTGACGGCGTAGCTCTCGGCATTGCAGTTGCGCAGCATCTGCCACATCCAGCGCAGCTGGTTGAGCGTGCCGTCCGGGCGGATGGCCAGCGGGGCGTGTTCCTGGAACATCCACTTGATGGCCTTCAACGGAATACCGGGGGCAGCCCAGGGCGAGGCGTAGCCGGGGGAGATCTGGCCGGCATTGCCGAACGAGGTTTCCAGCGCGGCGCCGGGCTGGCGGTCCAGTACGGTCACGTCATGGCCGGCCCTGGCCAGATACCAGGCGCTGGTGACCCCGATGACACCGCTTCCAAGAATGACGACGCGCATGTTGATTCCCCGTTTTGAATGATGCCGCTACAAAAGGCTGGTGGATTAGAAGATTCAGCTATGATATGGGTGAATAAATAGTGTTTGTTCGCGTATTTATTGATGATTTCAGGAAGAAATAATTTAAATCGCGCTGAAACAGGAAAAATCCCATGAGAACCCAGCAGCAGTCCGTCCGTACCCTCGACAAGCTTGATCACCGCATCCTGGCGGTGCTGCAGAAGGATGGGCGCATTTCCATGAAGGAGCTGGGCGAGCAGGTCGGGCTGTCGGTCACGCCCTGCATCGAACGGGTCAGGCGCATGGAGCGCGATGGGGTCATCACCGGCTATTACGCGCGCGTCAATCCGGAGTCGCTGGGGGCGACCTTGCTGGTGTTCGTGGAGATCACGCTGAACCACAAGTCGGGCAACATGTTCGAGCAGTTTCGGCGCGAGGTGCTGCGCATTCCCGAGGTGCAGGAATGCCACCTGGTCTCCGGCGATTTCGACTACCTGATCAAGGCGCGCATCCGGGGCATGGCCGAATACCGCAAGCTGCTGGGCGATATCCTGCTGCAGCTGCCAGGGGCGGCGCAGTCCAAGAGCTATGTGGTGATGGAGGAAATCAAGGAAACCCTGGCCTTGCCGCTGGACGACTGATGTGATCGGCCGCAAGGCGGCGCCGGATAATGGGATAGCGCAGGGTGGGGCGTTTGCGCGGGCGGCTTGTGGTGCACTGTACTCGAAACCGGCGAGCGTTCCTGTGCATTCCAGCAGCGGTTGGTGTGACCTAGACTTCACCTACACTGGACTCCACTCCGACCCGAGACATCATGCCTTCCAAACCAAGAATCGAGCAATACAATCAACCCGCAGGCGGCTGGGGCGCACTGAAATACGTGGCGCTGAACCTGGTCAAGGAACACGTGGCCGATGGCAAGGGGCTGCGCACCCTGTTGTCGCAGAACCAGCCGGACGGTTTTGATTGCCCCGGCTGTGCATGGCCGGACCGGGAGCATACCTCCACCTTCGAATTCTGCGAAAACGGCGTCAAGGCGGTGGCCGCCGAGGCGACCAAGAAGCGGGTGACGCCCGATTTCTTCGCGCAGCACACCGTGGCCGAGCTGATGCAGCAGTCGGACTATGAGCTGGAAGAACACGGCCGCCTGACCCATCCCATGGTCTACGACGCCGCCACCGACAAGTACCGCAAGATCGAGTGGAGTGCCGCCTTCGAACTGATCGGCCAGCATCTCAATGCCTTGCCCGATCCCAACATGGCCGACTTCTACGTCTCCGGCCGCGCCAGCAACGAGGCGGCTTTCCTGTTCCAGTTGTTCGTGCGCCAGTACGGCACCAACAATTTCCCCGACTGCTCCAACATGTGCCATGAGCCCACCAGCGTGGGCCTGCCGGTGACTGTCGGGGTCGGCAAGGGCACCGTGCTGCTGGAAGACTTCGACCACTGCGACACGCTGCTGCTGTTCGGCCAGAACCCGGCCACCAACCACCCGCGCATGATGGGCGAGCTGCGTCACGCCTCCAAGCGCGGCGCCACCATCGTGGCCATCAATCCGCTGAAGGAACGCGGTCTGGAGCGCTTTGCCGATCCGCAAAGCAAGGTCGAGATGCTGACCATGGGCAGCACCCGGATCAGTTCCATGTTCATCCATCCCAAGCTGGGTGGTGACCTGGCGCTGATCAAGGGCGTCATCAAGCGCACCATCGAGCTGGACGACGCTGCCCTGGCTGCAGGCACCGAGCGCGTGATCGATGTGGCCTTCATCGAGCAACATACCGCCGGCTTCGAGGCGTTTGCCGCCCAGGCGCGTGGCGAAAGCTGGGACGACATCGTCGAGGAATCCGGCGTCTCCCGTGACGACATCGAAAAGCTGGCCCAGGTCTATGTCAAGGGTAAGGCGGTCATCGCCACCTGGGGTATGGGCCTGACCCAGCACAAGCATGCAGTGGCCACCATCCAGCTGCTGTCGAACATGATGATGCTGCGCGGGAACATCGGCCGCCAGGGCGCTGGCCTGTGCCCGGTGCGTGGTCACTCCAACGTGCAGGGCGACCGCACCGTGGGAATCGACGAAAAGCCGACCCCGGCCTTCCTGGATCGCCTGGAACAGGTGTTCGGCTTCAAGGCGCCGCGTCACCACGGCAACGACACCGTCGGCTCGGTCATGGCCATGCTGGAAGGGCGCACCAAGGTCTTCATCGGCCTGGGCGGCAACTTCGCCATGGCCACGCCCGACACCCCGCGCACCTTCGAGGCCATGCGCTCCTGCAACCTGACGGTGCATATCACCACCAAGCTCAATCGCAGTCACCTGGTACATGGCCGTGACGCGCTGATCCTGCCCACCATGGGCCGCACCGAGATCGACATGCAGAAGTCCGGTCCGCAGGGTGTGACGGTGGAGGATTCGATGAGCATGGTGCACGTCTCCTATGGCATCAACAAGCCGGCTTCCGAGCAGCTGATGTCGGAAACCGCCATCGTGGCGCATATCGCGCAGGCCACCATGCAGTCGCGCAGCAATGGTCCCCAGATCGACTGGCTGTGGTACGCCGAGGATTATTCGCGCATCCGTGACGCCATCGAAAAGGTCTACGACGCCTTCAAGGGTTACAACGAACGCATCGCCAATCCGGGTGGCTTCCACCTGGGCGTGGCCTCGCGTGACCGGGTCTGGAAGACCAGCACCGGCAAGGCCAATTTCGTGGTCCTCGACATCCCCAAGGACACGCCCATCCATCGTGCCCGGGCGATCCACGGCGAGAAGCTGCTGACCCTGATGACCACCCGTTCGCACGACCAGTACAACACCACCATCTATGGCATGGACGACCGTTATCGCGGTGTGTTCGGCCAGCGCCGGGTGGTGTTCATCAACCCGGCCGATCTGCAGATGCTGGGCTTGAAGGATGGCGAGTGGGTCGATATCACCAGCGTCTGGGACGATGGCGTGGAACGTCGCGCCGATGGTTTCCTGCTGGTGGCCTACGACATTCCCCGTGGTTGCATCGGCAGCTACTATCCCGAGACCAATCCGCTGGTGCCGCTGGAAAGCTTTGCCGACCAGGCCCGCACGCCGACCTCGAAGTCGATTCCGGTGCTGCTGTCGCGTTCGGCGGTGCAGCGCACGGCGGCGTAAGCAGAGATGGTGGACATGGCAGACATGGCGGACTCGGCGGACCCGGGCAGCGGCGACCTGCAGGAGCGCTCGCGCCAGCTGGGCGTGCCGCCCGAGGTACTGCTCATCGTCGAAACCTTGCAGGCCGACGCCGAAGAGAAGGAGGGCGGCGCGCTGTCACTGGCGCGCCTGTCCAAGCGCACGCAACTGCGCATGAGTACCTTGCGGCGGCTGCTGTCGGCGCTGGAAGAGGCCGGCGTGGTGCAGGTAGCGATGAATGAGGACGGGACCGGCAGCGTCAGCTTGCTGGTGCCGCCGCCTCTGTAAGCGCTACCTGAGCGACCTAGGCGCCACCGCCGCCGTGAGCAGCCGCAGACAACTCAATCCGCCAGTTCCTGCACCAGCTTGCCCATCAGTTTGAGGGCCTGTTCGATCTCCCTCGACCAGTCATAGCTGTAGTTGAGCCGGATGAAATGGCTGTAGCGATTGGTGGCCGCGAAGATGCGTCCCGGCGCCACCGTGATGCCCAGTGCCAGGCTGCGGCGATACAGCTCCATCGCATCCACCTGCGGCGGCAATTCCACCCACAGCACATAACCGCCTTCGGGCGCGGAGACCCGCGTGCCTTCCGGGAAGAAGCGCAGCACGAAGTGCCGCATCAACTCGCGTTGCTGGGCAAAGGCGCGGCGTACCCGGCGCAGGTGACGCTCGTAGCCGCCCTGGGTCAGGTATTCGGCGATGGCCCGTTGCGGCGCGGTGGGCGTGGCCAGGGTGTTGAGGAACTTGAGCTTTTCCACCTGATCGCGGTAGCGGCCGGGCATGGCCCAGCCGATGCGGTAGGCCGAGGTCAGGCTCTTGGAAAAGGACGAACAGTGCAGCACCAGGCCGTCGCGGTCGTAGTTCTTCAACGAGGACGGATGGGCGTTGCCGTAATAGAGCTCGCTGTAGACGGCGTTTTCGATCAGCGGCATCTGGTGCTGTTCGGCCAGGCGCACCAGCCTTTCCTTTTCGCTGTCCGGCATCTGGAATCCGAGTGGATTCTGGAAGTTGGGCATCACCATGCAGGCCGCCACGGCTTGCGTCTTCAGGCATTCTTCCAGGGCTCCGACGTCCATCCCGCGCTCGGGATCGGTGGGGATTTCCAGCGCCCGCATGCCCAGTCGCTCGATGGCGTGCAGCATGGCGTAGAAGGTCGGGGTCTCGACCGCGATGGTGTCGCCCGGCTTGGCCACGGCTTGCAGGCAGAGGTTGATGGCCTCGGTCGCACCGACGGTGATGACGATTTCCTCGGGATCGACCTTGAGACCGTTTTCCAGGTAGCGGC
This sequence comes from Herbaspirillum sp., assembly GCF_035644555.1. Classification (GTDB taxonomy): domain Bacteria; phylum Pseudomonadota; class Gammaproteobacteria; order Burkholderiales; family Burkholderiaceae_D; genus Herbaspirillum. The sequence goes on from NZ_DASQOH010000064.1 coordinate 81,403, forward strand.
GGGCGATCTGGCGCAGCAGTTCCGGATGGCCCGGCGGCAGGTCGTCGAACACGCTGGACTGGCTGGCATGGCGGGCGATCTTGCCGGCGTACTGCGCCAGCCGGTGCGAGGGGAACAGCGCCGGGTTGGGGTAGGGCGACCCCAGCGGCACGGTGCCGTCCTGCTGGATGGTCCTGAGCGTGGCCAGCACCAGCCGGCTGACGTCGACCTCGGTCGATTCCTGCCAGGCCGGGTGATCCTCGCGCGAGGTCTTGGCCACGGGCATGGCCACGGTCTCGGCCTGGGCCCGCACGAAGTAGCCGGATTGCGGCTGGCTTTCGATGATGCCCTGGCTTTCCAGCAGTTCGTAGGCGCGTACCACGGTCGTGACACTGACCTTGTGTTGCTGGCTGGCAATGCGTACCGAGGCGATGCGCTCGCCCGGGCGCAGCACGCCGGCGCGGATCGAGGCCGCCAGCTGGTCGGCAAATTGTTTGTAGAGAGGCATGGCGACCATGGAAGAGGGATGTGGGACAGCGGTGTTAAAGTGCTAAGCCCGCATTCTACAAGGACGCCGCCATGATCACCGTGCATCACCTGAACAACTCCCGCTCGCAGCGCGTGCTGTGGCTGCTGGAAGAGCTGGGGCTGGATTACCAGATCAGGTTCTACCAGCGCAATCCCAAGACCATGCTGGCGCCGCCGGAACTGCTGGCGGTCCATCCCCTGGGCAAGTCGCCCGTCATCACCGATGGCGACCTGACGGTGGCCGAGTCGGGCAACATCATCGAATACCTGCTGGAGCGCTACGGCGCCGACAGTGGCCTGCTGCCGGCCGCCGGCACCGCCGAGCGCCTGCGCTATCGCTACTGGCTGCACTTCGCCGAGGGCTCGGCCATGCCCTGGCTATTGCTGGGCCTGATCTTCGCCAAGATGCCCGGGGCCGTGCCGGTGCTGATCCGTCCGATCGCCAGGATGCTGGCGCAGGGCATGCGCAGCCGCGTGGTCGCGCCGCAGCAGGAGCGGCAGCTCAAGTTCATGGAAGCCGAACTGGGCAAGGACGGCTGGTTCGCCGGGGCGCAGTTCACGGGGGCCGACATCCAGATGAGTTTCCCGGTCGAGGGGCTGCGGGCGCGAGGTGGGCTGGATGCGCGTTATCCCAGGCTGCTCCACTACCTGGAGGCCATCCACGCCCGGCCGGCCTACCAGCGGGCGCTGGAAAAGGGCGGGCCTTACGAGCTGTTGCGCTAGCCTTCGGCGCGGGAGATTTCAGGCCGGCAAGCTCACCTGGGCGCGCAGGCCACCGCCGCTGCGATTGCACAGCAGCAGGCGCCCGCCATGGGCCTCCACGCTGGAGCGTGCGATGGCCAGCCCGAGGCCGACATGGCTGTCGCGGCCCCGATGGCGGGCCGGGTCCAGGCGCACGAAGGGCTTGAAGACTTCCTCCAATTGCGCCTCGGCGATGCCGGGGCCGTCATCATCGACCAGGATCGTGAGCGCGCCATCGGACTGCGCCCTCAGCGACAGGCGCGCGCACTGGCCATAGCGCACTGCGTTGTCCACCAGGTTGCCCAGGGCGCGGCGCAGGTGGATCGGGCGGCAGCGATAGGGCTGGGAAGTCGCCTCTTCCAGCAGCACCTGGTGGCCCTGGGCCGACTGTTCCTCGGCGATCTCGCGCAATAGTGCCTGCAGATCGATCTGTTGGGTGGCTTCGGCGTGGGCATCGTCGCGGGCAAAGTGCATCGTTTCTTCCACCATGACCCGCATCTCCTCGAGGGTGCGGATCATCGCCGTGCGCAGCGCGGCATCGTCCACCAGTTCGGCCCGTAGTCTCAGGGAGGTGATCGGCGTGCGCAGATCATGACTGATGGCGGCCAGCATGCGGGTGCGGTCTTCCACGAAGCGGCGCAGCCGTTGTTGCATCAGGTTGAAGGCGCTGGTGACGTCGCGCGCTTCCTGCGGGCCGGTGACCGGCAGGGCGTCGATCTGCTCACCCCGGCTGACCCGTTCGGCGGCCTGTGCCAGGGCCTTGATCGGGCGCAGGATGCGGCGCAGGAACAGCGCCACGATGACCAGCACCGGCAGCGTCGAGACCGGCACCGAGAAGCGTAGCGGGCGCTGCCAGCCCTGGGTGATCACCGGGAACTGCACGGTGTTGACCCAATGCCCATCTGGCGTGCGCAACGCCATGCGCAGCGTGGCCGGGCCTTCCGGGGGTTCGTACAGGCTCACCCGCAGGGCATCGGCGGGCAGCGCCAGCAGGTCCTGCAGGCGCTGGCGCAGGATGTCCTGATCGCGTCCTCGCTGGTGCTGGGCATCGATGTGCGGTTGCGGGTCCAGCGTATAGCGTCGGCTGTCCAGGCTGGCCTGGTGCAACGCCGCCCGGGCCTGGGGCGTGGGCAGCAGGCCCAGGCGCCAGGCGATGGCGGCGTGTTCGGCCATCTGCTCGCGCGAGATCACGTGGATGCGTTCGCCATTGCCCAGTACCAGCATCAGGCCGATGGCATGGGCCGCTACCAGACCCACCAGCAGCAGGGCCAGCAACTGGCCGGTCATGGTGCGCGGCCACAGTCTCATGAGACGGCGGGCTCTGCGCTGACCTGGGCCGCCAGCAGATAACCGTTGCCCCATACCGTCTTGAGCAGGCTGGGGCGGCGCGGGTCGGGTTCGAGTTTCTTGCGCAGGCGGCTGACCTGGCTGTCGATGCTGCGATCGAAGGCCAAGGCTTCGGTGCCGGCGGTGAGGTCCAGCAGGCGGTCGCGCGAGAGCACGGTGTTGGGATGTTCCAGCAGGACGCGCAGCAGGCGGTATTCGACGCTGGAGAGGGTCACGCTGGCGCCGTCGCGGTCGCGCAGTTCGCGCTTGTCCACATCCAGGGTCCACGTATCGAAGAGGTAGCGCCGCACCGCCAGCGGAGCCGCGGGCAGCGCCGCGCCCGGCAGTTGGCGGGCGATGCGGCGCAGTACGCTGCGGATGCGGGCCAGCAATTCGCCGGGTTCGAAGGGCTTGATCAGGTAGTCGTCGGCGCCGGTGTCCAGGCCGCGGATGCGGTCGTCGCTGGAGGCCATGGCCGTCAGCAGGATCACAGGCGTACCCAGCTGCTGGTCGATGTAGCGGCACAGCGAGAGGCCGTCCTCGCCCGGCATCATCACATCCAGCACCACCAGGTCGAAGCGTTGCCTGCCCAGCAGCGCGCGCGCCTGCGCGGCATCCAGGGCCATGCTCACCAGCAGGTCCTGGCGGCGCAGGTAGGCGGCCAGCGGTTCACAGATATCGGGATGATCATCCACCACCAGGATGTGGCGTTGCGCTTGCATGCTTGTTCCTTCTCCGGTGGCCTTGGCTTGGCACACTTTGACAAACTTTTGCCGATTTTAAATGAATATAATTCTCATTTGCAAATCAACGGCAATCGACCAGGACCCGTCCGGTCTGGCGCAAATCCATTTCCCCAGCGACGTTGCAGGCCATGACCGTGGCCAGCAGGGGAGCGTTTGCGCCCGGACGTCGGCACGCTGGCATCCAACAGGGGAAGCAATCACATGTACGCATACCGTCTTTTCACACCCAATCGCATGACGCTCGCGGTGGCTGCCGCACTGGCCTTGTCGGCCGGTCTGGCGCAGGCACAGCAGGCCGAAGCCGGCCTCAGCCAGGTGGTGGTCACCGCCACCGGTTTCGAGCAGGAAGTCATCGATGCACCGGCCAGCATCACCGTCATCGGCCAGGATGAATTGAAGAAGAAGCCCTTTCGCGACCTTACCGATGCCTTGAAGGATGTCGAGGGCGTGACTGTCACCGGCACCGCCAGCGAAAAGGACATTTTCATTCGTGGCCTGCCCGGTGCCTATACCCTGATCCTGGTGGACGGCAAGCGGCAGAGCACGCGCGATGCGCGCACCAACGGCAATTCCGGCTTCGAGCAATCCTTCATTCCCCCGCTGGCGGCCATCGAACGCATCGAGGTGGTGCGCGGGCCGATGTCCTCGCTCTACGGCTCAGATGCGATGGGCGGCGTGATCAACATCATCACCAAGAAGGTGGCGCGCCAGTGGGGCGGCTCGGTCAGCGTCGATACCACCTTGCAGCAGCATGCCGACTCGGGAGATGCCTACCAGGGCCAGTTCTACGTCAACGGTCCCATCGCCAGCGATGTGCTGGGACTGCAGATGTGGGGCAAGGTCTACAAGCGCCAGGAAGACCGCATCCTCAACGGCAATACCAAGGCGCTGGACACCGACTTTACCGCCCGCCTGGCGCTGACGCCCAACAAGGACCACGACATCCTGGCCGAGATCGGCACCACCCAGGTCCGGCGCGATGCCTCCAGCTATCACACCCTGGCGGCCACGCGTACCACGGCCGATACCTACAACGAAAACCCGCGCGACCACATGTCGCTGTCGCACACCGGTCGCTATGGCTGGGCCACCTCGGATGTGTCCATCTCCTACGAGAAGGCGCAGCGCAAGAGCTACACCGAACGCCCGGTCGGCAGCGACAGCTACACCCAGGCCGCGCGCGCCCCCAAGATCGAGAACCTGGTGATGGACGGCAAGCTGTCCCTGCCGCTGGGGGCGCACTGGCTGGTACTGGGCGGCCAGTGGAACGAGGCCACCCTGACCGACGTCAACCCGGGCGTGAGCAGTACCCTGGTGCAGCAGTTCAAGATCACCCAGAAGGCGCTGTTCGTCGAGGACGAGTGGAAGCTGACTGAACGCCTGGCCCTCACCGGCGGCCTGCGCCTGGACCACCACCAGGTCTATGGCAACCACTGGAGCCCGCGCCTGTATGCGGTCTGGCATGGCAGCGAGCAACTGGTGCTCAAGGGTGGCGTCTCGCGTGGTTTCCGGGCGCCGGACATTCGCACCATCGCACCGGGCTACGCCTATACCACCGGGGGCGCTGGCTGCACGGTCGGCCCCACCGGCACCTGTGGGGTCATCATCGGCGACCCCAACCTCAAGCCCGAGACCAGCACCAGCTGGGAAATGGGCGCACAGTGGGATAACCACGCCGGCCTGGCCGCCGGTGCCACGCTGTTCTACACCGACTTCAAGGACAAGGTCAGCAATGCCCTGGTCTATAACGCCAATGGCAGCATTGCGCGCTGGTCGGCCAACAGCAACTATCGTCTCTGGACCAGCTACAACGTCGATCGCGCCACGATCAAGGGCATCGAGTTGAGCGGGCGCTGGCAGGCCACCCGCAGCGTGGCGTTCAAGTCCAACTACACCTATACCGATTCGCGCCAGAAGGGGGGCGCCTATGACGGCTATGCGCTGGCCCGCACGCCCAAGCACATGTTCAACCTGCGTGCCGACTGGACCCCGGCCGATGCCTGGACCGTCTGGAGTGCGCTGGCCTACCACGGCAAGGAGGTCAATGCAGCTGCGCGCGTGGGGACTGCCGGCACCACCATTTCCTCGTCGGGGGTCAAGGAGTACCAGGGCTATACCCTGGCCGACCTGGGGGTGACGCATGACATCAACCAGCTCACCTCGGTCAGCGCGGCGATCTACAACCTCACCGACAAGCGTCTGGATGAGCAGAGCTTCAACACCGTCGGCGATGGGCGCCGCCTGTGGGTCAGCCTGACGCAGCGCTTCTGATGGCCGGCGTCGATCTGCACCGGCGGCGCCTGCTGGTGGCCGCCATGCTGGCCAGCCTGCCGGCAATGGCGGCGGCCCAGCCGGACCTGTCGCAGCGGCTGGGGCCGACGATTGCCGAGCACGGTTCGGCCTGGTATCGCTTCGAGCGCTTTGCGCTGCGCTCGCAGGACGGCCAGCGCGGCTACCGGGTGACCGTGTGCCTGCCACGCCGTGCCGCGCCGGCGGACGGTTATCCGGCCATCGTCCTGCTGGACGGCAATGCCGCGCTGGCGGCCATCGACGAAGCGCAGTTGCAGGCGCTGGATGCGGCCGGTCCACCGGTGATCGTGGCCATCGGCTACGACACTGACCTGCGCTTCGATGTCGCGGCCCGCGCCTATGACTACACGCCGCCCATTCCTGCCGGGCAGGCCGATGACGAAGCCCTGCGCGGACGCCGGGGCGGTGGGGCCGATGTGTTCCTGGACCTGCTGCAGGATCGCATCCTGCCGCAGGTGCGCCGGCTGGCGCCATTGGACAGTGGGCGCCTGAGTCTGTGGGGGCATTCCTATGGTGGCTTGTTCGTCTTGCATACGCTGTTCACCCGGCCGGGGCTGTTCTCCCGCTATATCGCCGCCAGCCCGTCGCTGTGGTGGCAGCGCGGTCTGATCCTGGACGAAGAACGGCGTTTCACGGAGGCGCCCGGCGCCCGGCTGTGGCTGATGGTGGGGGAGGCCGAACAGCGCGAGCGCAAGCCCGCCCGGGAGCTCGATGAACGTAGCCGCGCCATGCTGGCCGCGCGCGCCTGGTTACCGCCCCAGGCGCTGCAGGAAATGGCAGTGCGGCTGCGTCAGCGCCAGGGGCTGGAGGTGCAGATGCGCAGCTTCCCGGGGCTGGCGCACGGACCGATGCTGCCGGCCTCACTGGCCCCGGCGCTGCGTATCGCTGCCGGGCTGGCGCCTTGAGACGGACGGCTGCGGGAGCTGCCTGGGCGGGTTTGTATCGTCATGTATCGCAAAGTAAAAGACCCGCGATGGGGCTGGCACAGCGCAGCAGTAAAGCTATAATTGAGAATTGTTATTATTTGCAGCCTGCTTCATTTCGGTTGTCGCTTTCATGAAGGATTCTTCGATCATCCCTGTCAATGCCATTGCGGACCAGAAGCGTCGGGCCTTCTGGCTCAAGCACCTGCACCAGTGGCACTGGATCAGTTCCGGCATCTGCCTGGTGGCGATGCTGGCTTTCGCCGTCACCGGCCTGACGCTGAACCACGCCGCACAGATCGAAGCAAAGCCGCAGGTGGTGCATCGCACCGCGGTGTTGCCGCCCGCGCTGCTGACCCCGCTACGCCAGCAGGCCGAGGCGGCCTCCGCCGTCGATACCAAAGGCGGCAGCAAGGACCCCTTGCCTGCGCCGGTGCGGGACTGGGTGGCCCAGCAATGGTCGGTGGCGGTGGGCACGCAGGCGGCGGAGTGGTCGACCGACGAAGTCTATGTGGCGCTGCCACGTCCCGGCGGCGATGCCTGGCTGCGGGTGGCGCTGGAAGACGGGCAGGTGGAATACGAAAAGACCGATCGCGGCTGGATCTCCTATTTCAACGACCTCCACAAGGGCCGCAATACCGGCGCCGCCTGGAGCTGGTTCATCGATGTTTTCGCCGTAGCCTGCCTGGTGTTCTGCATCACCGGGCTGTTCCTGTTGCAGATGCATGCCGGCAAGCGCCCGGCCACCTGGCCGCTGGTCGCGCTGGGCCTGGTGGCGCCACTGTTGCTGGCGCTGCTGTTCATGCATTGAAGCTTGCGTTTTTCTCCCAGCCAGACGAGCCCGGTGGGCTTGCAGCCAGTCATCCTGTCTTATTTTGCGAGGTCACATGAAGCGTAGTCATTCCATGCTGCTCAAACCGACCGCCCTGGCGCTGGCCATGGCGGCGCTGTTCGCCACGGCCGCCCCGGCCGGTGCGGCGGAGATGAACCTGAAGATCGAGGTTCCCACCCTGAATGTGGCCGAATACCACCGGCCCTACCTGGCGGCCTGGATTGAACGGGCCGACCAGAGCGTGGCGGCCAACCTGGCGGTCTGGTACGACGTCAAGAAGAAGGACAAGGAAGGCGAGAAGTGGCTCAAGGATATGCGCCAGTGGTGGCGTCGTACTGGCCGCGAGCAGCAGATGCCGATCGACGGCGTCAGCGGTGCCACCCGCGCGCCGGGTGAGCAGAAGCTAAATTTCGGTTCTGCCAAGGGGCCGCTGGCCAATCTGGCCCCGGGTGACTATGTGCTGATGGTGGAAGCCGCCCGCGAAGTCGGCGGTCGCGAACTGGTCAAGGTGCCGTTCCAGTGGCCGCCCAAGTCGGTCCAGAGCGCCAAGGGCCAGGGCAGCAGTGAACTGGGGGCGGTAGCGCTGGAACTGAAGCCCTGAGGCACAGAAGCGCAGCATCACACCATAAAACCATCAAGAAAGAGGAACCTGTCATGACGTTTTCCCTGAAGCACTTCACCGCCCGTTCCATGAAGATCGCCGCGCTGGCCCTGGCCATCAGCCTGCCGCTGTCGGCCCATGCCCATCGCCAGTGGCTGCTGCCCTCGGCCACCGTGCTCTCCGGCAGCGAGGCCTGGGTGACGGTGGATGCGGCGGTCTCCAACGACCTGTTCTATTTCGAACACTTCCCGCTGCGCCTGGACGGGCTGGTCGTGACCGGCCCCGACGGCAAGCCGCTGCAGGCGGTCAATGCCGCCACCGGCAAGTATCGCAGCACCTTCGATGTGCAACTGAGCCAGCCCGGCACCTACAAGATTGCCGTGGTCAACAACGGCGTCTTCGCCAGCTACAAGATCGATGGCCAGCAGAAGCGCTGGCGCGGTAGCGCTGAGGCCCTGGCCAAGGAGATCCCGGCCAACGCCACCGAACTGAAGGTGACCCAGATGAATAGCCGGGTGGAGACCTTCGTGACCGCCGGCAAGCCGACCACGGCGGCCCTGGCGCCGACCGGCACCGGTCTGGAGCTGGTCCCCGTGACCCATCCCACCGACCTGGTGGCGGGTGACACCGCGACCTTCCAGCTGCTGCTGGATGGCAAGCCGGCCCCCGACATCGAGGTGGAACTGGTGCCCGGCGGCATCCGCTATCGCGACAAGCTGCTCGACACCAAGCTCAAGACCGCGGCTGATGGCAAGTTCAGCGTGAAGTGGGCGGGCCCGGGCATGTACTGGATGGAAGCCAGCGTCGCCGACCAGAAGACCACGCTGCCGCAGGCCACCCAACGCCGCGCCACCTACATTGCCACCATCGAAGTGCTGCCCTGAGCACGGCCTGACCGACCTTGTTGGCGCCTGCGATGCGGGCGCCGTTTTCATTTTGGATACCTGTTTGGAGTGTGAGCGGTGACGATGTCCCATCGCGTGTTGATCCCCATCGACCTGGAGGCCCCGGCCGCGCTGCCCGCCGGGGCAGTGGCCCATCGCCTGGCCGGCGACACCATGGGCACCACCTGGAGCGTGCAGTTGCTGGCCCCACCGGCGCTGGCCACGGCCGCCATTGCCGATGCCATCCAGGCGCAGTTGCAGCGCGTGATCGACGAGATGAGCACCTGGTCGCCGCAGTCCATCATCAGCCGCTTCAACCAGGCCGAGGCCGGTAGCTGGCATGCATTGCCGCCAGCGTTCTTTACGGTGCTCGATGCCGCGCTGACCATGGCGGCCGACAGCGAAGGCGCCTTCGATCCCACGGTCGGGCCGCTGGTCGATCTGTGGGGTTTTGGCGCCGGTAGCGTGGCCGCCGACCGTCTGCGCCTGCCCGATCCGGAGCGCCTTGCGGCCGTGCGCCAGCGCTGCGGCTGGCAGCGCATCGTGCTGGACCGCGAGCAGCGCCGGGTGCTGCAGGCCGGTGGCGTTTCTCTGGATTTTTCAGGCATCGCCAAGGGTTACGCGGTCGATCTGGTGGCGCAGGCCCTGCATGAACTTGGCTGTGCAAGCTGGCTGGTGGAAATCGGTGGCGAGCTGGCCGGGCAGGGCCTCAAGGCCGACGGCCAGCCCTGGTGGGTGGCGCTGGAACGGCCCCCGCACGATACCGCCCCGGGCATGGTGGTGGCGCTGCACGGCCTGTCGGTGGCGACCTCGGGCGACTATCGCCGCTATGTCGATCATCAGGGCCAGCGCTATGCCCACACCATCGATCCGCGTACTGGCGCACCGGTACGGCAGGCGCTGGCTTCGGTGACGGTACTGCACCGGCAGTGCATGGTGGCCGATGCACTGGCCACCGTGCTGACCGTGCTGGGCGAGGAGGCCGGCATGGCCTTCGCTCGCCAGCGCGGTATTGCGGCGCTGTTCATCAGCGCGCAGCCGCAGGCTTACCGCGAGACCATGACCCCGGCCCTGGCCGCCATGCTGGAGTGAGCATGGCACTGCAGACCCGTTACCTGCTGGCGGCGCTCATCGCGCTGACCTACCTCGTCTTCTGCGTCATGACGGCGCTCACCTATCGCCGCGCGCAGCGTCGGCAGCAGGCGCAATGGGCGGGCGCAGGCAACAGCGATGCCGCCACCGTGCTGCTGGCCTTTGCCAGCCAGACCGGCACGGCCGAGCGGCTGGCCCTGCAGAGCGCGCAGAGCTTGCGGGCCGGCGGCATGGCGGTACGCGTGCTGCCGCTGGACCAGTTGCAGGAGGATGACCTGCTGCGCAGTCGACTGGTCCTGTTCGTGGTCAGCACCACCGGCGAGGGCGATGCGCCCGACATGGCCGCCGCCCTGACGCAACGCATGGCGCAGGCGTCCCCGGGCGCGCCGCTGCCGCAACTGCAATTCGGCGTGCTGGCGCTGGGCGACCGCAGCTACCAGCAATATTGCGCCTTCGGCTATGCGCTGCATGCCTGGCTGGGGCGCCGCCATGCGCAGCCGCTGTTCGATGTGATCGACGTCGACAACGGCGACGACGGCGCGCTGCGCCATTGGCAACATCAGCTGGGCGTACTCAGCGGTCACAGCGACGAGGCCGACTGGAGCGCCCCGGCCTACGGACGCTGGCGGCTGGCGCAGCGTCGGCTGCTCAATCCGGGTAGCGCCGGTGGAGCGGTGTACCACCTGCAACTCACGCCGCTGGACCTGCCCGCACCGAGCTGGCAGGCCGGCGACATCGCCGAGATCGGCCCGCGCAACAGCGACCAGGCAGTACAGAACTTCATACAGGCGCTGGGTTTGCAGAATGAAACGACAACCCTGGCTCCGGCCCTGGCCAGCCGCTTGCTGCCGCATGAGGCCGCAGCGCTGCAGGCCTTGCGCGGCTTGTCCGGCGCTGACCTGCTCGCCCGCCTGAAACCCTTGCCGCACCGTGCCTATTCGATTGCCTCGCTGCCGGCAGATGGTGGCCTGGAGCTGATGGTGCGGCTGATGCACCAGCCCGATGGCCGGGCCGGCATCGGTTCCGGCTGGCTGGGCCTGCATGCCGCGCCGGGTCAGGAGATCGACCTGCGGGTGCGGGTCAACACCGCCTTCCATGGCCCGCAGGACGACCGTCCGCTGATCCTGATCGGCAACGGCACCGGGCTGGCCGGCCTGCGAGCGCATCTGCGCCAGCGCATCGCCGCCGGGCAGCGCCGCAACTGGCTGGTCTTCGGCGAGCGTTCGCATCGGCACGACTTCTTCCATGGCGACGAACTGCAGGGCTGGCTGGCCGAGGGCGATCTGCAGCGGCTGGACCTGGCCTTCTCGCGCGACCAGGCGCAGGGCGTCTACGTGCAGGACAAGCTGCGCGCGGCCGCCGCTGAGCTGCAGCAGTGGGTGGAGCAGGGCGCCAGCCTGTACGTGTGCGGCAGCCTGCAGGGCATGGCGGCCGGCGTCACGCTGGCGCTGCAGGAGATTCTGGGCGAGGCGGCCCTGCAGGCGCTGGCCGAGCAGGGGCGTTACCGGCGCGACGTCTATTGAGGGCAGGCGTCGGGCCTCACAGGTGAAGTTGGCTGACAATGCCGGGAAATCCCATGGATTTGCCGGTATTTGCTTTATTTGCTTTTTATCCCCGTTGCGCGAGAGAATGTCACATCAAATCAATGAGATAAGAACAACATGAGCCTATTCGCCAGCCTGCTGCTGATCCTGCTCCTGGTGGTGGTCAGCGCCTTTCTTTCCTGCGCCGAGATTTCCATTGCAGCCTCCCGCAAGATCCGCCTGGAGATGATGTCCAAGGAGGGCGTGCAAAATGCCGACCGCGTGCTCTCGCTGCAGGCGCAGCCGGGCAATTTCTTCACGGTGGTGCAAATCGGTCTGAATGCCGTGGCCATCCTCGGTGGTGTGGTCGGCGAGCCGGCGCTGACGCCGCACATGCGCGAGATCATCAGCACCTTCTATGTCGGCCCGCTGCTGGAGAACGTCAGCTTCGCCATGTCCTTCCTGGTGGTGACGGCCTTCTTCATCCTTTTCGCCGATCTGATGCCCAAGCGCCTGGCCATGGTGGCGCCGGAGCGGGCGGCGGTGGCGCTGGTCAAGCCGATGCTGTTGCTGGAGAAGCTCTTCAAGCCGCTGGTGTGGTTCTTCAACAGCCTGTCGAAGTGGATTTTCACGCTCTTCGGCCTGCCCCAGGTGCGCACCGAAGTCATCACCCCCAACGAGATCCACGCCATGGTCGATGCCGGTGCCCAGGCCGGCGTGCTGCTCACGCAGGAGCATCACCTGATCGAAAACGTGTTCGAGCTGGAAAGCCGCTACGTGCCCTCGGCCATGACGCCGCGCGACAGCATCGTCTACTTCCTGCTCACCGATAGTGAAGACACGATACGCCAGAAGATCATCGAGCATCCGCATTCGCGCTTCCTGGTCTGCGAAGGCCATATCGATGCCGTACTGGGCTATATCGACAGCAAGGACGTCTTGAAGCGCCTGCTCAAGGGCGAGCAGTTTTCCCTGGCCGACAAGGGACTGGTGCATACCCCGCTGTCCATCCCCGACAGCCTGAACCTGTGGGAAGTGCTGGAGCGCATGAAGGCCATGGACGAGGACCTGGCGATCGTGGTCAACGAATATGCGCTGGTGGTGGGCATCATCAGCATCACCGATGTCACCGGGGTGTTGATGGGCAACCTGCTGGCCATGGCCGAGGAAGAGCAGCAGATCGTGCGCCGCGACGAAAACTCCTGGCTGATGGATGGCCTCACGCCGCTCAACGACGTGATGAACGAACTGGACATCGACGAATATCCCAACCCGGTCGGCTATGAGACCCTGGCCGGCTTCATCATGTACATGCTGCGCAAGATTCCCAAGAAGACCGATTTCGTGCTGTTCTCGGACTTCAAGTTCGAGGTGGTGGATATCGAGGGCAATCGCATCAACCAGTTGCTGGTGACGCGCTTCAAGCAGGACCGCACGGACAAGACGGACAAGACCGACAAGGTAATCGGTACGGATTAATGCGGTTTTTCAGATTTTTCCTATCCTCACGACCTGCCCAAATCTGGATACTTCCCCTCGGTCGTTTGCTTGAAAGACTGGTACTCGGGGAAAGCAGACGGCCGTTTCAAAAAGTAGCAAATGCAGCAAATGCAGCAAATGCAGCAAATGCAGTAACGCAGTAACTGAAGTAACCGTAGCAGAGGTAGTCGTGGGCAGCCCGCATCCGCAAGGATGCGGGCTTTTTTCGTCGGTCGATTTCCGTATTGATGATGCCGTCAATGATGCCCGGCCTGCAGCGCCCGCCACATTGAAGTACAGTCAGGCCTTTGGCGTATTCAGGTGGGAAGTGAAATTGGGAAAAGAGGTCAAGAGCCCTTGCGTCTCCTTGTGCAAGCTCAAGCACGAAGTCTGTACCGGCTGCGGGCGCACCCGGGATGAAATCAAGGACTGGAAATCGATGAAGCGCAAGGCGCAGCTGGAAACCGTCCATCTCGCCGCCAAGCGCCTGAAGGCCCTGAAGAAGAAATAGCGGCGGCCGTGTGCCGCCGCGAGCCTACGTCCTGGCACCGTGGTTGCGTTCCGAAATCTGCGCGTTAAGCGTCCAGAAATCGTAGAGCACGCCCAGCAGGAAGAAGCCGCCGGTGAACAGGTAGACGATGCCCGAAATCCACTTGCCGATATACATGCGGTGTACGCCAAACAGGCCCAGGAAGGTCAGCAGCAGCCACGCCACCGAGTAATTGACCTCGCCACCGACGAAGCGCGCATCGGCCTGGCGGTCCATCGAAGGGATCAGGAACAGGTCGATGATCCAGCCGATGCCCAGCAAGCCCAGCGTGAAGAACCAGATCGTGCCCGTCACCGGCTTGCCGTAGTAGAAGCGGTGAGCGCCGGTGAATCCAAAGATCCAGAGCAGGTAGCCCAGGGTTTTGCTATGGGTGTCGTTGTTCATGCAGGCTCCAGAAAAAGTGCAGTTCAAAACCGTAAAAAGTAGGCGGCCCGGCACATTGTAGTGCGCGCACGGCGCCTTGCCTTAAGGTAGAGCTACAAACAGAAGTGAAGTTCAGCAACAGGCACCGGTCAGCAAAGGCCCGCGGGGCTTGCCCGCAAGAAAAGCTCAACTGGTATAAACTGTGAAGCTTCAGGAGGCACAGAACCTCCGCCACCTTCATTCCGCCATCTGTTGCCCATCGTGCGACCTTCGCTGCTCATCCCGCTTATCGTCGGCTGTGCGCTGTTCATGGAAAACATGGACGCCACCGTGCTGGCCACCTCGCTCCCCGCGCTGGCGCGCGATCTCAACCAGGACCCGATCACCCTCAAGCTGGCCATGACCGCCTATGTCGCGGCGCTGGGCGTGTTCATCCCGATCTCCGGCTGGATGGCCGACAAGCTGGGCGCGCGCAAGGTGTTCAGCGCGGCCATGATCGTGTTCATGACCGGTTCCATCCTGTGCGCGGTCTCCGGGTCGCTGGTGACCTTCGTGGCGGCGCGCTTCCTGCAAGGCATCGGCGGGGCCATGATGGTGCCGGTGGGGCGGGTCATCATCGCCCGCTCGGTGGACAAGTCCGAACTGGTCAAGGCGGTCAGCTACCTCACCCTGCCGGCGCTGCTGGGGCCGGTGGTGGGGCCGCTGCTGGGTGGTTTCATCACCACCTACTTCCACTGGCGCTGGGTATTCCTGATCAATATCCCGTTCTGCTTCCTCGGCCTGTACCTGGCCAAGCGCTTCATCCAGAACTTCAAGGAAGACGACCCGGCACCGCTGGATGTGAAGGGTTTTGTACTGACCTCGGTCGGCGCAGCCATGATCATGCTGGGCCTGTCGCTGTTCGGCAGCCATCTGGTGGATGGCGCCACGCCGGTGGCCATGTGCTCCATCGGCGCCATCGCGCTGGTGATGTACTACCGCCATTCCACCCAGATCGCCTTCCCGCTGCTGGACTTCCGGCTGCTGCGCATTCCCACCCTGCATGCCAGCGTGGTGGGTGGTTCGCTGTTTCGCATCGGCCTGGGCGCCGTGCCTTTCCTGCTGCCGCTGGCCTTGCAGGAAGGGTTGGGGATGACCGCCTTCCAGGCCGGCAGCATCACCTGTGCCTCGGCCTTCGGCTCGCTGTTCATCCGCCTGCTGGCCAGCCGTGTGCTGCGCCGCTATGGCTTCCGCACGGTGCTGATGGTCAATGCCGTGTTCGCCGGTATTGCCCTGGCGGCGTACGGTATCTTCAGCATCCATACGCCTTATCTGCTCATTGTCACCATCGTGTTGATGGGCGGCGTGTTCCCGGCGCTGCAGTTCACCTGTCTCAATTCGATTGCCTATGCCGACATCGACAACCGCGATGCCGGTCGCGTCACCAGCCTGGCCAGCGTGATCCAGCAGCTGTCGCTGGGCCTGGGCGTGACCGTGGCCGGCATTGTGCTGCAGCTGTCGAACCACCTGCAAGGCCATTCCAGCATCGTCGCTGCCGACTTCTGGCCGGCCTTCGTGGTGATCGGCCTGTTCTCGGTAGCCTCGGTGCCGATCAGCGGCAGGCTGCCGCACAACGCTGGCCTGGAGCTGTCGCGCGGCAAATGAGCCGATAGGGGAGACGGGGCAGGGCTGGTATCATCGCCGCACCGTCACGATGGAGTTCCGCATGTCCCTTCCTTCCTCCCCGCTGCGGCGCCTGGTTGCGTCCAGCCTGATCCTCGCCTCCTGCAGCGCCTTCGCATTTTCCCTCTCCGACCTGAGCAACCAGGACGCCAGCGCCGGCTTGAAGGCCGCGCTGGAAAAGGGCGCCAGCACGGCGGTCGCCAACCTCGGGCGTCCCAATGGCTTCCTCAATAACGACAAGGTCAAGATCCACCTGCCCGGTGCTCTGGAGCAGGCCATGCCCATCCTGCGCATGACCGGCATGGGTGGCCAGGTCGATGGCCTGGTGGCCGACATGAACCACGCCGCCGAAGCCGCCGTGCCGCTGGCCAAGCCGCTGCTGATCAACGCGGTCAAGTCCATGTCGGTGAGCGATGCCAAGAACATCCTGACCGGTGGCGACACCTCGGTGACCGACTTCTTCCGCCAGAAGACCTCGGGTGAGCTGGCCGTGAAGTTCCTGCCTCTGGTCAAGCAGATCACCGACCGCAACGGGCTCTCCGGCCGCTATAACGCGGTGATGGGGCAGGTCGCCAAGTCCGGACTGGTCAGCGCCGACCAGAGCACGGTGGAGGGCTACGTCACGCAGCGCGCGCTGGATGGTCTGTTCCTGATGATCGGCGAAGAGGAAAAGGCGATCCGCAAGGACCCGGTGGGCAGTGGCAGCGCCATCATCGGCAAGGTGTTTGGGGCCATCCGCTGAATACGATCCAGGCCGATTCCTGATTTCCGACGCTGGCCGCCGCCAGCAGGTTGCATGAAAAAAATCGCCAGTCACAGCCGTGACTGGCGATTTTTTTTTGACGCTTTACATCCTCGCCAAGCTCGGCAGGATGCCGCTTGGGGCAAGGGATAGCGCGGGGTGGGCGGTTTTCGGGTTACCCTCTTTTAACAGCATATTGACCGCTGTTGGGAACTTTTAAAAGTGCTTCAGATCTCCAAGTTATGGATTCATATTGCTACATTGCTGGACAGCATTAAGCGATTGGTTTAAACTATCGTTTGTCTTCGCGACATAACTTGTTCAACTACGACTCTCAGCAGTGTCCGATCCGCGCTTGTGCGGGTTGTCCAAATTTCCGGCTGGCAGCGCGAACGCCCTCCCGTTCTCCACGGTGACCCGTTCCCATCCCTGTCCGGTGTGCATCATGCCGAGGCTGGCTTCATCGCTTCGGTTTCATCGCTGCCCTTGCAGCTTTCGGTTCGCATCCAAACGATACGCCCTGATGGGCAGCGAACCCCTTAAAAATTGACTCTATAACCCGTCGTCGCGGCGTCATGTCGTGCCGGCTATACCAACGGGGGTAACATGACACGTGTTCGTCACGTCTTCGCCGGCGCATGCGGTATTGCGCTGGTCCTTGCAGGACTGGTCTGGTGGATCGGTCCGGAGGTCATCCAGAAGTATCGCGGTGACCTGATCTACTACACCGGCAAGCATCTGGAACTGGTCTTCTTTTCCATGGCGCTGGCCCTGGTGGCGGGCATTCCGGCCGGTATTGCGCTCTCGCGTCCCTCGATGCAGCGCAGTGCAGAAAAATTCATCCAGATCTTCAACATCGGTAACACCATCCCGTCCATCGCGGTGCTGGCGCTGGCACTGGCTTTCTTCGGCATCGGCAATGGCCCCACCATCCTGGCGCTGTGGCTGGCTTCGCTCCTGCCCATCGTGCGCAATACCTTCGAGGGTTTGAAGAACGTGCCGGCCGCCATGAAGGAGGCGGCGCGCGGTATTGGCATGAAGCCGCACCAGATCCTGCTGCGGGTGGAGTTGCCCAATGCGCTGCCCATCATCGTCGGTGGCGTGCGCACCGCGCTGGCGATCAACGTCGGGACCGCACCGCTGTCGATGCTGATCGGCGGCGAGAGCCTGGGCGGCCTGATCTTCCCCGGCATCTACCTCAACAACCACGGCCAGCTGCTGCTGGGCGCGGCGGCCACGGCCTTGCTGGCACTGGTGCTCGATGCCCTGGTGACGACGCTCTCCGGCCTCTACCTGGCCCGACGCGGGCTGCGTACCTGAAGCCGCGCAGCGCAGACTTCCATCACAAGAACGACCGCACGCCGTCGTATCGGCATAGCGGTAGAGAGGAAAGCATGACAAGCAAGACCATCGCAAAATACGCCCTGTGTGCCCTCGCCATGGGCCTGGCCATGTTCGGCGCAGCCCGTGCGCAGGCGCAGAACCTGGTCATCGGCGGCAAGAATTTCACCGAGCAATTGCTGCTCTCGGACATGACCGCGCAATACCTGCGCGCCAAGGGCTATGACACCGAATTGAAGAACGGCCTGGGTACCACCCTGATGCGTTCGGCCCTGGAAAGCGGGCAGCTCGACATCGTCTGGGACTACACCGGCACCGCCCTGATCGTCTACAACCACATCGAGGACAAGCTCGATCCCGACCAGATCTACCAGAAGGTCAAGGAGCTGGATGCCCCGCGTGGCCTGACCTGGCTGAACCAGTCCGAGTTGAACAACACCTACGCCTTCGCCATGCCGCGCGAGCTGGCCGAGAAGTACCAGATCCACACGCTGCAAGACCTGGCCAATCGCATCAACGAGGATGATCGCGAAGGCAACAAGCCCCACCTCATGGGCGTGGACTACGAGTTCGCCTCCCGCCCCGACGGCCTGGGGCCGATGCAGGATCTCTACGGCTTCAAGCTCGATCGCAGCGAGGTCAAGCAGATGGACCCGGGACTGGTCTATACGGCCCTGAAGAACGAACAGATCTTCGTCGGCCTGACCTATGCCTCGGACGGCCGCATCAAGGGCTTCGACCTGCAGCTGCTGGAGGATGACAAGGGCTACTTCGCCGCCTACAAGGCGACCCCGGTGGTGCGCCAGGACATCCTGGAGAAGAACCCCGAGCTGGCCGGGCAATTGAACGAACTGGCCGCCAAGATCGACACGGCGACCATGACCGAACTGAACAAGCGCGTCGACATCGACCAGGAACCGGTGGCCAAGGTGGCCGCCGACTTCTTGAAGCAAGCCGGCCTGATCTGAGGAGGGGACCATGAACATCTTCCAATACCTGCAATCGGACTGGCCCCACATCCTTGAACTGACCCTGCAACACCTGAAGCTGGTGGGCATCGCGGTCAGCCTGGCGATCCTCTTCGGCGTGCCGCTGGGCATCCTGGTGGTGCGCGTGCGCTGGCTGGCTGGTCCGCTGATGGGCCTGGCGACCATCGTGCTGACGCTGCCCTCCATCGCCCTGTTCGGGCTGATGATCCCGGTGTTCTCCAAATTCGGCGCGGGCATCGGCCCCTTGCCGGCCATCACCGCCGTGTTCCTGTATTCGCTGTTGCCGATCATGCGCAACACCTACCTGGCGCTGGAAAACATCGAAGCCGGCGTCAAGGAGGCCGGCATCGGCATCGGCATGACCTTCTGGCAGCGCCTGCGCATGGTGGACCTGCCGCTGGCGGTGCCGGTGATCCTGGGCGGCGTGCGCACCGCCGTGGTGATGAATATCGGCGTGATGGCCATTGCCGCCGTCATCGGCGCCGGCGGCCTGGGCGTGCTGATCCTGCATGCCATCAGCCAGAGCAATATGCAAAAACTCGTGGTCGGCGCCGTGATGATCAGCGTCCTTGCGATCATCGCCGACACCCTGCTGCAACGACTGCAGAAAATCCTGACACCGAAAGGAGTTCAAAAATGATAGCACTGGACCAACTGAGCAAGACCTACACCCAAAAGGATGGCACCCAGGTCAAGGCGGTGGATGCCGTCAGCCTGAAGGTGGCCGAAGGCGAAATCTGCGTCTTCCTCGGCCCCTCGGGATGCGGCAAGACCACCACCCTGAAGATGATCAACCGCCTCATCAATCCGACCTCCGGCCGCGTGCTGTTGAACGGGCAGGACACCTCCGGCATCGATGAAGTCGAACTGCGCCGCCATATCGGCTACGTGATCCAGCAGATCGGCCTGTTCCCCAACATGACCATCGAGGAAAACATCACCATCGTTCCGCGCCTTTTGGGCTGGGACAAGAAGCGCTGCCGCGAGCGCGCTACCGAGCTGATGGCCATGGTGGCGCTGGACCCGAAGAAATTCCTCAAGCGCTATCCGCGCGAATTGTCCGGCGGCCAGCAGCAGCGCATCGGCGTCATCCGCGCCCTGGCGGCGGACGCCCCGGTGCTGCTGATGGACGAACCCTTCGGCGCAGTCGACCCGATCAACCGCGAATCGATCCAGAACGAGTTCTTCCAGATGCAGCGGCAGTTGAACAAGACCGTCATCATGGTCAGCCATGACATCGACGAAGCCATCAAGCTGGGCGACAAGGTGGCCGTCTTCCGCGCCGGCAAGCTGGTGCAGTTCGACAATCCCGATACCTTGCTGGCCCGTCCCAAGGATGATTTCGTGAGCGCCTTCGTCGGCCAGGATCACACCTTGAAGCGCCTGCTGCTGGTGCGTGCCGGCGAGGCCGCCACCACCCCCGCCACGGCGCAGCCGGATGTGTCTTGCGATCAGGCCCTGGCACTGATGGATGACCAGGATTCGCGCTATCTGACCATCATCGATGCTGACAACCGCGCCCTGGGCTACCTGACCCGCCGTGATGTGCGCGGCAATACCGGCGTGGCCGAGGACATGGTCCGTCCCTTCACCATGAATGCCGCCCCGGATGAAAACCTGCGCGTGGTGCTCTCCAAGATGTACAAGCACAGCACCAGCTGGATGCCGGTGATCGCCAACGATGGCAGCTACCTGGGCGAGGTGACCCAGGATTCGATCGCCAGCTATCTGAGTTCGGGCAAGTCGCGCGGGATGGCGATGGCGGCTTGATTCTTCACATCAGCCGTGGAAAGCAGAAGGGCAATGCGCAGGCATTGCCCTTTTTTTGCGTCATGCAGCGCTTCACCGTGGCTTATTGCGCCGCCTTCAGGTCTTCCAGGAAGGCTGCCACGATGGGTTCGTTCACGCTGCTGCGATTGGTGACCACGCTGATGCCGACCTCATAGGACAGCTCGGTCCGGTTCAAGGCCCGCATCTGCCCGCGCGCTACATACTCGCGCCCCATCTCCTCGGGCAGGTAACCCAGGTGCTGGCCGGAGAGGATGAGGATGGACATGGCTTCCATATTGCCGGTCACGGCCATGATGTTGCGCCGGTGGATGGGCACATGGCCGGGCGGCACCGGATAGTCGCGCCAGGCCCAGGCGTGTTGTGCGGCCTGTTCCGGGGCGATCTCGCCGGGCTGGTCGAACAGCGGGTGGGGCGGGGCGCAATAGGCCACCTGGCGCTCCAGCATCAGCTGCGTGTACTGCAGGGCGGTGACGCGGCGCCAGAAGTAGCCGATGGCGATCTGGATGCTGCCGTTCAGGAGCATCTCTTCCAGCTCGCTGGGGGTGCGCACCAGCAGTTCGATGCGCACCGCCTCATCACGCTGGCGGAACTGGCGGATCACGTCCGAGAGTCGGGTGTTGTGGTGGGCCGGGGTGTGGCCGATCAAGCCGATGGAGAGGGTGCCGACCAGGCGCTTGTCGAGATTGCGGGCTTCCATGCCGAACTCGGAGAGCGCATCCATCATGCGGCGCGCCGAATCGGCAAACTTCTCGCCCTTGGCGGTGAGCTTGAAACCGGCCCGGCCGCGCTCGCAGAGACGAAAACCCAGGCGCGTCTCCAGCGTGTTCAACTGGGCGCTGATGGTGGACTGGCCGACATTGAGCTTGGCCTGCGCCGCCGACACCCCATGCGAATCCACCACCGCCAGGAAGACGCGGATCAGCCGCAGGTCCAGATCGAAGACATTGTTGAGCATGATGAGTGGGCGGGCGGCGAGGGCGGCGAGGTCGTGGGGGGAGACCGCATTCTTGCATTGATGAAAATCGATGTAAACGTCGCCACATCGATATATTTTCGCTAATCATGCCTCGCTAGAATGCATTCAAGCTCATTGGCGATACAAGGATAAGCATCGATGGAACATGCACTATATCAGCCCCTCGGGGGTAATGTGATGCCCCGTTTTGGGGGGATTGCCACCATGATGCGCCTGCCGCATGTGGAAAATCCCGCTGGCCTGGACGTCGGATTCGTCGGCGTGCCGCTGGATATCGGCACTTCCAACCGCTCCGGCACGCGTTTCGGTCCGCGCCAGATCCGCACCGAATCGGTGCTGCTGCGCCCCTACAACATGGCCACCCGGGCCGCGCCCTTCGATTCGCTGAAGGTGGCCGATCTCGGCGACGTGGCCCTGAATCCCTACAGCCTGCTGGATTCGGTGCGCATGATCGAGGAAGCCTACGACGCCATCTATGCCACCGGCTGCAAGACCATCAGCCTGGGCGGCGACCATACGCTGACCTTGCCCATCCTGCGGGCCATGGCGCGTCATCGCGGTCCGGTCGGGCTGATCCACGTGGACGCCCATGCCGACGTCAACGACACCATGAACGGCGAGAAGATCGCCCACGGCACACCCTTCCGGCGCGCCTTCGAAGAAGGCCTGCTGGACCCGAAGCGGGTGGTGCAGATCGGCCTGCGTGGTACCGGTTACCACGCCGACGACTTCGACTGGTGCCGCGCCCAGGGTTTCCGGGTGGTGCAGGCCGAGGAGTGCTGGCATCGCTCGCTGGCGCCGCTGATGGAAGAGGTGCGCGCGCAGATGGGCGACGGGCCGGTCTATCTCACCTTCGATATCGATGGCCTCGATCCGGCCTTCGCGCCCGGCACCGGCACGCCGGAAATCGGCGGACTGACGGTGCAGCAGGGGATGGAGATCATCCGTGGCTGCAAGGGGTTGGACATCGTCTCGGCCGACGTGGTCGAGGTCTCGCCACCCTATGACCAGGCCGGCACCACCGCGCTGGTGGCGGCCAACCTGGCATACGAAATGCTCTGTGTCTTCCCGGGTGTGAAATATCGTGCCTGATCGCGCGCCCGATACTGCAACCCATTGCATCACCCCGCCACTACCGCATGAGAAGGAAGCAGCATGACTGATACCCGCCTCTGGGGCGCGCGTTTCCGTTCGCCACCCGACCCGGCCCTGATGACACTCTCGCGGGGCGGCCTGGATCATTTCCGGCTGACCCGTTTCGACATCGTCTCGTCCCAGGCCCATGCGCGCCAGTTGCGCCTGGCCGGGCTGCTGACCGAGGCCGAATGCAACGCCATCGTCGCCAAGCTCGGCGAACTTGATGCCGCCATCGCCAGTGGTGCCGTGCGGCCCACGGCAGGCGACGAGGACGTGCATACCTTCATGGAGCGCGTGCTGGTGGAAGCGCTCGGCCCGACCGGCGCCAAGCTGCGGGCCGGCCGTTCGCGCAATGACCAGGCGGCCAACAACCTCAAGCTCTATTTGCGGGAGCAGGCACGCGCCATCGGCGCCTTGCTGCTGGACCTGCAGGACTCCCTGACGCACCAGGCCGGCCAGCATCTCGATACGCTGGTGCCCGGCTTCACCCATCTGCAGGCGGCGCAGCCGGTGGTGTTTGCACACCAGTTGCTGGCCCATGCGCAGACCTTCAGTCGCGACATCTCGCGCCTGATCGACTGGGACCGGCGCGCCGCCTATTCGCCGCTGGGTGCGGCGGCCATGGCGGGGTCCGCCATTGCCCTGCATCCGGCGATCTCGGCCGCCGAGCTGGGCTATGACGGCCCCTGCGAAAACTCCATCGATGCCGTCGGCAGCCGTGATCACGTGGCCGAATTCCTGTTCGTCTGTGCCATGCTGGGGACGCATCTCTCGCGCCTGTCGGAAGAAGTCACGCTGTGGGTGTCGCGCCAGTTCCGCTGGGTGGAACTGGACGATGCCTTCTCCACCGGCAGTTCCATCATGCCGCAGAAGAAGAACCCCGATATCGCCGAACTCACGCGTGGCCGTTCGGCGCGCCTGATCTCGCTGCTGATGGACATGCTGGTGGCCTTGAAGGGGCTGCCGTTTTCCTACAATCGCGATCTGTCCGAAGACAAGTATTCGGCCTTCGAGGCCATCGACGTGCTGCACATGGTCTTGCCCGCCATGGCCGGCATGATGCGCACGCTGCAGGTGAACAAGGAGCGCATGCGCGCCGATGCCACCCAGGGCTTCACCCTCGCCACCGAAGTGGCGGACTGGCTGTCGCGACGCGGTGTGCCATTCGCCCAGGCGCACGAGATCACCGGTGCCATGGTGCGCGCCTGCGAAGAGCGCGGAGTGGAGCTGCACCAGCTGAGCGATGCAGAGTTGAAAGTCATTAGTTCACATCTGTTGCCGGAAGTACGAACGGTTCTCACGCCCGAGGCCGCTGTGGCGGCGCGTAGCGGCCATGGCGGTACCGCACCGCTGCAGGTGCAGGCTCAGCTGGAGAGATTGCAGGCTACCGTGGCTGTGCAGCGCCAGTGGACGCAGCAGGCGGTGTTGCCATCAGCAGCGGGAGCGACAGCATGAGCACCATCTCTCCCTATGCCATCGACCACCTCAAGGTGGTACCGCGCCGCTACTACGGACGCTGGCTGTCGGCCGCGTTGATCCTGCTGGCGCTGGGATTCGTGGTACACGCCTTCGCCCACGGCCAGATCGAGTGGGCGGTGGTGGCCAAGTTCATGACGGCCAAGGTGATCCTGCAGGGTCTCCTGAACACCATCCTCATGACCATCTATGCGATGGTGGTGGGCATCGTGCTGGGCGTGGTCTTCGCGGTGATGGTGATGTCGCCCAACAAGCTGCTCAAGGCGGTGGCGACCTTCTACATCTGGTTCTTCCGGGGTACGCCCCTGCTGCTGCAGATGCTGCTGTGGTTCAACCTGGCGCTGGTGTTCCCGACCATGGGTATTCCCGGCTGGTTCGAGGCGCGCACGGTGGACATCATCACGCCCTTCGTGGCCAGCCTCCTGGGACTGGGCATCGGGCAGGGCGCCTATACCGCCGAGGTGGTGCGCGGCGGCATCCTGGCGGTGGACAACGGCCAGACCGAGGCCGCCAAGGCCATCGGCATGACGCGCCTGACCGCCTTGCGCCGCATCGTGCTGCCGCAGGCCATGCGGGTGATCATCCCACCGGTGGGCAATGAGGTGATCAGCATGATCAAGCTGACTTCGGTGGCCAGCGTGATCCAGTTTTCCGAAATCCTGCACAACGCCCAGACCATCTATTTCGCCAATGCCCGCGTGATCGAACTGCTGATCGTGGCGACCATCTGGTACCTGGCGGTGGTGACGGTGTTTTCCATCGGCCAGCATTTCCTGGAACAGGTATTTTCCCGCGAGCGCCGTGCCCGGGCACGTACCCGTGCGGCCGGCACACAGGGAGCCACAGGATGAGCACACCCATGATCGTGGCCCATGAGGTCCAGAAATACTACGGTGGCTTCCACGCGCTCAAGGGCGTGAACCTGGACGTCGAGGCCGGTGCCGTGACCTGCATCGTCGGTCCTTCGGGGTCGGGCAAGAGCACCTTCCTGCGTTGCATCAACCAGCTGGAAAGCATCGATGGCGGGGCCATCTGGGTCGGCGGTGAATTGCTGGGCTATCGCCGCCGTGGCGACCAGTTGATCGAGCTGTCCGACGGCGAGATCGCCCGCCAACGCCTGGCCAGCGGCATGGTGTTCCAGCGCTTCAACCTGTTTGCCCATATGACGGCACTGCAGAACATCATGGAAGGCCCGGTGGTGGTGCAGAAGCGCCGTCGTGCCGAAGTGAAGGAAGAGGCGCTGGCCCTGCTGGCCCGGGTGGGCCTGGCGGGCAAGGCCGATGCCTATCCCTCTGAACTTTCCGGTGGCCAGCAGCAGCGCGTGGCGATTGCCCGCGCACTGGCCATGCGGCCCAAGCTGATGCTGTTCGATGAACCGACCTCGGCGCTGGACCCGGAGCTGGTCGGCGAAGTGCTGGCGGTGATGAAGGATCTGGCCAAAAGCGGCATGACCATGATCGTGGTCACGCATGAGCTGGGCTTTGCACGTGAAGTCTCCAACCGGGTGGTGTTCATGGATGGCGGCCAGGTGATCGAGGCCGGCACCCCCGGTGAAGTGCTGGCGCGCCCGCAGCACCGACGTACCCAGGAATTCATCGCGGCCATCCTGGCCTGATGCGGCATTGCAGAACTCAACCAGAAAGGGGAATCCCGTGAAGCTGAAACACAAGACCATGTTGGGCCTGGCTACGTTGGCCGCCACCGTCACCCTGGCCGCCAGCGCCGCACACGCGGCCGATCTGCCGGACCGCATCAAGAAGGCCGGCAAGCTGGTCATCGCCTCGCAGGCCAACTACCCGCCCATCGCCTACAAGGACCCGGCCACGGGCGAGCTGATGGGGCTGGACATCGACCTCGGGGCGGCCATCGCCAAGGAACTGGGCCTGAAGGTGGAGTACCAGGAAACCGCCTTTGCCCAGGTCTTCAGTTCGCTCACCACCGGCCGCGCCGACATCGCCATGGTGGCCATCAGCGACACGGCCGAACGCCAGAAGGTGGCCGATTTCATCGACTACATGAAGACTGGCCCGCAATTCTTCACGCTGCAGGCCAATGCGGCCCGCATCAAGGGCATCGCCGACGTCTGCGGCACCAAGGTCGGTGCCAGCCGCAATACCAACTGGCCGGGCCAGATCGCCGGCTGGAGCAAGGATAACTGCGAAGCCAAGGGCAAGCCGGCCATCACCGTGATCGGCACCGAAGGCTCGGTGGATGCGCGCACCCAGTTGAAGACCGGCCGCATCGACGTGGCGGTGCAGGGCAGCGAGACCCTGCCTTACTTCCAGGGCATGGAACCCAATACCTATGTCCTGCTGGGGCAGCCGCTGTTTGCGCAGGAGACCGGCATTCCGGTCTCCAAGAGCGAACCGGGCCTGCGTGATGCGGTGCTGGAGGCCCTGAAGCGCCTGCAGGCCAACGGGACCTACGACAAGCTGCTGGCCAAGTACAAGCTGCAGGGCAGCGCCATGCCGGCTGCGCTCAACCAGGGCAAGTGAGTCATGGCCGGCGTCGAGTTTGATGAAGCCGAGCAGGCCGCCGCCCGCCGGCTGGGCCTGACGGGGGCCGAGGATGTGGAGTGGCAGGCGCGCTGCGAACTGGCGGCGCTGTACCGGCTGCTGGCGCATTTCCGCATGACCGACCTGATCGATACGCACATCTCGGCGCGGGTACCGGGGCAGGCTGGTCACTTCCTGATCAATCGCTATGGCGTGCTGTTCCACGAGATGCGCGCTTCCGATCTGGTCAAGGTGGATGCCCAGGGGCAGGCGGTGCAGATGGGCAGCACCGCCGCGCCGGCGCAGCGGGTCAATCGCGCCGGCTTCGTGATCCATTCGGCGGTGCATCAGGCCCGGCCGGACCTGCATTGCGTGATCCACACGCATACCACGGCCGGGATCGCGGTCTCGGCCCAGCGTGACGGGCTGCTGCCGATCAGCCAGCATGCGCTCAAGTTCTACGGCAAGCTGGCCTATCACGAGTACGAAGGCATCGCCCTCGATACCGAAGAGCGGGAGCGGCTGGTGGCAGCGCTGGGGTCGCACAAGGCCATGATCCTGCGCAACCATGGCTTGCTGGCGGCGGGGGAATCGGTGGCGGCGGCCTTCCATGAAATCTATTTCCTGGAACGGGCCTGCCAGGCGCAGGTGGCGGCGCAAGCGGGTGGGGCCGCCTTGCACCTGCCGGCGGAGGAAGTGCGCCTGCGTGCCGCACGCCAGTTCGACAACGACCAGGCCAGCGGCATCATCGACCTGGCCTGGGAGGCGGCCTTGCGGCTGGTGCAGGAGGCGGGGCCGGGGTATCGCTGCTGAGCGCGTCACCGGTTCTTCAAATCGGCTCTTCAAAAGACAACGCCCGCATCGATGATGCGGGCGTTGTCATGTGCGGGCGGGCGTAAGGGGCAGGCGCAGGTTCAGTCCAGCAGTTTCTGCATGAACATCGCCTTGCCGGTCTCGGCCTTCAATTCATAGCCTTCGAAGCCGCTGGCGCGATACAGCGAACGGGCCACCGTATTGCCTTCCAGGACTTCCAGCGTGAGCTTGCAGCAGCCCAGTGCGCGGGCCTGCTGTTCCACGCTGGCCAGCAACTGCCGGGCCACGCCCTGGCCGCGATAGGCCGGCATCACGGCCAGGTCATGCAGGTTCAGCAGCGGCTTGCAGGAAAAGGTCGAGAACCCTTCGATGCAGGTGGCAAGACCAGCGGGGGTGTCGCCGTCGAAGGCCAGGAAGACATGGGCGGTGGAACGTTTCTTCAGTTCTGCCGCCAGGTTCTGGCGTACGTAGTCCGACAAGGCCTGTCCGCCGCCCATGGCGTCGCTGGCATAGGCGTTGAGGGTCTCGAACAGTGCGGCCGCGTGGGCTGCATTGTCGAGATCGGCCTTGACGACGGAAACTGCCATATCTTCCCTTTCCTCTGATCGAATCGACGTGCCGCGACCGGATTACTTGCCGCTGGCGCGTTGGCCGCCGTGCGTGAGCGCGGACGGACGCGGGCCGCCCTGGCGCGGCTGACCCTGGCTGCGGGCCGGCGCGGCATTGGCCGGACGGGGGGCGCGATTGGCGTTGTTGCCGCCATTGCCACCGTTGCCACCGCCATTACCGGCCTGGCCGCCCTGAGGACGACCCTGGCCGCGCGGCGCATTGCCATTGCCGGGATTGCGCGGCTTGGCCTGCTGCGCTGCGCCGCCACCGGCGTTGGCCGGCTTGGAGCCGCCATTACCATTGCCGGCTGCAGCCGGCTTGCGCGGTGCATTGCGTTGACCGCCACGTCCGCCACCGGCGTTCTGGTGACGACCCTGGCCGCTGCGCAGCTGGATCGGTTGCGGCTTGGCGGTCGGGTCCGGTTCGAAACCGGCGATCACTTCCACCGGGATTTCGCGCTTGATGAAGCGCTCGATGTCGTGCAGCAGGTCGCGCTCGTCCACGCAGACCAGCGACACGGCTTCGCCGGTGGCGCCGGCGCGGCCGGTACGGCCGATGCGGTGGACGTAGTCTTCCGGCACGTTGGGCAGATCATAGTTGACCACGTGCGGCAACTGGTCGATGTCGATGCCGCGGGCAGCGATGTCGGTAGCGATCAGGGCGGTCAGCTTGCCGTCCTTGAACTCGGCCAGGGCCTTGGTGCGGGCCGACTGGCTCTTGTTGCCGTGGATCGCCATGGCGGTGATGCCATCGCGGGCCAGTTGCTCGACCAGCTTGTTGGCGCCGTGCTTGGTGCGGGTGAAGACCAGCACCTGCTTCCACTGGTGGGTCTTGATCAGGTGCGCCAGCATGGGGTGCTTCTTGTCGCGGTCGACCGGGTGGATCTTTTGCGCGATCACTTCCACGGTGGAGTTGCGGCGGGCCACTTCGATCAGGGCCGGGTTGTTCAGCAGGCTGTCGGCCAGCTTCTTGATCTCGTCGGCGAAGGTGGCCGAGAACAGCAGGTTCTGGCGCTTGGGCGGCAGGGCGGCGAGCACCTTGCGGATGTCGCGGATGAAGCCCATGTCCAGCATGCGGTCAGCTTCGTCCAGCACCAGGATCTGGATGTGCTGCAGGTTCACGGTGCCTTGCTGCATGTGGTCCAGCAGGCGGCCGGGGGTGGCGACCAGGATATCGACGCCGCGCTTCAACAGCGTGATCTGCGGATTGATGCCGACACCTCCGAAGATGCAGGCCGAGGTCAGTGGCAGGTACTTGCCGTACTGGCGCACGCTTTCCTCGACCTGGGCCGCCAGTTCGCGGGTGGGGGCCAGGATCAGGGCGCGGATCGGCAGATGACCGTTGATCTTGTTGCGCGGCATGGCCGAGAGGCGTTGCAGCAGCGGCAGGGTGAAGCCGGCGGTCTTGCCGGTGCCGGTCTGGGCGCCGGCCAGCAGGTCGCCACCGGAGAGCACTGCGGGGACAGCCTGGGCCTGGATCGGGGTGGGGGAGGTATAGCCTTGTTCGGAAACGGCACGAACGATTTCGTCGGACAAGCCGAGCGCGGAAAATGACATGAGACTCTGAAAATGGGTTTGGCCTGTGGCCCCGTACGGGCGCCAGTCGCAGGCAAACGGGTTGGAACTTGAGGAGGGCGCGGACTTGACTGGCTATACGCCGCGCAGGCCGCAGTATAACAGCGCAGTCTGCGGGCGACGTGATTTATTTTGCATGCGGATGCGGGCAGCTCATCCGTGTTGCCGGGCCAGGAAGGATTGCACGGGAGGCAGTACCAGCGCGCTTTGCATCAATCCGCCGAAATGCGTGACGCCGGGCAGGCTGACAAATTCTGCCTGTGGCAACAAGGCCGCAGTGCGCTCGACGGCGGCATGGCGCGCATCGGCGTCGCCGCAGAAGAGCAGGCAGGGGAGGTCCATCCGTGCCAGCAGGTCTTGCTGCGAGGGACGCGGTTGCTGGGCGGCGGCGGCCAGGGCCACCAGGTCGTTGGCGCGGATGAGCATCTTCACCTGGGGCGAAATCTGTTCGTCCAGCAGGGCTTCGAAGGTGGCGATGAAGGCCTCGGGGTCGCGGCCGTCGATGCCGTGGAAGCCATCCCAGCTGCGGTCTTCATACGGATGGGCGGCGCCCAGGATGAGGCTGCGCAGGCGCTGTGGCGCATGCCGTACCAGCCCGTAGCCGACCCAGCCGCCCAGCGAGTAGCCGAAGAAATGGGCGCGCTCGATCTGCAGGGCGTCCAGCACGGCCACGGCGTCGCGGCAGCGCTGCAGCTGGGTGTAGGCGGCGGTTTCATGTGGCTTGTCGCTCTGGCCATGGCCCAGGGCATCGAACATGATGACCTGGTAATGCTGGCGCAACACCGAGGTGAAGCCGAAGAAGCGCCAGGCTTCCAGGCTGCTGGTAAAGCCATGGTGCAGGAGCAGGGGCGGGCCTTCACCCTCGACCTGGTAGTGGATTTTGCGGTTGTCGCTCAGGGCAAAGGGCATGGTGGAGATGTGCGGCAGGATTCAGTTGTTGTGATCGACCAGCTTCTTGCAGCGGCGCGCCAGCAGTTCGCGTGAGCGCGCGCAGATTTCTTCGGTGCTGAGGTCTTCGATGTGGGTGGCAATCGACCAGACGTGGCCGAAAGGGTCGCGCAGGGTGCCGGAGCGGTCGCCGTAGAACTGGTTCTGCACCGGTCGCAATTGCACGGCACCGGCGGCAATCGCCTGGCTGAAGACGGCATCGACGTCGGCCACGTAGACCAGCAGGCTTACGCCTGCGCCGCCCAGCGTCTGCGGACTCAGGAAGCCCAGCTCGGGATGTTCGTCGGCCAGCATCACGCGGGCATCGCCGATCTGGATTTCGGCGTGCCAGACCTTGCCGTGGGGACCGTCCAGGCGCATGACTTCCACGGCGCCGAAGGCACGGCCGTAGAACGCGATGGCCTCGGAGGAGGCCTGCACGATCAGGTAGGGAGTGACGCTGTGGTAGCCCGCCGGCAAGGCGCAGGCGGAAGGACTGGACTGGGGCAGCGTGGCTGCGTCAGGCGGGGTGGTCATGTCGTCTCCTCGGTCATCGCCGGTAGCGGCACTATAGCAGCAATGCCAGTGCGGCTACCGGGGTGTGATCACGAGACGAGCTTAAGCAAAAGTGAAGGATCAGGCAAATTCGGACAGCAGGTTGACCTGTTGCGCGAAGATCTTCGGGCTGCCGGCGATGACGTCGCCCTTGTAGAGGTAGTCGGAGTCGCCCTTGAAGGTGCCCACGATACCGCCCGCTTCGGTCACCAGCAGGGAGCCGGCGGCGATGTCCCAGGGCTTGAGGCCCTTCTCGAAGAAGCCGTCCAGGCGGCCGGCGGCGACATAGGCCAGGTCCAGGGCGGCAGCACCCGGGCGGCGCAGGCCGGCGCTGTGCTCGGTCATGACCTTGAACATGGTGACGTATTCGTTCAGGCCGTCCAGGTCGCGGAAGGGGAAGCCGGTGCCGATCAGGGCGTCAGCGATCTTGTCGCGCTTGCCCACGCGGATGCGCTTTTCGTTCAGGTAGGCGCCCGCGCCCTTGGAGGCGGTGAACAGGTCGTTGCGGGTAGGGTCGTAGACCACCGCCTGGGTGATGATGCCGCGCTGTTGCAGGGCGATCGAGACGCAGTATTGCGGGAAGCCGTGGATGAAGTTGGTGGTGCCGTCCAGCGGATCGATGATCCAGACGTTTTCGTTTTCATCGTGCAGGTTGTCGGAAGCACCGGATTCCTCGGCCAGGATGGCGTGGTCGGGGTAGGCGTTCTTGAGCACGTCGATGATGGCATCCTCGGCGGCCTTGTCCACTTCGGTGACGAAGTCGTTGTGCGACTTCTTGGAAACCTTCAGCAGCGACACGTCGAAGGACGCGCGGTTGATGATGGTGGCGGCGCGGCGAGCTGCCTTGATCGCCGTGTTGAGCATGGGTGGGATGATCATTCCGATGGTTCCGTTAAAATTGCGGCCATCGTTGACGATGGCTGCGTTGCTCATCGTCGCCATGGCCGACGGGCCGGCCTCCCGCGTCAAGCTTGCGGAACAGCTGGCCAGGCGAAACCCGGCAGTCAAACCAGTGCGACGATGAAATTAATGAGCGTTGCGCCACCCGCGGCTGTTATGCTTGCGGGTTTGCCATGCAGTCCGGGGCGCAAATCGATCAACCTGAGCCAACCTGGGTTTGATCTGTTGCTGCAATATTGACGTTTTGCCAATATCCTATCCTGGGGCGCGAATCCCGCTATTTTAAATGAACAAGCAAGTGTCAGGACAATCTCTTTTCAGCCGTTTGCGTTTCGTTCTGGTCAATACCAGCAGTCCGGGCAATATCGGCTCGGCGGCGCGGGCCATCAAGACCATGGGCTTTTCGGAGCTGGTGCTGGTCAATCCGCGCTTTCCGGACGCGGTCAAGGAAGATGAAGCCATTGCCTTCGCCAGTGGTGCCCTGGATGTGTTGCAAAATGCACGCATCGTCGGCAGTGTCGAAGAAGCGTTGCAAGGCTGCAACTTTGCCGCCGCCGTCAGCGCCCGCTTGCGCGAGTTTTCGCCGCCGGTGGTCTCGCCCCGCGAGCTGGCGGGCCAGCTGTCACGCGATACCGGGCTCAATGCCGCGCTGCTCTTCGGTAACGAGCGCTTTGGCCTGCCCAACGAGGTGGTGCAGAAGTGCCAGGCGCTGTTGAACATCCCGGCCAACCCCGACTATTCCTCGCTGAACCTGGCGCAGGCGGTGCAGGTGCTGGCCTACGAGTGCCGCATGACGGAGCTGGAAGTGCAGGGCGGGCCGATGCAGACCAGCGGCGATGCGCGCGCGCCGGGCGAGGTCGGCTTCCATGGCCAGAGTGCCAGCGTGGCCGAGATCGAGGGGATGTTTGCCCACCTGGAACAGGCCCTGGTGTCCATCGATTTCCTCAATCCCGACAATCCCAAGAAACTGATGCCGCGCTTGAAACGCATGTTCTCGCGCGCCCAGCTGGAGACCGAAGAGGTCAACATCCTGCGTGGCATCGCCCGCCAGATCCTGGAACCCAAGCAGGCCAAGGCCGGCAAGTCCGGACAGAACGAACAAGGAGAAGGCTGACATGGCCAAGCTGACCCTGGACCGAATCCTGCAATCGCAGGGTTTCGGTTCGCGCAAGTATTGTCGCGAACTGATCGAGGATGGTGAAGTCTCGATCGGTGGTGAAGTGGTGGACGATTACCGGGCCACGCCAGATACCACCGGGCTGGTGCTGACCATCTTCGAGGAAGAGTGGGAATACCGCGAGCACGTCTACATCGCCATCAACAAGCCGCCCAACATCGAGTGCTCGCGCAAGCCCAGCCATCATCCGGGCGTACTGACCTTGCTGCCGGAGCAGTTCACCTGGCGCGATGTGCAACCGGTGGGGCGGCTGGATCACGATACCACCGGGCTGCTGCTCATGTCCGACGACGGCGCCTTCATCCACGCCCAATCCTCACCCAAGCGCCACGTCCCCAAGGTGTATGCGGCCACCACCGCCGAGCCGGTGACCCAGGCGCTGATCGACCAGCTGAAGGCGGGCGTGCAACTGCACGACGAACCGGCCCCGCTGGCCGCCACCCGCTGCCGCCAACTGGGCGAGCACCTGCTGGAGATCGTGCTGGAGCAGGGCAAATACCATCAGGTCAAGCGCATGCTGGCTGCCGCCGGCAATCATTGCAGCGCGCTGTCCCGGGTCGCCATCGGTGGCTTGCATCTGGAGGCGCTGGGACTGGAGGAGGGGGAGTGGACTTACCTGGATGCGCAACAGATGGCGCTGCTGGTGCCGGATCAGGAGTGATCCCGTTCGGCGTTTGCTTCCGGCACGCCCTAATGCTTCATCAGCTTGCGGGTGAGCGCTCGTCTTTCATGCAGTACACGCAGCAGCTTGAGTGTTTCATCGTGTGAACGATAGAACAGCAGATAGGGGAAGCGATCTAGCGGCCACGTGCGCAGCGAGCGATCTGGCAAGAGGTGTGCGTATCGTCGGGAGCCCTTGTCGGGGTGCTGCGTGAGGCCATGCAGGCTGCGTTGAAGTTCTTCGACAAAGCGTTCCGCCAAGGCGACGGAAACTTCAGCGTAATAGTCGGAGATGTCCAGAATGTCGCGTTTCGCGACGGGACTTAGATTCAGGCTGATGTGCACGCGAAATCGTCAACGAGTCGTCAACGAGCTTTGGCGGAGCGTGCGTGGATACGAGCGCGAAGCTGGTCGGCGAGCTCGTCGATACCAACATTGATCGCGGGGCCGGATTCAAGGCCTTCATGGATCAAGGCCTGCAAGCGCTGTTCATCCTCGTCTTGAGGACCGGTCGCCTCCGGGGCGCGGTCGCGGGCCAGACGAGAATATTCCGGGAAAGGGCGGATAGGTGAAGGCATCCGGCGATTATAAGCGCGTTCCGTCAGCGACAGTGCCGCGCCGGCTAGCTGAAGTGGCTACCCGTGCCGATTTGCTGGACATTCCCGAATAAATTCGGCCCTTTTCCGGGTAGCCTGCCTCCTTAATGCCGGACCTCTCCCGCCTCGCTCGCACCACTTACATCGGCCACGAACAGTTGCGCGCAATCCACCGCATCGAACTCATAGTGCTGCCCGCAGAAGTCGCAGTCGATGGCCAGCTTTTCCATCTGCGTCAGTGCTTCGGCGATTTCCTCCTGGCCCAGCATCTTCAGCATGTTGCCGACCTTCTCGCGCGAGCAGGAGCAGTGGAACTGCGGATGTACCGGGTCGAAGACGCGGATGTTCTGTTCCCAGAACAGGCGGTGCATCAGCGTGGCGATGTCGGTGGAGAGCAATTCCTCGCGCCGCAAGGTGTCGCCCAGCATGACCATGTGGTTCCAGGCTTCCAGCTCGCCCTCAGGCTTGGCGGTGGGGGCGGCGGTGCCCCCAATGGTGGGCAGCTTCTGCAGCAGCAGGCCGCGTGAGACGTGTTCGTCGGCGGCCAGCCAGAGCTTGGTGTCCAGTTGCTCGGAACGCAGCATGTAGTTTTCGATCACGGTAGCCACGCTGTCGCCATCCAGCGGCACCACGCCCTGGTAGGCCTGCTGACCGGGCAGCTTGTCCTTGGGGTCGAGGGTGATGACGAAGCGGCCATCCCCGTTGGCGTTGACCAGGTCGCTCAGGGTGGCGTCGTCGGCGATCTGCGCATCGTCGGCCAGCTTGGCGGTGGCGCGCAGCTGCAGTTCGGAGTCGCACTCCACCACCAGCAGCTTGACCGGGCCATCACCGTGGATCTGCATGACGATCATGCCATTGAACTTCAGGTTGGCCGAGAGCAGGGCGGACGCCGCCAGCATCTCGCCCAGCAGCGTGCGTACCGCGACCGGATAGGCGCGGCGGGCCTGGACCTGGCGCCAGGTGTCGGAGATTTCGACCAGCTCGCCCCGCACGGGGGCGTTGTCGACCAGGAATTTTTGCAGCGTGTCTTTCATTGTTTCCTTTGCTTGGCGGCTCAGGCGATGCGCTTGAGCTTGGCCTTGAACTGTTGCGCGCGCTGGACATAGCTGTCCGTGCCGGCGTGCATGCGCGCGATATCTTCTTCACTCAACTGGCGAACCGCCTTGGCGGGGGTGCCGATGATCAGCGAGTTGTCGGGGAATTCCTTGCCCTCGGTCACCAGCGCGCCGGCGCCGACCAGGCAGTTCTTGCCGATCCTGGCGCCATTGAGTACCACCGCCTGGATGCCGATCAGCGCGCCTTCGCCGATGGTGCAGCCGTGCAGCATGGCCTGGTGGCCGATGGTGACATTCTTGCCGATCACCATCGGATAGCCTACGTCGGTATGCAGCACAGCCCCTTCCTGCACATTGCTGTTCTCGCCGATGGTGATGAGTTCATTGTCGCCACGGATGGCCACGTTGAACCAGACGCTGGAATGCGCCTCCATCTTCACCTTGCCCACCACGGTGGACGACTCGGCCACGTAGGCGGTGTCGTGGATTTCGGGGGTGTCCTGCTCCAATTGGTAGATCGCCATAATAAAATCGTCTCCTCGTTACCTGCTGGTCGGTATGTGATGCCTTGCCTTGCGGTGAACTTGTCTTCATATGGAGACAAGTTCGGCGTCCTCAACCGCGTATTTTACCTTCCCTGAAAGTCAGTTCCTTGGATCAGTCCTCTTCCCCAGATGAAGTCTTTTCATTCACCGGCCTGCGTCGTGCTGCCTTGTCTTGCCTGAAAGAAATCCGTCCCGGCATGAAGTGCAGCGCGGTGCGCAGCCTGCGAGCCGCATGGTCGGCGGGCGAGCTGCCCCTGGAGCAGGAGGATCTGGCAGCGCTGGACGCGGGCAGCGGCATCCCGGGCCGTCCGGCGCGGCCGGAACTGGTATCGCCGCTGGAGGTGAAGCATCGTTCCATGGGCACGCCCGAGGGCCGGGCGGCGCTGATCCATGCCCTGGCGCATATCGAGTTCAATGCCATCAACCTGGCGCTGGATGCGGTCTGGCGCTTTCCCGGCATGCCCCGCGATTTCTACGCAGACTGGATGCAGGTCGCCGATGAAGAGGCCTATCACTTCAGTTTGCTGGCCGACCATCTGAAGACGCTTGGCTATGCCTATGGCGATTTCACCGCCCACAATGCCTTGTGGGACATGGCGGAATCGACCAAGGGTGATGTCCTGGCGCGCATCGCGCTGGTGCCGCGCACGCTGGAAGCCCGTGGGCTGGACGCGGCACCGCCCGTGCGTGCCAAGCTGGCGCAGGCGGGCGACCTGGCGGCGGCAGAGATCCTGGATATCATCATGCGCGACGAGGTGGGCCATGTGCTGATTGGCAATCGCTGGTTCAACTGGTTGTGCGAACAGCGTCAGCTGGACCCGGTAGCCACCTTCGCCCAATTGTGCCTGCGCCACAAGGCGCCGCCCCTGCGTGGGCCGTTCAATCTGGAGGCCAGGCGGGCAGCCGGCTTTTCGGACGAGGAAATGCTGATGTTCGCCGATCTTTCGCGATGATCGACGGATTTGCAAGAAATGTAAGCAATTTTCGCGACGGCGGGCCGGTGCTTGCTGTTGTGCTATCGTCTTCCCCGAATTCCGACCTTTCGGAATCGATTATATGAATGGAAAGGATGACAACATGAACAAGATGTCCAAACTGTTGGCCGGTGTGGTCGTGAGCGTTGCCGCCATTTCCCTGCTGGCGGCCTGCCAGAAGAAGGAAGAGCCGGGTCCGGCCGAGGCGCTGGGCAAGAAGATCGATGGCGCCGTGCAGGACGCCGGCAAGAAACTTGACGAGGTGGCCGGCCAGGCCAAGGACCAGACCAGCGAGTCCGGCTCCAAGCTCGATGGCGCCCTGGATCAGGCCAAGGTAGAGGCCAAGGAGGCCTACGAAAAGACCAAGGAAGGTGCCAAGGATCTGGCGCAGAAGACCGGCGAAAAGATGGAGCAGGCCGGTCAGAAGCTGCAGGACGCTACCAAGAAATAAGAAGAAGCAGTCACTCACTATTGCGTACTATTGAGCCGCCGGGTCGTTGCCCGGTGATCCTCACAATGCCGTCCCCGCCAGTGCTGGACGGCATTGTGCTTTTTGGCTGCCCTTTTCAGACGCTATTCGCGGGCATTGTGGATCAGGTCGATCACCATCTTCTGGATGGAGGGCTCCAGCGCCAGCGCGACATGGCCGATGCCGATGACCGGGATATTCCAGGCCCCGTCCAGGTGGGCCGAGCTCTGCGGCGAGATGATGTTGTCGTGATGGGAGTAGATAGAGACGATGTGCGACAGGGCGTCCGCTTCTTCGGTGGCGGCCAGCTTTTGCAGCCATTCGCTGCTGCGGCCTTCTTCGTAGCGGCCCAGCCAGTTCATTTCCCCGCAATTGATGCCGATGCCGAAGTTGGCGATGGCCGTGCCATGGTGGGGCGAGCCCAGGGTGATCACGCGGGCCACGCGGTCGCAGCCGTGGTCGCGCAGGTAGGCGCGGGCGGCCAGTCCGCCCATGCTGTGGGCGACGATGACGATCTTCTTCTGGCCGGTCTCGGCCAGTACGCGTTGCACGGCGGCATGCACCAGCGGCGCATACTCGTCGATGCTGCCGAAGACCGGCTCCATGTCCAGCGCATAGTGGGTGATGTGGGCCTGGCGCAGCTCCAGGCTCATCCAGCGCCAGTAGCCGCTGTTGCATCCATAGCCGTGGATCAGCAGCACCGGCAGCGAGGTCGTATCGGGATAGCTGAACTGGTCGAAGCGCAGGAAGGGCATGGCCCAGGAGGAGCACAGCATGGTCGCCCGGAATTCACGCAGGAACAGGGTGCCGATCTGCAGCCAGCTGATTTCAACCGGGTTG
>NZ_DASQOH010000065.1:0-1503 GCF_035644555.1 Herbaspirillum sp.
ACATGGCATACGATCTCGAAGAACAAGAACAGCTTGATTCCATCAAGGCCTGGTGGGCGAAGTACGGCAACCTGGTGACCTGGGCGCTGATCATCGCGCTGGCCGCCTATGCAGCCTGGACGGGCTGGAACACCTACCAGGGGCGCCAGTCGGCGCAGGCTTCGGTGCTGTACGAAGAACAGCAGAGATCCTTCGCCGCCAAGGACAATGCCAAGGTGCAGCGCGCCGCCAGCGACATCCAGGACAAGTTCAGCGGTACCGCATATGCCGAGATGAGCGCTCTGGTGGCGGCCCGGTCGGCCTTTGATGCCAATGACGTCGAGACCGCCAAGAAGCAACTGCAATGGGTGATCGACCATGGTCGCGGCAAGGAATACAAGGCCATCGCCGCAGTGCGTCTGGCCGGTGTGCTGCTGGATGCCAAGTCTTATGAAGAAGCGCTGAAGGTGTTGTCCGGCGACTATCCGGCCCAGTTCGCCGGTGCCATCGCTGACCGCAAGGGCGATGTGCTGCTGGCCCAGGGCAAGCGCGACGAAGCGCGCACCGCCTACAAGCTGGCGCTGGAAAAGAGCGATGCCAAGGACCCCGGTCGTCAGCTCATCCAGATCAAGCTCGATGCCATCGGCGGCGAAGCTCCCAAGGCCTGACCGCCTGACAGATATCGGCCGGTTCCTCGTCTGCCAGCGCGGACGGCGAGCCGCCAGGGCCGCCCAGGTGGCCCAGGAATTGAACCGCAATCCCACCGCGAAACCAATCATCGCTTAGAGGAAACAGAATATGCGTAGTGTGACAGCCACTGCTGCCCAGGCAACATCCTTTGCTCGATCCCATCGCGCCGGCACACTGGCGCTGAAGCTGGCTGCGGCCGCAGCCGTGGTGGCCCTGTCCGGCTGCTCGCTGTTTTCCAGCAAGAAAGACCCGAATCCGCCGGCTCCGCTGGTCGAGTTCGCCCAGAAGCTGCGTGTCCAGACCGCCTGGTCGGTCTCGGTGGGCAAATCGGGCAGCTTCCAGTTCAGCCCGGCCTACGCTGCCGGCAGCATCTTTGCAGCCGCCAATGACGGCAGCGTGGTCCGTATCAATGCCCAGAACGGCCAGACCCTGTGGCGCAGCCGTACCGACATGGACCTGACGGCCGGTGTCGGCACCGATGGCAGCACCGTGGTGGTGGTCGGTCAGAAGGGCCGTATCCAGGCCTTCGATGCCGCCTCCGGTAAGCCGACCTGGAGTGCCCAGGCGCCCAGCGAAGTGTTGTCCGCCCCCGCCGTGGGCGAAGGCCTGGTGGTCATCCGCAGCATCGACAACCGCGTGACGGCGTATGATGCCGACAATGGCAGCCAGCGCTGGATGGTCCAGCGCAATGTCCCCTCGCTGACGCTGCGCAATGCGCCGGGCATCGCGATCGGTTCGCAAACCGCCTTCGTGGCGCTGCCGGGTGGCCGCCTGTCGGCCCTGGCCCTGAACAATGGCGGTCCGCGCTGGGAAGTGCCGGTCGGCGACCCGCGC
>NZ_DASQOH010000066.1:0-16835 GCF_035644555.1 Herbaspirillum sp.
AAAAATCGAAGCCCAAAAAGCTCAGCCATAAAAACCAGCCATCCCCCGATACTCCCCCAACCACTTGGCAAATAGCAAAGCCTCCGCCCCCGCCTGCGGAGAAATCCCCAGGTAATAAGGCGCCAAGGCCATCCGCAAATCAGGCAAGGGACACACCAGCCGCCCCGAGCGCAGATCATTGTCCGCCAGCGACACCGGCGACAACGCCAGTCCCAACCCATCCACCACCGCCTGCAACACAAAATGCACGTGATCGAAATACAGCATCGCCTGCCCCCGCGAGCGCTTCAAGCCCGCCAGCCTGCGCCAGTCCTCCCAGTCATTGCGCCGACTGCGCGACAGCAACAGCGTATGCCGCCCGATGCCCGCCACACCCTCCAGCGGCATTGACTTCAGCAACGCAGGCGAAGCCACCAGCACCAGCTCGTCCTCCATGAAACGCTGCACCTTCAAACTCTCCGGCCAATTGGTCTCCCCCCGCCGCACCGCGATATCGAAGGAAGACCCGGCCCGGCCAACCGCCGCCGTGCTGGTCACCACCTGCGGCGCAATGCCCGGATAACGCTCCACGAAATCGGAAAGATGCGGAATCAGCCAGCGCACCGCAAAGGACGGCCGTACATTGATCACCACCGTGCGGGTAGGGGCGTCGCGCATCACGCGGCGTGCCGCCGTGGCCAGGATGTCCAGCGCCGGGCTGGCTTCCTCGAAGAACTGGCGGCCACGCTCGGTCAGCAACACCTGACGCACGCGGCGCTCGAAGAGCGGCATGCCCAGGTAGTCTTCGAGATTCTTGATCTGGCGACTGATCGCGCCATGCGTGACATTGAGCTCGTGCGCGGCCAGCGTGAAACTCTGATGGCGGGCCGCCGCCAGGAAGGCCCGGATGGCATTGAGCGGAAGGGAAAGGTCGGCCATGCGTCAGATTTTATCACGCATGCCCGGAATTAATATCGTTTGTCACCGCCGCCCACGCGGCGCAACATCAGGCCCATGACCACGCCAGACCTCCGCCAGGCCGACCTCGATTCGCGCCATGCCGCCATGTCGCTGTCGGCCGCCTTGCCCTGCGACATCGTTCTCTACCTGCTGCTGCCGATGTATGCCGACCAGTTCCACGTGAGCCTGGCCGAGGCCGGGGTGCTGCTGGCGGCCAACCGGCTGGTGCGCATCGCCGGTTATCGCTGGGTGGCGGCCTTCTATGCCAGACGTGGCGATCGACCCACCTGCACCCTGGCGGTCTGCGCGGCGATCCTGTGTGCGCTGGGCTATACGGTGGCCAGCGGCTTCTGGGCGCTGCTGCCGCTGCGGCTGCTGTGGGGCATGGCGTTTGCCGGGCTCAACCTGTCGACGCAAGCGATGTCGACCTCCAACCCGCAAGGGGCGGCGCGGCGCTCCGGGCGCTCGCGTGGGGTGATCGCCATCGGCCCGATGCTGTGGTTGCCCACGGCGGCC
Organism: Herbaspirillum sp.; assembly: GCF_035644555.1. Classification (GTDB taxonomy): domain Bacteria; phylum Pseudomonadota; class Gammaproteobacteria; order Burkholderiales; family Burkholderiaceae_D; genus Herbaspirillum. Next base: position 1,456 of record NZ_DASQOH010000066.1, read on the forward strand.
TTGCTGGCCGCGCATGTGGGGCCGCGCATGGTGTTCCTGCTGGTAGCGTGTACCGCCTTGTTGGGCCTGCTGGCCGCGCGTCGCTTGCCGGCCCATGGCTATGCCCCTCCGCAGCCACGCCGCTGGAAGCTGCCCAATGCGCTGGACTGGTGGTCTTTCCTGGAAGGTCTGACGCTGGACGGGCTGTTCATCGTCGGACTGGCCTACATGAGCAAGCAGTCCTTCGGCGCCGAAGGCGAACTGGTGGCCGGGGTGCTGATGGCGCTGCGCTATGCCGGCGAGATCGTATTGAGTCCCCTGGGCGGATGGCTGGCCGAGCGTTTCGGTGCGGTGAAGGTGCTGGTCACGCTGTCGCTGGCGACCTGTGTGGCGCTGGTGGGTTTCGGCGGCGGCTTGCTGTGGCTGTTCGCCGGGCTGATCGTGATCCTGCGCGCCTTGCAGTTGCCGCTGCTGGCGCCCATCGTGGCGGCCCGCACGCCGCCGGCGCATCGCGTGCACGCCCTGGCCGGACGCGCCATCTGGCGCGATATCGGGGCCGGCATGGGGCCGATGATGGCAGGGTTGCTGTTGCCGGTGATGTCCTCGCTATGGCTGTATGGCCTGGCGGCATCGGCGCTGGCGCTGGCTGCAGTGGCTTGCGGGCGCGAGCCAACCTCCTTGCCCGAGGCAAGCACCACGCCCCGTCCCTAGTCGCTGCGGGCTTATGCGCGCAGCGGATATCGATGCGTCGATCGCTTCGTTCACAGCCGCCCGGTGCTTCGCTAGCATGGGCTCCTTGTCCTTTGACACGGAGTCCGCATGCAAGACCATCACATCTACCAGGAACTCGGCAGCCTCGCGCTGGAGCCCCTGCAACCGGCCGAGCGCAAGCTGATCGGTACGGTCTTCCTGTTCGCTCTGGCCTTGCTGGGAGCGCTGTATCTGTTGCAGCGCTGCCTGCCGCTGGGCGGCTGAAGGAGCGGCAGGGCCGGTGTCAGGGCTGGTGGCAGTCGCTCAGCATTTCCGCCTGCGAGATGTTGCTGGCTGGCGGCACGCTATGGGTGAGCCAGACATTGCCGCCGATGACCGAGCCGCGTCCGATGGTGATGCGGCCCAGCAGGGTGGCGCCGGCATAGACCACCACGTCATCCTCGACGATGGGGTGACGCGGGATACCCTTGACCAGCGAACCGTCCGGCTCCTGCGGGAAGCGCTTGGCCCCCAGCGTCACCGCCTGGTACAGACGTACATTGCGGCCGATGATGGTGGTCTCGCCGATCACCACGCCGGTGCCGTGGTCGATGAAGAAGCTGGGGCCGATCTGTGCTGCCGGGTGGATGTCGATGCCGGTGGCCGAGTGTGCGATGTCGGCGATCAGGCGTGCCAGCAAGGGGGCGCCCAGCTGATGCAGGGCATGCGCCAGCCGGTGGTAGATGATGGCGGTGGTGCCGGGATAGCAGAGCAGGATTTCCGAAATGCTGGAGGCCGCCGGGTCGCCGTGGTAGGCCGCCTGGATATCGCTGACCAGCACGTCGCGTATGCCTGGCAACTGATGCGCGAACTCACGCGTGATCACGTCAGCGCGCTCGCGCAACAGGCTGTCTTCTTCGCTGTCGCTGCTGAAATAGAGGCTGCGGCGGACCTGTTCCTTCAGGATGCACAAGGCTGCATTCAACTGACTCCCCACGAAATAATCGATGGTCTCGTCCGACAGGTCGGTGTGGCCGTAATGCGTGGGGAACAATGCCGCCTGCAGATGCGCCAGCAGCGTCTTCATCGCCTCGCGCGAAGGCAGTTCGCGGATTTCGCCGCGATAGCGGATCTTGTTGGTCACTTCGCGTGAGGTACGCAGCCCGGCCACCACGGCAGACAGGCCCATCCCGGCCGATTCGGCCAGGGCGTTCAATTCGGGGGTATGTGAAGTATCCATCCCGGCATGCTATCAAAAATGCAGGCTGCGCGTCGGCGGGCTGTTCCGGCGCGGCCAGCACTGGATGGGGTGGAATTGTCGGTTCTGCAAGGAACTGGCGCCGCATGCCGTGGGGCTGGGACCGGTGCAAGGAGGGTAGGGGAGATGTATCCGGGAGAGAGATTCGCGGCGCCCAGTTCTATCTGAAAAGTGGCGCCGCAATTGAATCTGCTCTGGGAATGTACTTTATCGGCTAATAGATTTTGATGCAAACACTCATTTAACATATCTATATGCGCAATTTGATCTGGCGCAAAGGCAGTGTGGGCCGGCCTTTCGGGCAGATGCCAGGGTTTTCGGGCTGCTTGCCTCCCTGAGCCCCCCTGCATCACTCAGGGAATTCCTGAGGCATTTTCCCGCCGCTCTCAGGAACCGCCCGATACTTGGCGCAACAACAAAAACGTAAAGTTCTCTCCATACCAGCTGCACAACGAAGTCCGAGCGAGGGGCGAGGACCAGGCAGCAATCAGGGAGAGATGACATGTTCAATGCCAAGAAAAACCGCTTCGTTGCCGCCACCGTCGCCGCCGTCGTGCTGGCTTCCAGTGCACCTGCTTCTTTCGCTGCCACCGCCAGCGGCACGCTGACCATCAGCGCCTCGGTGGTCGCCGCCTGCACCGTGGTCGGTTCGACCATCGCCTTCGGCGCCTACACCCAGAGCGTGGTCAACCAGTCCGGCACCATCACCGTGCTTTGCACCAACGGCACCGCCTACAACGTCGGCCTGGACGCCGGTACCGGCACCGGCGCCACCGTGGCCAACCGCAAGATGAGCGCGGCCGGCGGCGGTACCCTGAACTATGCGCTGTACCGCGATGCAGCCCGCACCAACAACTGGGGCTCGACCATCGGTACCGATACCGCCACCGGCACCGGCTCGGGCCTGACCCAGACGCTGACCGTGTACGGCCAGATCGCCGCTGCCCAGACACCGCTGGCAGGTGCCTATTCGGATACCGTCACCGTCACCTTGACCTACTGATTTCGCCGCGACGAGCGCCGCCTGCGTTCACCGCAGCGGCCCTCGTCGCGCCACACCGGATTACCGGGAAGCCCTGAGGGGGGCTGACTTTTGGGCGTGCTTCCGCAAGGAGGTGCGCCCTTTTTTTGTTTGTGATGCAATAGCGGCCTATTGATTGCGAGAAGGGTAGGCAAGCCATGCGTATGGTCCGCTCCATCTGTTGCGCCTTCGTGGCGTTTTCCTTGCTGAGCTTGCCCTGGGTGGCGGCGCAGGCACAGGCCGCCCCTGCTACGGCGGCGGTCGTCCCGGTGCCGGTGCCAGCCATGGGCACGGCCGCGCCCACACCGGTGGCCAGTGACATCACGCGCAGTTGCGCCGCCGGGGCAGGTTGCGTGCTCACCTGCCTGAACATGGCCGGCGAAACCGTGCTCACCGAAACGGCGACGCGGGCGGTGCGGAGCATTTCGCTCTCCAACGGCAACAGCGAATTCCGCCTGGATAACGGCAATGCCGGCATCAACGTGGTGCTGGTCTCGCATGACAACCTGATGTGCAAGCTCAGCGGTGGGGTGCTGTAAGGCCGATACAGCCTAGTTGCCCAACAGTTTTTCCCGCACCGATTCTTCCTCCGCATGGGCAGCGCTGGCGCGTGCCAGGTCGGACAGGGAAAGCATCCCCACCAGCTGCCGGCGTTCCGGGCCGGCCACTACCGGCAGGCGCGCCACGCCCAGCCGCGCCAGCATGCCGGCGGCAGTGCGCGCGCTCAGGTGCGGCAGCAAATGGCCGCGATCCGGTTCCAGCAGCAGGCCGCAGACCTGGGCCGGGTCGGCCGCCTCCAGTGTGCGCAGGGCCAGCATGCCCAGCAGTTGACGTCCATGGGTCACCGGATAGTAGCGATGTACGTGGGTGCCAGCACGGCATTGCGCCAGCGCGGCACCGGCCGGCAGGGCCGCATCCAGTGCCTGCGGGGCGGACATCAGGTCTTCCACATGCATACGCTCCAGCGGATCGACGCCGTATTCGCGGTGCACGTGCAGCCCGCGCCGGGCAATCTTCTCGGTCATGATGGAGCGCTTCATCCACAGTACGTTGACCCCATAGGCGACGGTGGTGGTGGCGATCAAGGGCAGCAGGGCATTGCTGGCATGGGTCAGGCCGAAGGCGAAGACGATGGCGGTCAGCGGTGCGCCCAGTACGCTGCCCAGCACGCCGGCCATGCACACCAGCGGCCACAGTCCGGGGGAGCCGCCCGGCAGCCACGGGGCCAGCACCAGTCCCAGGCCGGCGCCCATCATCAGCAGCGGCGCCAATACCCCGCCCGAGGTCCCCGAGCCCAGCGCCAGCAGCCAGATCAGCGCCTTGACCACCAGCAGCGCTACTGCCGCCGAGACCAGCATGTGCTGGTTCAGCAGGTCGGCGATGACGTCATAGCCCACGCCCAGCGCACGCGGCTGCAGCAGCCCGCCCAGGCCGACGGCGATGCCGCCCAGCGCCGGCCACCACATCCAGTGCAGCGGCAGGCGATGGAAACCGTCCTCGATGCGATACAGCGCCAGCGTCAGCAGCGCCGCCAGGCTGCCACTGGCCAGGCCGGCGGCCAGGCAGGAGAGCAGGGCCATCGGGGCCGGCGCGGCCACCTGAAGCGGGAACAGCACACCCGCCTCCAGCACCCAGGGCCGCAGGAAGCCGGCCACCGCGCAGGCCAGCGCCACCGGTAACAGGCTGCGCGGGCGCAGTTCGAACAGCAGCAGCTCCACCGCCAGCAACACCGCCGCCAGCGGCGTTCCGAAGATTGCCGTCATGCCCGCACAGGCGCCGCAGACCAGCAGGGTCTTGCGCTCGGCCGCCGTCAGGTGCAGCCATTGCCCCAGCAGCGAACCGACCGAACCGCCGGTCATGATGATCGGCCCTTCGGCACCGAACGGACCGCCGCTGCCGATGACGATGCCCGAGGACAAGGGTTTGAGCACGGCCACCCTGGGCGACATGCGGCTCTTGCCGAAGAGGATGGCCTCGATGGCTTCGGGGATGCCGTGGCCACGGATCTTGTCACTGCCATAACGGGCCATCAGGCCGACGATCAGGCCGCCGGCCACCGGCAGCAGCGCGGCGATCCAGCCCAGCGTATGCGAGGCCGGGGAACTGGCCGCAAAGGACAGGCGCTGGAAGTAGAACAGGTTGGTGAAGAGCGCAATGAGCTTGAGCAGCAGCCAGGCAGCGCCGGTGGAGAGAGCGCCGATCAGCAGTGCGATGGCGCACAGGTAGGGCAACCGCCGGTCAGCGGTGTAGTCGCGTTTGTGTTTCATGCCGGAATCAGGGTAGGGCGCTGGCTGCACGACCCTTGCGAGGGAAGGATGGCCAGTGCAAGCGGATTGAGCCTGAAATATATCACAACATGATATAAATGGTCGGAATGCTTTGTTCTGCTTGGTGCCTGGATTTTCGATGTCCTGGAGGAGCCTTGAATCCTGCAGAGGCCGCCAGAATGAAAAACGCCGCCGCAGGTTGAACCTGGGCGGCGTGGGCTGGCCAGTGAAAAACGCAGTGGCGGCGGATCAGGCCTTGAACTGCAAGGCGTTGGTCAGGTCACCCATGGGCTGCTGGCCGCGCGCGATCATGGCGTCGTCGCGCAGCTTGAGACCGTCCAGCTTTTCCAGGCCGAAGGTGCGGGTGATCAGGCGCAGGATGGAGGCGGTGTCGTAGATGGTGTGGTCCACCGTCCCCTTGCGGGCGAAGGGCGAGACCACCAGTGCCGGTACGCGGGTGCCCGGACCCCAGCGGTCGCCCTTGGGCGGGGCCACGTGATCCCACCAGCCGCCGTTTTCGTCGAAGGTGATCACCACCACCATGTTCTTCCACTGCGGGCTGGCCTGCAGGCTCTTGATGATGTGCGCGATGTGACGGTCGCCGGAGGCGATGTCGGCATAGCCGGCGTGCAGGTTGAGGTTGCCCTGGGGCTTGTAGAAGGTCACCGGTGGCAGGCGGCCGGCTTCGACATCGGCCAGGAAGCGGTTGGTCCGCGCTTCGTCGCCCAGGCCACCGTCACGCAGGCGCTTGTTGCGCTCGGCCGGGTTGTCCGGGCCCAGGTTCTTGAAGTAGTTGAAGGGCTGGTGGTGGTACTGGAAATTGGGAATCTTGGGAATGCCCTTGGAGTCCTTGAACTCGTCCAGCGTGGCCTGCCAGGCGCCGGCATACCAGGCCCAGTCGATACCCTTCTTGTTGAGCTTGTCGCCGATGTGTTCGTGCACCTGCGGCACCAGTACGCTGGGCTGGTTGGGTTCGGCATAGGCCGGGTTGTTGCGGTCGCGGCTCCAGGTCGGCCAATAGGGCGGGGCCATGGTGTTGACCGCGTAGCCGTCCGGGGTGAGCGCGCTGGGCCCGAACTTGGGCGGGCCTTGCAGGGCGCTGGCGGGGCTGTTTTCGGCCGGTACCAGTTCCGGCGAGAGCGGATCGTTGTTGCGGGTCTTGGCCACCTGGGTGCGCGAGACCGAATTCATCACATCCGGATAGTAGGGTGGGGCCGCGCAGATCAGGTACTGGTGGTTCAGGAAGGAGCCACCGAAGGCGCCCTGGAAGAAGTTGTCGCACAGCACGAACTCGCGTGCCACGTCCCACAGGCGCATGTTGTAGCGGGTGTCGGCGTAATGCCCCATGGTCAGGCCACCGGAGTCCGCCCAGGCCACGAAACCGTCATTCTTGCCGCCGTTGATCTGCATCTGGTTCTGGTAGAACACGTGCCACAGGTCACGCGTGACCAGGCCCAGCGGCAGGGCTTCGCCCTGCGGTCCCTTGAGCGCGAAGGGCGCATTGGGCAGGTCGCTCTGGTATTGCTTGCCGGCCGGGTAGGTCACGCCTTCGATGCTCTGTTCCTGGATCACGACGCCGTTCCAGGCCGGCGGCAATTGCTTGAGCAGGCTGCCGTCGCGGTCTCGCTGCTGGTAGTCGGATGCCTTGACCGAGGACAGCGGCTTTTCCAGGCCGGGGAAATCGGCGAAGAGGTTGTTGAAGCTGCGGTTTTCGGCGTAGATGACCACGATGGTCTTGACGTTGTCGCGCAGGGCGCGGTCCAGCGCCGCGGCATCGGCCGGATTGCCGCTGGGATAGGGGGCCGGCCCCTGGCCCTCGGTGGCGCAGGCGGCCAGCGCGCTGCCGGCACCCAGCGCGGCCATGCCGCCCAGGAAGCGGCGGCGGCCGGGGCTGGCGGTACTGCTGGCGGGGGTGTTGGGGGAATCGTTGGGCACAGGCGGGCTGCCGGCGCTGTGGTCGTCGTGCTTGCTCATGGATGAGTTTCCTGTCGGATATTGTTGTGGGGTTGGCGCGATGCGGGGGCAGCTTAGCGCGACCGTATGACAAGGATGTGTCGTTTTACCCGATCGGGCAAGTTTCACATCAAAAAGGTGAAGGAATATGCACCAAGAGACAATGAAAAATTGCGTAAAAGAAAAGGTAGGATGCCGGGCGCGTGACCGGATGCCTCTACAATGCCACGAGAGTATACGGCTGCGCTCCACGCGCAGCATGGCCCGGCAACCGGGCTGGACAGGGCTGCGGACCAGGGGATGGTCCGTAGCCCGGGTCGCTGCGGATCAGTTCGTCGGAGGGGATCATCTTGCTCAAGGCTTTTCAATACCTGGTCATCGCTGCCGGTTTTACCGTTTCCATGCTGTTCATCCTGCTGCTGGCGATCACCGAGCCCATCGTCTAGGGCCACGCAGCGCTGCTAGCGGCGCTGCAGCACCGGCTTGCCGGAACGGTTCACCGCGATGAACAAGCCCATCAGCGCGATGAAGCTGGCCAGCAGCAGGGTGGCATTGAGCAGTACGCGCGGATAGCCCAGCGCATTGACGTCGATGAAGGGGTAGGGATAGAAGCCCGACAAGGCCCCGCGCCACAGGGTGAGCGACAGATAGGCCAGCGGATAGATCAGCCACAGCATGGACTTGCGCAACGAGGTCCGGAACACCGGCACGAAGAAGATCCAGTAGGCAATGGCCAGCAGCGGCACCACCGTATGCAGGCTCTCGTTGACCAGCGCACGGAAACCAGTCGGCGTCCACAGATGACGCAACAAGAGGTTGTACGCAATCCCCACGAAGGCCAGATAGGCCACCACGGCCGAGATCACCGACGGTTGCCGGAAGAACCGGCTCACCGGCGTCTTCAGGGACAGGGCCAGCGACGTAAAGCACAGCGCGCTCATCAGGATGGTGAGGTTGGTCAGGTACATGGTCAAGCGATCCAGTCCCGCCAGCACGCCACCACCGCGCGCCAGCAGGCGGCCGATGGTGATATCGGTCTGCGCCACGAAGGCGAACCAGCTGATGACGGCGATGAGCGTGGCCACCGCCCGTGCGGCGGCGGAGTCGCGACGGGCCGGGAAAAGTTGGGCGCCAAAGGAATCCAGCGATTCCGGCGAGGGGATCTGATCGTGGCTCATGGGTTCATCAGGAAAGAAGGGCAGACCGGCCGTCGGGCCGGGGTTGAGCGCGTGGGCCGCGACGATGACCACATCATAAATCGGCTGGCGCAGATGTGCCCAGCCGATCACATTCATTTTCATCACTTACATTGAATCATCACAAGGGAGCGTAGTTGCGTACATGGGTTTGCGTGGCGTCGTCGAGCCGCCTGCGCCATGGTCGTACGCTAGACCTTGCGCAGGCCTTGTGCAATCCTCCCGCCCGTGAATCGGCCTCTTGGCACCCCATGTGGGGGGAAAGGAAGAGGCGAAAAGACTAAGTTTTTTGGTGCACCATGCGCTGCCGGAAAGTGCGTCGCGATAAATTCAAAATGCCTTGGAAAGCACGGCCAGAGCAGATTGTGGAAGAATGGGTGTCGCCATATGGCGACGCGATGAGAGGCGCAACTGTTACATTTTTTTTAGTTACAAGGCGCTTCAAAATATAAATAATTTGCCCTGTAATCACTGCGGCAGGCGGACAGCGAAATGCGGTTTTCGCTGTTACAAAATTGTCGTGAACTTTGCAAAAGGCATCCTGCCGAACCGCACAGGTTTCCTCCCGGACAATGCCTCCAGGCAGTGTCATCAGGCCGCGCCCAGGCGCACCGCGGGAGGGTCGGACCTGTCGACGTCGCGACACGCCGCTGATTCCCGGACCGCTACCGCAGGTCTCGCAGGGCATCGCAACGTTTTCGTGCGCCCTCGTGTGCACGCTCATCTTCGCGCGTCCTATTTTCGCGTGTAATTTTTTTCGCATCAGGCACCACCATTTCAGGAGATCACATGCTTCGCTCGGAATCCCTCTTCGGCAAACGCGAAACCAGCTCGACCAACTCCCCGTTCAGCAGTGCGGGCAACAGCGTCTCTTCTTCTACAGGCGGCAATGTGACCAGCGTCAATAAACCCAACCAATATCCTTCTTCCGTCTCCAGCACCGGCGGCGTCGCACCGGCCGCCAGCGAGGAGACCGGCAGCAAGCTCACCGTCGGCCCCAACATCAAGGTCAAGGGCGAGATCGAGGACTGCGACACCCTGGTGGTGGAAGGCAAGGTGCAGGCCACCATCAATTGCCGCGTGGTGCAGATCGCCGAACGTGGCGCCTTCAAGGGCTCGGCCGAGATCGACCTGGCCGAGATCCGGGGCGAGTTCGATGGCGACCTCACGGTGCGTCAGAAGCTGGTCATCTATTCCAGCGGCAAGGTCACCGGCAAGATCCGCTACGGCAAGCTGGTCATTGAAGAGGGCGGCCAGCTGGCGGGCGATCTGCAGGTCGGTGGCGGCCACGAGCAGAAGGATCTGCTGCAGAAGACTGCCTGAGAGCCACTGCGGGTGGTGGCGGGTGCGGCGCACCGGCCGCCATCCGGGGATGGGCTGGCGTAGTGGCGTGGGCGATAGGGTGGCCAGGTTTCTTTTTGGAAACCTGCTTATCTGTGTCGCCATCTGCGGGCTTTGACGGTCAATTGCGTCGATTTCGGTGTCATTGGCTCGCCGTGTCGTGTGCGCGGCGTTTCTTCATGGCGCGGGATTTGTCCGCGTCGCCCGGCCGTGCGACAATAGCGCCTTTCGTCCTTTTAGCCGGCCTGCCAGGCCGGTGGTGACGCCAGCCCGGCGTTGCCTGTGGGGACGCTGGCGCTTTTCAGTACATTCTCATGGCTCACCCGGAATACATCCTTACCTTGTCCTGCCTGGACCAGCGCGGCATCGTGCATCGCGTCTCGGGCTTCCTGGCCGATCACGGCTGCAACATCATCGATTCGGCGCAGTTTGGCGATGCGCAATCCCGGCTTTTCTTCATGCGTGTGCATTTTTCTGCGGAAGACGCGGCGGTCTCGGATGCGGCGCTGCGGGCCGATTTCGGCGTGCTCGGTGATGCGCTGCAGATGAACTGGCAGTTGCATGATGCGGGCAAGAAGCCGCGTGTGATGCTGATGGTGTCCAAGATCGGGCATTGTCTGAACGATCTGCTGTTCCGCTACAAGAGTGGTCTGCTGCCGGTGGAGATTCCGGCGATCGTGTCGAACCATACAGATTTCTATCAACTGGCGGCGAGCTATAACATTCCTTTCCATCATCTGCCGTTGGCGACCGGTGCGCCGGCGGAGGTGAAGCGGGCGCAGGAGCAGCGGATCATGGAGATCGTGGATGCGAACCAGATCGATCTGGTGGTGCTGGCGCGTTATATGCAGATTCTCTCGCCTGAGATGTGCGAGGCCTTGCGTGGGCGGGCGATCAATATCCACCATTCCTTCCTGCCCAGTTTCAAGGGGGCCAAGCCTTATTATCAGGCCCATGATCGGGGGGTGAAGTTGATCGGGGCGACTGCACACTTTGTCACTGGTGATCTGGATGAAGGTCCTATCATCGAGCAGGGGGTGGAGCGGGTGGATCATTCGATGGGGCCGGATACGCTGACTGCCATCGGGCGGGATATCGAGTGTGTGGTGTTGGCGCGGGCTGTGAAGTGGTTTACCGAACATCGGATTTTGCTCAATGGGCATAAGACCGTGATCTTCAACTGATCCTTGCTGTATGAACTTGGACGCCGTCTGGCTTGGGCTGGGCGGCGTTTTTGTTTTGTGCTTTAGGTTGTGTTCGGATGCGGGTTCTGGTTCGGGTAGTCTGCACGGTGTGCTGTTCTGCGCACTGACTTAATTTTTTCTCTCTCCGGTCGCAGGGGAGCGCCGGGGGCGGCCCGGCAGCCGCTCACTTTCTTTGGCCCGCCAAAGAAAGTAAGCAAAGAAAGCGGCCCCCTAAGAGCCAGCCCTCCTTCGGAGGGTTCCCGCCGCAGCGAAGCGAAAAGTGGGAAAAATAGAGTCGCTGCGCTCCCACTATTTTTCTGATCCACTTTTCACTTCGCTGCGGCGGCTGGCCCCCAAGGGGGAAAGCGTAACCGGCTTGCCTTCGGCCTCGCCCAGTCTCCGACTCGCCTGCGGCTTTGGGTTGGCTTGCCTGCGGCATCGCATTTTTCTTCGGGCAATGTTCTGTTTTTTTGTATAAATAATTTACCGTTTGGACTGTGGTCGCGCAGCGACGTATCGAAGGCGAAGAATCTCAACCCGAAGCCGCAGGCGAGTCGGAGACTGGGCGAGGCCGAAGGCGAGCCGTTTCAGCCGTCCGCTTCTGCCCCGCCGCGTCAGCGCACATCAAAACGGATCAGAAAAATAGTCGGAGCGCAGCGACTCTATTTTTCCCGTTTTGATGTGCGCTGACGCGGGGACCCTCCGAAGGAGGGCGGGGTAGTAGCGGTCGCCTTCTTTTGCTTACTTTTCTTGGCGAGACAAGAAAAGTGAGCGGCTGCCGGGCCGCCCCCGGCGCGTCCTTCCGACCGAAGAGAGGACACAATTAAGCTAGAGCGCAGAAAAGCATTCCGTGCAGACTACCCCAAAACCAAAAAACACCATCACTGCTAGTCAAGACAACACAACACACATACCAACCATCAGCTAGCAGCCGGATACTGCTCCCGCATCACCCGCTTATTGATCTTCCCAACACTGGTCCGCGCCAGCTCATCCACAAACCTCACCCGATCCGGCACGCCATAACGAGAAATGACCCCCGCCTCCGCCGAAGCCCGCACATGCTGCCGGATATCTTCCTCGCTGACTCCGACCGCATCCTTCTTCAACACCACCAGCGCCACCGGCCGCTCCCCCCACTTCCCATCCTGCACCCCGATCACCGCCGTCTCCGCCACTGCCGGATGACGCGCAATGATGTCCTCGATCTGCAACGAAGAGACCCACTCACCCCCCGTCTTGATCACATCCTTGATCCGATCCGTCACCTGCAGATAGCCCTCGCCATCGATATGCCCGATATCCTGGGTATGCAACCAGCCACCCCGCCACAATTCTTCAGAAGCCTCAGCCTGATGCAGATAACCCTGCGTCAACCACGGCGCCCGCACCACCACTTCGCCGGTGCTCTGACCATCATGCGCACAATCATTCATATCGCCATCTACCGTACGCAATGCCACCAATGGCACCGGGCGGCCGGTCTTCACGCGCAGGTTGGCCTCGCGCTCACCCCCCAGTTCTGCCGTGGGCACCTGCGCCAGCGTCAATATCGGGCAAGTCTCCGACATCCCATAACCGGTGAAGACATCAATGCCCCGCTCCCGCGCCGCCCGGGCCAGGCTGCTGGTCATGGCCGAGCCGCCGATGATCATCTTCCAGCCCGACAGATCCACCTCGCGTGCTTTTTCCGAGGACAGGATCATCTGCAGGATGGTCGGCACACAATGGGAAAAAGTCACTTTTTCTTCCCGGATCAGCGTGCAGATGGTGTCAGGCACGTAGCGGCCCGGATAGACCTGCTTGACCCCGGCCATGGTCGCCACATAGGGCAGCCCCCAGGCGTGGACATGGAACATGGGCGTCAAGGGCATGTAGACATCGTCCCGATGCAGGCGGCCCTGCTGCGCTGGCAAGGCCAGGCCGGCGGTGGTGGCCAGGGTGTGCAACACCAGTTGCCGATGGCTGAAATAGACGCCCTTGGGCAGGCCGGTCGTGCCGGTGGTGTAGAAGGTGGTGGCGCGGGCGTTTTCGTCGAAGTCGGGGAAGTCGTAGCGGGCCTCGGCCTGGGCCAGCAATTGTTCGTATTCCCCGGCAAAACCGGGACCGCGCGGGCAGGGGCTGCCATCGTCGGTGAGCAGCACGCAGCGCGTCAAGGTGCTGAGTTCGCCGCGGATCTGCTTCAACACCGGCATGAAGTCCGAGTTCATCAGCAAGACGTCGGCTTGCGCGTGATTGAGGGTATAGGCGATCTGCTCCGGCGACAGGCGCACGTTCACCGTCTGCAAGACGCAACCCATCATCGGCACGGCGAAGAAACACTCCAGGTAGCGGTTGCTGTCCCAGTCCATCACGGCCACCGTGTTGCCGGCCTGTACGCCCATTTCCTTGAGGACATTGGCCAGGCGCTGCACGCGCTGGTAGAACTGGGCATAGCTCAGACGACGCTGGCCGTAAATGATTTCCTGCTCGGGAGCGGTGGCCAGGGCGCTGTGCAATAGCTGCTTGATCAGCAGCGGGTAGCCATAGGCCGATGGGGTTTGCTCGATGGCTTGGGGCATCTCGGGTCTCCTTTGTTGTGCGGCGGCCGGCCGCCTGTTATGGAATGGAGTCCCGATGATACCGCTAACTTCCAGAGACGATGGTCGCCGGGACGACGAAATTTGCGCCGGCTGCGGCGTCGTCCCGGTGTCCCATGCCTAGTTCTTTTCTTCCAGCGAAGTCACCGTCAGCGCACCGTCGATGCGCTCGGCGCTGAAGCTGATCTTTTCGCCGGCGCGGGCCCGGGCCAGGATCTCGGGGGCCGCCTTGAAGACCATGGTCATGCCGGGCATCTGCAAGTTGGGAATCTCGCCGTGGCGGATGGTGAGCTTGCCGGTAGCAGCGTCGATCTTGCGGATTTCGCCATCGACCTTGGGGGGCTGGTCCTGGGCCTGGGCGGCCAGCATCGGCAGCAAGAGGGAAGCGGTGAAGAGCAGGGTGCGTAACATGGAATTTCCTTTCATAGCGTCGAACAACGAGGGGGTGTCAGTGATGGCCTTGATGCCCGCCCGGCTTGACCACATCCAGCGTGGCCGGGCCTGGCTGGCCGGTGGCGCCAGCAGGTGCGCGGCGCGGGCCGGGTAGTTCGCCTTTCCATTCATGTGCCACCGTACCAGCCGGGGCGCGGTACCAGCCCGGGTCGCGATAGTCGTCGCGGGCCAGGTGGCGCCTAACCTTGAGGGTGCTGAACATGCCGCCCATCTCGATGGGACCGTAAGGGCCGCGTCCGGTCATCATGGGCAGGGTGTTCTCCGGCAGCGGCATTTCCATCTCACCCATGGAGCCACCCTTGTCGCCCATGGCCATGTAGTCGGGCACCAGTTTGCTGATCTTCTCGACCACCCTGGATTGATCCACCCCGATCATGGTCGGCAGGTCATGGCCCATGGCGTTCATGGTGTGATGCGCCTTGTGGCAGTGCAGGGCCCAGTCGCCTTCTTCGGTGGCGTCGAACTCGATGGCGCGCATCTGGCCCACGGCAATGTCGGTGGTGACTTCGGGCCAGCGCGCCGCTGGCGGCACCCAGCCGCCATCGGTGCCGGTGACGACGAATTCGTGACCGTGCAGATGCAGCGGGTGATTGGTCATGGTGAGATTGCCCACGCGGATGCGCACGCGGTCGTTGTGCCGCACCACCAACGGATCGATGCCGGGGAAGGCGCGGCTGTTCCAGGTCCAGAGATTGAAGTCCAGCATGGTGCTGACCTTTGGGACGGCCGCTCCCGGTGCGATGTCGTAGGCATTCATCAGGAATACGAAATCGCGGTCCACGCGCATGAAGCCGGGATCCTTGGGGTGCGTGACCCAGAAGCCCATCATGCCCATAGCCATCTGCACCATTTCATCGGCGTGCGGGTGATACATGAAGGTGCCGGCGCGCCGTGCGGTGAATTCGTAGACATAGGTCTTGCCGGGCGGGATGGCCGGCTGCGTCAGGCCGGACACGCCATCCATGCCATTGGGCAGGCGCTGGCCATGCCAGTGTACCGAGGTCGCTTCGGGCAGCTTGTTGGTGACGAAGATGCGCACCTGGTCGCCTTCCACCACTTCGATGGTGGGGCCGGGGCTTTGGCCGTTGTAGCCCCAGAGATTGGCCTTCATGCCGGGGGCGATTTCACGTACCACCGGTTCGGCCACCAGGTGGAATTCCTTGACGCCGTTCTTCATGCGCCAGGGCAGGGTCCAACCGTTGAGGGTGACCACCGGTTGATAGGGACGACCAGTGGCCGGTGGCAAGGGCGGCTGGGTGGCGGGGCTGGTTTGCAGCGCGGCTTCGGGCAGGCTGGCGGCGCCGGCCCGGCTCACCGCCGCAGAGGTGACGGCCAGGGCGGCGCCTTGCAGGAAGTGGCGGCGCAGTTTGTCGCTGGGGTTCATGGTTGTTTTCCTTCTTGGGGGCGGCCGCCCAGGGCCTGTTGCAGGCCGGCTTCGGCGATCCAGAAATCGCGCTGG
>NZ_DASQOH010000067.1:0-21594 GCF_035644555.1 Herbaspirillum sp.
ACGAGAACATCAATGGGCCGCGGCAATCTACGGGAGTCGACCCATATATTGTTTTTAATAGATCCTTGCTTTTGGCACAGGCTCCTCAAGCTACAGGTGCTCAGCAGCTTGACCTCCTGAACCAGGGCTTTGCTCTTGTGAGGTATCGTTGCGCGCAGTATTTCACGGCCTTGGGGAAGGTTGAGCAGCATCTCAATTACGGACGAAAGCAGACCTCTCTCGTATCAGGATTGACGGTATCAGCGATGGGACTGGCGAATGCAACAGCCAAGGCCATCGCAGGGGTCGGATCTCTGTTTAGTTTTAGCACTGCGTCGCTCGATACCTACGAGGATGTTTATGTATTCTCGCCGGACGTAAAGGCAGTGCAACGACTGGTTTCAGACGCCATGGCTACGTATAACGCCAAGCTCATAGGCGAAGTGGGGACGAGTCCAAAACTTAGTTACACCACAGTTGTCAGTTCGCTGGCGGAATACGAGTCTTTTTGTCAGCCACACGGAGTACGCGATCTGGTGAATCAATCGCTTGCCCAAGTCAGAACGTCTGCGGCCCCACCACCAGCAACACCCGCAGCACCAGTACCTGCAGTACCAGCGGTACCTACAGCAGCACCAAATCAGCAGGGATCCGATGAGGTTATACAAATGCAACCGAGCATTAATGTAAGAGTTGTTCCTAATAACTAAATAAACGGACCGCTTGTGCGGTCCGTTTATCTTTTTTTCTCAACGCTGAGCTGCCGCTAATACTTATTTCCGCTATTGCTCTTAAAAAAACCTCTCCCGTGAAGTCTTCAGCAATGGCGTCTCCGCCTGCACACACACCAGGCCTGGGCGACCTCCACCACCCCGCCCTCGGTCTGCCGCCGTTCTATTCCCTTGATGACCATGCGTGACGCCTTGATGGCATCGACCTGGACGTCGACCAGCTCCATGATGACCTCGCCGTTTTCCTGCTGCAGCCTGGCCGCTTTGGTCGGCCGGCGCCGGTCACACTGCCTCCCGCCAGATATTTCTGTACCACTTCCTGCTTGAACTTCACATCGTACTTCGCCATGAAAAACACCCCAAAGTTTGGATGTGTGTCCAACTTCTGGGGTGCAGTTCACATGCGGGCCTTTGACTTCCTTGACAGACGGCTAGGGCCGGCAGATTTGGACGTGGACGCAGGCCCGATATTCCTAGCTCATCATTTTGAGCACTGCGGCAGATAGCGGACTTCGCTGATTGTTGAGCGCCTCAGGCACCTCGAAGTGATTGCAATCGGCCAAGATGAATCTCTGCTTGAGCATGCCCATTCCAGCGAGTGCGGTCGCAAAATCCGCCGCCTGTCTCTTGAATTCAGGACTTTCCTTATCGCCGCTCACGACGATTACTGGGCACCTGATTTTGTCAAGATGCCTCATTGGGCTAAGTTCAGCCATTTCATCCCCTAGGAGTTTTACATAGCTGCTTCTGGAAGACTTCATCACGGGATACAGATCGTACATCCCGCTCATTGCCACCCCGCCTTTGATCACATGCTTCGGCGCCCCCAAGGACGGCCAATCCGTGGTCAGTAACACTGCACAAAGATGTCCGCCGGAGGAATGCCCCGACACGAATATTCGGTTGGAATCTCCTCCAAATCGCTCGATATTTGCATACAGCCAGAGAATGGCCTGTTGGCATTGCTTGGCCATTTCTGGCAGGCGTACTACCGGGATGTTCGAGAAATTCAGCGCTACGTATAGGCAACCGTTGCTGACAAATGTGCCGGCCGGCGCAGACGCATCGTCTTTTGATAACGCGCGCCACGCTCCGCCATGAACAAAGACCATGACAGGCAGCTTCCGCCCGGGCTGTGTTACGGGAGGACTGAAAATGTCCAGCGTTTCGTCCCCTGGGCCGTAGTGTTCAGTTCTGGGTGGAAATTGGGCTCGTGCTGCCGCACTGTCAGTGCTATATCTGGCAATGACCTCTGCGAAGTTAGGTGCCCAGTTCCGCTGATCGTAAGCCTGGTCTAAGGCTGCCTGATCATAATCTAGAAAAACATTGCCGCTCCCGTAGGCGCGCGAACTTAGGCAAAGGAGGCCAGCTAGGGCAGCGGTGAATTGGCGGCGTTTCATATTGGGGAGAAGTGTGAAGTACATAAGATGCACAAATCCTATTATGAGAGTTGAATAGGCGATATCCCCATCTGGCATTTCCTACTGTCCAAATGTCCAGTTTTGGCAATGGGTCGCGGCACAGCATCGTTTGCTGCGCTGATAAGCTCGGCGTTAGCGGATTGATGCACCCGCCAGGTATTCGCATCTGCCAATGAAAAATTGTCCTCCGCAATTTCAAATCGAACCGCGTACTAGATGGCCTGTCGGGCCATCAATTTTTGAATTGCAGAGCGAAAGCAAACTTAACCCCTTGATCTTTATTGATTTCCCCGCGGACTCGAAAAGCCCGCTGCGGGCTTGCTTGAATGTCAACCAGTTAAGCGGAAGTGGACTATTGCAGAGTCACCAGCGTACGGGCCTCTTTCCCGTCCAGCCGGCGAGGGGAAAGCCATCGTTTGAGCCACTGACCGAAGTGTTCCACCGAATTGCGGGTAAAAATCACTTTTACTCACCGCTTTAAGCACGAAGATTTTTTTCATACTGCCGATGGTAATTGCTTGCACCGAAGGATAACTTTTTAAGGAATCAATACGATGGAGATTTCCGGAACCCGGGCCCCGGCCTTGGCAGTAGCCGTGCCGCCCTCCCCTGCGCCTCAAGTCGCAGCCGACTCGGGCACAAGGCAGGAAGAAGTTTCGGCCAAAGTCACCATTTCTTCTCAGGCTCTGCAGAAAGCCGGCGAGGAGGGAGTACCGACTGACGAAATGGCAAGTCCGTATCGCTTGACCGGTCCTGCCACTCTGGTGAGTTCCCTGCACCCCTTCGTCTACCAAATGCCGGAAGCCTTGATAAAGGAAATGGCGGTGCGGGCAAAAGAAGAAGCTGCTCGAAATGAGGTTAGCTCGCAGTACGCCCGTGAACACCAATACCAGACCGTGGGACAGGTGCTGGTCAACGGCAAGTTATTTGCCGAAGTGAATGATGCTGGCGGCTATGGGTTCGCAAAGAATTCTATTCCCGGTCTGAGTCAAGCATCGCTGAAACCACAGGAGCGACTTGAAGAAATAGCGCAAGCTGCGAAGGGCCAAGGCAATGTGGAAATCAAGTATTCCGATTTTGTGCCAGGTCTTGGCGGGTCGGAAGGCCCTGGAGCCCCTGAATCCGTGCTCCCAGCTTTCACGGCGCGAAACATTCATGAGATCTTCGCGGCAGCGATTGAAGCCGCCGAGCGTCAGCGTGCATCGACGTTGCCGACATCAGAGTCGGCCGGTTCGTAGAAGTGTCCACGTTAAGCCGAGCTCTCATTCGGCACCAACCGCTCGAGACAGAGTCTGTCGGGCTGACAGCACAAGCGATTTTGGTTCATCGACGAGAGTGAGACGCCAGTCTCGTCTCACTCCGCTGGAAAAGCCGATCGCGATACGCCGCCTGGCCCCCATATCTTTCTATCCGCATTTGCTCGTGATGCGGCGCCCCAGCGCCATCAGCGCTAGGCCTTGGCAAGCGGCTTCATGCGAAAACTGATGCCCATGCGATTGATCGCATTCATGGCCGCGATCACGATAGTGAGTTCGACCAGATTTTTTTCGCCGAATACAGAGAGCGCCGCAGCGTAGGCATCGTCAGAAGCATGCGTTTCGCTGACACGCGTCACTTCTTCTGCCCAGGCAAGTGCCGCCCTTTCCTGGTCGGAGAACAGATAACTCGCTTCTTCCCACACCGGCACCAAGACCACCTTGTCCACCGACATCCCGCTCTTGATGAGGTCCCGCGTATGGATGTCGATACAGTGCGCGCATCCGTTGATCTGGGACACCCTCAAGAAGACCAGATGGATCAAGTCACCGGGCAAGTCGGTGCCGGTCGTCACGTAATGATGGAGCGCGCCAAGAGCCTTGGCGCCCTCACCGGAAATTTGAAACCAGTTCGGACGTTTCATGAATGCTTCCTTTGAAGTTTGGTTGAGCGGTGCAATTTCGAATCCCGCTACAGTCAAGACGGCCGGACGATGTCGTCTGTGACAACTTCTAAAAGAATTTTGGATTGGATTGCCCGTTGGATACAACGTCAGGTCTTCATTCCGAATTGCCGAGCACGGCAAACTGCGAGTAGTCGTTTAGAGACGCGGGGGAAGAGAATGAGCAAGCGTACGGCCAGCCCATCAAGAGGGGCGCTATCACGCTAGCGGGATGGAGCGACGCGTATTATCGGGCCACGAGGTGCACAAGCGAGCCGATCGCGTAAAGGCCGAAAGCAATCAGAATCAGGCCGGAGGCTCTGGATACCCATGTGGTGAAACTCTCCGGCAGGTGCCGCCGCATCATCGCCACGCCGCCGCTCAGGACGAACCACCACAGGATCGATCCCATAAATACGCCCGCCACAACCAGCGTCGCATCCGCTGCGCCGGCCGCCTCGACCAGGCCCAGGCCGGCAAACATCGCCGCGAACGAAAGAATGGTCGCCGGATTGCTGATGGTCAGAAGAAAGGTCGCGGCCACCGTACCAAGCAGATCCCGCGTACCGACCTGGGCGGCCGCCCGTCGGGGGCCTGGATTCAGATTCTTCCAGCCCAGCCAAAGCAGAAACAACCCGCCGATAAGCTTCAGAGGCACATCGATCAAGGCCAATGCGGCCGAAAATGCTGAAAACCCCAGCGCCGCCAGGCCCGCATAAAAGGCATCGGCCACCGCCGTACCCAGGCCTCCCGCCACGCCGGACCAAAACCCGCGTTCGAGCGTACGCGTAATGCACAGCGCGCCAATAGGCCCCAGCGGCGCAGCGACCGCCAGGCCCAGCAGCATGCCCTTGCCCAATAGCAGAATCTCCATCAGACCATCCCTTCCTTCGGGATAAAGGGGCCTTGCACGACCGAGGACAAGGCGATGATCGTCTCGGAGCGGGAGAGGAAACCATGCTTTTTCATGTCGGCCAGGAAGTCCTCAATCCCGGCCAGCGACTTCGTATGGATTTTGATCAGATAAGACCATGGGCCAGTGACGTGATGACACTCGGCAATGGCCACCTGCGCCGCCGCATACTCGCGGAACGCAGCCTCGTCCGCTTGCGGAGCAAGCGCGATCCAGACGAAGGCAAGAATCGGCAGATCCAGCAAATGCGGATCTGCGTCGACCGTGGTACGGCGGATCGCTCCCGCCGCAGTCAGGCGGCGAATGCGTTCGTTGACGGCCGATACCGACAGCCCGACGGCGCTGCCGATACTCGAGAGGGAAGCCCGCGCATCCCGCGCCAGGAATCCAATTATTTTGCGGTCAATTTCATCCATAACCGCATTATTTATCTAAATATCCATTTTTTCAATAAAAAATACTTTTCATCTGACGAAAAGGGGCTGAATCACACCTAAGCCCCCGCCGAGCCGCCCCATCCGGGCCGGCCTTATCCACGGATATAGGCATTCAGTCCTTCCACCAGGGCCGCAAATGTCACGGCACAACGGCGGCTGGCGCGCAAATCCTCGTGCATGGCCACCCAGGTTTCCATCTTGAAGGAGAATTTCCCGGGCAGCAGATGCACCAGTGCATCATCCCTTGCCGCCAATGCCACCTGGCAAATGCCGATGCCGAAACCCGCGCGGATGGCGGCCAGCTGCGCCAGGTCGCTGTCGGCACGGAACGCCAGGCTGGCGCGCGAGAGCCAGGGAAATTGTTCCAGCGCCTTGCGCACATACGCATTTTCCTGGTCGAAGCCGATGAGCGTGTGATCGGCCAGCGCGTCGATGGACTTCGGTACGCCATGGGCCGCAAGATAACGCCGGTGCGCATGCAATCCCAATTCAATGCTGCCCAGGCGCCTGGCGACCAGCGCATCCTGCGCCGGCTTGAACATGCGCACGGCAATATCGGCCTCACGCTGCAGCAAGTCATCCGCCCGGTTCGACATGACCAGTTCGATGCGCAGGCCCGGATGTCGACGTCTGAGCTGGGTCAGGATGGGCGGCAACACTTCCACGCTGATGATTTCGCTGGCGGTGAGCCGGACCGTACCGCGTACTTCCTTGCCATGGCTACTGGCGACGCGGCGCAACGCGGCGGAGGTGGCGGCAATCCCGGTTGCGTAGGGCTTCAGTTCCAGCGCCGCGTCAGTGGGCGAAAGGCCGTCGAAGGAGCGTATGAAGAGCTTCAGTCCCAGCGCCACTTCCAGTTGCTCGATATGGCGGCCTACGGTGGGCTGCGTCAGCCCCATCTCGCGCCCGGCCGCCGAGAGTGAGCCTGTCTCGAGGACGCTGAGGAAAGTACGGTACCACTCCCAATTGGGTTCGCTTTCGGCCATGGTATTCATTTATGTATAGAGGCTAGGCTAATTTATGCAATTTTAATTTGTGCGTCAATTTCGCATACTGGGGTCTCTGCCACTCACTTTGTCCCATGGAGATTCCCATGCCCAGGATTGCCCTCTTCGGTGCCGCCGGCGCCATCGGTCGCAGCATCGCCTCCGCCATCGGTGCCCAAGGCCGGCCATATCGCGTCGTCGGCCGCAGCGACGCCAGTCTGCGCAAGATCTTCGGATCCGATCCGCTGGCCGAAATCGTCACCTGGGATCCCGATTCGCCGGCCTCGGTGGAGGCCGCCGCGCGCGGCGTCGACACCCTGATCTACCTGGTCGGTGTCAATTACACGCAGTTCGAACTGCATCCCGAGCTGATGCGCAAGACCCTGGTCGGTGCCATCAGCGCCGGGGTCAGGCAGATGCTCCTGATCGGTACGGTATATCCCTACGGTCTGCCGCACACCACTCCGGTGCGTGAAGACCATCCGCGCGCGCCACATACCTTCAAGGGACGCATGCGCAAGGCGCAGGAAGATCTGCTGATGCAGGCACATTCCGAAGGACGCATCCGCGCGACCGTACTGCGCCTGCCGGATTTCTACGGCCCCGGTGTCGAAGCCAGCTTGTTGCACGGTGCGATCAAGGCGGCGGTGCAAGGCGGAACGGCCGACATGATCGGTCCACTGGATCGTCCGCACGAGTTCGTGTTCGTGCCCGACGTCGGCCCGGTGGTGGCCAGGCTGATCGACACGCCGGCTGCGTTCGGCAGGATCTGGCATCTGGCCGGCGCCGGCGTGACGACGCAACAGACGCTGGTTGCCGAAATGGAGCGCCAGACCGGTCGCAAGTTGAAGACCCGGGTAGCGGGCAAGACCATGCTGCGGCTCATCGGCCTGTTCAATCCGTTTATGCGTGAGCTGGTGGAGATGCACTATCTGCAGACGCAGCCGGTGATCATGGATGATTCTGCGCTTCAGCAGCTGATTGGGCCGATAGAGAAAACGACCTACGCTGAGGGGATCCGGCGGGCGTTAGAAAGCTGAGCCGCTTGCGGCCTTGAGGAAGCTCACGCAGATACCTGCCCCGGAGCATGACAAACGACGCACAACTTGTTTCCATCCGGATCACGAAAATACGCACCGTAGTAATCGGCGTGGTAGTGCGGGCGCAGTCCCGGCGGGCCCTCGCAGGTGCCACCATGTGCCAGCGCGATCTCGTATGTCGCCCGCACGATTTCCCTGGACGCTGCGGCAAAGGCGACCATCTGGCCATTCCCGGGCTGATGCGGCTGGCCGTCATACGGCTTGCAGATGACAAAGAGCGGGCGCGCACCCTGTGCACTATGCCACCCTGCCCACGGCTTGCCCGGGTCGTTGAATCGCAGCTCCACACCGAGGCTGCTCATGACCGGACGATAGAAGTCCAAGGCACGGTCGAAATCGCCGACGCTGAAGAAAATATGAGAAAACACATTGACTCCTTGTTTATCCATCGAAGCGGCTGCCGCCCGGTTGCGGGAGGGTGACCGTGTTGGGGTGAGAAGCTGGAACACCGTCATCCCGGAAGAAACGCCTTCGTCCCCCTGCAATCTCCCTTAGCGTTCCTGCAGAAATGCCGAAGGTGGCTTTCCGAATTGCTTGCCGAATGCGGTGGTATAGGCGCTATGGCTATCGTAGCCAATGCTCAGCGCCACCTCCGTGATCGGCATCCCTTGCATGAGCAGAGTCAGCGAAGACATCAACCTGAGCTGCTGCCGCCATCTGCCGAATGTCATGCCGGTCAACTGGACGAAGCGCCGATGGAAAGTCTTTTCTCCCAGCGCCAGCCGATGCGCCCATTCGGCGGCCGTGGCAACGTCCGCCGGGTCGTTCAGCAAGGCCTGGCACACGCCCGATATCGGACTGTCCGTGGCGCCCGTCGGCCAAGGCAGATGCAGCGGGAGCACTGGCTGGGCCAGCACTTCGTCGACGACCAGTTCTCCCAGCAGGTTCATGCGTCGCTCTGACAGGCCCGGCTTTCCGGTCCGGGCCAGTGCAATGATCAACTCCCGCAACAGGGGCGAGACATGCACCACGCAATCAGAAGCAGGCAAGCCTGCGCACACCTCCTCGCGGAAAAACAGCCCGTATGCCTGTAGCGCTACCGGCATCACCAACCGATGTGCCACGCCCGAGCGCAACCACACGGCGGCCGTCGGCGGGACCAGCCAGTGCTCGCCTTCCGCCTCCACCCGCAACAGTCCCCGGTCGGCATAGATCAGATGCCCCTGCGCATGCTGATGCATGGGCACTACCGCGCCGGCGGGATAGTGCGCAGAGACACCGTACACGTGCAATTCAGCCGCGCCGCCGGTCACCTCGCCAAGCGCCTGCCAGCCATCTTCAGTCGCGTAAAAGCCCATGTCCTGCAGTTTGTCCAAATGGATAAAGAATTTGTCGATTCTTATGGAGATGAAAAAAATGCGCAAGCCTAATATCGAGCGCACATCCATTCGCAGGGAATATTGTTCCATGTCCGCATCCGGCCTCTTGCCCCACCTACCCGTGCTGACTCCTGGCCGGGGTCCGCGCACGTGTCTGCGCCAAGGACCATCCTGATTCCCCTGACCCCGACCATCGCCAGCTTGTTCAAAGCCAGGGGAATCAGGTATCCACTTTCCTCCCTGGAGCGTTTTCCATGCTGACCGATCCCTCCCAGAAATATCCTGCGACCCCGCTGGTCGACCTTCCCGATCGCCAATGGCCATCCCGCAAACTGACGCAGGCGCCGATCTGGCTGTCCACCGACTTGCGCGATGGCAACCAGGCTCTGTTCGAACCGATGAATCGGGAGCGCAAGTTGCGACTGTTCCATGAACTGGTCCGCATCGGCTTCAAGGAAATCGAGGTCGGCTTTCCTGCCGCATCACGCATCGACTTCGAAACCATCCGGCATCTGATTGATGAAAATCTCATCCCCGACGACGTCACGCCCATGGTGATGACCCAGTTGCGCGAAGACCTGATCACCGAAACGGTCAACTGCGTGGCAGGCGCCCGCCGCGTGATCGTGCATTTCTACAATGCCATCGCACCGGCCTGGCGCGAAATCGTGTTCGGCATGAGCGTCCCGCAGATCGTCAGCATGGTCGAACACCACATCGTCTTGTTCAGGCGGCTGACGGCGGCCCACCCGGAGACCGAATGGATCCTGCAATATTCTCCCGAAACGTTTTGCATGGCAGAACTGGAGGTCTCACTGACGGTCTGCAATGCCGCCATCCGGGCCTGGGATGCCGGACCGCAGCGACCGATGATCATCAACCTGCCGACCACCGTGGAAGTCTCCACACCCAACGTGTTTGCAGACCAGATCGAATGGATGAACCGGCGACTGGAGCGGCGCGCGCATCTGGTGCTCTCGGTCCATCCCCACAACGACCGGGGCACCGGCGTGGCCTGCGCCGAACAGGCCATGCTGGCCGGCGCGCAGCGGGTCGAAGGCTGCCTGTTCGGCAATGGCGAACGTAGCGGCAACGTCGATGTCGTGACGCTGGCGTTGAACCTCTACACGCAAGGCGTTGCCCCGGGGCTGGATTTTTCCGACATCATGGCCGTGGCCCGTATCGCCGAAGAATGTACTGCCCTGCCGATTCATCCGCGCCATCCCTATGTGGGCGACCTGGTCTTCACCGCCTTCTCCGGTTCGCACCAGGATGCCATCGCCAAGGGGTTCGCCGCACAACAGCCCGACAGGCCCTGGCGCGTCCCCTATCTGCCGGTAGACCCCAAGGACCTGGGCCGGACCTATGACAGCATCGTGCGCGTCAACAGCCAGTCAGGCAAGGGTGGCATCGCATTCCTGCTGCAGCGGGATCATCACATCACCATGCCGCGCCGCATGCAGGTGGAGTTCAGCGCCATTGTCCAGACGCTGGCCGATGCCAGCGAAACGGAACTGAGCAGCGAACAGATCTGGGAGATCTTCCAGGACACCTACCTCACGCCGGTGCGGGAGCGATCCGGCTTTGTCTATCGTGCCCATCAGCTGTCGCAACACCCGCAAGGAGAACACATCGTGCTGGAACTGGCTGACGCTGCGGGCAAGCTCAGGACCCTGGAGGGCTGGGGCAACGGCCCGATTGCTGCCACGGTAGCGGCACTGGATCTGCCCATGCGTATCGACGGCTATGAGGAGCGCAGCCTGGGAAAGGGTTCCGATGCCACCGCCCTGGCCATCGTGGAAGCCGCTGCCGATAGCGTACCCGGTTCGCGCTTTGGCGTCGGATGTCATGCAAACATCACCACCGCATCGATCCTGGCCGTGCTCAGTGCAGCGCAGCGGCTTTGTGCCGCCCTGGCGGTCGCGCGCTAGTCGAAGGGAGACAGCCGCCTGGAGGGAATCCTGTGCGGCTGTCGTCGGCAGCGCCGGAACTATCATTCCATGATCAGCGATCGGTGTACGCTCACACCCGCCATCACGCCCGAGGCAGACGCCATCGTTCCATTGCTGAACACCAGTGCGGCATCGCCCGCGGCGAACACATTGGGTACCGAGGTCTGTCGCATTTCATCGGTACGGATGAAGGGTCCCAGCGGACCCTGCTCAAAGGCACAGCCCAGCTGCATCGCCAGCGGGCTGGACATGTGAACGCGCGGCCCGACGAAGACCGCACCGATGGCCACGGTACGACCATCCGCCAATTCCACCGCGTCGATCTCGGGCGCGTTACCGAGAATCTTGACGACCGGTGTACGCTCGATGACGACACCCCTTGTGAGCATCTGTCTGATCTCCGCTTCCTCCGGTTCGAACTGAGCCTGGGTAAAGTAGATAGTCGGTCCCCAGTCCGGCAGCATGATGCCCTGGTGAGCCGAGTGCGGCGAGGTGGCGATCACGCCCAGCTTGCGGTCGCGCACTTCGTAACCGTGGCAATAGGGACAGTGGATCACGGTCCGGCCCCAGCGCTCCTGCAAACCAACAATGGCCGGCAGCTCGTCGCGCACACCTGTGGCCAGAATCAGGCGCCGCGCATGGAAGCGGCGACCATCGTCCAACGTTACGCTGGTGCCGCAGGCATCGGCGCTGGCGTGTTCCGCATACGCCGCTATCATGTCGAAGCTGGGATACGCTCTCAATTGTTCCACCGCGATACCCATGATCTCATGCGGAGGCGTACCATCCTGTCCCAGAAAACCATGCGACGCCTCCGAGAAGCGATTTCGCGGCTGGCCGGCATCGATCATCAGGACCGTGCGGCGGGCACGCACGAGTTGCATGGCAGCCGAGGCGCCGGCAAAGCTGGCGCCGACGACGATGACATCGTATTGCATGGAGTTCCTTTCAAGGGTACAGGCGCGAGGAGCCCTCGCGCCCTGATTGGCATGGAGTGAACGTGGAGAGCCGAAGCGAGAGAATCCGAAGAAGTGACCGCCGAAGCGGCCACGGTCGTCAGTGTGGCGGCGGTTGCCAGCTATGGAAGCGCGGGCCGACGTCCTTGGCCAGCGCCGCCAGCGTGATCCCGGCCAGGCGCCGATCCAGGATCCGGTTGGTCTCTTCCATCACATCATCAAGCGCTCGGTTGACAGCGATCTCGACCAGGCAACCGGGCGACTCCTCACGCGCACCCAGCGTCACAAGCCGCTCGCCGAGCGCCTGCCGAACCTGCAGCAGGCTGATTTCTTCCATCGGCCGCGCCAATGACCAGCCGCCGCCATGTCCCTTGGTCGAGATGACGATGCCGGCCTCGCGGAGCCCGGCAAAGGTGCGGCGAATGACGACGGGATTGGTGTTGACCCAGCCGGCAATTTCTTCCGAGGTCATCGGCGCATCGGTGCGTTGGCCCAGGTGCAGGAGGATGTGAAGAGCAATGGAGAAGCGGTCGCTACGTTTCATGTAACTAATATTATTACGTAAAAGTCGTCGCGTCAAACCGGCCGCTGGCGCCGCCCCATCCCCGCCACGCTCGCCGCGGTTCATCGACCAGCGAACCCGTAGCTGTTTCCTGTGCGCGTGATCTGGACGAAGCCTTCCTCGCCCAGGTGCATCCCCGCGACAAGCAGTCGGTCCGCACTGAGCATGTCCAGCAGGCGGACCCGCGTCTGCGCCGCCAGATGCGGATCGAGGTCGAATGCGATGGAAACGTCGGGGCGACCGATCTGCAGATGCGGGAAATGCACGATATCGCCCCAGATCAACAGACCCTGCCCATTTGACTGCACGCGATAGCCGCAATGTCCCGCCGTATGTCCGGGCAACGGCTGGGCGCAAATGCCGGGAAGGACTTCGCCGTCGACGAAGGTGCGCAGCCTGTCCCGATATTTGCCGAATACCCGGCGCGCGAAGATGAAATTTCCGCGCGCCCGCTCGCTGGCGCGGCAGAAATTGGCGTCGTTCTCCCAGAAGTCCAGTTCCTGCCCCTGCACTACCAACTCCGCATCGGGAAAGGCGCAGTCTCCTGCGCTATCGAGCAGGCCACCAATGTGGTCGGGATGAGCATGGGTCAGAAGGACGGTATCGATGTCGGAAGGCAGCACTCCGGCCTGCTTGAGATTGTCCTGCAACCGGCCGCCCCATTGCTTGAAGCCGCCGGCGCCGGCATCGACCAACACGGTTTGCGTCGGGCTACGGATCAGGTAGCAATTGATATGGATGGCAGAGGGGTCGCTCATCCCTGCCGCATGCTGGAGCCTGGTCGCCTCTGCGGGATCGATATTGGACAGCAGCTCCAGAGGTGCGCTGAGAAAGCCATCACTGATGGCGGTGACAGAGAAATCACCGATTTGCTGAGTGGGGAAATGCATTTTCGTTTCGTTGGCTGTGGGTAGGAATCAATGCCTTGCGCTGATGGACTGCGCGGCATAGGCGAAACAGCGGATACGCGTCAGCAGTCCGGTATGGTCCTGGATGGCCTTGTCCAGTTGCTGCATGAACTCTTCCATGACGGCCGGCGTCCTGTTTGCCGACATCCGATAGCGGATGTCGACGAACGCAGGATGGCCCGTCCCATGACCGACCGCGACGTAGATGATGTGGATGTTCTCGGGCAGCGCCTCCAGAATCTTCGTGCAGAGCTGTGCGCAGCGCGCGGTGAGCCGATCCAGGGATTGTGCCGCGGGCATCTGGTCCTGGCGGATGTAGAAAGTGAGATTGGGCATCGTGCTAGCTCGCGCTGACGATGGCCGGCTCGCTACCGCTGCGCAGTTGCGCAGTCATCGGAGCATAGAGATGCAGTCCTTCGGGTAGGGCAAGACCGTTGATCGCGGCGGGATCGGGCAGGACCGCCATCCATCTCCATTCCGGGGATTTTTCCAGGGCGACGGCATGCAGGACCGATGGCGACAGGCCCATCGCCATCAGGGGCTCGGGGCCACGCGCACTGAGCAGCAGGTACTCCCCGCTACGTACGACTGGCGCAGCGGCCGATGTTTCATAGAGATTACGATGCCAGTCGGTGATGTGCTGTTGCCAGCGCGCGAAATTGCCACCGCCTTTTCGCCGGTATTCGTCGGAGAGAAGCACCTCGAGATGGTCAATGGTATGCAGCGCGAGATAGACCGGGCAGCCTTCCCTCAATGCCTTGAATCGCTGCGAAGTGTGAAAGCCACGCACGGAGATGAGGGCGGGCAACTTTTCCAGGCTATAGAAATCGTTCCATTCTGCTTCGCTCATGGGGTCGGCGAAGCTGCATTCGACGGTATAGATCATAATGATGATGGGCCACGGCCACCCTTGTGGCAGCCTGCTTGGTTGAGGAGTTGTCATGATAGGCAGCCCATCCCGGCCAATAAATCGATATTTAGGCAAGCTTTACTGACAAAAGGTAAAGCTGTCGTGATCAACCCGGTCAAGGAACACGATGCGGCGCAGAATTCCCAGCAACAGCTCACTGATGGCATTCGAAGCCGCGGCGCGTCACGGCAGCTTTGCGCGTGCCGCGGAAGAACTGGCCTTGACGGAAGGTGCCATCAGCCGCCAGATCAGCCGCCTGGAAGGGTTTCTGGGAGTGACACTGTTCGAGCGGATCGGCAACCGCGTGCGCTTGCTGCCGCATGGCCAACGTTATGCCAGCCACGTCCGGGAAACGCTGGAGCGCCTGGACCGAGACAGCCAGCATCTGATGTCCCAACCTCCCAACGGAGCCAGCCTGGATATCGCGGTCAGCCCCACGTTTGCGATGCGCTGGCTGATTCCCCGCCTGCCGCGCTTCGCTGCCCTGCATCCGCACATCACGGTGCATCTCTCTGAACGCATGGAGCCGTTCCTGCTGCCTGGTAGTGGCCTGGATGCGGCGATTCATTTCTTACATCCGGCCTGGACCGGGATGCAGACCTATCCCCTGCTTGACGAGGTGCTGGTGCCGGTGTGCCATCCCGCCCTGGTAGCAGGAACGAGCGGAGTCCCCGCCCTGGACGCTTTGCCGCGCCTGCACCGGCGTCAGAATCACGATGCCTGGCAGCGCTACGCCGCGCAGACCGGAATCAGCCTGAGCCATTCTGCGCAAGGTCCCCGCTATGACTTGCATGGAATGCTTATCGAGGCCGCATTGGCTGGTCTGGGCGTAGCGCTGGTGCCGCGCCTGTATGTGGAAACGGAATTGGCGCAAGGCCGTCTGGTCGCGCCATGGCCACAGGACAGCCGCATCTCCAAGACGTTTTGCCTGGTGCTGCCTGAGCCGATGCATCTTGCCAGTGCGCCGCTGAAGGCGTTCGCGCAATGGATGATGGAAGAAGCAAAGCCATCCGCCGAACCAGACTGAGCGATCCAGGCGATCAATGCGCTTCACGATGGGCGAGCGGCCACGCTGTTGCGTGGACCGCTACGTTTTACCGAACCCTGCCGCTCGACCGGCTCCATCACGTCAACCTGTCGGCGCTGCCCGTCGCCGAGCGCCCGGGGCCGCCGCCAACAGCACCGGGACATCAAGGAATTCAGCGGACCAGAGCGTAGTTGATCGGCACCCAGCGATAGCCGCTGCCATCCTTGACAATGTGCCCAATGCCGGGGAAGGAGAGATGGGCGCCCGCGATCAGTTCACGGGAATCGGCCACGGCATCGAAGGCCTTGCGGCGATCACCCATGGCTTCATGCTCGTCGGTATCGAAGCCGATGGTGACGTCAGGCTGCGGGAACTGCACGGCCGCCACGTGGATCATGTCGCCCACGATCAGCAGGCGCTGCCCCTTGCTGCTGACCAGGTAGGCATTGTGGCCCGGGGTATGGCCATAATTGGCCACGCTGGACACGCCCGGCTGCAACTCGCCATCACCCTCGAAGGGGCGGAACTTTCCGGCCGCAATATAGGGCTTGAGCGACTTCTCGGCGACCTCGAAGAATTCCTGATTGATGGCGCTGGCCTTGGCCTTGTTGGCCGGGTTGAGCCAGTAGTCGGCGTCCTTCTTGTCGGCACGGACGATGGCCTTGGGGAAGACCCGCTTGCCCTTGTGCATCAGCCCGGCTTCATGATCGGGATGGAGGTGGGTCAGGTAGACCTCATCCACCTGATCGGGCCGGTAACCCGCGGCCTTCAGGCTGGTCAGCAGATGCCCGCTGTCGGCATCCAGTACGCCACCCGCACCGGTATCGATGAGAATGAGCTTCTTGCCGGTGTTGATGAGGAAGGCATTGACCGAGGTCTCCACCGGATCGGTGACGAATGCCGCCTGCAGGCGCTGCGCCAGTTGCTCCTTGTCGATACCCTTGAGCATCTTGCCGGCCGGTAGATGGTTGGTGCCGTCGGACAGCGCGGTGACTTCGATGTCACCTACCATGGTGCGATAGAAGCCCGGTTGATTCTTGTGCATGGGCGCCTCGGCGTGTGCGACCGAGGCCACGACCAGTCCGAGAAGGGCCGCGGCGAGCGGACGGAACGAAGGAAGCGGACGATGCACGGGATTGGCGCGGACGTGGCGGAGGGAAGTAGGCATGGATGTTTTTCTCAAGAGGTCAATGAAGCCGACCACTCCCCGCACAGGATGTGTACGAGGGAGGGTCGCGCGACTGGCCGGCACGATGGTGTCACCGGCCAGGAAGGTGCCGGCCGCAGCGCGGCAGCAGATTGCGGATTGCGCCGCGACACCGGACGGCAGCCCTGCTACCGGTCGCAGTGTGGTCAGTGTGCGAGGGAGTGTCTAGTTATACGAAAGGATAGCTGGCCGCAGAGTTGACGCTGCATGCAGGATTTGCCAGACAGGCATGTGCGGAAAGGGAAACACGTGACCGCTCTCTGTTGGGGGACCGCCCCACGGCGCGCGCGTCGCAGTATCGCGTGAGGCACCGGGATGCCCTGGCGCGGCATTGCGCGCCAGGGGGTGCCATGGTGAGATGCACCGAAAAATCGCTTGGGTCAGCAACACCGCAGACAAGGTGTTGAATTTGCATCATCAGTCCATCGGCGCGCCACGTCCTCCAGTTCATGAGCGTACTCGGCCGCCGGACGCTGGCGTAGCACCTGCCAGCCCGGCGCCACTCGCCACGACGACCTGAATCATCGTTGCTGCTCCACCTCAAAGTCCGTCATTCGAAGACAGCCATTCCGGTTCGTACGACCCGAATGCGCGCGCCGGATAACGCCACGCGAGGGCAGCCCCATCGATCTGCAAGGGCGCACGCAGCCGGGCTGCAGGACCCCACGACGTCTGCTCGACGTCGGCATTGCGATCATCTGGCGTGTCTGGCGCGAATCCGACCAGTTCGCTCACCGGCTCCGCTCGCATCTGCAACGTCGCTGCGGTACGTGCCAGCGAAGCCCGCACGCCGATGCCCACACCTTGCGTCATCCTCAACGTCAATCCACGCAACGCTGCCGCCGCCATCAGATAGCCGGTCGCGTGGTCGATGGCCTGCACCGGCAGATTGACCGGTTCATCGCGGCCCATCGCGCGCATGCCGGCCTCGGCGATGCCGGTACTCATCTGGATGAGGCTGTCGAAACCGCGTCGGCACTGCCAGGCACCGGACCAGCCATAGGCATCGAGCGATACGTCGATCAGCGCGGGATTGATTTCGCGCCGTTGCCCGGCATCGAGACCGAGGCGGGCGAGCGCATCAGACCGGTAACCGTGGACGACGATATCGGCGCGGCTCATCAGCCGCTTGAGGGTGTCGAGGTCGACCGGGTTTTTCAGATCCAGCCGCGCGCAACGTTTGCCCAGGACCACGTCCGGTACGACATTGGGCTCTTCCCAGCCGTAGGGATCGATCCGCAATACCTCGGCCCCCAGTCCGGCAAGGAAACGTGTCGCGACAGGGCCGGCCAGGATGCGTGTCAGGTCGAGTACGCGGATGCCGCGTAATGGCCGGTCTCGCGAGGGCTGCCATGCGCGCGTCGCGACACGCGCACCGATATCGATGTGGAGCAGCGGTTCGGCTGCCACGGCCTGCCCCTGTGGATGTACGGCCCATTGCTCGCTTGAGTACATCACGGCGGCACAGCCGCTGCGTGCGACGATGGCGTCTTCCAGCGCTGCGGCATCCCAGCGTTGCACCGCGTGCGCCACCGAGGCCGCATCAGCC
This sequence comes from Herbaspirillum sp., assembly GCF_035644555.1. GTDB lineage: Bacteria > Pseudomonadota > Gammaproteobacteria > Burkholderiales > Burkholderiaceae_D > Herbaspirillum. Next base: position 17,876 of record NZ_DASQOH010000067.1, read on the forward strand.
GCGCAGTCCAGTACGGACAACGCTGCCTGGCGATGATGGGCTGCATTGGTGTGCAACCGGATCCAGCCATCACGCGCCCGATAGTTGCCGGCCACCGGGTCCCAGAGCGGTGGCAACTTCCATCCCAGCGGCTGCAGTGAGATGCCGAACCAGAGCGATGCCATCCGCCGGTCGACCTGAACCGCCGGCAGGACGCCGGTTGCAGCCTGCAGCAATTCCGCTGCCGCCGTTCCGGCGGCGCCGATGGCCGCTGCGGCCAGGTCGCTGACGTGAAACGCCGAGATCAGCTCTCCCGTGCCGCTAAAGCTGCAGGTATCGGTTAGCTCAGGTGCGCCCCCCAGCGCTGCCCAGAATTCCCGCAGATGATGCGACGCCAGATTGCTGTGGTTGATGTCCGTCGCTGGTGTGACCGTATCGATTTTCATGTTCGCCTCGCTTGGTTCAGGTGTGAGCAAGATCGGTCCGTTTGAATTTATTGTCAACGTTGATTATCCTGATCAACTTATTGAACGAATCCCTGCTTCCATGAAGTCGAACTACCTTAACTCGACCGAGGCTGCTGCAAGGCTCGGCGTATCGCGACAGACGCTCTACGCCTATGTCAGCCGCGGCCTGCTGCATGCCGAACCCGGTGCCAGCCAACGCGAAAGCCGCTACTTCGCAGCCGACGTCGAGCGCGTGGCGGCGCAGCGCGCACGTGGCCGCAAACCGAAGGAAGTCGCCAAGGCGGCGCTTGACTGGGGCGCTCCCGTACTCGAATCGGCCATCACGCTCATCGAGGGCGGACGGCTCTTCTATCGTGGCGTGGACGCACTCGGACTGGCGGATCACGCAAGCCTCGAGGAGGTGGCGGCGGGACTGTGGCAATGCGACAGGCAGACCGCGTTCGGTGCGCGCACGGCCGGCCCTCCGCCGGTCCTGCGTGCCCTCTTCCGCCACTATGGCGAGCAGCGCGCGGAAGAAGTCCTGCTACCCCTTTTTGCCGTGGCCAGCGACGATACGTCGACTGCAATCTGGCAGCAAGCTGCCCAGCGACTGGCGCACGGCTGCGGTGATCTGGTGCGGATTCTGGCGGCATGTCTGTTGCGTAGCTCTCCCGAGAGCGCGCCTGTGCATGAACAATGCGCGCGCGCATGGGGCGTGGGTCGGTCGGGGGCCGAGCTGATCCGGATGGCGCTCGTGCTGTGCGCCGATCACGAACTCAATGCATCGAGCTTCACCGGCCGATGCGTGGCCTCGACCAACGCCAGCCTGCGGGCGGTGGTGATCGGCGGTCTCGCCGGTCTGTCGGGTGGCCGGCACGGTGCCACCACCGGCCGCGTCGAAGCCTTGTGGGATGAACTCGGGACGCGCGAGGTCGAGAAGAAAATGCGCGCCCGGCTCGCGCGCGGAGATGACCTGCCGGGCTTCGGACATTCGCTCTATCCGGACGGCGATCCGCGCGCTACCTATCTGCTGTCCCGCATCCTGCCGCGCCACCCGCAGTGGGCGGCCATGATCGATGCCGGGGTCGCGCTGACAGGCCAGAAGCCATCGGTGGATCTGGCCCTGGTGGCCGTGCGCAGGCACCTGCGGCTGCCGGTCGGCGCGGCGTTTGGTCTGTTCGCGTTGGGCCGCTCGCTGGGATGGATTGCGCACGGACTGGAGCAACGTGAGCAACAGCACCTGATCAGGCCTCGTGCGGTGTATACCGGCCCCCGACCTGACGATGGCGAGGTCGAGCCCGTCCGGTCCGGCGACCGGAGACGACCGAACAGCCGGCAGGGGCGGGAGAATGGGCTCGCGCAGGGCGATCTACCTGCCACCTTCTTCAAGCCCCGATAGACTTCGCTCGCAGATGTCATCGGGCTTCACCGGCAAGGGTGCGTGCTGGAACCGGCGATGCTCATGCCGACCGCGAGGTCAGGTCTTCACCGGATGGGCAAATTTCCTCGAACCCAGCCGTGACATCCTTGAAGATATCCTGCGGCAGAACCAGCCGCAGGGTTGGCTGCCGCCTCGCTGCGCCGCCTGACCGCCTGCAGCACGCCGGCGCGCGGCTACACCGTCGGCCGCTTCGCCAGCGCCAGGAGCGCGCCGAAGAAGATCATGGTGCTGCCGCTGATGCGATTCATCCAGCGCAGGCCGCGCGCATTGCGGATCACGCCCGACAGGCGGCTGCCGGCATAGGCGTAGGCGGCGATGGCGACCACTTCCAGCGCCAGGAAGATCGCTCCCAGGGTGAGGAAACTGCCCCAGTAGTTGCCGGGCACCACGAACTGCGGGAAGAAGGCCGTGAAGACCAGGATCGCCTTGGGGTTGCCGATGGCCACCAGGAATTCCCGGCGCAGGAAGCTGCGCAGATCGCCGCGTCCCTGCTCCGCAGCAAGGCCGTCGGCCGGCAGCGAGGCAGGGGAAAGAAGCAGCTTCACACCCAGCCAGACCAGATAGGCGGCGCCGAGCAGCTTGCTTATCGTAAATCCGATCTGCGACGCCATCAGGAGTGCCCCCATGCCAACGGCGGCCACGGCGATCATGATCGCAAAGGCCGCCAGCCGCCCGACCGCAGCCAGCAGCGCCAGGCGTACGCCGTGATGGGCGCCGATGGTGATGGAGAGCAGGTTGTTCGGGCCGAAAGCCATGTTCAGCGCAAAGCAGGCGGGAACGAACAGCAACAGGGTTTCCAGAGGCATGATCGAGGCAGGTGGGGAAACAGTGGACAAAGGCCTTCAGCGAGGAAGGGGCAGCGGCTCATGATACAGGGCTATCCGGATATGCGCGACGACCGGGCGGCATGCCCCGGCCGCGCTGCAGATCCTAGAGCGACTGGGCCACCTCGGCCACCAGTTTGCGCAGCCAGACGTGCGCCGGATCGTCGCGGTAGCGTACGTGCCAGGCCATGTGCAGTGGAAAACTGCCCAGGTCGACCGGGGCCGGCACCACCTTGAGGCGGCGGTCATGCGCCAGCCGGCGACAGATCAGCCTGGGCAAGGTGGCACAGTAGTCGGTGGCCGCCACGATCTCGGGAATGGCGGCAAAGTGCGTGACCGACACCGCCACCTCGCGCCGGATCGCCTGCCGCTCCAGGGCCTGGAACAGGCCGGCGCGCAGACGGCCCGGCGGCAGTACGTTGACGTGCTTCATGCTCTCATACTGGCGGCGACCGATGCGCGTGCCGATGAGCGGATGGTCAGCGCGTACCACGCAGGCCAGTCCATCCTCGCCGATGCGCTGTACCACCAGGTTGTCCGCTGCCTCGTCGATACGCCCCAGCACCATGGCGGTATCGCCGGAACTCACGCCGGTCTCGGCCAGGTCGGTGCCAAAGGGCAAGGTCCGCAGACGCATACCCGGGGCCAGCTGGCTCAAGCGCGCCACCAGTTGCGGTACCAGGACGAACTCCACATAGCTGTTGGGCGCGATGGTGACCCGATGATCGGCGCGCGCCGGGTCGAAGGCCTGCTGGCCCAGCACCAACGCATCCATCGCCGCCAGCGCCGCGCCCAGGGCCGGCGCGAGCAGTTCCGCCTTGGGCGTGGGGCGCATGCCGTAGCGCTCGCGGATGAACAAGGGGTCCTGCAGGGTCAGGCGCAGCCGCGACAGCGCATTGGACAGCGCCGCCTGCGTCATGCCCAGCCGGGCGGCGGCGCGGGTGACGCTGCGTTCTTCCATCAGGGCCACGAAGACCGGCAGGAGGTTCAGATCGTATCTCATGAAGATATATTCTCCACGATAAATCT
>NZ_DASQOH010000068.1:0-26321 GCF_035644555.1 Herbaspirillum sp.
CTACTGCTGCCCCAACTCCCGATACAACTCATTGGCGCGCATCAGGTGCGCGCGCATGGCTTCGGCGGCGGCATCGCCATCATGGGCGGCAATGGCATCAACGATGCGCTGGTGTTCCAGCAGCGTCAGTTCTTCCGCTCCGGGGGCGCGCACCAGGGTGGTGTAGAACTCGCTGGCCCAGCGGAACATCGACTCGACGATCGAGGGGAAAATCGGGTTGCCGCTGATGTCGGCGATCTCGCGATGGAAGGCCATGTCGCGTTCGATGAACTCTTCCAGGTTGACCATCGAGGCGCGATGCTCGGCGATGGCCTGGCGCAGCCGCGCCACCTGCTCCTCGCTGGCGCGCTCGGCGGCCATGCGGGCGGTACTGGTTTCCAGGAAGACGCGGGCTTCCTTCATGTGCTTCAACATGTCCGGCTTGGTACGCAGGAGATGCTGCGCACCGGCCGCGATCTGGGCAATCAGGCGGTCGGCCGTGGGGTCGACCACGCGGGCGCGCTCGCCATGGGCGATCTCCACGAAACCGGAACGCTCCATTGCCTGCATCGCCTCACGTACCGCCGGGCGGCCCACACCGTATTGCTCCATCAGGTCGCGTTCGGAAGGCAATTGTGACCCGGGCGGGAATTCACCCTGATGGATGCGATCCATCAGGCGCTCCAGCACTTCCTGGTATAACTTGCGTCGCTGTATCGGTTCCGGCATGGCTGCGCTGTCTCAAAGTATAGGTTTCGTTGGACGCGCACTCTACCATATCTACCGCAATCGCAGGCCCGGCCTGCGATTGCGCCATGCCATGGGCGCACGAAGCAGCCCCTAGTTCACAGCCCCCTCCAGCACATCCCCGAAGAAGCTGCGCGCGCCCACCTGTCCCCCTTTGAGCACCAGTTCCAGACCGTCGCGGCGGCGATTGTCCGACCATGCCCGGCACAGCGGCGCGCCCGGGGCCAGTCCGGCGCAGACCGACAGGGCCGTGATGTCCAGGGCACTGGCGACCTCGCCCGAGCTGTCGCCGCCGGCAATGGCAATGCGCTGCAACGACTGCCCGGCATCCCCATCGAGGATGGCACGCAGGGTCTCGGCCAAGGCGATGCCGACCTTGCGCGCCGCCTCGCCCCGTGCCAGTCCGGCCTGGGCGGCAATGTCATCGAAACCGGTGACGGCAGGATCGTCCGGTCCCTCGGCCGAAAACACCAACGGACTGCGCCCGCTGGCGATGGCCGCATCGGCCGCCGCCACCAGGCGCCCCAGTTCGGCAGTACGCCGCGCGGGCCGCAGCACGGCCGGCAAATCCATGCGCAGGCAGGCAAACCCGTGCTCGCGCGCCCACGCAATCTGCCCGGCCGTGACCGGTGAACAGCTGCCGCTGACCGCCGCAATCACCGGCACCGGGCCGGCCTTGGGTAACGATGGCTGCGCCGCGATCCAGCCGCGTTCACGCCAGTAGGCGGTGAGCGCGTATTGCAAACCCGAGGACGATGCGCTGAAGACACCCGCCCCCCTACCCTCCCACACCAGCCGCCCGGCCTGGCGCTGGGTCTCGTCGTCGAGCACGTCGATCAGCACCACCGGGGCATCGCCACCGCGTAATGCCTCAAGATGCGCCTGCGCCTGCCCGGCCCCGTCGCGCAGCTGCAGCATGTCCACCAGTTCCAGGCGGTGCGCGGTCTGCCGGCGCAGATGCCGGCGCAGGTCGGCCTCGTCCATGGGCGTGACCGGATGGCGCGACATGGTCGGATGCCGGTCCAGCCGGTAGCCCTGCCCGTCCACTGCGGCAAACAGGTTGCCGAACAACTGGTAGCGCTTCAACCGGGGCGCACCCACCACCATGGGCGACCAGTCGCCGCGCAGATGGCGCGTGCCGATATCGATGGCGCGCCCGATGGAACCGGTCTCGGGCGAGGAATCGAAGGTCGAGCACACCTTGTACTGCATCACCGGCGCCCCCAGCGCCGCCAGCGCAGTGAAGGCCTGCGGCAAATGTTCCTCCATCCATTGCGGGGAACGCCCGCGCGAGGACCCGGCGATGCCGATGCAGCGCACCTCGGCAAAGCGCGCCAGCATCGCCGCATCGGGCGTGCACAGGAACAGCACGGTCGGCAGACCGGCGGCGCTCATCACCTCCATGGCATCGGTGGAGCCGGTGAAGTCGTCGCCGTAGTAAGACAGCAGCAGCCCCTGCGGCAACTGCGCACTCTCAGGCAGCAGACTCATTTCCAGAACCCCAGCGCCGCCTGCAGCGCCTTGTTGCTGCGCGCATGCTGGGCCAGGGGGACGCCTTCGATGGCGGCCACCCAGGCCTCACGCAGCGCTTCCACGCCTGCCGCCACTCCCTGCGGATGGCCGAAGATGCCACCACCGGCGGTATGGATCAGGTCGGCGCAGCCAATGGCGGCATAGGTATCGGCCGCCTGCAAGCCGGTCTGCCCGGAGCTGAAGACCGGCATCGTGCTGACCATGTCGGCCCCGGCCACCACCGGCTGCAGGACCGAACGCGCCGCCGTGATGACACTGTCATCCGGCTCGCTGAACTTGTTGCCCAAGCCATTGACGTGCATATGGTCAGCCCCCGCCAGGCGCCACAGCTGCTGCCAGGGCGCATAGTCCCAACCCAGTTGCGGGCTGCGCGTGAGATAGCCCCAGCCGGCGCGATGCGCGTGGATAGGCAGTTGGGCATGACGGCGCAACTCCTGCAGACCGACCAGACCGATGGAATTAAGGACCGCCATGACACAGCTTCCGCCCTCGGCCAGCACCAGGTCATGACGACGTCGCATCTGGTCCAGGTCGCCGGTGAGGTTGAAGGCCACCATGACCTTCTTGCCGGTGCGATCGGCGTGGTCGTTGACCACCCGCATCACCGCCCGCACCCGCTCGTCGAAGGGACAACGGCCGCCATCGGCCTGCAGTTCGTCGTCCTTGATGAAATCGATGCCACCAGCCACCAGTTCACGCACCTGCTGCACCGTCTCCTCCACCGACAGGCCGATGCTGGGCTTGATGATGGTGCCGATCAGCGGACCATGCGTCACCCCGCTCAGCCGACGCGTGCCTTCGATGCCGAAGGCCGGTCCCGGATAGGCCTCCACGAAAGCCTTGGGCAGTTGCAGCCCGGTCAGGCGCAGACCCGACACCTGGCGCAGCTCGAACAGGTTGCCCGCCACCGTGGACATCAGGTTGGGCAGCGAGGCACCGGTGTTCTCCAGCGGCCAGGACAGCTCCAGCCGGCATTGCGTATAGCGCTGCGACGTCATGCCGCCGGGCAGGCTGGGCGTGCCGCTGTGGCCGAGGATCTCCAGCTTCTCGACACGGGCGCCGGAGCGTGCCTTCAGTTCCGGCGTCTCGGTGGCCAGGGCCACGAAGGTCCCGCTGGATTGCTCCCCGGCGATGACCTCGGCCGCGCGCGCCGGGTCGTCCCCGGTTTCCAGCCAGTAGCTGGCGTAGATGCGTTCCATGCCCGCTCCCTCAGGTGATGCGGCGGATGCTCTCCGCGATCTCGTCATGCTCGAAGACCTTCAGCCAGTCGTCGCGCAGCAGGCGCGGCAGGCCGTTCTGGATGGCCTTGTTGCAGGCATCCGAGAAGGCACCGGGAATTTCCTTGAAGATCACCGCGCCCAGGATGTTCATATGCCCCAGCAGGAAATCGCGGGCCGCCTCTTCCGGCACGCCGCGACGCACGGTCTCGTCCATGGCCTGCTTCATCGCATAGAGCAGCGTGGCACAGACGGTCTCGGACAGGCCCGGCTCCAGGATCGCCATCTGTTCGACCGTCAGGCGATAGCTGCGCAGGATGGGCTGGTAGATCACCTTGGCCACATCCTCGCCCAGGTCGAAGGCCGACTCCGGACCCTGCATCAGGGCACTGGTGATGGATTGCTTGGCGGCGCCGCCACCGAAGAAATCGCGCCGGCCTTCCGCCGTGGTCTCATCGTTGAAGATGGGCGGGTGGCAAGGGTGGGCCACGAAATAGACCAGGTCCGGCCGGTCCGGCAGATGGCCGGCGAAGGGCGCGGCCGCGTCCAGCGTCATCACCATCACGCCGGCGCGCAGCTTGGGCGAGATCTCGGCGGCAATCTTGCCGATCAGGGTGTCGGGCACGGCCAGGATGACCACATCCACGTTGTCCAGCGCCGCGTCGATGCTCACACAGTCCACGCCAACCTCGTCCCGCAGGCGCTGCTGGCCCACTTCGCTGACTTCCACATGAGAAACCTGGTAATCCGATTTCTTCAGATTCTTCGCCAGGCGCACGCCCATCTTGCCGCCTGCACCGAAGAGTGCGATCTTTTCCTTCATATTTCTTCTCCTATCGTCATTTGAGTTCTGCAAAGTTCCGGTCGGCCAGGCCAACTGGCTGCTGGCCGACCGGCGGATTTATTCGGCGATCACGCGGCCCTGCAACTCGGCCGCCTCTTCCCGTGATCCCGCGCCGATGGCGAAGATCACCAGTGCCGACACCGCCATCAATGCGCCCACCACGAACATCGGTGCCTGGTAGGAACCGGTGGCATCCTTGATCGCTCCGGTGATGAAGGGCGCCATGAAGCCCGCCGCGTTGCCCACTGTATTGATGAGGGCGATACCGGCAGCGGCCGCCGCACCGGAGAGGAAGCGCGCCGGGATCGACCAGAAGGTCGGCAGCGCCGAGAAGATGGCGCAGGCCGTGACCGTGATGGCCATCACGGTGGCTGCCGGGCTCTGCATGTACAGCGCGGCCGGGATGCTGATGGCGCCCAGCAGTGCCGGCAGGCCCACATGCCAGCTGCGCACGCCGCGCCGGGTGGCGTCACGGCTCCACAGGAACAGCGCGATGGCCGCCGGCAGGTAAGGAATGGCGGTGATCAGGCCCTTCTGGAACACATTGAATTTGGTGCCGAACTGGGTCTCGAAGCCGCCGATGATGGTCGGCAGGAAGAAGGCCAGCGCGTAAAGCCCGTAGATCAGTCCGAAATAGACCAGCGAGAGCATCCACACCCGCGGATTCTTCAGCGCCGCGCCGGCGTGGGCCACATGCTCCACCCGCTTGCCGTTCTGCTCGGCCTGCAGGGCGCCGGTGAGCCACTTGCGTTCGGCCTCGTTGAGCCATTTGGCTTCACCCGGCTTGTCGGCCAGGTAGAACCAGGCGATCACCCCGACCACGATGGCCGGCAGCGCCACCCCGGCGAACATGATGCGCCAGCCTTCCAGGCCGAACAGGCCATGCGCCTCGATCAGCAGGGCCGCCACCGGCGCGCCGATGACGATGGTCAGCGGCTGGGCCAGGTAGAACAGCGCCAGGATGTGGCTGCGATGCCGGGCCGGCACCCACAGGCTCAGGTAGAGGATGGCACCGGGGAAGAAACCGGCCTCGGCCACGCCCAGCAGGAAGCGCAGCACATACAACCCCTCCACGCTGCTGACCCAGGTAAAGAGCAGCGCCACGATGCCCCAGGTCACCATGATGCGCGCCAGCCAACGGCGCGCGCCGTACTTGTGCAGGGCCAGGTTGCTGGGGATTTCCAGCAGCACGTAGCCGATGAAAAAGACCCCGGCGGCAAAGCCGAACTGGGCCGCAGTGAGCGCCAGGTCACGGCTCATGCCATTGGGGCCGGCAAACGAGATCGCCGTGCGATCCAGGAAGTTGATGAAAAACATCAGGCCTACGAAAGGCACCAGCCTCATCGCGACCTTGCGGATGGCCGATCTTTCGACGGCACTTGGGGTGGTCTCCATTTTTGTCTTGTCTCCTGTCGGGTTGAGAGGCTGTGCCTGTTCAACGACAACCTCTCCGGGTTTCGCCAGGGACTGCGGGGGCTGTGCGCCTTGCGGTCGCCTGGCTGCCTTTGCTTGTTTTGTTTCTTTGATGTTTTCTTGATATCACCAGCGGCGGAGGCAGACAAAAAATACGGACCGCGCCAACTGGTATAATCACTATACCATTACACCAGTTGTAAAGATGCTCAAATTTTTTGCATGGATCAGGTGAATGTCTCGCATGCGAGCGCAGGAAAGGCTGCATGGGCTGCATGGGCTGCATGGGCGACAAGGCGCCCCCGGCGCTTCATGCCGGAAATAATGCAAGCGGGAAAGATCAGGCGGGAGGAGCCCCCACCTGGAAGAAGAGCCCCTGCCATGGGGCGCAGGGTCGATACAGGTCAGAGCGCCGAACGCTCCCGAAACAGCCGCACCAGCGCCTCCCCCGCCCCCGACAACTGCCCCCCTTTGCGGGTGACGATGCCGATGGTCTGCGACATCGAGCGCAGCTTCACCGGCAGGATGCGCAGCATCCCGCGCCGCACGAACATCTCCGCCACCGCCGTGGGCAGGATGGACACCATGTCCGTCCCCTGCTGCAGCAGCGCCACGGTCACGAAGGTCGATGCCGTGGAAATGGCATTGCCCGGCATGGTCACCCCGGCCAGGTCCATCTCGCGCTCCAGCACCGCGTGCAGTGGCATGTGGCTGGGATAGGTCACCCAGCGATAGCCGGCCAGCGCCGCCAGCTGCAGCTGCCGACTGCGCGGGCGCGGGTGCTCGGCCGACACCACCACCGACAGCGGTTCCTCCGACAGGGCCTGGTAGTGATACTTGCCAGGATGGTCCGACACGCTGGCGCGCGCCACCAGCAGGTCGAGATGCCCCTCGTCCAGCAAGCCCAGCAACTGCACGCTGGTATCTTCCACGATCTCGATGCTCAGTTCGGGATGGCGCCGTTGCAGCGCATCCACCGCCGGCACCACCATCTCCGGTACCGCCCCCATCACCGCCCCGATGGCCAGCCGGCCACCGCGCCCGGAGCGCAGTTGCGCCATTTCCTCGCACAAGGACCCCAGGTCGGTGGCCATCAGGCGCGCATAGCGGATCACGCAATGGCCGAACTGGTTGGGGATCAGCCCGGACTTGGTGCGTTCGAACAATTGCGCATCCAGCATCGATTCCAGCTCGGCCAGCGACTTGCTGGCCGCTGACTGCGTCATGGCCAGAGCACTGGCGGCCTTGTGCAGGGATTTGTGTTCATCCAGGGCGATCAGCAGCTGCAGCTGCTTCATGCGCAGACGGGACAGCAGACTCTGGAGGCTTTGCAGGCTGGGCGTGGGTTTCATGGGTGATTCCAAAAAGCGATCACATGATGGAAAGTCTTCACTATACAGCCCCGGTGGGCGCACGTATATTGGTCGCCATTGCAAGCCGCCATCCACCGATGGCCCACGACAACCATGACGGAGACTCCATGAGCACCCCCATCTACCGCGGCGTATTCCCGGTCGCCCCCACCATCTTCGACGAACACGGCCAGCTCGACCTGGAAGGCCAGAAGCGCGCCATCGACTTCATGATCGATGCCGGCTCCAACGGCCTGTGCATCCTGGCCAACTTCTCGGAACAGTTCGTGCTCTCCGACGAAGAGCGCGTGCAGGTGCAGAACACCGTGCTGGAACACGTCGCCGGACGCGTGCCGGTGATCGTCACCACCACCCACTTCGGCAGCCAGATCTGCGCCGAGCGCAGCCGCGCCGCGCAGGACGCGGGCGCGGCCATGGTGATGGTGATGCCGCCCTACCACGGCGCCACCTTCCGCGTGTCCGAAAAGCAGATCTACGAGTTCTATGCACGCGTGTCCGAAGCCATCGACATCCCCATCATGATCCAGGACGCACCGGTGGCCGGCACCCCGCTGTCGGCGCCCTTCCTGGCACGCATGGCCAAGGAAATCGAAAACGTTTCCTACTTCAAGATCGAAACCGCCGGCGCCGCCTCCAAGCTGCGCGAGCTGATCGAACTGGGCGGTGACGCCGTGGTCGGCCCGTGGGACGGCGAAGAAGCCATCACCCTGATCCCCGACCTCGACGCCGGTGCCACCGGCGCCATGACCGGCGGCGGCTACCCGGATGGTATCCGCAAGATCGTCGACGCCTACATGGCCGGCGACACCGAAAAGGCCGCCGAGCTGTACATGCACTGGCTGCCGCTGATCAACTACGAAAACCGCCAATGCGGCCTGGCCGCCTGCAAGGCGCTGATGCTCGAAGGCGGCGTGATCAAGTCGGACATGCTGCGCCATCCGCAGGCACCGATGCATCCCAAGGTGCGCGAAGGCCTGCTGCGCGTGGCCCGTCGCCTGGACCCGGTGGTGCTGAACTGGGGCAAGTAAGCCCCTGCCGGCAGAATGAAGACGGGAGCTGCGGCTCCCGTTTTTCATGGTCGCGCGATCTGTGTCATCCTTGGATTTTCCTTCTTGCCACGGAGTCGCCCTTGTCCAAGCCCCTCATCCCCAGCCAGTTCCATCCCGTCGCCCTGGAACACGCCAGCCGCCTGGTCAACCACGGCCCCACGGTGCTCATTACCGCGGCCCACGAAGGCCGGCGCAACATCATGGCCGCCGCCTGGTCCATGCCGGTGGAGTTCACGCCGCCGCGCATCGCCGTGGTGATCGACAAGAGCACCTTTACCCGCGAACTGATCACGCAATCGGGCAGCTTCGGCATCATCGTCCCCGGTGCTGCGCAGATGGATCTGACCTATGCGGTGGGCAGCGAAAGCGGGCGCGACGTCGACAAGTTCACGCGCCATGGCATCCAGGCCGGCAGCGGCCCGGTACTGGGCATGCCGGTGCTGGAACAAGGTTGCGCTGCCTGGCTGGAGTGTCGCTGGATCAAGGAGAGCCATACCGAACAGGCCTACGACACCTTCTTCGGCGAAGTGGTCAGCGCCGCCGCCGATGTCCGCATCTTCGAGAACGGTCATTGGTCCTTCACCGACGCCAATGCCGATCTGCATACCCTGCACCACCTCGGCGCCGGCAAGTTCGTGGTGGCCGGCAACCAGCGCCAGGCCAAACCGGGCTGAGCACAGCGGCGGCCTGGGCGGCGCCTTTCCATGGATCTACGGTCGTCATCCTGACGAATGACTGACAGCCAGGCCAAGCCCAGCAAGGCTTTCCGGGCGGCGCTATAGTGTGACCAAACGCAGTCCCTTCAACCGTCGCCAGCCATCCGGAGAACACCATGAACCAGCCAGCCGCCACCCTCGACACCCCCGTCCCTGTCATCACACTCGACCAGTTTCGCGACACCATGCTGGCACGAGGCTATGACGAAGTCGTAGAGCGACATTGGGACGGTGGCACCGTCCTCGATACCCATACCCACCCCTTCGAAGCCAACGCCCTGGTGGTCCAGGGCGAGATGTTCCTCAGGCTCGATGGCGCAGCAGAGCGCCGCCTGGTCGCGGGCGACCGCTTCCAGGTGCTGCCCGGCACGCCTCATAGCGAACGTTACGGCGATGCCGGCGCGACCTACTGGGTCGCGCGCAAGAACTGAACCGAGGGCGGCCGCAGCAGTCGCGCCAGTGGCATGACAGCGGCCCGCTCAATGCACCTGGATCGCCTCGGTGAAGCAATAGCCCACGCCATGCACGGTGCGTAGCGGCAGGTCGCACATGGTGTTGTCACGCCATTTGCGACGCAGCCGGCTCACGGTCTTTTCCAGCACCCGTTCGTCGAAGTTCATCCACTCGACGCCGAAGGCCTGCGCGATCGTGCTGCGGTCGGCCGCATGCCGCGCGCTGTCGGCCAGTGTGCGCAGCAGTGCGAATTCGCGCGCGTTGATCTCCACCGCGTCATGCCGGGGTGCACGCAGGGTGCGCGAGGTGCTGTCCAGGCGCCAGGTGGCTGGCACCACCCGATGCAGCAGAGCATCGATGTAGGCATTGAGCAGTTCCGGCCGCTCGGGCATCGGCTCGCAGAAATCGGCCCCATTCTCCAGACCGCCTACCCGCGCCCCGGCGCTCTCCTGCGATGCCGCCAGCAACAGGATGCCCATGCCGGCCTGGGCGGCGCGCAATTGCCGCGTCAGCGCATAGCCCGCGCCGCTGGCGCTGCCGACGTTGATGATGGCGATGTCGCAATGTTTCACCGGCGTGAGCAACGCATCGCCATCGGCCATCACACATCCCACCTTGTGCCCTTGTCGCTCCAGCATCTTGCGCAGTTCGTGACTGCTTTTCTGCAACTTGGCTGGTTGGGTTTCTTCGATCAATAACATATAGGCCATGAGGCTTCTCCCTATTTCTCATTACGTTTCATTGACGACCGAAAACTAAGAAAATCCGGTCCGACCACAATTACGGTGCCGCCCTCATCCGCCCTGCATCGGCGTTTCAGGTCTCGCGATAGAGAAATCTATAGAAGAAATCTTAGTTTTTCACGCCCCCAGTTTTGCTCGTCACCCACATTATTCTTCTGCAAGGAAAAATATCTTTCGGTGTTGCGTTTTTTTCGCACCAATCGGTCGTTCAAGACGCGATTTTCGAAGCAATCAGGGTTGATCCGCCCCCCTCAAATGAACTTGCTCCTCCCCACGGCACTTTCGAAAAAATTCTGCCGTGCCCTCGATTTGATGTTTGCTGCATTTCCCAATCGTTTTGGCAGCGGGAAAAATCTTGCGTACTTTGGCGTTTTTTCGTCGTTTCGAGCGCCTTTCGCGGTAAGTTCGGCACATTCGTCACGAGGTGAACCCATGAACCAAAAGAACCAAAAGACTTATCAACCACTGTATTTCGGGCCGCTGTCAGGACAACGCATTCTGGTCATCGACGATGTGGAAGAAGACCGCATGTTGATCTCCGATTTCCTCCTGCGCCACGGGGCAAGACTGTATATCGGAAACAACGGGCAGGATGGCTATCGCAAGGCGCAGACAGTGCGACCGGACCTGATCCTGATGGACCAGCGCATGCCGATCTACGATGGCGTGACCAGCTGCCGCCTGATCAAGGCCAATACCATCACCTGCCACATCCCCCTGATCTTTCTCTCGGCCGCTACCGCCGTCGAAGAAAAGATCTCGGGGCTGAAGGCCGGGGCGGTGGACTACATCACCAAGCCATACAATTTCGATGAAGTGCGGCTGCGTCTATGTGTGCACGTGCGCTCGCCGATGCACCAGACACTGCCGCCCTTACCGGGCCAGGGCATGGCCGGTGAGACGGGCGGGGTGGTCGGCTTCGACGCGGTGCTGTTCCAGGCGGCGCGCCGGCTGATGCTGGAGAAACTCGACCAGACTATCGGTCTCAATGCCCTGGCCGCCGCCGTAGGCACCAATGCGCGCCGGCTCTCCAGCGCCTTCAAGCGTTGCGCGGGCGTGACGGTGTTCGACTTCCTGCGCGAGGAACGCATGAAGGAGGCGCGCCGCCTGCTGTCGGAAAGCACGCTGGAGATCGGTGCCATCGCGCTGGCCCTGGGCTATAGCAATACCGCCAATTTCTCCACGGCATTCCGCGAACGCTTCGGCATGCCGCCCAGTCACTTCCGCCGCTGACCACTGACATGCAAAACTTGCTGCGATGGTGGTTTGTCGCCCTCCTGTGGGCCGTGCTGGCATGGCCTGCGGGCGCGGCGCAGGCCGATGCAAAGGCCGGCGCAGAGGTCGATACGAAGGCCGGCGCAAAGGCCAGCGCACGGGCCACCGTACCGCCCCCGATCGACCTGGCCAGGGTGGCGCACAGTATGTCCCTCACGGAGCATCTGCTGGTGCTGCGCGATGACACGGGCCGCCGTCCGCTGGCGGCCGTCATGGCCAGCGGCCTGTGGAAACTGAGCGGCCGCCCGATGCTGCACGAAGGCTATAGCGAAAGCGCTTTCTGGCTACGCGGGGTCATGCGCAACGACAGCCCGGTGGCCGTGACGCGCTGGCTGGCGCTGGGATCGGCGCGCCTGCAGGACGTGCAGCTCTATGTGTTGCCCCCGCCCGGGCTGGCCACCGGCGAGCATGCCCGTCAGCTGCCGCAGTATGCCGGCACGCTGTATCCCCTGGCGCAACGCGAGGTGCCGGCGCGTAACGCTGTGTTTGCGCTGACCCTGGCCCCGGGCGAACAGCGCGTCGTGGTGCTGCGCGTGGCGGGTAGCTCGGTGATCGATCTCAGCGTGGCATTGTGGGAACCGACTGCCTTCCGCGAACAGGAAGGACTGGAACTGGGGATACAGCTCTTCGTGCTGGGGGTGGCGCTGGTGCTGGTGACCTATGCGCTGATCCAGGGCGCCACCTGGGGTGACCACGGTTTCGCGCTGACGGCGCTGTGGATCATGATGGCACTGGCCTTCAGCCTCAGCTTCCAGGGCTACCTGTATCGCTACCTGCTGCCGGACGGCGGACCCTCGCTGGTACACGCGCCGGCCACGCTGGGCTGCCTGGCTACCCTGCTCTATCTGTGGATGAGCTACGCCCTGGTCGAGCTGAACCGGCTCCGTCCCTGGATCAGGATCTACGGTCTGCTGAGCCTGGTGCTGCTGGTGATGGCGGGCTGGACCGCGGTCGGCGACTATCGCCAGAGCGCGCCGGTGGCCAATGCCTGCGCCGGCCTGTGCTATCTGGTATGGCTGGTGTCGATGCTGCACGGATGGCGCGAAGGGCTGGACAATGCCCGCCTGCTGGTGCTGTCCTTCGCCCTGGCCTGGCTGGGCATGTTGCTCAAGATGCTGGAACTGAACCGCCTGGTGGAGCGCAGCGTGCTGCCGGACTGGCATTTCATCACGCTGTTCCAGCTCGGCCTGCTGGGCGTGGGTACCAGCCTGGTGGTGGGTCGCGCGCTGCAGCTGCGGCGCCTGTATGACCAGATGCAGTGGGCCATGCTCTACACCCGCGCGCACGAACAGCTCAAGCTGGAAGAAGCGGTCAAGCAACGCACCGACGAACTGCGCAAGGCGCTGGAGGCGGCCGACCAGGCCAATCAGGCCAAGAGCGGTTTTCTCACCCGCATCAGTCACGACCTGCGCACCCCGCTGACTTCCATCATCGGCTTTGCCGACCTGCTGCAGACGGCCGGCGGAGAACATGCGCAGCGTGGACGCATCATCGTGCGCAGCGCCCGCCACATGCTGGAGATGGTCAACGACCTGATCGACTACCTGTGCGGCGATCCGCAGGAAATGCCGCACCCCACACCGCTGTATGCGCATGCCCTGCTGCACGACATCGGCCAGCAAGGCAAGGCCCTGGCACGACGCCAGCGCAACAGCTTCAGGCTGCAGGTCTCGCCGACGCTGCCGCCGGTATTGCAGATCGATGGCCGGCGCCTGCGCCGCGTCCTCGGCAATCTGCTGGACAATGCCGCCAAATACACCAGCGAAGGCGACATCGTCCTCACGGTCGACTGGGCGGAGGGCGCCGACCCCGGCATGGGAGTCATAGGGATGCAGGTGATCGATAACGGCAGGGGCATCCCGCTGCAATACCAGGGGCGCGTATTCGAACCGTTCGAGCGGGCCAACGCCGACCGCGACCAGCCGGGCATCGGCATGGGCCTGGCCATCGTGCGCCAGTGGGTGCAAAAGATGGGGGGCCAGATCATGCTGCAGAGCCAACCCGGGCAAGGCACCGTCGTGAATGTGCACCTGCCGGCGGCGCTGGCCAGGGAGCAGGACATTGCCCCTCATGACAGCCGCGACGGCAGCGCCGAGCATCCCTGCATCGATGGCAACGGACGCCTGGTACTGGTGGTGGAAGACAGCCCGGAGATCGCCGCCCTGCTCGTCGAGCAGCTCGACAGCGTGGGCTTCAGGGTGGAACTTTATAAGGACGGCCAGTCGGTCATGGCGCGCATGGCGCATGGCCAGAACGCACCGCCGTCACTGCTGGTGACCGACTATCTGCTGCCCGACAGCCGCGGCGACGAGATCCTGTTCGCGGCGCGCCAATATCTGCCGGGGGTGCCGGTGCTGCTGCTGTCGGCCACGCTGCGCCAGGAAAGCGACAAGCCGGAGGATCAGGAGTTCGATGCCCACCTGCTCAAGCCGGTCAACTTCACCGAACTGCAGGAAAACGTGGCGCGGCTGCTGCGCATGCCGCCGTTACAGTCGGAAGATCCAAACGCCATGGACTCGCTCATGTCCCCCACGCCCCCTCCCCCGGAAAGCGTGCAAAAGGCGCTGGACCTGATCGCCCTGGGAGCGGTATCGGAATTGCTGGAGTGGTGCGACGACCTGCTGCAGCAGCACCCGGAATGCGAGGACTTCGTGACGCAGGCCAGGGAATTCCTGCGCAGTGGCGACCTGTTCGAAATGGAGGCCTTGTGCCAATTCCACCTGTACTAGGGCCTGTTCACATTCAATCTGCGAGTGCGGGAGGTCGCCAGGCATTGCCTGCCTGGGTGCCCGCTGGCGGCCGCCTGCGGTCAATCGCGTGTGCGCGCGCGCTCGTCCTGTGCGAGACCGTTGCTATCCTCGCGACTGCGTGCCTGTTCGGCATTGCGCAGATTGAGCTGGTTGAGCTGGTACTGCTGCTCGGCATGCTGGAAGGCCAGTTGTTCCTTGGGCGAGCGGCTGCAGGCCGCCAGGCCCAACGCCAGGATGGTCGCGAGCAGCAGGATGAGGGGGGCCGGTTGGGATGTCACGGGTGTCTCCATCTTCATATTTCCTTGCGGAAATATACCCCTCGCAAATCCTCACGGCAAGCCCGGCGCGGCTCTCCTCCCGGACCTTTCCGCCGCATCAATCCCGGGCGGCGATCCAGTCCCAGGTATCGGCGGCCGACATCGGGCGCGCGATACCGTAGCCCTGTCCGTACTCGCAACCCAGATGCTGCAGGATGCGCCGGCACTTCTCGGTTTCCAGCCCCTCGGCCACCACCGCGAAGCCCAGCTTCTGGCCCAGGTGGATCATGGAGGGCACGATCTGCTGGTCCGAGTAATTGCTTTCCATGGTACGGATGAAGGACTGGTCGATCTTCAGGTAATCGGCGGGGATGTTCTTGAGATAGCTCAGGTTGCTGAAGCCCGCGCCGAAGTCGTCGATGGCCACCTTCACTCCCAGCCGCTTGATGTCCTGGATCTTGCCATAGAGCTTTTCGGGGTTCTTGCTCATCGCGCTTTCGGTGAACTCGATCTCGATCAGGCCGGCAGACGATGCCGTTGCAACAGCATCGCCAGCGTATGCAGCAGATCATCATTGTCGAAATCGCGCGCCGAAACATTGATGGCCACCGGGATGGCGCGCCCCTGGCGGGCCCAGGCGGCGGCCTGCTCGATGCCATGCTGCAGCACCCACAGGGTGACCTGGCGGATCAGCGCGGTTTTCTCCGCCAGGGGAATGAACAGCCCCGGCGAGATCGGCCCGTGCACCGGATGGCGCCAGCGCAGCAAGGCTTCCACCCCGGCGCACTGACCCGACATCAGCGCTATCTTGGGCTGGAACTCCAGCCACAGCTCGTCGGTCGCCAGGAGCGCGGCAGGGATGGCCGACAGCAGCTCAAAGGAATGCTTCTGCATGCGCCCCAGCGGCTGCTCGTAATGGCATTGCAGGCTGCCGCATTCGCGCGCCACGTCGATGGCGGTCAGCAGCGAGGGCACCAGTTCATTGTCGTCCTCGCACTGCGACATCGGCACGATGCCCACCGAAATATCCAGATGGTGGGGAATCCCCTGGTGCGCCACGGTCGAGGCAAAGGCCTCCCTGATCTGACCGGCCTGCACCTGCCACACATCGCGCCGCTCCAGATAGGCAAAGCTGGAGGTGCCGATGCGATAGAGCGCAATACCACCCAGCGCCTGGCGCAGGCGCTCCTTGGCCTCGATCAGGAAGCCTTCCACGTAATCCCAGCCGAGCGCCTTGATCATGTCGGCCAGATAGACGTGCTCGCACACTTCCACCGCCACGGCCGTAAGACGGTCGAGGTGGCCTTCGACACTGCGCAGGGTCTGCAGATCGCTCACCAGCCGGCTGCGATTGGGCAGCGCGGTAAGGCTGTCGACGTAGCTGGCATCGCGCAGGATTTCCAGCCGCGCCATGACGATGGCGGCCAGCCGCCGCAGGGTGTCGGCCTCTTCCTCGCTGAACTGCGCGCGCGGCGACTTGCCGATCACGCACAGCGTGCCCAGGTGCAGGCCCTCGCGGGTCTGCAGCGAAGCGCCCGCATAGAAACGGATGCCCGGTTCACCGGTGACCAGAGGATTGTCGGCGAAGCGCGGGTCGAGACGGGCATCGGGGACCACCATCACCTGGTCCTGCGTAATGACGTGGCTGCAGAAGGATTGCGAGCGCGGTGTGGCCTGAGCCTCCAGCCCGTGGCGCGACTTGAACCACTGACGATGCGCGTCCACCAGCGAAACCAGTGCGATCTCGGTCCGCAACAAGCGGGCCGCCAGGTCGGTGACCAGGTCACACAGGGCATCGGGCTGGGTGTCGAGGATGCAGTAGCTATCCAGCACCGCCAGGCGGCGCTGTTCGGATTCGGAGGGCGCGTCCAGCACGCCCTCCATTCTCAGCAGATCGGCATGCATAGGATGATCAGAATGTGACCCATTCGTCGGACCCGCCGGCCAGTTGCCGACCTGCCAGCGGCGCACTCCGGCGCACTTCGCGCGAAGCAAGCGCAGCACGGGGGGCGCGCGCCGGTGCCACCGGCTGCGTTGTCCGCTCCTGCGCCATGGCGCCGGCCGCCGGCATGGCGACCTCGGCCGCGGTCTGCACATCCGTCGCGTCGATGCGGAAGACGCTCACCGCATGGGCCAGTTCCTGGGCCTGCTCCTGCAAGGCCTGCGAAGCCGCCGCAGCTTCTTCCACCAGCGCCGCATTCTGCTGGGTGACCTGATCCATCTGGCCCACCGCCTGGCTGACCTGCTCGATGCCGGAACGCTGTTCTTCCCCGGCCGCACTGATCTCGCTGATCATGTTGCTGACCCGCTGCACACTCTCGACGATCTCGCGCATGGTATCGCCGGCCTCGTTGACCAGCACACTGCCGGACTCCACCTTGGCTACCGAATCGCTGATGAGGGCCTTGATTTCCTTGGCGGCGGCTGCAGAGCGCTGGGCCAGGCTGCGCACCTCGGTGGCCACCACCGCAAAACCGCGCCCCTGCTCGCCGGCACGGGCCGCTTCCACCGCTGCGTTCAAGGCCAGGATGTTGGTCTGGAAGGCGATGCCATCGATCACGCTGATGATGTCCACGATCTTGCGCGAGGAGGCATTGATGTCTTCCATCGTCTCCACCACCCGGCTGACTACCCCGCCGCCATTGCTGGCGATGCCGGAGGCCTCCCGGGCCATGCGGTTGGCCTCGCGGGCATTGGCCGTGTTCTGCTGCACGGTGGAGGTCAGCTCTTCCATCGAGGAAGCGGTCTCTTCCAGGGAACTGGCCTGCTGCTCAGTGCGCGAGGACAGGTCGAGGTTGCCGCTGGCGATCTGCGAGGAGGCCGTGGCAATCATGTCGGTGCCGCGGCGCACGCCCGAGACGATGCGCACCAGGCTGGCATTCATGTCGCGCAGCGCGCCCAGCAGTTCACCGGTCTCGTCACGCGAGGCCACCTCGATGCGCGCGCTCAGGTCGCCACCGGCCACCTGACGCGCCAGTCGCACCGCCAGCGCCAGTGGACGGGTGATGTTGTTGGACAGCCACCAGGCCAGCAGCATGGCCAGCACCACCGAAATGATGCCGCCGCCGATGAGGGTATTGCCGGTGACCGACTTGAGGGCTGCCGCCTGCTCGGCGCGCTGCGACAACAAATCCGATTCGGCACGGTCGGTCTCGGCCAGCAGGGCGCGCATGCGGTCCATTTCGGTCTTGCCCTTGCCGGCCTGTTCGAAGGCCACCACCGCCGCCATCTGCTCGCGGCCCTCCCGCACTGCGCGGCGCAGGGCGATGGCGGGCTCGATGGCGGAGGCCAGCCAACGCTGTTCCGCCTCGGCGATCTGCTGCAGGCGTTCCTGCTGGGCCGCGTTGTCGGCGGTCAGCTCGCGCGCCCGGGTCAGATACTTCTTGAAGCCGGCATTGCCCAGCTGATAGGGTTCCAGCGAAGCGTCATTACCGGTCAGGGAAAAACCACGCTGGCCGGTCTCGATGTTGACCAGGCTTTCTATCATGCCCTGCAGCTGGTCGCGCACCTCATAGGTATGCACGTTCAACTCGTTGGCCGCCCCCAGGCGCGCGAAATTGGCATAGGCCACGCTGACCAGGATGACCAGGATGGCGGCTACCATGCCGAAGCCGATGTACAGGCGGGTGCCGATTTTCAGGTCGGAGAGTTTCATGGTTGTTTTTTCCGTTGAGAGAGACAAGGTTTCCCGATGGCGCGCGCCTCTCGGATGGATCCGAAGGCCCTACGCTTGCTTTTTTATTCTTCGCGTTCACAATCCGGCAAATGCGTGACATACTTATAAAAATCACCAAAACAAACATAAATTCCGGTGCAAAATAAGAATAAAATCATCATGCAACGGCTTTGAACGGATAATTTGAAAAAATATCCGTACTTCTTCAAAATATTTTTATTGAAAAAGAGACAATGACTGATGACATCACTCCGCCCGAGGAGCTGACCGACCTCCCCCTGCTGCGGCCGGGCGCGGTGGCGCGCCAACTGGGCATGTCGGTGGAAACCCTGCGCGCGTGGGAGCATCGTTACGGCATCACCTCCTCGCAGCACAGTGGGGGCGGGCAGCGCCTGTATTCGCAGGAAGACCTGCAGCGGCTGGGCTGGATCAAGCGGCTGGTCGATGCCGGCCACCGCATCGGCAAGCTGGCCGCGCTGTCGCCGGCGGAGCTGCAGTTGCTGGCCCAGGGCCTGCCTCCCGAGATGCCACTGGCGCCCGGCAGCAGCTCGGCCCAGCACCTGCGGCTGGCCCTGGTCGGCCCCTGGATCGCCACCCGTGCCGCCGCCGAGGCGCTGGCCCGCCAGCACTTCACCGTGAGCGCCGCGGTGGAAACTCTGGAAGAACTGGCCCAGCCCGAAAGCGATGCCGAACTGCTGATCCTGGAAACCGCCGTACTCGACAGCGACCTCGATCGCCGTCTGGAGACGCTATCAGCGGGCTTCAGGCCAGGCTCGGTGCTGATCCTGTACCGCTTCGGTTCGCCCGACATGGTGGTGCGCCTGCAGCAGATCGGCTATCGCGTGGTGCGCAAGCCCATGGATGGCCTGGACATCGGCTGGCTGTGCGAACTGCTCAAGCGGGTCGATCTGCCGGCGCCGGGCGCGTTCCCGGAGCCGGACGACGGCGTGCCGCTGCCACGCTTCAGCGAGAGCGCACTGGCACAGATTTCCGAGGCATCCGACCGCATGCAGTGCGAATGCCCGCGCCACCTGGCCGAACTGTTGACAGCGCTGGTCGGCTTCGAGCGCTACAGCCGCCAGTGCGAAGACGAATCCGAAGAAGAGGCCGCGCTGCACCGGACCCTGTGCCTGGCCGCGGGACGCGCCCGCCTGCCGCTGGAAGAAGCCCTGCAACGACTGACTCAGGTCAAGGGGATCACCCTGCCGTAACGGCGAAAAAAAAGCGCGTCCACCGGACGCGCTGCAGAAAGGCCGGGACGGCCGCTCAGAACTGTTCCCACTCGCCCTCGGCGGTCGCAGCCGCAGTGGCCCGCGGTGCAGCTGCCGGCAGTGCCTTGGTCGCGGCCGGCGCACTGCTCTTGAGGGGCGCCTTGCGCGGCAGGGCTGGCGTACCCGGCGTGGCCTCGGCGCGAGGCCGTGCGGTCACCGGCATTGCCTGCACGGCCCGTACGCTGCTCCCCCCGCCGCCCAGCCGGAAAATGCTCACCGTGTCGCACAGTCGACCGGATTGCTCCTGCAGGGATTGCGCGGCAGCGGCCGCCTGTTCCACCAGGGCAGCATTCTGCTGGGTCACTTCATCCATCTGCACGATGGCCTGGTTGATCTGCTCGATCCCATCGCTCTGCTCGCCGCTGGCGGCCGTGATCTCGGCCACCACGTCGGTGACCCGCTTGACGCTGGCCACCACCTCGTGCATGGTCGAACCGGCCTGTTCCACCAGGCGGCTGCCATTTTCCACGCGCTCCACGGAAGCATCGATGAGGGTCTTGATCTCCTTGGCCGCCGCCGCACTACGCTGGGCCAGGGTCCGCACTTCCGAGGCCACCACGGCGAAACCGCGGCCCTGCTCGCCGGCCCGCGCCGCTTCCACGGCGGCATTCAGGGCCAGGATATTGGTCTGGAACGCAATCCCATCGATGACGCTGATGATGTCCACGATCTTGCGCGAAGCATCGTTGATCTCGCCCATGGTCTGCACCACTTCACCCACCACGTTCCCTCCCTGCATGGCCACCGTGGAGGCGGTCTCGGCCAGGGTATTGGCCTGCCGCGCATTGTCGGCGTTCTGACGCACGGTGGAAGTCAGTTCTTCCATGGCCGAAGCGGTTTCTTCCAGCGCGCCGGCCTGCTGCTCGGTGCGCGAGGACAGATCCAGGTTGCCGGTGGCGATCTCGGCCGAGGCGGTGTTGATGGTATCGCTGCCCTGCCGCACCTCGGTGACGATGCGATGCAGGTTGTCGTTCATGGCCTTGAGCGAGGCCAGCAAGGCGCCGGTCTCGTCGCGCGAGGTGGCGTCGATCTGCACTGTCAGGTCACCGGCCGCCACCGCGGTGGCTACCTGTACCGCCTGGTTGAGCGGGCGGGTGATGGAGCGGGTGATGAGCACCGCGCACAGCACCGACAACAGCACCGCCACGGCCGACAGGACGATGACGGTGTTGACCGCGTTGGCACTGGCCTGGTTGGCCTGGGCCACGCTCTCGTCCATCAGTCCCACCTGGAAGGTGATCATGTCCTTGAGCACGGCGAAATACTTGTCCTGCGCAGGAATCACTTCCCTGAACAGGAAATCGCCGGCTTCCGCCTTCTTCTGCTGGCGCAACAGCGCGATCACCTGGTCGCGCGGCTTGCCATACTCGGCACGGGCTTGCTTGAGGCGCGCGAACAGGGCCTTGCCCTCGGGCTTGTTGAGGCGCTTTTCGAGGTCCGCCATGTGATCGGTGATTTCCCGACTGGTGTTCAGGGATCGCTCCAGATACTTGTCCACGTTCGCCTGGTCAGGCGCGATGACGGCGTTGCGCAACGCCCGCGCCGCCACGTTGACCTTGTCGCTGATCTGGTTGGCCAGCGCCACCTTGGCATAGCGATCGTTGACGATCTCGCTGGTGGCGTCGCTGACCGTCCACAGGTTCTTGACGCCCACCACCGCGATGACGCACATCACCACAATCAATGCCGCAAAGCAGGCCCCCAGCCTGACACTGATCTTCATATCCGACATCTTCATATTCTCACCCTCCCCCTTGAATGCTCCTGTTCCCAGCCACGATAAATCCGCCTATCCAGGCGCCCCCCCGACCTGGAATATGCCGACTATAAACGATTTATTTATTAAATTCGATATAAATGCTTAATACGTCTGATTTTCACATCAGCTTGTTCCTGTGGCATGACATGCGCTTAACGATGCCGTGAGAAATGGCGAGCCTTTCCCGGCGGAACTGCCGATGCAACGATGGAAATGGCCGAAAAATAGCGCGGCACCGGACTGTCGCGAAAACAACGGGACGCTTAATGCAGGTCAAAATCTCATCATTTTCCCGCCCCCAAAGTGTTGCAATAAAGGAAATTAAACGCCAGATGAGCTAAAATACAAATGGTTAATTTGATTAATTTAATTCCAAGTTGACATGATTGACCTGCATCATCACGGAGAGCGTCATGCCCCTCAAACGTCTCAACAACAAGGTCAGGATCATTTCCATCGCCCTGGCCATCCTGGGCAGCGCCATGTTCGGGTATGCCCTGCTCAACGGCAGCATGGCCGGACGCGAAGCGGCGCTGAAATCGGGCCAGACGGCCACCATGAACATCGCTACCGGCCTGTCGACCCAGGTCAATCTGAGCTTTCGCGCGGCCGATCTGCTGCTGCAGGAAATCGCCGAACTCGATGACGACGGCCGGCTCGGCCCACAGCAACTGCGCAGCCTGATCCAGGAATTGCTCGACCGCCAGAGCCGGCTCTTTCCCGAGATGGACAGCCTGCTGGTGATCGATGAACAGGGCCACATCCTGCAGCGCTGGCCGGCGCAGGATTCTGCCGCTGCCGGCCTGGCTGGAGCGCCTGGCAAGCCCTTGTCCAGCTCCGCCAGCGGTCTGCAGATCGGTGCGCCCATGCCCAGCCGCGTCACCGGCCACTGGGTGATCCCGCTCACCCGGGTGCGCATGCACCGGGGCAAGCCGGCGGGGGAAATCCGGCTCGGGGTCAGCCTGGCGCATTTCCAGCTCCTGTTCGACGACATCGACATCGGCGCCCACGGTTCGCTGCTGCTGGGCAGCAGCGGCGGCGTGATGCTGCTGCGCCGGCCCTATGGCGAACAGTTCCTGGGCAAGGACATGGTGGAACTGCCGCTGTACCGGGATCATGCACGCCAGCACGCTCCCGGCTGGGCCGCCATCCAGTCGGCGCAGGATGGGGTGCTGCGGCTGCACTATGTGACGGGCGTGCCCGATTACCCGCTCTTCGTCAGCGCGGCCCTGGCCCATGACGAGATGCTGGCCGACTGGCGCGCCGCGCAGGCTTCGCAGCTGCTGGTGATCATCGCGGCGGCGCTGATCATCGGGCTGCTGACGGCCTACCTGCTGCGCGTGGTGCACATGCGCGACCGTGCCGAGGATGAAATCGAAAAGAAGAACCTGTCGCTCAAGCTGCTCACCGACAACCTGCGCGCCCAGGCCATGCTGGATGGCATGACCGGCATCCCCAACCGGCGTTATCTGGATGAACAGCTGCAGCTGGTGATGCAGAACGCCAGCCGCAGCAAGAGCGCCCTGTCGCTGGTGATGCTGGATGTGGATTACTTCAAGAAGTACAACGACCTGTATGGCCACATTCAGGGTGATTACTGCCTGCAGGACATCGCCCGTACGCTGCAGACCGTGCAGCGCCGGCAAGCCGACCTGGCGGCGCGCTACGGTGGCGAGGAATTTGCGCTGCTGCTGCCCGATACCGACCTGGCCGGTGCCCACGGGATCGCGCAAAAGGTGGTCGATGCGGTACGGGCGCTGGCGATCCCGCATGAAGGCAATGCGCCGGGCGTGGTCACCATCAGCGCTGGTGTGTACACCTGCGTGCCGCGTCCGGAAACCCGCATCGAGGATATCTTCGCCGGAGCCGACCGCGCCTTGTACCGCGCCAAGGAAGGTGGCCGCGACCGCGTCGCCGACTACCAGCCGCCGCGCGCGCTAGCGGGCGGCCAGGGCCGGCAGGATGGCATGGCGCATGACCCGTCGGCCCAGGCCTAGGGCTGGCTGCCGACCCCGGCGATGCGTGCCGGGCTCAGGGCCTCGGCCTGCACGCCGAAACGACCAATGTGCTCCGGGATCGCCTGGCCGCGCACCAGCGCAGCATAGGCCTCACCGGCAGCAGGCGCGGACTGGATACCATAGCCACCCTGCCCCGCTGCCCAGAAGAATCCCGGCACTTGCACATCGTAGCCGCCGACGAAGCTGCCATCCTCGACGAAGGAACGCAGACCGGCCCAGACATGCGCCGGCCGACGGATGTCCAGCGTGGTGCCGGTCTGGATATGGTCGATGGCAATGGCGATATCCAGCTCCTCGGCCTGCACATCCTGCGGCGGAACAGGATCGGCATTGGCCGGGGAACCCAGCAGCAGGCCGGCGTCGGGCTTGATGTAGAACGCCTGGTCCACCGGCATGAACATCGGCCAGTGGGCACTGTCGGGCGGTGCCGCGAAGGTGAAGGCGGAACGGCGGCAGGGCTGCAGGCCGATGCGGGCGGCGCCGGCCAGGCTGCCGATCTGATCCGCCCAGGCGCCGGCAGCGTTGATGATCACACCAGCCCGCAAGCTTCCCTGGGACGTGCCGACCTGCCACTCCCCTGCGCCGTCGTCGCGCACGATGGTCTGTACCTCGGCGTCGCACAGCAGCCGCGCGCCGGCCGCCCGCGCACCGCGCAGAAAGCCCTGGTGCAGGGCGTGGACGTCGATGTCGGCGGCATCTTCCTCGTAGACCGCGCCGATCAGGTCTTCCCCGCGCAGCACCGGCACCATCGCCAGGGTCTGCTCGCGGTCCAGGCGCTGCACCTTGTCGGACACCGAACGCACCAGCGCTTCATGCGCATCCAGCTCGGCCCGCAAGGCTGCGCCTGCATAGAACAGTGCACCACGCGGGGTGAGCAAGGGATGTTCGGCAAAGCCTTCTGGGGGATGGTCGAAGAAGGCGCGACTGGCGCAGGTCAGCGCCCGCACCTGCGGCGGCCCGTAGCTTTCCATGTAGAGCGCAGCCGAGCGACCGGTGCTGTGATAGCCGGGCTGGGACTCGCGCTCCAGCAGCAGCACGCTGCCATGTGGCGCCAGCCAGTAGGCGATGGAGGCACCGGCAATGCCGGCACCGATGACGAGATAGTCCGCCCGCTCTGCTGCGCTCATGCTCATGCTCCCGGTGATTGATCAGAGCGCGGCCACGACGGCCACTTCCACATCCAGCCCCGGCAGCATCAGCAACGCCTGCACGCAGGCCCGCGTGGGCGCATGGCCGGCCGGCACCCAGGCTTCCCACACCGCATTGAAGGCGGCGAAATGATCCGGGCTGGACAGCCATACATTGGCCGAGACGATCTGCTCACGGCCGATGCCCTGCGCCTGCAACTGCGCATCGATCTTGGCCAGCACTTCGCTGGCCTGCTGCGGGATGGGTGCGCCGGCGTTGTCCGGCACCTGGCCGGAGACGAAGGCAAAGCCGTTGGCCACCACCAGCTGGCTCATGCGGGCATTGGTGTTGAAGCGTTGGATAGGGTTCATGTTTGCGCTAATCGTATAAAAAATAAGTATTCACCAAGATCAGAAAGATGCTCACCGTTCGTGCTGGGTAGCGCCTTCGATACGGCCCTGACGGGCCTACTCAGTCCGAACGGTTTCAGATTGATTGGTCACTGCAGCTCAAACGGCAGGACCACCCGCCACACCGGCTACCTGCCCCTCGAAGATAGGCGGATGCGTGACGATGGACTTCAGCGGCGCCTGCACCGTCTTCAGTTGGGCGATATCTGGACGTGGCCGGCGCAGCGCGACGTCGCCGTCGAAGGCCTGCTCCAGCGCCGCCGCACAGCCCAGCAGGCGCGCATCGCCCCGGAACGGACCGGTGACCTGCAAGCCGAAGGGCATGCCGCGATGGTCGCGTCCGCACGGTAGCGAGATCGAGGGATTGGTCACCAGCGTGACCACGTAGGTCAGGGCCAGCCAGCGGTAATAGTTTTCCAGGGCGACGCCATTGACCTCCTTCAGGTACAGCTCGCTCCAGGGGAAAGGCGAGACCGGCGTGGTCGGCGAGACGATCAGGTCGTAGCGCTCGTAGAGCTGCTGGAAGCGCCGGAACATACGGGTCTGCTCGCCCTGCGCCCAGGCGCAGTCGGACAGGCTCATGGCCGCGCCCATCTCGTAGTTGGCGCGGGTATTGAGCCCCAGCGAGGACGGGTCGCGCCGGTAGGCGGCCTCGAAGCCGGCCACGAAGGCCTCGGCCCGGATCACGTCGAAGGCGCGGTGCGCTTCGCCCATGTCTACCTGCACCGGCTCGCACACCTTCACCAGACCGGCGATGGCAGCGATCTTGTCGCGGAAGACCTGGCGGATGCCGTCGTCCACCGCGCACACGCCGAAGTCCTCGGTGTAGCCGATCCGCAATTGCGCCAGGTCGATCTCCGGCAAGGCCGCAAACTCGCTGTCGCTGACCGCATAGCCCAGGGGATCGCTGGCATGCAGACCGATGGTGGCGCGCAGTTGCAGCACCGTATCGGCAACATCACGGCCCATGGGACCGACCACCGAGATCGGCGTCCAGCCCAGGATCTTGCGCTCGCTCGGCACCAGCCCCGGCGAAGGACGGAAGCCCACCACGCCACACTTGGCCGCAGGGATGCGCAGCGAGCCGCCGGTATCCGAACCCGAGCACAGTGGCAGCAGATCGGTCGCCAGCGCCGCGGCCGAACCACCCGAAGAACCGCCGGCATTCAACAGCGGATTGAAGGGATTGCCGGTGGCGCCCCAGACCGTATTGCGGCTGTTGGCGCCGGCCCCCATCTCCGGGACGTTGGTCTTGCCGGCGACAATCGCCCCGGCCGCGCGCAGGCGCGCCACCAGTGCGTTGTCGCGCTCCGGCACATTGCCGCGATAGAGCGGCGAGCCGTAGGTGGTCAACAGGCCTGCGGTCTCTTCCAGGTCCTTGATGCCCATCGGCAGACCGTGCAGCAGGCCCAGCGGCTGGCCGTCCATGACGGCCTGCTCGGCGGCCCGCGCTTCGACCCGGGCGCGCTCGAAGCAGGTGGCGGTGACGGCATTGATGTGCGGATTGATGGTCTCGATGCGGGCGATGCAGGCGTCCAGCAATTCGACCGGGGACAATTGCCGGCTGCCGATCAGCCGGCGCAGTTCGACTGCACTTTTTTCAACGATATTCTCTGGCATGCTTTCCCTTGGTTTGGTTCAGGCCGGCTGCATCTGGCCGGCGGTCTTGGTGGTGCGGATGAACAGGCTCACCAGCACCGAGAACAGGGC
>NZ_DASQOH010000069.1:0-78206 GCF_035644555.1 Herbaspirillum sp.
CGGCGCGCGTGGGGGTACGCGACGCTGTTCCAATGAGGAAGATGGATTCCAAGAAGAAAGACCTGTCGACAATGACCAGAGTCACCCGCAATACCTGGCTGTTCCTGCTGATCGCGCTCGGTCTCCTGCTGGGCGCGGTGGCCGGGCTATCCCACCTGAACCAGCATGAAGTGCGCAACAGCCTGGCACTGGACAGCCGCTGGATCAGGGACGATATCGCATCGCTGCTGCAGCGATATGAACTGGGTCTGCGCGGCACGCGCGGTGCCATCCTGGCCATCGGCCCGGACGAACTGAACCGCGAACGCCTGCTGCGCTACATGGACAGCCGCGACCTGGAACACGAATTCCCCTGGGCGGGCGGCTTCGGTTTCATCCGCCATGTTCCACTAGCGCAACGGACAGCCTACGAAAGGAAGGTGGCAGAGCATCATCAGCTGTTTTCCCACATCACGCAGCTGAGCGAAAACCCCGGTGAGCTGTATGTCATCGAATATATCGAACCGGTCGCACCCAATCGCCAGGCGCTGGGGCTGGACATCGCGTCCTCGTGGGAACGGCGCTCGGCCGCCGACCAGGCCATGCTGACCGGACGCGCCGAGCTGACCACGCCGGTCAGGCTGGTGCAGAAGGAAGGTTCTGCGGCCAACGCCTATCTGTTCCTGCTGCCCATCTATGCCGGCTCGATCACGCCGCCGACCATGGAACAGCGGCGCGACAAGATCATCGGCTGGGCCTATTCGCCCTTGTCGGTGCATGACATCCTGTCCGAACTGAGCCGGCGCTGGAACATGCAGGCGCTGGAGATCCTGATCGAGGACGTGGCCAGCGACCGGCCTGCGGTGGAACTGTTCCGCAGCGCCGGCTTCAATCAGCTCGATGACGGGATCAGCCTGGAAACGGCCGTGCCGCTCTATGGCCGTGCCTGGAAAATGGTGGTCCGTGCCACGCCCGAATACAGCCAGACCCACCAGTTCATCAGCGACCGCGCCATGCTGCTTTCCTGCGGTACCCTGGCGGCGCTGATCGTGGTGGTCGCCCTGGCCTACCAGATCTTTTCCAGCCGCGAACAAAAGTTGCAGGAAGCCCGTGCGCTGCTGGCCGCGGTGGTCGACAGCTCGCCCGATGCCATCGTCACCACCGATGCCGACGGCGTGATCAATTCCTGGAACAAGGGCGCGACCGATTACCTGCACCTGTCGGCAAACCGCGCGCTGGGCAGCCCCCTGAGTGATCAGAC
The DNA here is from genome assembly GCF_035644555.1 of Herbaspirillum sp. Classification (GTDB taxonomy): domain Bacteria; phylum Pseudomonadota; class Gammaproteobacteria; order Burkholderiales; family Burkholderiaceae_D; genus Herbaspirillum. Next base: position 1,241 of record NZ_DASQOH010000069.1, read on the forward strand.
AGCCCTGCGCGAGCTGGATGAACGCGCCGCCGGGCCTGCCCCCTTCCTGGCCGACCAGGCACAGTCGGCGCAGGTCATCAGCCTGTATGGCGATCCGGTCCGGTATGCCTCGGCCTTGGTGTTCCCCTTGCGTGACCGCTCCGGGCGGTTGATCGGCAAGGCGTTCATGTTGCGCGACATCACCCGCGAAAAACGCATCGAACGCCAGCTGCACCGCATCAACGAAGAACTGGAAGTGACGGTGCAGCAACGTACCCACGCATTGCATCAGGCCAAGACCATGCTGCAGACCGTACTCAACGTGATGCCTTCGCTGGTGGGCTACTGGGACAAGCACCTGATCAACCGTTTCGCCAATGCTTCCTACGAGCGCGTATTCCGCCGCTCGGCGGGCGAGATCAATGGCATGTACATGCCCGACCTGCTGGGCAGCGACCTGTTCGAGAAGGCATTGCCACACATCGAAGCGGTGCTGGCGGGTGAGAAGCAGACCTTCGAGCGCAGCTTCGACGATCCCGCGCTGGGCCTCAAGCATGTCTTGACTACCTACATTCCCGACATCTCGGAACAGGGCGAGGTCATCGGCTTCTACGTGGTGGCGCACGACGTCACCGAGATCACCCACAACCGCAACCAGCTATGGCAGGCGCTGGAACAAAACCAGTCCCTGCTGGAGCAGGTGCAGGCGGCCAATGCCCTGCTCAACAACGTGCTGGGCTCGGCGACGGGGGTGGCCATCATCGCGACCGCGCCGGATGGCATGATCACCCTCTTCAATCGGGGCGCCGAGCAGATGCTGGGCTATCGCGCCGAGGAAGTGATCGGTCAATTGAGGGAAGAGGCGTTTTCCGGCCGTCCCCTCGCAGTCATGGGCCCGGCCCAGGCGGGTGCGGCAGACCAGGCCATCAGCGATCTGCCCTATCGGCGCAAGGATGGCGTAACGCTACCGGTGGCGCGCCAGCAGACCTCGATGCTGGATCATCGCCAGCGCCATCTCGGTTATCTGTACATCGCCATGGACATGCGCCTGCAACGCCAGCAGGAAGCCGAACTGGCGGCCGCACGCGATCAGCTGATGCTGGCCGCCGAGGTGGCCAAGCTGGGGGTCTGGGTATGGAACGTGCAGAACGACACCCTGGAATTCAACCGCCAGATCGCCGCCATCTACGGCATCGGCGACGCCAGCGGCAATCAGACCACCACCTATGAGGTCTGGCGCCGGCGGGTGCATCCGGACGACGTGGCGTACATGGAAAACGCCTTGCAGATGGCGCTGGCCGGCAATGGCGACTTCGAAACCGTGTTCCGGGTGGTGCGCGCCGACGGCGGCATCCGCTACGTGCAGGCGCGCGCCCATGTGGATCGCGATGGCATGGGCGCGGCAGTGCGGGTGATCGGCATCAACCTGGACATCACCCAGCGCATCGAATTCGAAAACAACCTGGTCGATGCGCGCCTGAAGGCGGAGCAGGCCAATTCGGCCAAGAGCCTGTTCCTGGCCAGTGTCAGCCATGAGATCCGCACTCCCATGAATGGTGTACTGGGCATGATCCAGCTGCTGCAGCGGACCCAGCCGCTGCCGGCCCAGCGGGACTACCTGGACAAGGCCGAGATCTCGGCCAAGTCGCTGCTGAACCTGCTCAACGATCTGCTGGATTTTTCCAAGATGGATGCGCAGCAGTTGCAGCTGGAACTGCAGGCCTTCGAGCTGGAGCACTTCCGCCACGATCTGGTCGCCGTACTGGCCGGCTCGCCCCCGCACGAGGGGGTACAGCTGAATATCGAACTGGATGCAGAGCTGCCCCAGCGCGTGGTGGGCGATGTCTACCGCCTGCACCAGGTGCTGGTCAATCTGATCGGCAATGCCCTCAAGTTCACGCACCTGGGTCGTATCGATGTGCGGCTGCTCAGGCTGTTGCCTTTGCCGGAGGACGACCCGGCAAGCGTACGCCTGCGCGTGGAAGTGTGCGATACCGGTATCGGGATTGCGCCGGAACGGCTGGACGACATCTTCGACGCCTTCACCCAGGCCGAAGCCTCGACCACGCGCCGCTATGGCGGCACCGGCCTGGGCCTGGCGATCAGCCGCCACCTGGTGCAACTGATGGGCGGGCACTTGCAGGTCAGCAGCGAACCGGGACGGGGCAGCCGCTTCTGGTTCGATCTGCAATTGCCGGTGGAAGATGCCACTCCGCTGGCGCTGTCCATCGCGCACGCGCCCGCCACGGCTTGCCAGGAAGCGGCGGCCGACCCGGCGCGCGAACTGGAGGGCGTGCGCATCCTGCTGGTGGAAGACAATGCCGTCAACCGCCAGGTGGCCAGCGGCCTGCTGGCGCTGTCCGGTGCCCAGGTCACCTGTGCCGACAACGGTAGCACCGGCGTGGCCATCGCCAGCGATCCGGCACGCCAGTTCGACCTGATCCTGATGGATCTGCAGATGCCCGGCATCGACGGCATCGAAGCCACCCGGCGTATCCGGCGCCAGCACGACCTGCGCCACATCCCTATCCTGGCCATGACCGCCAATGCCTCGCCGGAAGACAAGCGGCGCTGTATCGAAGCCGGCATGGCCGGGCACATCGCCAAGCCTATCGACGTCAGTACGCTGATCCCCACCCTGCTGTCGCACCTGGGCCAGGAACGTCCGGCTTCCGGCGTGCCGCCGTCGGTATTGCCTGCGCTCGCTTCGGCCGAACCGCACGCCGCGCGCCACAGCGTGGAAAGCCATGCCGCCGTGATGCAACGCTTCCGCCAGGCCAGCGATATCTACCGCTTCACCCTGGATGCGGCCGGGCCGGAACTGGAGCGCCTGCTGGCCCAATACCAGGAGGCGTTGGCCACTGCCTCGCTGCCGGCCGTCGTCGAAGTCAGCCATGCCATCAAGGGGGTGAGCGCCACCATCGGCGCCTGCGGCCTGGCGGCCTATTTCGCCGGGATCGAAACGCAGAGCCGGCAGGCGCCCCCGGATCAGGCGCCCGACCTCACGCAACGCTGGCAGCAGGAATTCCAGCCCTGCCGGCACGACGCCCGGCTGGCGCTGCAGCAACTGCTCATGCAGGCAGCACAGGGACGGCAGGCGGGCGCCGACAGCGACGCCGCACCGCAGCCGCCAAGGCAGCCGACGGCGGCTCCTGAGGCTTCCGATTTCCCCGATAGGCAGCGTCTGCGCGACTTGCTATCGTCGAACAACCTGGAGGCGCTCGACCTGGCCGAAGCCCTCAGCAAACGACTCGGGCAAGGACCGGCGCCGGCCCGGCATCGCCATTACCAGCGCCTGTGGGAACTGATCGACAAGCTCGACTTCCCGGCAGCGCTGGCCCATCTCGACCGCCATTTTGGAGAAGCACGTTGAAACGCATCCTGGAAGAACTCTCCTCGCTGCGCGGCAGCCGCCCGCGGGTATTGCTGTGCGACGACCAGCCGATCAATATCCGCCTGGCAAACGCCCTGCTCAAGGGCGATTACGACATCTACATGGCTACCAGCGGCATGCAGGCCATCGAACAATGCGAGAAGGCGCAACCCGACCTGATCCTGATGGATGTCAACATGCCCGGCCTGAACGGCTATGAAACCTGCGAACGGCTCAAGCAGAACACCGCCACCCTGGGCATTCCGGTGATCTTTCTGACCGGCCTGAACAGCGAAGAGGACGAGGCGCGCGGCTTCGATGTCGGCGGCGTCGATTTCATCAGCAAGCCGATCCACGGCACCGTGCTCAAGGCCCGGGTGCTGACGCATCTGACGCTGAAGCTGCAATCCGACTTCTACCGCAACATCGCCGTCACCGACTCCCTCACGGGGCTGTTCAACCGCCGCAAGTTCGATAGCGAACTGAGTGAAAAATGGGAACTGTGCAAGCGCTCGGGCCAGGCGATGTCGCTGCTGATGATCGATATCGATTACTTCAAGCGCTACAACGACCATTACGGCCACCAGGCCGGTGACCATTGCCTGGCCGAAGTGGCCCAGGCCATCCGCAGCAACTTCCACCGCAGCTATGACTGCGTGGCGCGCTATGGCGGCGAGGAATTCGCCTGCATCCTGCCCATGGCCGGGCGCGACCAGGCCATCAAGCTGGCACGCGACGTGTGCCAGTCGGTAGCACGGCTGCGGCTGCCGCATGCCCGCTCGGAAGTCGCCGAGCATGTCACGCTGAGCATCGGCGTGGCCTCGATCCCCTTGCCCGATCCCGCCAGCAGCCCGGCAGCCCTGGTGGCGCTGGCCGACCATAACCTGTACCAGGCCAAGGCCCACGGCCGGGCCCAGGTGTACGCCGAAGAAGCGCTGGCGCAGGAAACCGGCAACTAAGCCGGCAGTGAGGGAAGCGTCCCTCATATGCCACGTTATGCAGCCCCATACCGAAAATAATTGAGCGTCTTATCGAATAAATTCGAAGTATTGCGCATGAATTTTCCATGCTATCGACTAAATTCGACAGCACGGCGAAACTGCAGTTTTTCTTCCCGCATGTCCTCGCTCACCGGTGCCACGGCTACCGACGCGGGGAAGTCGGTGAAGCCCCTTATCCCGTTTGATGCGTCCGTTTCGGTCAAGGAAGAAAAACATGCCAACTACAAATCTCGCTCATATCGTCGGTGGTGACGATTCCCACGGTGGCCCGCTGGGACGCCTGCTGGAGGCCGCCGGGTTCCACGTGGCCCACCACGCCTCGGCCGACCAGTTCCTGCAGCAGCCGACGGCCGCTCCCGGCGGCACCGTGCTGCAGGTACACATGCAGGATGTCGATGCACCGCAGCTGCGCTCGCTGCTGGGTGAACGGCAACTGGGCATGCCGCTGATCGTGATCACCTCCCAGCCACAGCCTGCGGCCGACGCCGAAGAAGTGCGCCCGGCCACTCTGCGCGAATCCCGCAACGCACCACCTGCGGAACCGGCCCGCACCCAGCCGATGGTGCGTCAGCAGCTGGTGGCGGCATTTCGCGGCGCGCTGATGCCCTTCGATGAATCAGGCCCGCAGATGCAGCAGCGGCAGGAGCACCACCAGCGCCTGAAGACCTTGACGCGGCGCAAACGTGAAGTGCTGGAACGCCTGGTGAAGGGCCGTCTGAACAAGCAGATCGCCGCCGAACTGGGTACCTCGGAGCGGACGGTGAAGGCGCACCGGCAACAGGTGATGCGCAAGATGCATGCCGGCTCGCTGGCCGAGCTGGTGACGGCGATGACCCGCTACTGATGGCGCCCGTGCAGCCCTTGGCATGGCACCGCGGGCGGCCGCCTTGCAAGACGCAGGAGCGCATCAGCCGGTGACGGTGTCCTCGGATTCCACCCGGTTGCGGCCGCCTCGCTTGGCCTGGTACAAGGCCTGATCGGCGCGGGCATAGGCCTCTTCGAAATCGCTGCCGGCAGCGGCCCAGGCCACCCCGAAGCTGGAAGTGACCGCCCGTGCCGGCAGGCATTGGAAGCGTTCTCCCGCAATCGCCTGGCGGATTCTTCCCGCCAGCATTACCGCCTGCTCCAGCGGCATCCCGGCCAGCAGGATGGTGAACTCCTCTCCCCCCACCCGCCCGATCACCCCGGTGCCATCCAGTGTGCTGCGCAAGCGGCCGACCAGTTCGCGGATCACGGCATCACCGGCCGGATGGCCGAATTCATCGTTGATGCGCTTGAAGAAATCGATGTCCAGCACCACCAGCGACATGGCGGATTTTTGCAGGATCTGATGGGCCCGTTCGAATACCGCGCCGCGATTGAGGGCGCCGGTCAGGTTGTCGTGGCGCGCCTTGTAATCCAGTTCATCACTCAACTGCTTGAGTCGCGTATTGAGCAGGTTCAGCTCACGCTCGGTGCGATCGCTGCGCGAGATCAGCCGCCGACTCTGCCGCATCAGCTGACCATAGTGCTGCACCAGTTCCTCCAGCGCTGCCCGATAGGCCGCCGGGTCGGCCGCGCCTTCAGCCAGCACGGCGGTAGCGCGCCGCAGGGCCTGGGCTTCGGCTTCGAAAAGATCGACCTCGTCCATCAGCTCTGCACCGCGTGGTCGTGGAACACCAGCGCCGGAAAATCTTCCTGCAGTTCCTGACCGAATTCGAAGATGGTGTCGTCTTCCTCGTCGTGGTACCAGTTGAGCACGACCTCGGTGCCAGCCTCGGCCTTCTCGTTCAGCGTATCGAACAGCGAGAACAACATCTTGGTGCTGGAACTATTGAAATAGGCCAGAGCTACGTTGACGGTAAGGGGGCCGCCATCCTGGTCATCGGTCAGGAAACGGCGCAGGGTGGTGATGATCTCGCCCCAGAACTGGGCGGCGTTCTCGGGATAGGATTCGCCCTTGAGCGAAAGCCTGCGCTGGTCGAAGCGGAAATCCACTTCAGGGGAGCTGGCGCTGGCGGCAATGAAAAGATTGTCCATGATGTCGTGTGTCCGGATACCGGCGGGCCTGGTGCAGGCTCGCCTCAGATGGTGGCCCTGAGGTAGAAGGTCTGGTCGCCGTTGGTCTCGGGCGCGGAAAATTCGAAATCCAGCGGCGCGCTGGCATCGCGCGCCACCGTCAGGAAGCCCAGGCCGGCACCCTTGCTGTCGGGTGGGGTTTCGGAACGCAGCATTTCCTTGTAGGCCAGCTTGATCTCGTCATTGGTCAGCGAGCGCAGATGTTCCAGTTTCGTGCGCAGCTTTTCGGCCATGTCGGCATCGACCGGATTGGCGCAATGCAGGAAATAGCGGCCCTCGGTCTGGGTGATGAAGACTGCGCCATGCCGCATCGGCGGCTCGGTGACCTTGCCTTCCTTCTCATGCAGGTCGGCCGAGTAATGGACGATGTTCTGCGCCATCTCGATGAAGGACGAGAACAGCTTGCGGCGCGTCTGTGCCAGGGCGCCAGTATGCTCGGCGCGCAGCTTCACGGCCTCGGCCATGGCGGCGATGATGGTCTGGGAAAAATAGCCGACGTAGTAAAAGACGATGTCGCGTCGCGCCACGTAGTTGTGGAACTCCGCCCACTCCTGCTGGATACCGTTCATGCGTGTGTTCCGTGTTGACTGTCTTGAGGATAGGAGGCGCCCAGGCGAGCGCCGAAGAAACAGATATCGTCGCGGCGGCGCTGCGTACCCTGGTAATGCGCGTGGATATCCATCACTACCCGCGCCAGTTCCGGCATGCGCAGGCTGCCGCTGCCATGCTCCAGCAACGTGCGGCGCAGGCGCTGCTTGCCGAAGGCGATGTGTTTAGGGCCACCGATCTGGTCAATCACGCCGTCTGTACAGACGAAAACCATCGCCCCCGGTTCGAGCCGCAGACTATGGTTGTCCCACTGCATGTCATCGGGGGTATCGACATAGCCCAGGCCGACACGCTTGCCTTCCACCGTGGCCACATCGGTGCCGTCGGCGGACAGCACGAATAGCGCCATCTTGGCGTGGGCACTGGTGAGGGTACGGCTGGCGCGGTCGAACCAGAAGAAGCAGGCATCCATGCCATCATCGGATTCCGAGGCCTTGCCGGAGTCGCCATGCTGGCCCAGCACCCGCTTCATGCTGCGGTTGACCTCGCGCATCAGGTGCGCCGGGTCGTGCGGGCCATGCAGTTCCAGCGCCTGCTTCAGCGAGGAAGATGCGATCAGGGTCAGGAATGCACCCGGCACGCCATGCCCGGTGCAATCGGCCACGGCGGCAAACCAGCCATCCGCATGGCTTTCGAAATGGTAGAAGTCACCACCGACCACATCGCGTGGTTCCCACACCAGGCAGGCGTCGTCCAGCGCCTGGGTCATGGCCGCACGCGAGGCGCTGAGCATGGCGCGCTGGATCACGCTGGCGTAGTCGATGCTCTGCATCACCTGGCGGTTCTTTTCTTCCTGCATGGCCACCAGTTCGCGCATGAGCGCCAGTCCCGCTCCCAGTCCCGCCAGCCGCCCCTGGTCGACGATCAGGAAGCCATCGGCCAGGGTCTTGTCGCCCGAGGCCACGGCCAGGGCGCCCAGGGTTTCGATGGGCGTGTCGGCCTCGACGATGAGGGGATCCTTGTCCATGAACGCGATGCAGCTCTTGCGCTCGTACAGCTCGCGGTGATACGGCTTGGACATCTGGGACATGAAGATATGACGGCTGATGAGCCCGATGGGCCGCTGCTGTTCCACCACCGGCAGGCTCACCAGCTCCTTGTGCTGGCCGAAGATGTCCAGCACGGCGGCATTGTTCTCATCGAACTGGACGACCGGCACCTGTACCGCCAGCGCTCCCGCTGTCGGTTGGAACAACTTGCTCCCCATGGCCGGAGTCAGACTGAAATGGCTTTCCACCGTACACGCCCGCGTAGTGATTTCTGGATTGACCGCGGATCATATTTCATTCCTGTGACAACAATGTGACCGCGTCGCCGATGGGCGACAACGCGACATTTAAACAGAACGGTACGTCTTGCTCAAATCACGAAAAACCCGTGCGTCCCATCCCTGCCCAACTGCTCCACCAGCCCGAACTCCCAATCCAGATAAGCCTGCATGGCAGTGGCGGCATTGTCGGTACCTTCATAGGGACGGCGATAGCGATCGATGCGGGGCGAGAGCAGATGCTGCTCGCCACTCTCCAGAGGCAGGCCGGCCTGCGCCCACGCGGCGTTGCCCCCCTCCAGCAGAAAGACCGGCTGCGACACCAGCGCCTGCAGATCGGCAACGGCAAACTGCGCCAGCAAGGCGCTCCCGCAGGTAAGCACGAAGCGTGTGGCCGCCGGGAAGCGACGCGCCACGGCCGCGATCTCCGAGCGCAGCGCGAACCATGCGCCCGGAATATGCCCCGCCACGTAACGGGCGCTCAGAGCGACATCGATGACGACGGTGCCACCGTGCGCGCTGGCTGCGTCATCCGCATCCAGCCAGCTCTTCAACTGCTGCGGACCAATGCGCTGCTGCGGCGTGACGGCAGCCACCGGCAGCGCGCGCGGCGCCTCGCCGCTGACGGCGAAGTCAGCCGGCGTCACGCCCTCCACGACATACACTTCCCATCCCATCTGGGCCAGCCAGGAAGCGGTCATGTCGGCGCGTACGCCATCATCGTCGGCCAGCACGATGCGCGCTCCGCGAACCGGCGCGTTCATCTCGGTCTCCTGCACCAGCTGGCCACCGGGCGCCGAGAGAAAATCCGGCAGATGCCCCTCCCGGTACTGCTCGGGCGTGCGGACATCGAATCGATAGAGAGTGCGACCCGGCTGCGCCAGGGTATCCAGCGCGGCGAACGCGATGCGCTTCACCCCGGCCCGGTCGGCCACGCTACGGGCCTGGCGCCGTGATTGTTGCTGCTGGCCGACCTCGACCTGTTGCGGGAAACGACGCGCCTGCCCGTGCTCCAGCTGCTGGCCCGCCAGCGTCCAGCCGATGGTGCCGTTACGCAGCGCATGCACGCGGTTGGGAATGCCCGCATTGACCAGCGACTGGGTCCCGATGATGCTGCGCGTCCGACCGGCACAATTGACGATGACACGCGTCTTCGGGTCCGGGGCGATGGCCGGCAGGCGCAGCACCAGTTCGGCGCCGGGTACGCTGATGGAGCCGGGGATGTTCATGTTCTGGTATTCATCGAAGCGGCGGGCATCGACCACCACCACGTCCTCCTCGCTGTCGAGCAAGGCCTTGACCTCTTCGGCGGACAACGACGGGGTATGGCGTTGCGACTCCACCAGTTCGCCGAAGGCCTTGCTGGGCACGTTCACATCCTGGAACAGCTCGCCGCCGGCCTCGCGCCAGCCGCGCACGCCGCCGGCCAGTACGCCCACGCGGGTATAACCCAGGGTGCGCAGGCGCAGCGCCGCACGCACGGCCAGCCCTTCGCCGTCATCCAGCGTGACGATGCGCACGTCACGGCGCGGCAGGCGGCTGTAGGCGTTCAGTTCCAGATGAGAGTACGGAAAATTGGCAGCAAACAGTGGATGCGCTTGCGCATGCGGTGCTTCTTCGCGCACGTCGAGCAGGGCAATCTCCTCGCGTGCCAGTAGCGCGGCACGCACCTCGGCGTAGCTGATGACAGGGATGGAAGCAGCGGCGTGGTCTTGAGTCATGAGGATGCTTGTTCGATGGAGAGGTCCCAGATATTGGGCAAGGTGGAATTGGAATAGCCGGAGATGAATGGCACGCGCCGCCCATCCGGGTGATACACGGACCGCCGGACCGCCCCGATATTGGCGCCATACACATGGATGCTGATCGACACCTGGTCGGCAAAGGCATTGCTGACCTGATGCACGTCGTGCAGTTCGGGATGATCCGGTGCCACGGCCTCCACCTGTCCGGCTTGCAGCAGCGCGCGTTCGCCCACCGGCTGCAGCTGCTCGCGCTGCCAGCCAAAGGACTGCGCATGCTCGGCGCCGCGCAATACGCCGATCAATCCCCAGACGGTGTGGTCATGTATCGGCGTGCGCTGCCCCGGCCCCCAGACGAAGCTGACGACAGAGAAGCGTTGGGCAGAATCGGCATGCAACAGGAATTGCTGGTAACGCTCGGGATGCGGCTGGGCATAGGCATCGGGCAACCAGTCATCGTGCGCCACCAGTTGGCGCAGCAAGGCGCCGCCCTGCTCCAGGATGAGGGCCTGCCCGGGCTTGCCATCAAGCAGGCCGGAAAACCCGGTGATGAACTCGCGCAAGCGCCACAGCTGCTTGCCGGATGGATGGGGTGTCGTCATGTGTCCCTCTCTGTTTTCGCGGCGACCGGTCTGCGCCGGCTCAGAGCGCACTATAAATCATTTCCCGATGTCCCGATGAGCCTGCCAGTGTGGCCATGCCACAGGCCAGGGTCAACGAAGCTGTGCGCATATGGATATGCGCAGGCTCATCTTCAGGCTGTCCGTCATCGTCGTCGGTGCGCGGCCGCGTCCATCTCGCGGCCTGGGCCTACATACGAGCGGCGCAACCCTTCTTACCATCAAGGATCGATATGGAGGCAAGCATGAGCGATACCAGACCTGAAGGCGTCCCCGCCCAGCACCAATCCCATCAACCCGGTAGCCAGCAGCAGATGCAACCCCGCCCGCAAAGCGCACCGGCCGGCGAACCCGGACGACGGCTGGCGGGAAAGGTGGCCCTGATCACCGGCGGTGACAGTGGCATCGGCCGCGCGGTCGCCCTGGCCTATGCGCGGGAAGGGGCCAAGCTGGCCATCGTCTATCTGGATGAGGAAGAAGATGCACGCCAGACCCAGCAGGATGTCCAGGCACTGGACGCGCCCTGCCTGCTGCTGCCCGGCGATGTCGGGTCGCCCGAGTTCTGCCGTCGTGCCGTGCGTTCGGTGATGGATGCCTATGGCCGACTGGACGTACTGGTCAACAATGCGGCCCAGCAGTACCCGGCTGACAGCATCGAGCAGATCTCACCCGAGCAGCTGGAGCATACCTTCCGCACCAACATCTTCTCGATGTTCTACATGGTCAAGGAAGCCATGCCCTTCCTCACCCGGGGTGCGCGCATCATCAACACCACTTCGGTGACCGCCTATCGCGGCAGCAAGCATCTGGTGGACTATGCCGCCACCAAGGGCGCGATCGTGGCCTTCACGCGCTCGCTGTCGCAGCAGCTGGCGCCCGCCGGCATCCACGTCAACGCCGTGGCCCCGGGGCCGATCTGGACCCCGCTGATCCCCTCCAGCTTCAGTGCAGAAGAAGTCGCCAGCTTCGGCAAGAACGTGCCACTGGGCCGGCCCGGCCAGCCCGACGAAGTGGCGCCGGCCTATGTCTTCCTGGCCACCGAAGGCGCTTCCTACATGACCGGGCAGGTGCTGCATCCAAATGGGGGGGAGATCGTCAATACCTGAGCCCGCCGCCGCAGGGATCGCTGTGAGGGAGCGTGAGGATAGCGACAGTCTCAGGAAAACCCCGATGGCGGCCGTGTTGTCACCGGCGCATGATGAGCTTGTCCAACGACCATCGCGAGAGCCCCTCATGCACAAGACCGCCCTGATCGCCACGTCCCAACCCGAAGTCAGCCGCGCGCTGACCGAATGGCTGGCCATCAACGACATCGATATCCAGATTGCCGGCAGCGGCAACGATGCCATCGAGCACATCGCCCTGGACCGGCCCGACCTGGTGCTGGCCCAGCTGGCCATGGAGGGCATGAGCGGCCTGCGCCTGGCGCACTACCTCAAGGCACAGGACACGCTGGCTGATGTACCGGTGATCCTGCTCTGCCGCGATGAGCGGGAGATGGATCTGGTCAAGGGACAATGGCCTGCCTTCCTGTGCGCGGGGCCGCTGAACCCGGCGCTCATTTCCGAACTCAAGCGCGAACTGGTCAACTAGTTCCTGTTTCCGCACTTCCGGCGCGGCGGCGACGACGCCACTGCGCCACGCCCCATCCACCACCGACCACGATGGCCAGCAACAGCGCCGCGCTGAGCGCGCGATGCTGGCTCACCCACTGCCGTGTACTGCGCCAGGCCTGCTGATAGGGGAAGCGCGCTGCTGCGGCAAAGTCCGGTTCCACGCAGTGTTGACCAAAGTCCGCTGAGAACGGCACGGCGGCACCCTGCCGCACGTAGCGAAGATAAAGCTGCTCGGCACGCGGCTGGTCGTAATACACGAAATTCACACCCTGGCACAGCACCGCCGCGAAGGCTTGCGAGCGCGGCGGCAGTTCGTCGGCCGCCTTCATCGCGTAGCCCGCGGCGATGTCGCGGTAGTGGAAGCGCTTGTAGGGCTTGGCTTCACTGGCAGCATAGCGCTGGCGCTCGCCCTCGGTCACCAGCGGCCCGGGCAGGTCGGCCTGGGCACGCGCCTGGGGCGTGGCCGGAAGCGGTTTGTTCTCGTCGCCATACGGGGCTGCAGCACGTCCGGCGCCCCAGGGATAGCTGCCGCCATAGACAGCGAAGTCCGGTCCCTGTTCGAATCCCATGATCTCCATGCCCTGGCGCCGCGCAATCACGGCCGCCTCGTACCAGCCCTGGGCGCGACTGTTGGCGCGCCAGGCATGCTGCCCGCGCTCCAGAGCCTGGCCATAGTCGCGTGCCTTGGCGCGTGCCCGCCAGCTCACCGGCAGTTCCTTGCCATTGTCGTCGTAGCTGCTTTCGACGAAACGCTCATCACGTTCATCCGGGAAGTAGGCCAGTGATTCTTCCACCCTGCCCTCGCGCACCAGACGGCGCGCCAACAGTTGGCGCAGACGGTCTTCCACCGTGACCGCCGACAGGCCCACCGCGACCCAGCGCAGGGACTGCTGGCCGGGTTCTTGCTGCGCCGCTGCCTTGGCGACTGCTTCCGGTGACGGCATGGGCGAAGCCGGGGCGTGGGCGTCCACATAGGTCTTCAATTCGTCGGTGGTCAGCACGCGTTCTGCCACATAGGCCAGATCGTTGTAGTAGTCAGTGTAAGCGACGAAAGGATTGCTGCCGGCTTGCGCAGTCTGGCTGGCAGCGCGGTGGAATTGCGCCAGCGCTTCCACGTACTGGCCGCGTGAGAGCGTCAGTACGCCCTGCTCGCCGACCAGCAGATTGGCATTGCCCGGTTCCACGCTGGCATCGTTGCGCGGGAATCCCTGTGCGGCACGGGCATAGGCCTGCGCTGCGCCGTCATTGTCACCCTGGCGCAATGCAAGCTTGGCGCGCACCCACCAGGCCAGCGCCGACTCCTGACGGCTGGCCAGCGAGGCTGCCAGTTCATAGCGCCCGGTGCGGTAGGCCAGTGCGGCTACGCGATCGGCTCCGGCGATCTTTTCCAGACCACGCCGATGCAGCGCATCGATCAGGTTCACCAGTACCGGATTGGGCTGGATGCGGCTGCCGCGGGCGGCATCGGCATAACCGGAGGAGCCGCTACCGGCTGCGCCCGGGTCGTAGTCGCCACCGGCTACCTGCGGGCCTTCGCTGACATCACCCACGCGCGCCAGCGCATAAGCCACCAGCAGCTTCTGGGCGACCGCATCATCGATGAGGGCCATGGTGATCGCCGGGCGCGCCAGGCTCCACGCGGCCAGCGCCTGCAGTGAGGAGGGTGCGCTGAAGGAGCCGCGCGCGGCCTGCTCCGCGTACAGCCGGATGGCCTGCTTCAGATCGGCCCGCGGGATGCTCTGGCCACAGTCGCGGCCCTCGTTGAAATCGGACCAGTTGCAGGCACCCGCCGCGCCCACCAGCAACAGCCTCGCCTGTTCACCATAACTGGCCACTGCCAGCCCCAGCGGATCGGGCGCGCCCGCTACCGCCAGGGTACGGGTCTTGTCGAAACTGGCGATGGCCTGTGCCCGCTGGCCTTGCATGGCATGCAGGCGACCCAGCATGTAGGCCGCCCACACGGCACGCTCGCTGGCCTGCGCCGGCGGCAAGGCCAGCACAGCCTCAAAGCGCTGGCGTGCCGATTCCAGCGCGTTGCGACGGAAGTCCTCGGCGCCGGCAGTGTAGAGCCGGATCGCAGGCGGCAGCGCAGCACCGGCAGCATAGGCAGCCTCACCGTCGGAGGCTGCGCGCATGGCCTGCAGCGCGGCCCATTGCGTGGCATCCAGCTGACCCTTCTCCAGCATGCGCAGCGAACGCGGATCATCGGGACTGCCACTGGCCTGCTCATAACCACTGCCCTCGTCGGCCTGCAGCCGGTCGGTCACAGTCACCAGATGAGCGGTCTCCCAGGTGAAGGAATTGGCGGGGGTATTGCGCAGGCTGCCGGCGCGGTCGTCCAGCAGCTGCAGCGGGAAGTCCGGGCCACAGGCCACTACCGTGGCCGCGCCCAGGACCAGCAGTCCACTCAGTGCGGAGGCAATGCGGACGGCCGGGTTGGTTCGTTTCATCAGGATCCCATTTCCAGTGTGATATCCGGGGCGGCCGCATCGTCGCAGCGCAACCACCCGATGGTGCGGCTGGCACCGGCGCGTAGCAGGCCAGCCTGGCTCAGGCGCAGGTAACGTCCCTGCGCATCGTTTTCCAGCGTGTAGCCATTGATGCCGTCAGCGGTGCAGGTGTTCCCGGACGATCCGACCGGTGCCGGATGTTCCTGGCGCACCCGTATGCGCAGCGGCAAGGGGGCGTCGACATTGCCGGCATTGTCCAGGCGGATGTCGCGTGCGGGGTGGCCCGGCTGGGCGGCCACCAGTTGCACCGCCAAACCCTCCTTGAGCGGCTTGCGCTGCAGGACGGCGATCCAGGTCGACAGGCTCCAGGCGCGACGATCGTCTCCGGTCGGCAGGCGGAACCAGACGATGCCGGCCAGGCCTGCCGGTGGCGCTTTTTCCAACTGCGTGACGAAGCGCGCCATGGTGCGTGGCTCGGCCATCAGCTCCTGCGCCACGCCAGCGACCAGCAGCGCCGACTCGCTCTCGACGGCAGCGATCCTGCCCTGCCCGTTCCAGACCACCCGCGATCCGTAGGCCGGCAAGGCCACGTGCCAGGGGCGACGGGTGCGCTGCGCATATTGCTGCATCCAGTCCCGGGCGCGCTCGGCATCGAACAGGCCCAGGCGCGGGTCCTGCACCGCATGCACCTGCAACGTGGATGCATCGGCCACGGCCAGCAGATCGGCCAGGCGCGGACTGGCCAGCCAGGTGGGCAAGGCGGTCACGGTCAGGTCCAGCGGGGCGATGCGCGTCTTGAGGCTGCGCAGGAAGGCGGTGTATTCAGGCAGGCGCGCGGTGGCGCAGTCATAGTCGATTTCCAGCGCGGCCGGCTGCAATCCGCGCTGGCGCCAGGCGTCGACCAGTTCCAGCAGATGGGTCTGGATGGCGGCACCATCGAAACGCGCCAGCTGGCCATTGATGCGCACCGTCATCAGCAGCGGCCGGCCGGTAGCGGCCAGTACGGCGGCGTCGGGCTGGATGTCGACCCAGCCGCCGGAGGCCCCCAGCTCGGCGGCCAGCACATGCCAGCGCGCCACATGGGCATTGGAGGCAGACAGGGCATTGCGCAGCGCGGGCGTCCACTGACGCTGCCAGACATAGACATCCTGGGCCAGCCCGACCTCGGTGGCGGGATGGCGAGAACAGGAGGCCAGCAGCACGGTCAGCACGAGCAAGAGAAGGGAGCACCAGCCGGCGCAACGGGGCAAAGGGGGCATGGTCGACGGATCGGGGACGGCCAGAGGTGCCGGCATTGTACGCGAGCCATCCGCAAAAACGACCAGGCCCGGTGCCTTGCGGTCACCGGGCCTGGTGGCGTCAGGATGTCGAACTGCGGATCAGGCGCGGTAGCCCTTGCTGCTCATCGGTACGAAGGCCAGCAGCACGCCCAGGATGGACAAACCGATCACGTACAGCGCCGGGCCTTGCGGGTCAGCCTTGATCCACAGGGAGATCAGCACCGGGGTCAGGCCACCGAAGATGGCATAGGCCATGTTGTAGGCGAAGGACAGGCCGGTGAAGCGCACCGCCGGCGGGAAGGCGCGGGTCGAGACGATCGGGGTCAGCGAGATGCTGCCCACGAACAGGCCCACCAGCGCATAGCCCCAGATCAGCGATTCGGGCGAACCCGGCAGCTGGCCGTAGAACCACCAGGTGGACAAGCCCAGTCCGCCCCAGCCAATGATCATGCTGGCCCGGGTGCCGATGCGGTCGCACAGCCAGCCGATGGCCAGACAGCCGATGGTCAGCATCAGGGTGCCGGCGCAGTTGGCCTGCATCACCAGCTTGGCCGGCAGGTGATGCACGGTCTGCAGGTAGGACGGAGTCATCAGGATGACCACCACCACGGCGCCCGACAGGCACCAGGTCATGCCGGCGGTCAGCATGCTGGCGGCGCGGTGTTCGCGCAGCACGGTCTTGAGCGGCAGTTCGGTGGATTGCTTGCGGCGCGCGGCCAGCTCGCGGAACACCGGCGTTTCTTCCAGATAGCGACGCAGGTAGACCGACACCAGGCCGAACACGCCGCCCAGGATAAAGGGGATGCGCCAGGCGTAACCCGCCACCTCGGCCGGTGCATAGACGCTGTTGATGAAGATGCCCATCAGCGAACCCAGCAGGATGCCGCCGGTGATGCCGGCAGTCAGCGAGCCGACGCCGAAGCTGTAGCGATTGGCCGGGACGTGCTCGGCCACGAACACCCAGGCGCCGGGCATCTCGCCGCCGATGGCCGCACCCTGCAGGGTGCGCATCAACAGCAGCAGGATGGGCGCGGCCACGCCGATGCTGGCATAGGTCGGCAACAGGCCGATCACCAACGTGGGCACGGCCATCAGGAAGATCGACAGCGTGAACATGCGCTTGCGGCCGATCACGTCGCCGTAGTGGGCGATGATGATGCCGCCCACCGGACGCGCCAGGTAGCCCGCGGCGAAAATGCCGAAGGTCTGCAGCATGCGCAGCCATTCCGGCATGTCGGCCGGGAAGAACAGCTTGCCGACGACGGCGGCAAAGAACACGTAGATCACGAAGTCGTAGAACTCCAGCGTGCCGCCCAGGGCCGACAGGCCCAGCGTGCGATAGTCGGAGGAAGTGAGGGGGCGATGCTGGGACTCGTTCAAGGCCCCGGTAAATTCAGCGGAAGTGGTCATGATGGTTCACTAACGGCAAAGCGGACATCCGGCGCGACTGCGCCGCCGCACGAAGTGCATGGGAATGGCGCAGCGGGCCGGATGGCCTGCTTCATCTTTTCGGTCGGGTGGCCGCAGACGGCATGTCTGCGCAGGACAGATTCAGCGGAAAACGTAGAGCAGAGATATACGATTCAGCGTCGAAACTGGCTTAATGATACCCGAAAGCGGCAAAACTTTCGCGCTGCAGCATTTTTTGCCGCGTCGAGCGCCGCGCGCAGCATCACTGACGGCGACGCAGGATGAGGGCGATGGAAGAAATACAGGCCCGCGTTGCGATCTGTTCACAACGCGAGCCTCGAAAATGAATGTCCTGCTTGGAAATGGCCGTCGGCAGCGCTGCTGATCAGCGAGTTACCAGTCCTGCGCCGGTGGGCGGCTCAGGACTCCAGCACGATATCGACCGCCGAACTGCGGCGCAGCATCAGGAAGCCTTCGCCGTAGATGTTGCGGATCTGCATGGGCGACTCCGGCAAGGAGCGCAGCTTTTGGCGTACCCGATAGATCAGCGCGTCGATACGGTGGGCGTCGTACTCTTCCCCGCCGGAGCGCAGCAGATCGAACAGCTGACCATGCGACACCGGATAGTTGGGACTTTGCAGCAAGGCCGCCAGGGCGGTGCTTTCCTTGTCAGTGAACTGCAGCGCCACCACGCCGTTGCTGGAGAGGCGTCCCGACTTGCGGTTGAAGGCCCATTTTTCGGACTGCGGCGAACTCTGGTGAGGCGCCGTCTTCATGCGTCGCGCCAGGGCGGTCAGGGTCGCCGAGACTTCCTCCAGCTTGACCGGCTTGACCAGATAGTAGTCGGCGCCATCGCTCATGCAGCGCAGCCGTTCTTCGCTGCGGGTCGCCGCGGTCAGGACCACGATGCCCATGGAAGGGAAATGCTGCCGCAGCGACGCCAGTTCCGGCATCAGGCTGCCGTCAGGCAGGCCGACATCGGAGAGCAGGATATCGGGCTGGCGGCTTTTCAGGATGTCCCTGGCCTGGGCCAAAGCGGAACACACCGAAATTTCATATCCCAAGTCCCCCACATGCGCGCTCAGCGAATTGCGCCACTCGAGATCGCTTTCAACAATTAATACTTTCATACTCTAGTGTTCCGGACGAAAACTGTTTTTATGACTGCCGGTGCATCCCCCGCGTACTGTTCGGTACGTGCATCCGGGCCCACCTGCAGGCACGGAGATGCTTTCCATAATCACAACGTTATACAGAAAATATCTGCTCATAAAATCATAAAAACTCGCAGATGCCTTAGCCCTGTAAGCTCCGCTGCGCCTGGCTTTGCGCGCTTTGACGCAGGAGCCCGGTGACGGTCCCCAGGAGGTGGTCGACCGAGCAAGGTTTGAGCAGAAAAGCCGCTATCGTCGGGATGCGCGCACTGGCCGCCGGCAGGTTGGCACTGATCAACACCACCGGGATATGCGCATAGCGCTCGTGCGATTTGATATAGCGCGCCAGCTCCATGCCATCCATGCGCGGCATGCGCAGATCGGTCAGCACCAGCGCCGGCATATGTGACTGCAGGAAGGCGATCGCTTCCACTCCGTCGCTTGCCGCCAGCACACTCAGTCCACCCTGTCGCAGCAGTTCGCACAGCATCTCGCGCGAATCCGCATGGTCTTCCACGACCAGCACGGTCGGCTTTTTGTTGCTCGCTTCCACCTCATCCCTCCTGCCTCTTATCCCGCACATGATGTCGCGGTGATTTGTCGTGAGTCATGGTGATGGTTGGCGACGAATCGGGATATCAGGAAATTCCTGAAACCTTCGACAACATGGCGCCGACGCCACGCCGATGGCGCAAGGGGAATTGCCCGGACGCTCCCGCATGACGCGGTCGCAAGGCTGGGGTGTTGACCAGGAAACAAGCCGCCAGGCCGCGCCCAGCCAAGCTCTGCCGTAGGGCTGAGGGTGGAGGGGCAGCGCCGGCGAAGGGGAAAGGGTCAGGGACGGGAGGGCAGCAGGCGCTGGATTTCTTCCAGCAGGCGGTCGAAGAAGACGGGCTTGCGCAGGAACAGGTTGTGACTGGATTGCGACAGATCGTGGCGCTCCGGTGCCCCGCTGCAAAGGATCACCGGCAATGTCTGTCCGCCCGGCAACGCGCGCAGGGCGGCACACAGCTCCAGCCCGTTCATCACCGGCATCATGCAATCCGAGATGACCAGGTCCGGCCATTCCAGCTGCGCCTTGGCCAGGGCATCGACACCATGGGCTGCCGTCACGACCCGGAAACCATGCAGCTCCAGCAGCATGGAATAGGTATCGGTGATATCGATCTCGTCATCGACGATCAGCAGCAGCGGCAGCGCCGCCATGGTTGCGGATGAAACGCCGGACATGGTCAACGTCCATCCGCAACCGGCGCGGTAGAGGAAGAGACCAGGCCATCGATCTCGATGCCGGCATCCGAAATGTTCATCAGGCGGCTGGCCCCGTCATAGCCGTTCTCGCGCAGTTTCATCACGGAAATCTGACGGCGGTTGACGGCGTTCTGGACCACGTACTCCAGCAGCATCATGTTTTCATACAGTTGCGAAGAGCTGGGATCGACCTGGGGACGGGACTCGCGGAAATACGGCAATTGCTCGGTGATGAACGTGGTCACCCCGCGCGCCCGCAATTCGTTGGTCAACGCCACCAGGAAGGGCCGCACGCGCTGCTGCTGCACCACGATGCTGCGCAGGCCATCGACGCCATCGATCAGCAGGCGCGTCACGCCACGGCTGGAGATGTTGTCCAGCATGCGCTTGGCCAGGTCGTCGCACAGCATTTCCAGTGGCAGCTGCCACATCATCTGCAAGGCACCGCTGTCGATATGCTCGTCCATCGGCATGCCGGCCTTGCGCGCCTTGGCCAGCAGACGCTCGGGGGATTCGTAGAAGCCCAGGATCAGGCATTGCTGTCCATCCTTGAGGCCCTGCTCGATGAAGTGCAGGCCCATCAGGGTCTTGCCCACGCCCGGGCTGCCCAACAGGCAGGTCAGCGATCCGCTGACCACGCCGCCGCCGATGCATTTGTCCCAGGAAGGGATGCCGACGCTGACATAACGGTCCGAGGTGCCGGGCACCTTGCCGGCACGGGTTGCCGTGGCCTCGAAGCGGGGGAAGATCTCGACCCCGCTCTGGTTGATCTCGAAGACATGCTTGCCCAGCAGGTGATTGGCGCCGCGCAGCTTGAACACCTTGATCTCGCGCACCAGCTGCATGCCGGACTCGTGCTGGCTCAGTTCGATGACGCCGTCCACCAACGTGTTCTCGGACTCGGGCATGTTGCCCTCCACCGGAGAGAGCAGGATGGTGGTGCAGTTCATCGTGAAGACCAGCGCATTGAGCGAATGCATGAATTCGGACAGGTTCAGGTCTGACGGCCCGGAGTCGCGCACCGAACGGAAACCGTCGATGATCAGCATGGCCGGGCGATGGCGATTCAGTTCGGCGCTGATCAGGCGCAGCAGCCCGCGCAGCCCTTCGCTGGCCAGCGCACCATAACCGCTGAGCATCTGCATCTGGTCGCCGACCAGGCTCTCGTCGAAGAAATCGAAATTGCTCACGTGATTGAGCATCTTGGCGTGCGATTCGGCGATCAGGGTGAGCAGCATCACCTGCTTGCCGCCGCGCGCCTGCGCGAAGCCCACCTGCGATGCCAGGGTCGTCTTGCCGCTGCCGGCCAGGCCCTGAATCAGGTACAGGCTACCTTCCGGCAGGCCGCCGCCAAGGATCTCGTCGAACCCGGCGATACCCGTGCTGAGCAGGGAGATGCGGCTGGGGCGCGAGGCCGGCGGCGCGGAGGACGAAGGGGGCTGCTGGTGATCGCTCATGTGGATGGATGCTCGAATTTTTATTGTGCGAAGGATTAATGAGTTTTCACGCATTATACGTTCGCCCACGCTATGACTAAGGTTGTCATACAGGCCAAAAGTTGCACCTTGGGGAAGGTAAACTTCCTGACATCGCTGTCAGCAAGGCAGTGGCCGCCGATCATACTGCAATCTGGTGAGGGATGACGGCGACCCATGGATTACAAGAAAGACAACGCATCCCCCCTGGCCCCACTGTCTGTCCCCCCAGAAAAAAACGCCGTTACCCTGAAGGGCAACGGCGTCTGAGCAGGCAATGACAAGCGGTCCGGACCGCTCGCCTCACAGCTCGGTGAAGACCGCCTCCGGTGCCAGGCGCGACTTGGGCAGCTTGGCATTGAAGTCATCGCTGCCGCTGTAGCCCAGTCCGACCAGCACCACGCTGGTGTAGCCCTTGTCGCGCAGACCCAGTTCCTCGTCCAGCACCTTGGCATTGAACCCCTCCATCGGCACCGCATCCACCTCCAGTTCGGCCGCGCCCAGCAGCAGCGTGCCCAAGGCCAGGTAGACCTGCTTTTCCATCCAGTGCTGGGCATCCTTCAGTTCATAGCGGTGCAGATTGCTGTACAACAGGCGCGAGCCGCGCTGACCGGCACGCGCCTCGTCATTGACGAAGCGACCGTCGGCCTGTTCCTTGTCCAGCAATGCCTCCAGATGCGCTTCGCTGATGGCGGTGCGGGCGCACAGCACCAGCACATGGGAGGCGTTGAGGATCTTGGGCAGGTTGTAGGGATAGCCGGCCTCGGCCGCCTTGCCGATGCGCGCCTTGGCAGCGTCGGTAGCAGCCAGTACGAAATGCCAGGGCTGGGAATTGACCGACGACGGGGCCAGGCGCAGCAGTTCGCGCAGTTCAGCGACGATGTTCTCGGGAATCTTGCGGCTGGGATCGAAGGCCTTGGTGGCGTGGCGCTTGCGGGCGGCTTGGAGCAGGCTCATGGTATTTCCTTGCGGTGAATGTTCGGGTGATCGTCATTAAAGCGCGTTGAATGCGCGCGCTTCCGGTGTGCGGCTTGCATGACATGATCCGGCAGGAAGCGGTTTCAAAAAAGTACAGCGCGGAAAAAACATTTTCAAAAAATAATTGAAAGTAAAATAGGCTCGACATTCGCCCGCCCCGGCACTCACAAACCGACACCCCATCCATGATCCGCCTGGAAGACCTCGCCATCTTCGTCTGCGCTGCCGACAACGGCAGTCTCTCCGCCGCCGCGCGCCAGCACGACGTCACGCCCGCCGTGGCCAGCGCCGCCATGAAGCGCCTGGAGGCCGAACTGGGGGCACGCCTGTTGGCCCGCTCCACCCGCAGCCTGCGCCTGACGCCGGATGGCGAACGCTACCTGCAATACGCCCGCAACGCGCTGGCCGAAGTCAACGCCGGGCGTGATGCCGTGGCCCATGGGCGGCGCATGGTCGGTGGCAATCTCTCGTTGTCGGTACCCTCCGATTTCGGTCGCAACCTGATGTGCCGCTGGCTTGATGAATTCCAGGCCCAGCATCCGGCGGTGAGCCTGCAGGTGCGCATCAGCGACCGCGTGGCCGACATGTTCCGGCAGCCGGTGGAAGTGGCCATCCGCTACAGCCCTCCGGACGATTCCAGCCTGGTGGCGCTGCCGCTGGCACCGGAGAACCGGCGGGTGCTATGCGCCTCGCCCGACTACCTGGCACGCCATGGACGCCCGCGCACGCCGGCTGACCTGCGCCAGCACAATTGCCTGCGCTACCTGCTGTCGGACATGCTGCATTCGCAGTGGACCTTCTTCAAGGATGGTGCGCCGATCCAGGTGCAGGTCAGCGGCGACCGCGTCTGCGATGATGGCGAGCTGGTGCACCGTTGGGCGGTCGATGGCCGTGGACTGGCCTACAAGTCGCGCCTGGATGTCCTGGCCGACCTGCGCAACGGCAAGCTGGAAGCGGTGATGGAAGACTATCAGGGCGAGCCCTCGCCGCTGGACCTGGTCTGCACCCATCGCATGAGCCTGTCACCCACCGTGCGGGCGCTGCGGGAACTGCTCGGTGAGCGCATCGCACGCTATCTCACCGATCGCTGAGTGGCGCGGTCAGGCCTTGGCAACCAGCCGGCGCAGCGCCACCGTCGGCAGTGCCGGCAGCAGCAGGCCCAGGCACAGCAATCCCATACCCAGCAACAGATCACCCGAGAGGCGTTCACCGAAGATCAGCGAAGACAGCGCCAGGCCCACCACCGGCACACCCAGCATGCACACCGAGACCGTCACCGGCGACAGGCGCTGGGTCATCTGCAGCACGATCAGGAAAGTCAGGGCGGTGGCCAGCGGGCCGGTATAGGCGATCACGCCCCAGGCATGCGGATCGGCCAGGAAGCTCGGCGCGCCATCGACCAGCGCGGCCAACAGGCACAGCGGCACGGCCGCCACCAACGTCTGCCAGGGCAGCAGGTCAAAGTCCAGCTTCACGCCGGGGGTCATCTTGATCTGCAGGATGTTCATGGCCCACGACAGCGAGGCCGCGCCCAGCATCAGGTAGCCGATCATGCTGTGCAGGTCTGCATGCAGCAGCGCCGGGAGCACGATCACGGCCATGCCTGCATAGCTGCATACGGTGGCCAGCGACTGCCGGGTGCTGAGCTTGTGCTTCAACACCAGCGCCGCGCCCGGCACCACCCAGATCGAGGTGGCATAGGCGATCAGCGAAGCGCGCCCCGGCATGACGAAATGCAGGGCACCGGTCACCAGTGCCGTGAACAGCCCCATCTGCAGCACGCCAACGCCGATCACCACCGGCCATTCCTGGCGGCTGGGCAGCCGCAACTTGCCCAGGACGATGGCGATCACGAAACTGAGCAGCGCCGCCGAAAGGAAGCGACTGGCCGCGAACCACAGCGGCGGGATGAACTGGCTGCCGAATTTCATCACCGGCCAGTTGCCGCCCCAGATGCAGATCGCCAGCACCACACAGACCAGGAACAGCCGGCTCATGGCCGGTGGCCGGGTGGACGCTGATCGTGGGGCGGCAGGGGTAGCAGTGGCGGTGGACATCTCGGGCTCCAGGGTGGACAGCGGATGCGCCCGCGTTGCCCGACCGGCCATGAAAAAAGGCCGCCGGACGCATGCTGCAGCGCATCCAAACGGCCTTCATGGTAGAGAAGAGACGGCCAATAGTGCTGCCGTATTTGATCTGGAGAAACGGCGGCTCCAGCATTTCATGCTGCAAAATCGCCATTTTCAAATTAATTATTCGAGCAAACCATTTTGAGGCAGCATGCACCACTTCGAACCGCAGCGTCGCACCTGCTCCGCGCAACCACTGCGGTGCTGCAGCAGCCGGCCCCTGATCATCTTCAGGCGCGCATTGCCAACGACGAGGACGGCGCCGCTGCCTGACGGTCCAGCGTGAACACGCCCACCAGCTGCACCAGCTTGTCCGCCTGCTCCTGCAGCGACTGCGCGGCGGCGGCGGCCTGTTCCACCAGGGCCGCATTCTGCTGGGTGGTTTCATCCATCTGGGTGATGGCTTCGCCCACCTGCTCGATGCCGGAACTCTGCTCGTGGCTGGCGGTGGCGATCTCGTGCACCACGGTCGATACGCCCTGGATGCTGGACACCACCTGCTGCATGGTCTGCCCGGCCTGCTGCACCAGGTGTGTACCGGCATCGACCTTGACCACCGAATCGTCGATCAGTTGCTTGATTTCCTTGGCCGCCGCCGCCGAACGCTGGGCCAGTGAACGCACCTCCGAGGCCACCACCGCGAAGCCGCGTCCCTGCTCACCGGCGCGCGCTGCCTCCACGGCGGCATTCAGGGCCAGGATATTGGTCTGGAAGGCGATGCCGTCGATCACGCTGATGATGTCCACGATCTTGCGCGAGGACTCGTTGATCGAGGCCATGGTCTGCACCACCTGCCCCACCACCTCGCCGCCCTGGATCGCCACCTTGGCCGCACCGGAGGCCAGTTCGTTGGCGTGCTGGGCATTGGCCGCGTTCTGCTTGACGGTGGAAGTCAGTTCCTCCATGGCCGACGCGGTTTCTTCCAGCGAGCCGGCCTGCTGCTCGGTCCGATTGGACAGGTCCATGTTGCCGTTGGCGATTTCATCGACCGAGGTCTTGATGGACTCGGTCGCACCCTTGATGCCATGCACGGTCTCGACCAGGCGGTCGCGGGTATAGGCCACCGCCGCCACCAGGCTGCGATTATCGCCCCCCACGGTACGGATGGTACCGGTCAGGTCGCCGGCGGCGATCTTGCGCGCCATATCGGCCGCCTCGACAGGTTCGCCACCGATGGAGCGGAAGATATTGCGCGAGACCAGGCCAGCGATCAGCGACAGCATCACCCCCAGCACCACCAGCACCACCACCGCCTGGATCAGGGCACGACGGAAGTCGCTCTCGATGTCATCCGAATACACGCTGCAGATCAGGTCCCAGTTCCAGGCCTTGAAGCGCTTGACGAAGCCCAGCTTGGGGCTGGGCTTGTCGCTGCCGGGCCGCGGCCACCAGTATTCCAGGTAGCCCTTGGCCTCGGCCGACGAACCGGTGGCGGCGATCATCCTGTAGAGGGCGTTGCCCTTGGCATCCTTGAAGTCGATCATGTTGCGGCCATCGAGCTTGGTATTGATCGGATGCATCACGATCACCGAGTCGGCACCGACGATGGTGACGTAGCCATCGCCGGTATAGCGCTGGTCGCGCACACGTGCGATGGCGGCCTTCTGCGCTTCTTCGCGGGACAACTTGCCATCGGCTTCCAGCTTGGCGTAGCCGGCGATGGTGGTGTACGCCATTTCGGTGACGTCTTCCAGACCGCGTTGCCGCTCGGCAATCTGCAGATCACGGGTCTGATAGGCATGCCAGACCGAGAGGACCAGCAAGGCGATCCAGGAAAACACCAGCGGAAGCCAGAGTTTTTTCTTCAAAGAGAGATTGTTCATATTCGGAAAGAGGTGGCCGTGGTTGCACTGCGTAGTGGAATGGCAGGGATCGCCACGCGCGCACCACCCGCTACCAGGCTACCGGCACGGCGATTGACTCCCCCTTCGTGGTTTACGGCTGGCAACGGTCCCGACTAAAGGGGCGGGACGATAAAAAGCCCGTATTTTCCGACGATTTTCCGAGCCGGCGGCCCCGATTCCCGCACTACAGGAAGCCAGGGCCCACGACCCGGCAAGGCGCCGCCGACAAATCGGCCACGGCGCGTTACCATCGGACCAAACAATCAAGGAGACCGATATGCACGCCACCGAATCGCCCCTGTTGCGCCACGACCAGGACGGCATCACCACACTGACGCTGAACCGCCCCCAGCAATTCAATGCCCTCTCGGAAGGCATGCTCGAGGCCCTGCAGACGCAGCTGGATCAGCTCGCGCACGATGAGAATCTGCGCTGCGTCATCCTGGCCGCGCAGGGACGCGCCTTCTGCGCCGGTCACGACCTGCGCGAAATGCGCGCCACACCCGAGCAGGCCTACTACCGGCAATTGTTCGAGCGTTGCAGCAGGCTGATGCAATCGCTGCGCGCCTTGCCGGTCCCCATCATCGCCCGCGTCCAGGGCCTGGCCACGGCGGCCGGCTGCCAGCTGGTGGCCAGCTGCGATCTGGCGGTGGCGTCCGACAGTGCCCGCTTCGCGGTATCGGGCATCAACGTCGGCCTGTTCTGCTCCACCCCGGCGGTGGCCCTGACGCGCAACCTGCCCATCAAGCGCGCCTTCGAAATGCTGGTCACCGGCAAGTTCATCGATGCCGCCACTGCGGCCCAGTGGGGCCTGATCAACCAAGCCGTGCCCGATCCGCAACTCGAGCAGGCCGTTCAGGCACTGGCCCGCGACATCTGCAGCAAGCCCGGCATCTCGATCCGGCGCGGCAAGGCCATGCTGTACCGACAGCAGATGATGGCCCTGCCGGACGCCTACGCCCATGCGGCCGAGGTCATGGCCTGTAACATCATGGATGCGGAGGCGATGGAAGGGATCGATGCGTTTCTGGAGAAGCGGGTGCCGCGCTGGCATGCCGGAGCGCACTGATGAGCGGGTGCGGCGGCCGGCATTTACCTGACGTTTACGATGTCCACGCGAAGTTTTACCCGGATTAAACGCCCACCCACCTAAGCTGCGTGCTCCTCA
The DNA here is from genome assembly GCF_035644555.1 of Herbaspirillum sp. GTDB lineage: Bacteria > Pseudomonadota > Gammaproteobacteria > Burkholderiales > Burkholderiaceae_D > Herbaspirillum. Next base: position 28,645 of record NZ_DASQOH010000069.1, read on the forward strand.
ACCCGTGGAGCACCCAGCATGATTCGCCGTCACCAGCAACAACGTCAACAACCCCAACCGGAATTGGTCCCGCTGGGCCAGCGCCGCCTGCGCCGGGCCCAACTGGCCGGCGTGGCCGGATTGGCGACCCTGGCCGCCAGCGTGCTGCTGGCCATCGCCGTCGTCACCCCGGCGCAGGCTGAAGAAAATGCCAATGCCACATCTGCGGCCGATACTTCCGCCCTGCACCTGACCGGCAACATCGGCGTGGTCAGCCAGTATGTCTTCCGCGGCACCACGCAGACCAACCAGAAGCCGGCACTGCAGGGCGGCTTCGATCTCACGCATGACAATGGTCTCTACGCGGGCGTATGGCTGTCCAACATCAGCTGGATTTCGGATACGAACCCGACCGCCTCGGCCAGCCTGGAAGCGGATATCTATGGCGGCTGGAAGCCGGTCCTGAGCGACTGGCTCAACGGCGACATCGGCGTGCTGCACTATGCCTATCCTGGCAGCTATCCCGATGGCATGACCCACCCTGACACCACCGAGCTCTATCTCGGGCTGGATGCCAAATGGATCGCCTTCAAGTATTCGTACAGCACCGGCAATACCTTCGGCAATGCCGACACCCGCGGCAGCAGCTACGCCGACCTGTCGCTCACGCATGAGCTCTTCGCCGGCATCACCGGGCTGGCCCATATCGGCCGCCAGCACTACACCGGCCCCAATGCCGCCAGCCTGTCCTACACCGACTGGAAGCTAGGCATGAGCCACGACTTCTCCGGCTATGTGCTGGGCCTGGCCTATACCGGCAGCAACGCACCCGACGCCGGCTACACCCTGCGCGGCAAGAACATCGGCCGCAACCAGTGGATCGCCTCGCTCAACAAGAGCTTCTGATCCCCAACCATGCGCAAGGAGGAAGTCCATCATGCGTAGCCGTCTGCACTGGAAACGGGGCGAGGACCGCCTCCATCCGCTCTCGCCGCGCCACCTGTTCCTGCGTACTGCGCAGCGGCGACGCTACCGCTGTATGTTGGTGGCGCTGCTGATCTTCCTGGTATGCGCCGGCATGGCGCCACTGACCCAGGCAGTGGCGCCCTATCGCGCTGAAGACGACTACGGCCCCTCGCCGCAGGCACTGCAGCACCGCGAGGACTGTCGTCGCCAGATCGGCCAGGTAATGGCGGGGAAGATAGAAAGCGAGGATTTCGTGGCACGCAGCGATCGCGAATATTTCCGCTACGTGGTCCGCAAGGACCTGCGCGAAGTAATGTTCATCTGCGATGCGCGCAGTGGCGAAATCCGGCGCCAGATCGACCTATGGGGGGACCTTTAGGTTCACTACCCGTCCCTGAGCATGCGATGGACTGGACAAGCGGCGGGGCGGACGGCAAGATGCCGCATCCCAGCCGCTACTCTTTTCATCAGACTGCTCATGCAAGCCGATTACGCCACCATCCTGCAATGGATCTACCTGTTCAATTCACTGGCCCTGGCCCAGCTGGCCCTGAAGCAACTGGGGCGACGCCGCAAGGCGAGGCAGCTGGAACAGGGCTTTCGTGCTGCTCAGACCAGCGACTGGCGCGCTAGCGCGCCTGATTTCCTGTTCGCCCGGCTGGGCAAGCCGCATGCGCAAGTGGAACAGGATGACGGCAGCACCCTGCAGCGCTGGCGTGGCGAGCGCCACTGGCTGGATGCGGTGTACCGCGACGGGCAATGCCAGAGCGTGGAGATTTCCGCGCATCAGGAAGAAAGCTTCCCCACCGTCAATACCTACTTCAACTGCGCCGTGCTGGCGGGGCTGGCCTGCGCCTGGAAATTCTCGGGCCTGGACGATGCGCCGGAGTTGCCGGTGGCCACAGCGGCCAAGCAGTATCTGTCCAACTTCATCGTCTTCGTGGCGGGTGCCTGGCTGCTGTCCTTCGTGCTCAAGCGCCAGCGCATGCTGCTCAATCTCGGCTGCATCGCCATGGTGGTGCTGGCGCTGCCCTTGCTGAACTGGCCTTGATCGCGCTGGCCGCAACGACTATTCAGCCACCACGTCGGCCAGCCGGTAGCCCACGCCGATCTCGGTGAGGATGTGCACCGGCTGGGCGGCATCGCGCTCCAGCTTCTGGCGCAGGCGCTGCATGTAGATGCGCAGGTAATGTCCATCTTCCACGTGCGACGGTCCCCAGCCGGCCACCAGCAATTGGCGGTGCGTGATGACGCGCCCGGCATCGCGCAGCAACGTGGCCAGCAGGCGATATTCGATCTGGGTCAGATGCAGCGCCTCGCCATTGCGCATGACGCTGCGCGCCGGCAGATCCACCGCCACCTCCCCCATGCGGTAGCGACCGCTGGCCTGTCCCGTGCCGGAAGCGCGCGCATGGCGGCGCAATTGCGCGCGCATGCGGGCCAGTAACTCGGGCATGCCGAAGGGCTTGACCAGATAATCGTCGGCCCCGGCGTCGAGCGCCTCCACCTTTTCGGACTCCTGGGTGCGGGCCGAGAGGATCACGATGGGCACGCTGCTCCAGTTGCGGATTTCGCTGATCACCTGCTTGCCGTCGCCGTCCGGCAGGCCGAGGTCGACGATGATCAGGTCGGGCTTGCGGGTACCAGCCTCGGTGATGCCTTCGCGGGCGGTGCGGGCTTCGTGGACGATGAAGCCTTCCTGCTCCAGCGCGCCCTTGACCAGTTTCCGGATGTGCGGGTCATCTTCGATGAAGACGATATTGCCTGCGTGCTCTTGCATGGTGTTCCTCATTCTTCGGGCAGGGCCGGCTGCGTTTCCACCGGCAGGGTAAAGCAGACGGTAGCCCCCTGCCCGGCTTCCTGCGGGGCGATCCAGATGCGGCCCTGGTGCGCCTCGATGATGGCGCGGCAGATCGCCAGTCCCAGGCCCACGCCGGGGGTGCTGGACTCGTTGTCGCCACGGGTGAATTTCTCGAAGGCGTGCTGCGTCATGGCCGGCGGGAAGCCGCGCCCCTGGTCGCTCACGCTGACCTTGAGCTGGCGGCTGCCATCGCTCTGCTCGACGTGGGCCGCGATGGTGATGGGACTGCCGGCGGGTGAATACTTGCTGGCGTTCTCCACCAGGTTGGCCAGTACCCGCTCCAGCAAGACCGCGTCCACCCGCAGCAAGGGCAGGTCGGCGGCGATGCGGGTCTCGACCTGTCGTCCTTCCAGCGCCTTGGCCAGCAGACGCAGCGCCGAGCCGGTCAATTCTTCCAGGGCATTCCATTGCCGGTTCAGCGTGACCACGCCAGCCTGCAGCCGCGCCATGTCCAGCAGGTTGTTCATCAGCCCGACCATCTTCTGCGACTGCTCGCTGATGGTGCGGGCCATGGCGCGGGCGTCGTCGTCCAGGCGAGCATTGGCGGCCAGCACGTCGGCACTGCCCACCAGCGAAGTCAACGGCGTGCGCAGGTCGTGCGAGATGGCCGACAGCAGCGAATTGCGCAGGCGTTCCGATTCCATGGTCACCAGCGCATCCTGGGCCACCTCGGCGTAATGCAGGCGTTCGATGGCCATGGCGATCTGGGAACAGAAGATTTCCAGCATCTGGCGATTCTCGGGCAGCGCCAGCTGGGCGGCCGCCAACTGGCCCTCTTCCTCGCTGGCGGCATCGATGGCAAACGCCAGCACCCCACGGGTCCGCATGGTGGCCGTCAGGGGCAAGTACAGGGCTGCGGCCGAGGGCAAGGTGGCCGTGCCCTTGCCGGCCGCCTGTCCATTGTCATAGACCCACTGCGCCACCCCCGCATCCACGCTGTGCAACACATGCGCGCCACTACCTTCCTGCTCCGGCGCGGTCAGGCGCAACTGGTCGGCACTGTCCGGCAGGAAGAAGGCGATGCGCGCCCCGAACACCGCGGCCAGGTGACGGCGGCCGATTTCCAGTATCTGGTCCAGCGTGAGCAGGGCCGACAGTTCCTTGCCCAGCATGTAGAGATTGGCGGCCCGCGCCTCGCGCTGCATGGCCACGCTGGCCTGGCGCCGCAGGCGTGCCGTGAGCGAACTGATGAACAGCGACACTGCCAGCATCACCGCCAGGGTCAGCAGATACTGGGCGTCGGATACCGTGATCGAAAAACGCGGATCGACGAAGAAGAAATCGAAGGAGATCACCGACAGGACCGACACCAGCGCCGACGCTGCCCGCCCATGGCGCATTGCCACCAGCATCACGCCCACCAGGTAGAGCATGATGACGTTGGCCGGATGCAGCTTGCCGTCCAGGAGGAAGGCCAGCGTCGTGGTGGCTGCGCAGCTGGCCACCGCCCACAGGGTGCCACGCGTGCGGCGCCGCCGTGTGAGCAGGGCCTCGGCCGCACTGGCGGCGCTGTCGGTGGAACGCTGCTCGGGCTGCTCGCGGGTACGGCTGCGAGCGATGGTGTAGAGATCGATCTCGCCACCGGCTGCGGCGACGCGTTGCGCCAGCGAGCCGCGCGGCCACTGCAGCAGGTCACGCAGACCGCGGCTCTGCTGGCCGATCACCAGCTTGCCGGCGTTGCGGCTGCGGGCGAACTGCAGCAGTGCGGCGGCCAGCTCCTCACCACTGATGCTGGCCGTTTCCGCACCCAGCGATTGTGCCAGTTTCAGATAGGCCACCACCCGCTCGCGGCTGGCCATGGCCTGGCGCTGGCGCGGCAGATCCACATGCACCGCCAACCATTCGGCCTGCAGCTTGGCGGCCAGCCGGGCGCCTTCGCGGATCAGGCGTTCTTCACCGACGCCGCTGCCGATGGCCACCACGATGCGCTCACGCGCCTGCCACAGCTGGGCAATGGAGCGGTCGGCGCGGTACTGGCGCATGTCGGCATCGACACGGTCGGCGGTGCGGCGCAGTGCAATTTCGCGCAGTGCGATGAGATTGCCCTTGCGGAAGAAGTTGCGGCCGGCCTTCTCGGCCTGTTGCGGCAGATAGACCTTGCCCTGCTGCAGCCGCGCCAGCAGTTCGTCGGGCGGGATATCAACCAGCTTGACGTCGTCGGCTTCGTCGAAGACATGGTCGGGCACGGTCTCGAAGACGCGTATGCCGGTGATCTGGCCCACCACGTCGTTGAGGCTCTCGATGTGCTGCACGTTGAGGGTGGTGTAGACATCGATGCCGGCGCGCAGCAGTTCATCGATGTCCTGCCAGCGCTTGGCATGGCGCGAACCCGGGACATTGGAGTGCGCCAGTTCGTCCACCAGGATCACGCCGGGCCGGCGTTCCAGCGCGGCATCCAGGTCGAACTCGGGCAACTGGCGATTGCGGTAGGCCACCATGCGCATGGGCAGGCGTGCAATGCCGGCCAGTTGCGCCTCGGTCTCGGCGCGGCCATGGGTTTCGACCACGCCGGCGATCACGTCCACGTCCTGGCCAGCCAGCGCCTGGGCTGCTTCCAGCATGGCAAAGGTCTTGCCGACACCGGCCGAGAATCCGAAGAAGATCTTCAGGCGGCCGCGTGCCTGGCGCTCTTCGTCGCGCATCACGCGTTCCAGCAGGTCGTCGGGGTCGGGGCGTTGGTCCATGGCGGGTATTCGGGTTGCTGGCATTGTAGTGGCAAAAGGCCGGGGGCACGGCAACCGCATGCCCCCGGCCTGGCTTGCGCGGACGTCTGACCTACTTGGGATCGGCCTGGGCGCGCAATGGTGCGGCCACATCCAGTGCCAGGTTCAGCTTGAGCACATTGACGCGAGGTTCACCGAACAGCCCCCATTGCGGGGTCTCGCTATTGCCACGGATCAGCGCCCGCACCTGCTCTACGCTCACGCCGCGCGCACGGGCCACGCGAGCGGCCTGGTAGTCGGCGGCGGCCGGGCTGATGTGCGGGTCCAGACCACTGGCCGAGGCCGTCAGCAGGTCGATGGGGATGGCCCCGGTGTTACCGGGATCGGCTTCCTGCAGGGCCTTGGCACGGTCTTCGGCGGCCTGCTTCAGGGCCGGATTGGTCGGACCCAGATTGCTGCCACCCGAGGCCATACCGTTGTTGGGGAAGGTACCCGAGGCCGAGGGGCGGCCCCAGAAATAGGCCGGGCTGCTGAAGTTCTGACCGATCAGTTCGGAGCCGACCGGCTGTCCCTGGCGTTCGATCAGGCTGCCATTGGCCTGATGCGGGAAGAAGGCCTGCGCCAGGCCGGTCACCAGCAGCGGATAGAGGCCGCCCAGCAGCACGCCCAGCAGGATGAACAGCGTGATGGCCGGACGCAAAGGATGGGGAGTGGAAGTTTTCATGAGGCTTTCCTTGAGGCTAGAAGACAGGTTCATACCAGGCCGAAAGCGGCCAGCAGCATATCGATCAGCTTGATGCCCACGAACGGCACCAACAGACCACCCAGACCGTAGATCAGCAGGTTGCGACGCAGCAGCACGGCCGCGCCCAGGGCGCGATAACGCACTCCACGCAGGGCCAGCGGGATCAGGCCGACGATCACCAGCGCATTGAAGATCACGGCCGACATGATGGCCGAGTCGGGGCTGGCCAGATGCATCACGTTCAGCGCGCCCAGCTGCGGATAGGTCGCCACGAACATGGCGGGAATGATGGCGAAATACTTGGCCACGTCATTGGCGATGCTGAAGGTGGTCAGGCTGCCGCGCGTCATCAGCATCTGCTTGCCGATCTCGACGATCTCGATCAGCTTGGTCGGATTGGAGTCCAGATCGACCATGTTGCCGGCTTCCTTGGCCGCCTGGGTGCCGCTGTTCATGGCCACGGCGACGTCGGCCTGGGCCAGCGCCGGGGCGTCGTTGGTACCGTCACCGGTCATCGCCACCAGCTTGCCTTCGGCCTGGTGCTGGCGGATCAGCGCCAGCTTCTGCTCCGGCGTGGCCTCGGCCAGGAAATCGTCGACACCCGCTTCGGCAGCAATGGCAGCGGCGGTCAGGCGGTTGTCGCCGGTGATCATGATGGTCTTGATGCCCATGCGGCGCAGTTCGCCGAAGCGTTCCTTGATGCCGCCCTTGACGATGTCCTTCAACTCCACCGTGCCGAGGATGCGGATCGGCGCACCCTGGTTGACCACGGCCGCCTCGGCGTGCCATTCGATGACCACCAGCGGCGTACCGCCTCGACGGGCGATGGCTTCCACGTCACTCTCCACCTGCGCCGGCAGGCGCTGGTCGGCCGAGCGCACCAGCTTGCGGATGGCATCGGCGGCGCCCTTGCGGATACGGCGGCTGCCGAGGTCGATGCCGGAGACACGGGTCTGTGCCGAGAATGGAATGAATTCCGCGCCCAGGCCGGCCATCTCGCGTTCGCGCAGGTTGAAGCGGTTCTTGGCCAGTACCACGAGGCTGCGGCCTTCCGGCGTTTCATCGGCCAGCGAAGCCAGCTGGGCGACATCGGCCAGTTCGCGCTCGGCCACGCCCGGTGCCGGCATGAAGGCGGCGGCCTGGCGGTTGCCGAGGGTGATGGTGCCGGTCTTGTCCAGCAGCAGCACGTCGACGTCACCGGCGGCTTCCACCGCACGGCCGGAGGTGGCGATCACATTGGCCTGCATCATGCGGCTCATGCCGGCCACACCGATGGCCGAGAGCAGGCCGCCGATGGTGGTCGGGATCAGGCACACCAGCAAAGCGATGAGGGCTGTCACCGATACCGGCGCACCGGCACCGGCGGCGGTCACCGAGAAGATCGAGAACGGCAGCAGGGTCACCGTCACCAGCAGGAACACCAGCGTCAGCGCCACCAGCAGGAGCGTGAGGGCCAGTTCATTGGGGGTCTTCTTGCGGCTGGCGCCTTCCACCATGGCAATCATGCGGTCCAGGAAAGCTTCGCCCGGATTGACCGAGACCCGCACCACGATCCAGTCAGACAGCACGCGCGTGCCGCCGGTGACAGCCGAAAAATCGCCGCCGGATTCGCGGATCACCGGTGCCGATTCGCCGGTGATGGCGCTCTCGTCCACGGTGGCCACGCCCTCGATGACGTCACCGTCGGCCGGCACGGTATCGCCGGCTTCGATGAGGATCAGGTCGCCCTTGCGCAGGCTGTCGCCTTCCACCACTTCACACTGGCGGGCGGCGGCGGCAGTGCCTGCCACCGAGGCCGCATTGCGCAGCTTCTTGGCCGTCACGCTCTTCTTGACCCCGCGCAGGGCTGCAGCCTGGGCCTTGCTGCGGCCCTCGGCCAGGGCTTCGGCGAAGTTGGCGAAGAGGACCGTGAACCACAGCCAGGCGGCTACGGCGCCGATGAAACCGGCCGGCGCCTCACCCTTGCCGACCACGGCCTGGATGAACAGCAGCGTGGTCAGGATGCTGCCGAGATAGACCACGAACATCACCGGATTGCGCCACTGCACGCGCGGCGACAGCTTGCGCACGGCGTCGGCCAGGGCCGGCTTGACGATCTTCGGATCGAACATCCAGCGCGCGGTCTGCGCGGCGGACGGAATGGCATCGGCCTGCAGCTTGCTGGCAGCGGCCGGAGTATTGCTGGAAGGGGTAGTCATAGGTTTTCCGTTGCGGGTTGCTGCGCGGCACGGGCCATCTCCGCCCTTGCCGCGCACGCCATCGAATCAATTACATCGCCATCATCTGCAGGTGTTCCACCACCGGACCCAGCGCCAGTGCCGGCACATAGGTCAGCGCGCCCACCAGGATCACCGCACCGATCAGCAGGGCCACGAACAGCGGACCATGCGTGGGCAAGGTGCCGGAGGTGGCCGCCAGGCGCTTCTTGCCGGCCAGCGAACCGGCCATGGCCAGCACCGGCACGATGATGCCGAAGCGGCCCAGCCAGGTGCAAAGGCCGGTCGTGATGTTGTAGTACGGCGTATTGGCCGAGAGCCCGGCAAAGGCGCTGCCGTTGTTGTTGGCAGCCGAGCTGAAGGCGTACAGGATTTCCGAGAAGCCATGCGCACCGGGGTTGGCGATGCCGGCCAGGCCGCCCTCCACCATCACCGACAGGGCGGTGAAGATCAGCACCAGCGCCGGGGTCATGAGGATGGCGATCGACATCATCTTCATGTCGAACACGCCGATCTTCTTGCCCAGGTATTCCGGCGTGCGACCGATCATCAGGCCGGCGATGAACACCGCCAGCACCGCGAAGATGAGCATGCCGTACAGGCCCGAGCCGACGCCGCCGAACACCACCTCACCCAGTTGCATCTGCAGCATCGGCACCAGTCCGCCCAGTGGCGAGAGGGAGTCGTGCATGGCATTGATCGCACCGCAGGAAGCCGCCGTGGTGATGGAAGCGAACAGGGCCGAGGCCGGGATGCCGAAGCGGGTCTCCTTGCCTTCCATCATGCCGGGGCCGGAAGCGTGCAGCGATGCCAGCATGGGATTGGCCTGCGATTCGCTGTACATCAGCACCAGCGTGAGCACCACGAACAGCAAGGTCATCGAGGCCAGGATGGCCCAGCCCTGGCGCCGGTCGCCGACCAGCACGCCGAAGCTGGTACAGAGCGCGGCCGGAATGATGAGGATGGCCAGCATCTGCAGGAAGTTGGAGAGCGGAGTCGGGTTTTCGTAGGGGTGGGCCGAGTTGGCATTGAAGAAGCCACCGCCGTTGGTGCCGATCATCTTGATGGCTTCCTGCGAGGCCACCGGTCCCATCGGCAGGGTCTGCCGGTCGGTGCTCTGGGCATCGACCAGCGGTTCACCCTTGGCATCCTTCAAAGGCTGGCCGGCAGCATCCAGTTTTGGCACGGTGTAGTGGGTCACTTCCAGCGTCTTCACTTCCTGGTAGGAGCGGAAGTTCTGGATGCTGCCCTGCTGCACCAGCACCAGGGCCAGCACCACCGACAGTGGCAGCAGCACATAGAGCGTGCTGCGGGTCAGGTCCACCCAGAAGTTGCCGATGCCCTTGCTGCTGTGACGGGCAAAGCCGCGAATGAGCGCAAAGGCGATCGCGATGCCGGTGGCCGCCGAGAGGAAGTTCTGCACCGCCAGTGCCGCCATCTGGGTCAGGTAGCTCATGGTGGCTTCACCCGCATAGCCCTGCCAGTTGGTATTGGTGACGAAGCTCAAGGCGGTGTTGAAGGAAGAGTCGGGGCTAATGGTGGGCAAGGCCTGCGGATTGAGCGGCAACCATTGCTGGAGGCGCTGCAGCAGGTACACCGCGATCAGCCCGAGGAAGTTGAACAGCACCACGGCGATGGCGTACTGCTTCCAGTCCATGTCTTGCTCGCGGCTGATGCCGCAGAGGCGATAGAAAACGCGTTCGACGCCACCGAAGAGCCGGTTCACGCGGGACTTGCCCTCCATCACGCGGGCCATGTACCAGCCCAGCGGCAGGGAGAGAATCAGCAGCACGGCCAGGTAGAGGCCGAGCTGGAGGTAGTTGTTGCTGTCCATGTCAGAAGTCCTCCGGCTTGATCAGCGCATAGACCAGGTACAGCAACAGGGCAATGGAAACCACCAGCCCCAGCAGATACATGAGGTTCATTTCTTCTCGCCTTCCTGCCGCTCCAGACGGCTGCACAGGGCGATGAATGCCCACATCGAGATGCCGCAGACCAGCAGCATGCCCACGTAGAGAAAATCCGTTTGCCACATTTCCCACTCCATTGTTGACGTTGTGTCCCGCTGCTCCGGGAACCGGATTCAGCGACAGTGGAACGATAGGGAAAGCGGCATTAAATCCGGGTAAATGTTTGGGGCGGGGGTGTAAACAACACGTAAACGCGGGCCGGCAAGGTGATGACGTGCGGGCGGAGCGAGGTAGGGCCGGGCGAGACGAGGTGATTTGCAGGATCGGAGGTTTCTCTGGCGTCCGAGTGCGCACTACAGGTCGCCAACACCATCGACATTGCGCGCAACGTGCCGCGCCTGGAGTTCTCTCTGCGTCTTCTCCAGTTCTGCTTCCAGCAGCTTTACGTCAGGCAGCACGGTTTGGTATTGGGCCGCCATGATTTTGTTGGGCAGACCTTCCAGGGCGTAGCGGGCCAGCGCCGATCTGGCACGGGCGCACAGGATCAGGCCGACCGGCGGATTTTCATCCGGCAACGTCCAATGCTCACGGGCATAGTTGCAATACATATGCATCTGCCCGACATCGGCATGACTGAGCTCCCCCAGTTTCAGATCGATGATGACGAGGCAACGCAGGCGGCGGTGAAAAAACAGCAGATCCACGCGGAACCAGCTTTCGTCGATGCGCAGTCTGCGCTGGCGGCCGACAAAGGTGAAGTCGCTACCCAGTTCAAGCAGGAAATCTTCCAGGCGTCGGATGAGCGCCTCCTCCAGATTGGATTCGGAATACTCATCCTTGAGGTCGAGGAACTCCAGCACGTAGGGATCTTTGATCACCTCATCTGGCGTGACGACATCCTGGGGCTGCTGCTGGCTCCCTTCTTCAAGCATGGTGCGCTTGTTCTTCGACAGCAAGGCGCGGGTGTGAAACTGGGAACTGATCTGGCGGTCTAGCTGGCGTACACTCCACCCGCCACGCAGTGCTTCTGCTTCGTAGAATGTCCGCTCTTCCGCCGAACGCGTACGGCGCATCAGGTGGATATAGTGGGTCCAGGACAGCGGGAATACTTGCGCCATCTGACGGATGTCGAAATGTCTGGTCAACGACCTTGGGGGTAGCGCCAGGCTGCCTGCTGGCGATATCCGAATCAGTGATTCGGATATCGCCGAAGGCGGATAGGTCTGGTAGAACAAGCGCATGGATTCCAGTGAGTCTACGCCGAACCCTCGCCCGAAGCGGGCAGACAGGTCGGCCGACAGACGCTTGAGCAAAGCCTGTCCGTATCCTGCCCGCTCCCTGCCACCCTGCTCCAGCTCGACGATGCGTCGCCCGATCTCCCAATAGCTGGCCGTCATGAAAGCATTGACGCTGCGTGCGGCAGCGCGTCGGGCCGTCTCGATCAGGTCCACGATCTCGGTGTGGGCGGCGGCGTAGTCGGCATGATCCGACGAATCGGATTCGGGACGATTGACCATGTGTATAGGTAGCTACGCAATACGGGAGCTGGACACGATGGTCGGTTCTCCGTCGGATTGTCGGAATTCAACATCTGGTGGGGCGGCGAGAGCTGTTTTCACGATCGTCGAGTCCGTAGTAGCGAATGAAGAGATGACTGAAACGTAGATATCGCAGAGTCCGGGATTATCTGCGACCAGCATGGCGCGATAAGAAGCCGCTTCGAAGAAAACGTAATAAATCGAAGAATGTCTTTTGAATGCAAGGTCTGGATCGCGTCCGGATTCAGATTGGCAGGGCATCACGCCGAGAAGACGCTGGAATACCTGACAACCGCAAGACACCATGGCGGCGCTACGGTAATAACGAGGGGAGAAACGGGAAGAGAAAACAACAGCGGCCGGCAGCGCCGGCCGATCAAACGTCGGACACCTTGCCCAGTTCGACGCGGTTCTTGCCCAGGCGCTTGGCGGCGTACATGGCCTTGTCGGCCATGGCCAGGAGTTCTTCGGGGCCGACTTCGCCGTCCAGGTCGGGATGGTAGACCGCCACCCCGATACTGCTGGAGATGTTGACCGTGGAGTGGGTCAGCTGGAAGGGTTCGCGGATGGTATGGAGGACCTTCTCGGCCACCATCAGGGCGTCTTCCTGGGATTGCAGGTTTTCCAGGATCACCACGAACTCGTCACCGGCCAGGCGCGCCACGGTATCGACATCGCGTACCGAGCGTTGCAGGCGACGCGCAAATTCCACCAGCAGTTCATCGCCGGCCTCGTGACCGTAGCGGTCATTGATGCCTTTGAATCCATCCAGGTCCATGAAGAACAGCGCCAGCAGCTGGTGGGCGCGACGCGCGCGCATCATGCCCTCGGGCAGGCGGTCGCTGAAGGCGCGCCGGTTGGGCAGGCTGGTCAGCACGTCGGTCAGGGCCAGTTCGCGCATCTGGTCGCGGAAGGCCAGGCGTTCGGTGATGTCGTGCAGGAAGGCGATGAACAGATGGCCGCTCTGGCGCTTGACATGGCCGACCGTGATCTCGATGGGCAGCTCATGGCCATCGTGATGCAGGGCCTGCAGTTCGATGCGGTTGTTGATGACCACGCTGGTGCCATCCTCGAGGAACTGCGCCATGCCGCGATTGTGGGCGGTACGCATGTCGGGCGGGATGATCAGTTCGGCCATGTCGCGTCCCATGGCCTGGTCGCGCGGCCAGCCCAGCAGCAGCTCGGCCTGGCGGTTCCATTCCACCACCCGGCCCTGTTCGTCGGCGGCGATGAAGGCGTCCTGGGCGTTTTCCAGGATGGCGCGCAGTTCGGCGGCGCTTTCTTCCAGCTGGATTTGGTTGGCCTGCTGCTGGTCCAGCGCCTGCTGCAGGGCCTTGGCGGTCTCGTGCAGGCGGCTGGTGCGCTCGGCCACACGCTGCTCCAGGCTCTCGTTGAGGGAGCGCACTTCACGCAGGTAGCTCTCTTCGCGCGCCACCATGTTGACCAGGGTGGACGAGAGCAACTGGATTTCGCGATAACTGTCCACCCGCGGGATGGAGACCTCCGCATGTCCTTCGGCGCGCTGCTCCAGCGCCGCCGAAAGGGCATTGATGGGCGCCACCAGGCGCCGCGTAAGGAAGTAGGCCAGTATCACCAGCAACGCGCCGGAAAGCGTACCCACCACGATCACGCGCCGTTCCAGGTCACGGAAAGCCGCCAGCGCCACGGTCTCGGGCTGGCGCACGATGATGTTCCAGTTCAGTTTCATGCCGCCCTTCTGACCGGTGCGGGCATAGCCGGTGACGTAGCGCCGGCCGTCGGGCCAGGTTTCCAGCAGGGAGCCGCCTTCGCCAGAGTTGCGCGCGGCGCGCACGCTGGCGGTGTCGAGCTTGGTCTCTTCGAGATCGCCCGGGCCGAGGATGGCGGTACCGTCATCGCGCACGATGATCACGTCTACATCGTAGCGGTTGCCGGTCGGATCGAGCAGCTTGGCAGCGATATCGCGCGCCCAGGCCCAGGACAGGTGCATGCCCAGCACCCCCACCAGGCGACCGTCGGCATCCTGCACCGGGGCGGACAGATCGACGAACCGCCAGGGTTCGGACTGGGCCGGCAGCTTCTTGCTCAGCAGCACGGCGGGATGGTAGTCACCCGCGTATTCGCGCTTCTGGCCTTCCTGGAACCAGGGGCGATCGGCGACGCTGGCGCCTTCCAGCAAGCCATTGGTAGCCGCCAGCACACTGCCATCGGGACGGGCCAGGCCGATCCAGGCATAGCGCGGCACGCTGGCCTGCAATTCGTTGAGCACCCGGCGGATACGCGCGACGTCGCTGGCACTGCGGATGGAGGGCCGCTGCAACAGCAGGCGCAGGTCGATCTCGCGCTCGTTCATGCCGCGTTCGAGCGCATCCTGCATCTGCCAGGCCAGCTGCTTCATGCGCGTCTCGGCTTCCGAGCGCGCGTAGCCGCGCGTGAACTGATCCACAAGAATCAGCACTGACACGGTCGTGATGAGCACGGTTATAACCACCCCCAGCGTGATCAACGACGACAGATTCGGCGGAGATGGGGCTTTTTTCTTGTTCAATTCAGACAAAATGCTGCGATACGGCTGGATGCATGACGGCTCCCCTGTGAACCGCTTAGGTATACGGCATCTTGCCAGAACAGCTATGGTTTTTCATCGCATTTCCCGAAAAACTTCGAGAAAAATTTTACATAGGAAAATACTCACAAAAACTCCGCTCGCACGACCCCATCAAAGGCGCGAGACTGCGGGGAAAAGCGCGCAATAGCCGACATTTCCCGACCGGCGGGAAATGCAAAAAGACAACGGATGGCGACGATCTGTGGGGATCATGGCCATCCGTCGGGAAGGAAGAAAAAGAGGCTTACAGGCCGGCGCACACACCATCGGCACGGGGATCGGTGGCGCCTTCGATGACGCCGTCCGGATGCACGCAGACTGCGCCGGCGTGTCCCATCATGTCGGTGTATTCCTCCACCACCTGCACTTCATGACCTGCCTGGCGCAGGGCGTCAATGGTGGCGGCCGGTACCCTGCCTTCGACCTTCAGGTTGGTGGAGACATCGCCCCAGGTCCGCCCCAGCAGCCAGCGCGGTGCGCTGACGGCGGCCTGCAGGTTCTGGCCGAAGAGCACGTGACGGGTGAATACGGCGGCCTGGGTCTGCGGCTGCCCTTCCCCGCCCATGGTGCCATAGGCCAGGGTGCGGCCATCCTCCAGACGCGCCAGCGAGGGATTGAGGGTATGGAAGGGCAGCTTGCCCGGCTGCAACTGGTTGGCGCCATCGTCGAGGGTGAAGCTGGCGCCACGGTTCTGCCAGACGATGCCGGTATCGGCCGGCACCACGCCGCTGCCGAATTCCCAGAAGATGCTCTGGATGTAGCTGACCACGCGGCCCTGCGCATCGGCCGCGCCCATCCAGATGGTGTCGCCGGGCTTGGCCGGATGCGGCCAGGGCGCGGCCTGCTGCAGGTGTATCTGGCGGGCTTCCTGCTCCAGTGCATCGGCCAGCAGCCAGTGGGCCGCATCCACGCTCATGTGGGCCGGGTCGGTGACATGCTTGTTGCGCAGGATGAAGGCGCGCTTGGTGGCCTCCACCAGGCCGTGGATATGGGCGAAGCCGTCGGCCTCGGTGATGCCCAGGCGGTCGAACAGGCCGATGATCATCAGCGCGGAAACGCCCTGCGTCGGCGGCGGCAGGTTGTAGACGCGGCCTGAGCGCAATTGCACCATCAACGGCTGCACGATCTGGGCGCGGAAGGCTTCCAGATCGGCACGACGCACCGGGCTGCCGGCCGCTTCCAGGCCCGCTGCCAGGGTGGCGGCGAGGTCGCCGCGATAGAAGTCGTCCAGCCCGGCTTCGGCCAGGCGCGACAGGCTGGCGGCCAGGGCGGGCTGTTTCAGCACCGCGCCCTGGGCCGGAATGCCGGCCGCGGCATAGGTGGCGGCGAAGCCAGGCTGGTCCTTGAGTTCGGACCACTTGTCGCGGGTGAGTTCATGTTGCGAACGGGTGATGGGGACCCCGGCCTGGGCGTGACGGATGGCGTCGGCCAGGAGCACCGGCAGCGGCAGCGCGCGGCCGAAGCGTTGCGCGTAATCGAGTGCGGCCGACCAGCCGCCCACGGCACCGGCCACCGTCAGCGCCGCATGCGCGCCACGGGTGGGTACCGCGCTGTAGCCATGCCCGGCATAGAACTCCTTGGTCGCCAGGCCCGCCGACGGTCCGCAGGCGCGGATGGCCACCGGCTCGCGACCGGGCTCGCTGATCAGCCAGAAGCCGTCACCGCCGATGCCGTTCATGTGCGGATAGACCACCGCGATGGCGGCCGCCGCAGCCACCATGGCTTCGACCGCGTTGCCGCCTTCGCGCAGGATCTGCGCGCCGGCTTGGGCGGCCAGGTGATGAGGGGCGGTGACCATACCGCCCAGACAGGTCTTGCTATACAACATGGCTGACTCCTGAGGTTTTTATATTGGATGGGAATGCAATGCGGCGATGATAACCGGGGACGGCGCAGCGTTCAGGCCGGCATCGTTTTCGGTACATCCATCCAGGAAACATGGGCGGCGACGATGCGCCAGCCCTGCGGCAGGCGCAGCCAGGTATGGCTCTGGCGGCCGATGCGCGCTTCCCCCTCGCGGGTGAACTCGGTATTGGCCACCGCGTAGTCGCGGCCATAGGTGGTAATGACCGTCTCGCGCAGGGTGCGCATCAGGTTCTTCGGCGAGCGCCCCTGGCGAAAGGTGCGGATGGCTTCGGTGCCGACCAGGTTCTCGGTGGCCCCGTAACGCACCGTGTGCGGCCCATCGAGGAAGAGTTCATCCAGCGCTTCGACCTGGTTGGTGGTCAGGGCTACTTCATAACGCTGGAAGGCATGGCGCACTTCGGCCACCACCTCCGGCAGGTTGATCTCGAACGGTTGTGTCGATTCCATGCTGATTCCTCAATATCCTCAGTGGGCGCCCAGATAGGCCTTGGCCAGCGCATCGTTGGCGGCGATCTCGGCGGCCGTGCCCTGCGCCACCACGCGCCCGCCTTCGATCACGTAGGCGCGGTCGGCCAGCGACAGCGCCAGGGCCGCCATCTGGTCCACCAGCACGATGGTCATGTTTTCGCGGCGCAACTGGTCCAGTGCCGCGAACAGTTCGGCGATCACCTTCGGCGCCAGTCCCAGCGAGGGTTCATCCAGCAACAGCACACGCGGGCGCGACATCAGGCCACGGGCGATGGCCAGCATCTGCTGCTCGCCGCCGGAGAGCAGGCCGGCGCGATGATGCAGGCGCTCACGCAGGCGCGGGAAGCGCCCCAGCATCTCCTCTACCCGCGCTTCCACATCCTGCGGATAGAGGAAGGCACCGAGGCGGATATTGTCCAGCACCGACAGTTCAGGGAACACCTGCCGTCCCTCCGGCACCAGTACCACGCCATGGCGCACGATCTGCTCGGCGCGCAGATGCATCAGGTTCACGCCACCGGCGTGGATGCCGCCTTCTACCGGACGATGCAGGCCGGCCAGTGCGCGCATCAGGGTGGACTTGCCGGCGCCATTGGCACCCAGCAGCGCAATCATCTCGCCCTGCCTGACCTGAAGGTTGATGCCATGCAGGACCGGTTCGGCGCCATAGCCTGTGACCAGCTCGCCCACGCCCAGCAATTCGCTGGCACCGGCTGTTGCAGCGCGCGCCGCTGCCACCGGCTGCTGGCCGCCCTCGCCCAGGTAGGCCTTGCGCACGGCGGGATCGTTCTGCACTTCCTGCGGGCTGCCGATGGCCAGGCGCTGGCCGGCGTCCAGGACCACGATGCGGCGCGAAATCTGCATCACCAGTTCCATATCGTGCTCGACCACCACCACGCTGATGCCGGCCTCGGCGATGCGGGTCAGCAGTTGCGCCAGCAGGGTCTTGTCTTCGCGCGACAGGCCGGCAGCCGGTTCATCGAGCAACAGCACGTCGGGATCGGCGGCCAGCGCCCGGGCGATTTCCACCAGTCGACGGTCCACGTGGGCCAGATCGGCGCTGGGAATGTCCAGTGCACCGCGATAGCCGCAGAAGTCCAGCAGGCGACGGCTGCGCTCGCGCACCACGCCGGCCAGGAAGCCACGCGAGGACAGCAGGCCACCCAGGCGACCACGGCCGCAGGCCAGCGCCACATTGTCGGCCACCGACAGGCTGCCGAACAGTTGCGAAGTCTGGTAGGTACGGGCCACGCCATGACGGGCGATGCGGAAGGCCGGCAGTCCGGCCAGTTGGGTATCGCCCAGCACGAAGCGCCCGGCGCTGGGGCGATAGAAGCCGGAGAGCATGTTCAGCGCCGTGGTCTTGCCCGCGCCGTTGGGGCCGATCAGGCTGGTGACGGCGGCAGCGGGCACCTCGAAGCCGAGATCGCTGACGGCACGCACGCCGCCGAAGATCATGGTGAGTCCGTCCGCGGACAAGGTGCGGCGCGTCCTCGACGGCAGCGCCGGCTGGGCAATGTCATCGTCCTGTGGAGCGGTGACCGAAGGGGGGAAGACGGCTGGCTTGCGCAGGCGCGCAGCGAGTTTGCCCAGTAGTCCCGTCACGCCATCCGGCGCGACCCACAGTACCAGCAGCAGCAAGGCACCGAAGAACAGGAGACGATAGTCTTCCAGGCTGGACAGCAGTTCCGGCAGCGCGCCCACGATCACGGCACCGATCACCGGGCCAAGGATGGAACCGGAGCCACCCAGCACCACCACCAGTACGAAGAGGATGGACTGCATGAAGCTGAAGGTGTCCGGCGTGACGAAGGTGGACAGCGGCGCGAAGAGTCCACCCGCCAGGCCGGCCAGTGCAGCCGACACCGCGAAGGCGACGGTCTTGATCACCAGCGGATTGAGACCGATGGATTCGGCCGCCGTCTCGCTGTCGCGCACGGCGCGCATGGCTGCGCCCCAGCTGCCGCGCGAGAGCCAGCAGTAGGCGGCCAGTACCACCGCCGCCGTCACCAGACCCAGCACCGCAATCGAGCGCTCGGCCTGCAAACCCATGAAGGACGGTGCGGCCAGCCCCATGATGCCGTTCTGGCCACCGGTGAGGTCGCGCAGTTCGATGATGGCGTGCTGGATGATGAAGCTGAAGGCAATCGTGATCATGGCCAGGTAAGGTCCCTTCACGCGCAGTGCCGGCAGCGCCAGCAACATGCCCAGAGCGCCTGCGACCACCGCTGCCAGTGGCCAGGCCAGCCAGAACGACAGCCCCGCCTTGGTGGTGAGGATGGCCACCGTATAGGCGCCGACTGCATAGAAGCCGACATGGCCGAAGGAAACCTGTCCGGTCAGGCCGATCAGGACGTTCAGGCCGATGCCGACGATGGCCACCAGCGCAATGCCGGCCAGCACGAAGACGTAGTAGCTGTTGATCGAAAGCGCCAGCGTGATGGCTGCGATCAGGCCAAGTGCCGAAAACACCAGCGCGGTGGACGTACCCAGTCCGAGCTTGATATTGGACGAGGATGCCGATGCAGCCGATGCAGCCGATGTGGTGCCAGCCACCTGCGGACTGCGGGCAATGGAAGGGGGCAGACGATTCATACCTTTTTCACCTGTGCGCGGCCGAACAGGCCGTTGGGACGAATGGCCAGCACCACGATCACCAAAGCGAAGGTGATGATCTGGGTATAACCGGAACCGAGGGTGGCCGTGATGAGTGCCTCGGCCATGCCGAACAGCAGGCCGGCGATCATCACGCCCCAGGCGCTGGTGATGCCACCGAGGATGGCCACCGCGAAGGCCTTCAGGCCAAACAGCGTGCCCATGTCGGCATTGACGTTGAACAGCGGCGCGATCAGCACCCCGGCCACGCCGGCCAGCAGGGTCGAAAGTGCGAAAGCGACCGCAATCGCACGGGTGATGGGAATACCCATCAGGCGCGCCGCATCGCGGTTCTGCACCACCGCCAGCAGGGCTGTCCCCCAGCGGGTGCGACGCGAGACGGTATGCAGCAAGGCGGCCAGTGCCAGGCCGATGGCCGGGATCAGCAGGTGCAGGGGGTACACACCCAGGCCCATGCCGCCCAGTTCGATGGACGACAGCGCCAGCGGCGAAGGCAGGCTGCGCGGCTCCTTGCCGAAGGTATGCATGACCACGTTATCAAGCACGATACCCAGCGCCACGGTGGACATCAGCCAGGCATTGGAGCCCTGGCGCGCGAAGGGGCGCACCGCCAATATCTCCACCAGCAATCCGTACAGCGCACAGGCTGCCAGGGCCAGCAGGATGGCCAGCCACATCGGCCAGCCCAGGGTCTGGGCGAAGGTGAAGCACAGCACGGCGCCCAGCATCATGGAGCTGCCCTGTGCAAAATTGACGGTGCCGGAAACGGCATACGTCATGTAGAAACCGAGCGCCATCAGACCGTACATGCTCCCCAGTCCGAATCCGCTGATCAGTGCCGACAACAGCAACATCGTGTTCTCCTGGCGCCACCCGTGGCCCTGCACGGACGAGAGGTGGCGCGTTTCTTTCCAAGTTTGCGTTACTGGCTCAGGCCGACCGGCAGGATGCGGTTGTCGATGAACTGCGCCCAGACATAGTCGTCGGCCTGCAGGGCGTCATGCACACTGGGGCTGAACGGCTTGACGTAGGTCTTGATCAGGCCTTCGTAACGGTCGATCTTGTAGAAACCCTCGCGCACTGCATCGCCGTTGGTGGAACCCGCCTTGGCGATGGCCAGCGCGGCCAGCTGCATGCCGTCATAGGCATTGGCCACGCCGACGGCGGGAGTGATGTCGTCCGGCCCCTTGATGGCGGGATACTTGGCCTTGAGCTCGGCAACCACCTTCTCGCCCACCGGGGAGAGCTTGCCGAAGAAGCTGAAGGTCTGGATGAAGTGGACATTCTTCGCATTCGGTCCGGCCAGTTCGGTGAAGCGGCCGCCGGCCGGTCCCCAGTGCGACACCACCGGCACCTTCCAGCCCATGCGATCAAGCGACTTGACCACCTGCGCCGAGGGACCAACGTTGCCCACCAGGTACAGGGTATCGGCACCGGCGGCCTTGAGGCGGCTCAGTTGCGGCACCACGTCGACATCGCTGGCTTCGAACTTCTCGATGCCGGCGGGCTTCATGCCCTTCTCGGCCAGTGCGGCGACGATGCCCTTCTCGTTGGATTCACCCCAGGGATTGTTGACCAGGATCAGGCCGGCCTTGCTGCTCTTGAAGGTCTTCTGCGCATAGTTGAGCATGGCCTTGTCCACCAGCTCATCCACAGCCGAGACGCGGAAGGCGTAGTTGGGATTGGCGCCGTTCTTGGTCACACCGGTACCCGCTGCCCAGGGACCGACGAAGGGGACTTTTTCCTGGTTGATGATGGGAACGATGGCCATCGACACCGGCGTATCGAGGCCGCCGAAGAGTACCGCCACCTTTTCCTTGAAGATCAGTTCGCGTGCCGCCACCACGCCCTTGGCGGGGTTGCCTTCGTCATCGCGGCGCACCAGTTCCAGCTTGCGACCACCGAGCAGGCCGCCCTTGGCGTTGATCTCGTCGATGGCAATGCTCATGCCGCGGGTCAAGGCTTCGCCCGCCTGCGCGGACTGGCCCGACAGGGCGGTGACCAGACCGATCTTGATGGTGTCGGCGGCCAGCGCCAGCGGCGACAGTGCGGTGGCGACGGTGGCCGCTGCAGCGGCGATCAGGGTACGGCGCGTGAAACGGATCATGTGAATCCCTCCAGTAGGTTCCAGTAATTGAGTGAGTGCTCTGCCCGGCATGACTTATGCAAGGGCTATGCCAAGCAGCACCGTATCGCTTAATTATTGCCGACAATATTTATCTAATAGTCGCAGCATTTATTAGAGCTTATTGCCACCGATAACCTATTTGAATTGCAGTCAATAACGCACAGATATTGTGCAGACCCTGGAGAAAATGATGCACGCCGCACCATCATCAAGCAGCCCCCTGACCTACGATCCTGCCGCGCTGGTAGATGAATACCTGCGTGTGCTGATGATTCCCGATCCGGTGGCGGCGCGCCGTTTCGTTTCGCCGGAGCTGAAAATCCGCTTTACCGGCGGGCGCGAGATGATCGATCCGGCACAATGCGCGGCCTTCAATGCCGGCCGCTACGGCTGGGTCAAGAAGCGTTTCGAAGCGACCGAAGTGGTGGCCGGTGCCACGCTGGAACAGGCCATCGTCTACAACCGCGGCACCCTTTACGGTGTGTGGCCCGATGGCGAAGCCTTCGAAGGCAACCGTTACGTCGACCGCTACGTGGTGCGCCAAGGGCTGATCGTGCAGATGGATGTGTGGAACGACAGCGCCGAACGCATGCTGGTGCGCGCCGGTCTGGCAGAACTCTGAGGGAGGACGCATGCAGACCACGATCCTGCCACCAGGCGCCGATGCTGCGCTGGGACAAGACTCCGGCCGCGATACCTACGGCGCCCTGCCCTCGCATGGTCGCTTCGGCTATTCGGCCATCCATCGCCGGCCGCACTATCGCTGGCCCAATGGCGCCCGACTGGCGGTCTACCTGGGCTTCAACATCGAGCACTTTGCCTTCGGCGAGGGGCTGGGGGCCAAGCTGGGGCCGGTGTGCCCCGAACCGGATGTGCTCAACTACGCCTGGCGGGAATATGGCAACCGGGTCGGTGCCTGGCGTTGTCTCGAACTCTTCGAGCAACTGGGCTTGCCGGCCGGGGTGTTGATCAATACCGCGCTCTACGACCACTGCCCCGAACTGGTGGCGGCCTTTGTGGCGCGGGGGGACGAGCTGATCGGGCACGGCCACACCAATGCCCACCAGCAAGGCAGGCTGGATGAAGCGGCAGAAGCGGCGCTGCTGCGTCACTGCCGCGAGCGCATCGGCACCGAGAGCGGCGTGGCCCCCACCGGCTGGCTTTCGCCCTGGATTTCGGAGAGCCTGGTCACGCCGGACCTGCTGCAGGAAACGGGATATCGCTACACCCTCAACTGGGCGCATGACGACCAGCCGGTGCACATGCTCACGCGCAGCGGGGAGACGCTGTGGTCGATTCCCTATCCGCAGGAGTTGAACGACATTCCCATGATCGTGGCACGCCAGATGGACGGGCGCGATTTCGCCCGCATGATCGTGGACAACTTCGACGAGATGCTGGAACAATCGGTGCAACAGCCGCTGGTAATGGGGATTGCCCTGCATCCTTATCTGGTGGGCCAACCCTACCGTCTGCGCCATCTGCGCAGCGCCCTGCAACATCTGGCGGCCGCCCGCGATCGCGGCGAGATCTGGTTCACCACCCCCGGCGCCATCTGCGACCACGTCGCATCGCTGGAACAATTGCGCCAGCCTTTCTGAGGCTGACATCCGTTTCTGGAGAATGAGTTGAACACTGCATCACGCATCACCCCCGCCACCACCGACTTTGATATCCATGACCATGTCGCTGCCTTCGTGCCGCATGGACGCTTCACCCTCGCCGGGGCCGCCAGTGGCCCGCTGGCCGGACTGCGCTTTGCCGCCAAGGACCTGTTCGACGTGGCCGGCCATCCCACCGGCGCGGGCAATCCCGACTGGCTTCGCACCCATCCAGTACCAACCACCAGCAATGCACTGATCGATCAGTTGCTGCAGGCCGGCGCGACGCTGGTCGGCAAGACCCTGACCGATGAGCTGGCCTACAGCATCCATGGTGACAACCACCACTACGGTACGCCGATCAACAGTGCCGCCCCGGAGCGCGTGCCGGGTGGCTCTTCCAGCGGTTCGGCGGCGGCCGTGGCGGCACGCTTGTGCGACTTCGCACTGGGCACCGATACCGGCGGCTCGACCCGGGTGCCGGCCAGCTATTGCGGCGTGTGGGGCTTGCGCACCAGCTTCGGCCTGCTGTCCACGGCCAGCATGGCGCCGCTGTGCCCCAGCTTCGACACTGCCACCTGGCTGGCGCACGATCCGGAGGTCTTCGAGCGCGTCGGCCGGGCGCTGCTGCCGGGAACCGCCGATACGCCGCTGCGCAAGGTGCTGCTGCCGTTCGATATGCTGGAACTGGCCGATCCTGAATTCCACCCTATCCTGCACCGGGTCTATGAGGGCCTGCGCAACACCATGCCGGGCGAGCACATGCGTCTGTCGGGCGCGGAGGGGGAGTTGGAAAGATGGCGCCTGGCCTACGTCAGTGCCTCGGCCCATGATGCCTGGCAATGCCACGGTGACTGGATCAGCCAGACCCGGCCGCTGTTCGGCCCCGCCGTGCAGGCACGCTGGGACATCGCGCGCGACACCAGCGCCGAGACCGCCCGCGCCGCACGGGAAAAACAGGACCTGGTACGCCATCGGGTGCGCACGTTGCTGGGGGCCGACGGGGTGGCGGTGATTCCCTCCGCCTCCAGCGTGGCGCCGCTGCGCGATGCCAGCGCGGCCGAGATCGATCAGGTGCGCGCACGCACCTTCCGCCTGACCTGTGTGGCTGGACTGGCGGGTCTACCGCAGGTGAGCCTGCCCTTTACCAGCCCCGCCGGGCTGCCGATCGGCGTATCATTGCTGGGCCCGGCGGGCAGCGACCTGGCCCTGATCGGGCTGGCGACCCGCATCTGGCGCTCGCTGCAAGGCGGCGCCGGCTGAGTTCCGGGCGCGAACCACCACTCGACAAGACGATGAGCGACACCTCTCCCCGCAAGACTGCCAAGCCCTCTTCCCGTACCCGCAAGCATCCGGAGGTGAGCCCGGCACCGGCCCGACAGAGCCGCGCCGGCCGTCCCCGCGTGCGGCACGACGCACTCACCGATGCCCCGGCCCTGGTACTGGACGGCGAAGCGGGCGAGGACATCATCGCCCGCATCTACCAGACCGTTTTCGACAGCGTGATGAGCCAGCGCCTGACGCCGGGGACCAAGCTGCCGGAGGCGGCCCTGTGCGAGCTGTTCGGCGTGGGACGCACGGTGGTGCAGAAGGCCTTGCAGAAACTGGCGCATGAACACATCGTGGAGTTGCGGCCCAATCGCGGGGCGGTGGTGGCCATGCCGACGCCGGAAGAGACACGCGAAATCTTCCAGGCGCGACGTGCACTTGAAGGCGCCATCATGCGCCTGGCGGTGCAGAACGCCACCCGCGCCGACCTGGCCAAGCTGCGCCGGCAACTGAAGGAAGAACACGAGGTCATGCACAGCTATGCGCAGACGCACTGGGCGCGGCTGGCGTCGTCCTTCCACATGCGGGTGGCCGAACTGTCGCGCAATGCCACGTTGCAACGCTACCTGAGCGAGCTGGTGTCGCGCTGCTCGCTGATCGTGGCCCTGCACGAGCCTGCCGGCTATGCGGCCTGCGAGCATGACGAACATACCCATATCGTGGACCTGATCGAACGGGGCGATGCCGAGGGCGCGGTGGCGGCCATGGAAGCCCATCTGCTGTCGCTGGAAGAACATATCCACCTGGTCAGCGAGAAGAGCGGCAATAGTCTGGCGCGGATGCTGGGGATGGAATAAGCCTTCGATTGAAGGCGAGAAAAAAGGCGGCAGGGATCACACGTCCCTGCCGCCTTTTTGTCTGTGGCGTTACCGCCGGACTAGACGGTCACTTTTTCCTGCAGAGCCGCACGGGCCTCGGCAGCAATCTCGAAGGAATGCAGGCGCGCCGCATGATCGAAGATCTGCGCGGTAATGATCAGCTCATCGGGCGCATGTTCGTCGATGAAGGCCTGCAGGCCTTCCTGCACGGTGTCGCGGTCACCCACCACGGCACAGGCCAGCGAGCGCTCGACATGGGCTTGCTCGCCCGGCTGCCAGAGCGCGTCGATGTCATCCACCGGCGGTCGCAACTGGCCAGGCGTGCCACGGATCAGGTTCAGGAATTGCTGCTGCAGCGAGGTGAACAGGCGCTCGGCTTCGCGCTGGGTATCGGCGGCGAAGACGTTCAGGGCCAGCATCACATGGGGTTTCTTGAGGGTGGCCGAGGGCTTGAAGCGCTCGCGATAGATCTGGATCGCCGACTTCATGAAGCCGGGGGCGAAGTGCGAGGCGAAGGCAAACGGCAAACCCAGTTCGGCCGCCAGCTGGGCGCTGAACATGCTGGAACCGAGCAGCCAGATCGGTACCTTGAGACCGGCACCGGGGACGGCGCGCAGGGACTGGTAGTCGGACGGGTCGTCGAAATATTCCTGCAGTTCCTGCACGTCCTGCGGGAAGTTGTCGGCGGTATCCCCGCCCATGTGGCGGCGCAGGGCGCGCGCGGTGCGCTGGTCGGAACCGGGAGCGCGACCCAGGCCCAGGTCGATGCGACCGGGATAGAGTGACTCCAGGGTGCCGAACTGTTCGGCGATGACCAGCGGCGAGTGGTTGGGCAGCATGATGCCGCCGGAGCCGACGCGGATGCTGCGGGTGTTGGCCGCAACATGCGAGATCACCAGTGCGGTGGCGGCGCTGGCGATGCCGGGCATGTTGTGATGCTCGGCCAGCCAGTAGCGCTTGTAGCCCAGCGCTTCGGCGCGCTGCGCCAGTTCCTTGCTGTTGTTGAAGGCCTGGGCGGCGTTGCTGCCCTGGTTGATCGGGGACAGATCGAGGACGGAAAACGGAATCATGAATGGATCCTAATGGGCGCGGCAGGATCGCCGCCGCGCCGGTTGCCGGGAAGCGCTCCCGGAATGGGCGTGGGCGTCAGTCCAGCTTGACCACCAGCTTGCCGAAGTTCTTGCCCTGCAGCAGGCCCATGAAGGCCTCCGGCGCGTTCTCCAGGCCTTGCACCACGTCTTCACGGTAGTGCAGCTTGCCTTCCTTGAGCCAGGTGCCGACTTCCTTCTGGAAGGCGGCATACAGGTCGGGCCGGTTGACGTAGTAGTCGAAGATGATGAAGCCCTGCACGCGGATGCGCTGGGTCAGCACGCGGCGCAGGAAGGCGGCGCTCTCGGTGGCCAGGGTGCCACCGTTGTAGTGGGCGATCAGGCCGCACACCGGCACGCGGGCGTGGATGTTGAGCAGCGGGAAGACGGCGTCCAGCACGGCACCGCCGACGTTTTCGAAATATACGTCAATGCCACGCGGGCAGGCGGCCTGCAACTGCTGCGCGAAGTCGGCGGCGCGGTGGTCGATGCAGGCGTCAAAACCCAGTTCCTTGACCGCCGATTCACATTTCTGCGCACCGCCGGCGATACCGACCACGTGACAACCGCGCTGCTTGGCGATCTGCCCCACCAGCGAGCCGACGGCACCGGTGGCGGCCGCCACCACGACGGTTTCACCTGCCCGCGGCTGGCCGATATCGATCAGGCCGGCATAGGCCGTGTAACCCGGCATGCCCAGCACACCCAGCGCATGCGAGGGATGGGCGAAATCGGCCGGCAGCTTGTTGACGCCGCTGCCGTCGGAGATGGCGTACTCCTGCCAGCCGGTATAGGCCATCACGCGCTCACCTTCCTTGAAATCGGGGTGACGGGAGGCCACCACGCTGGACACGACGCCACCGGTCATGACGCCGTCGATTTCCACCGGCGGGGCGTAGGAAGGGGCATCGCTCATGCGGCCGCGCATGTAGGGGTCCAGCGACAGCCACTCGCCGCGAAACAGGATCTGCCCTTCCTTCAGTTCGGAGATGGCGACTTCTTCCAGGCGGAAGTTGTCGGGACCGGGGGCGCCGGTCGGACGCGAGGCGAGGACGATGCGGCGGTTGGTCTTGGCAATCTGGGTCATGGGTATTCCTTTCTGTTTTCTGTTTTCTGTTTTCTGTTCAATGAGGGCGAGCGCAAGA
The DNA here is from genome assembly GCF_035644555.1 of Herbaspirillum sp. GTDB lineage: Bacteria > Pseudomonadota > Gammaproteobacteria > Burkholderiales > Burkholderiaceae_D > Herbaspirillum. The sequence continues at coordinate 56,169 of NZ_DASQOH010000069.1, forward strand.
TGTTCCTGTTGCGCTATCGCGCTACTGCGGCTGCACCAGTACGCGCCGGGTCACCAGCATGGCGGCTTCCATCGGCCTGCGATCGCGGCTGAGCTTGGTCAGCAGACTGGCACCCAGCCATTGCTGGTACAGCATGGTGGCCGTGGCCAGCGGTTCCAGCACGGTGTGCAAGGACCCTTCGGCGATACCCTCCTCGATGCAGCTGGCAATGCGTTCGATAAAGCGCTGCGTGCCGGCGTGCAGGACCTGACGCATGTCTTCGGAAAGATCGGCGACCTCGGCCGAAAGCTTGACCACCAGGCAGCGTTGCTCTACTTCCTGGCAGCACTGGCTTTCCAGCCAATAGCCCCAGTAGGTCAGCAGACGCTCGCGGGCGCTGCTGTCATGGCTGGATTGACCGAGCACCTGTTCCAGCCGGTCCAGGTAACCGGCCACATAGTGCTCGATCAGTTCGCGGCCGTATTGTTCCTTGGAACCGAAGTAGTGATAGAAGGAGCCCTTGGGAATATCGGCAGCGGCCAGGATTTCGGACAGCCCGACGCCGGAGAAGCCTTTTTGCGCAATGATTGCACGGCCGGCCAGGAGGATGTTGCGTTTGTTTTCGCCATAGTTTTCTCGCATGGCGACCATTCTAACGAAAAATTAGACCGGTCGTCTAAGACCGGCCTTTTTCGATGCTTCAGGCGGATCGCGTGGACGACGAAGGGGGCGGCGGGAACAGGAACCACACCAGCAGCGCCACTCCTGCCGTCCCCAGCCACACTGCCGGCCAGCCCTGCCACTGCAGTAGCAGCGGCACGGCCTGGGCGCAGAGGAAGAAGACCAGGAACACGCAACTGTTGCCCAGCCCCAGGGCGGTACCGACCTGGGCCGGACCGGCCACCACGGCCAGTTCGGTATAGGCCACACCGTGCCAGGCCGATACCACCACGCCCGCCACAACCAGCACCAGCGCGAGCCAGAACAAGGACGTCGACATGGCATGGGAAGCGAGTCCGCCCAGCAGGGCGAACAGCGCGGCGCTGGCCAGTGCACAGTTCCGCAGATAGGCACGCCGGCTGCCATGGCGATCGGTCCAGCGGCCACTGGCAATACGGGCTACCGCCGCCCCCACCTGCACCAGGGTCAGCAGCACACTCATTGCCAGCAATCCGGCCTGGCCGACCTCGTGCAGGAAGATGCCACCAAAGCTGATCAGCGCCACTTGCGGCGCACACAGCAGGCCGGTGCCCAGGGCCAGCCGCCATACCAGCAGACGACGCAAGGCGGGCGCCGCTGCTGCGGTCGATGCGATCACATGCGGCATGACCGGCGGCTCGCGCAGCCACAGCAGGACCAGGGCGACACTGCCCAGGCAAGCCGCCATCAATGCGCCATAGACCGCGCCAAAGCCGGCATGGGCCGCCAGCGACGGCAGCACCAGTGCACCGGCGCCGCCACCCAGCGGCACGGCCGTCTGGCGGATGCTCATGGCCAGACCGCGCTCACCGTCAGCAAACCAGCCCATGATGGCGCGGCCGCTGGCGCCATTGACACTGCCGCCCAGCAGGCCGGCCAGCATCAGGCCGCCGCACAGCCAGCCATAGGCGGCCGTGCCGTGACCGGGCAAGGCATTCAGGATCAACAGGCCGAGCGCGACACCGCAGCCCAGCAGGCCCGCGAGCAGCACCTTGCGGTCGCCCAGACGGTCGGTCAGCAGACCCCAGGGCAATTCGCCCAGCGCCACGCCCAGGCTCAACAGGCCCAGCACCCAGCCCAGTTGCGCATTGCTGAGCTGGTAATCGCTGCGCAACACCAGCGAGGTCACGGGAATGCCGGAAAACACGGCGGCGAAGCTGGCATTGGCCGCCACTCCTGCGGCCAGTACCTTCCAGCGATGCGGGGAGGCCACCTTGAGCGCGGTGACCGGGGACGCAGATGGAACGGCAGGAAGGGTTTTCATGATGGCTGGCACGGGTGGAGATGCGCTGCAGTGTGCCGTGCACGGCGATGGCTTGAATGTCATAATTCCGGCACTTCAGGCCATTTGAGGTTTTTTACACCATGTCCCCGCGTGATACAGCCTTCCTGATCTTCGCCGATTGCAGCATGCTCGACTTCACCGGTCCCCTGTCGGCCTTCGATGCGGCCAACCGGGTGGCGGGCCGCTCGCTGTATCGGCTCACGCTCCATTCCGAGGCGGGCGGACTGATCCGCAGTTCGGCCGGGGCCATGATCCAGACCGAACGCATCGGCCGCACCAGCTTCGATACGCTGGTGGTGGCCGGCGGTGGCGCCCCTCGCGAAGGCCTGGTGTCGGCCGAACTACGGCGCTACATCGTGCGGGCGGCAGCGCGTTCGCGGCGCATCGCCGGGGTCTGCACCGGAGCCTTCGTGCTGGCGGCGGCGGGCGTGCTGGATGGCAAGCGGGCCACCACGCACTGGCGCATGGCGGCCAAGCTGCAGCAGATGCATCCGCAGGTGATGGTGGACAGCGACCGCATCTATTCGCGCGATGGCAGTGTGTGGACCTCGGCCGGCATTTCCGCCGGTATCGACCTGGCACTGGCGCTCATCGAGGACGATCACGGGGCCGAACTGGCGCGTTCGGTGGCACGCGAGCTGGTGGTGTATTACCGCCGGCCGGGCGGCCAGTCGCAGTTCTCGGCGCTGCAGGAAATCGATGGCGGTTCCGAGCGCATCCGGCGCGCCCTGGCCTATGCCCGCGAGCACCTGCAGCACGAGTTGACGGTGGATGTGCTGGCCGAGGTGGCTTGCCTGAGCCGCCGCCAGTTCGACCGCAGCTTCGCGACCGAGACCGGCCAGACGCCGGCGCGCGCCATCGAGCAGATGCGGGCCGAGGCAGCGCGGCTGCGTATCGAACAATCGCAGGACACCCTGGAGAGCATTGCCCGCGCTACCGGGTTCGGCGACGCCGACCGCATGCGCCGGGTCTGCCTGCGCCTGTTCGGTCAGCCACCGCAGGCCATGCGGCGGCTGGCACGGCAGGAAGACGCCGGGTCGGAGCTCAGCGCGCCGTCAGGCGTACCCGGGTGATCTCGGAAGGCGCCAGCAGGCGCTTGGGCGGGCCCCAGTAGCCGGTACCCCGGCTGACGTAGATCCACAGGCCCTGCAGGCGCTTGAGGCCGGCCACATAGGGCTGCTGCAGCGGGACGAAGAAATTCCAGGGGAAGAACTGGCCGCCATGGGTATGGCCCGACAGCTGCAGGTCGAAACCAGCCTCGGCGGCCGCCGTGGCGCTGCGCGGCTGGTGCGCCAGCAGGATACGCGGATGATGGGCCGGCGCATCGGCGATGGCCGCCTGCGGATCGCTGCGGTGAGCCGGATCGAAGTGATGGGCGGTGTAGTCGGTGACCCCGGCCAGAACCAGCCCGGCATCCTCGTGGCGCAGTACCACGTGTTCGTTCATCAGCACGGTCACGCCCAGGCGGCGCACCTCGTCTATCCATTCATGGGCATTGGAGTAGTACTCGTGATTGCCGGTGACGAAGTAGGCACCGTGACGGGCGCGCAATTGCGCCAGCGGCGCGGTATGCGGTGCCAGTTGGCGCACGCTGCCATCGACCAGGTCACCGGTGATGGCCACCACGTCCGGCTGCAAGGCATTGACCTTGTCCACGATGGCCTGCAGGTAAGGTGCCTTGATGGTCGGGCCGACATGGATGTCGCTGATCTGGACGATGGTGAAGCCCTCCAGCGCGGGCGGCAGGTTGGCGATGGGCACATCGACCTCGACCACGGCTGCGGTGCGGCGTGCATTGAGATAGCCGATGACCGTGGCCGCGGCGGTCAGGGCCAGCACCAGCCAGGCGGTCAGTTCCACCATCTCCTGCCGCTGGATGGGAGACAGCGAGGCCGCCAGCCAGGGCAGCAGCGCCAGCGCGATGGCGCGCAGCAAGGTCAGCAGCAGGGCCGAGGAAAACGCCCCCATGGCCAGCATCCCGGCCCAGGCCAGACGGTCGGACCAGGCTTCGGAAAGCCCGCGCCGCTTCAGGTAGGGCGCCGCCAGGGCCACTGGCATGAGCAGGAAGGACAGTGTCAGCACCGCCGCGCCCAGCGCTATCCAGCCGGGGTGGATGCTCAGGGCCGGCAGCAATTGCCAGCCTATCCAGGCATGCAGGGCGGCCAGCAGGCCGAGGATGACGAAGACGGAGCTGAGGCTACGGCGCATGAGGGGCCTTTGGGAGAGAAAGCAGGGGCGGCATTTCTTGCCAGAAAGAAAATAGATGGCGGTGGGAGGCATGCTTTTCAAGCAATTTCTGCGAAAAGCTGCATAAATTCTTTGGAAAACTACCCAAAATCCAGTTGATCTGGCATTCGACTGAAGAAAAAGTGAGCTTCGGTCATGCAAGAAGACGTGTGGAGGAGGATAATATTGCTTTCATCCCCCGTTTTTAATTCGCGCGACCTTGGTGGCTTCGGCCACATCGATGCCAGACACACGACATCGACCGCAGGCCGCGCCTGCATCATTGGAAGAGTTATTTTGAGTTCAAGCAAAACCAAACGCTGGCATGGCAACGTCGAGGCGATCAAGGCCGAATTCCTCAACGGCGTGATCACCCAGATGACCTCCTACGGCGACCGTGTCCATTTCAGCATGTTCGGTTCGGTGCAAAAGCCCCATTACGAAGTGATCAACAGCTTCGACAAGAAGATGGCCTTCGATGGCAATCACCATCTGCACCGCGCCGAGGAAACCGAATTCGGTCCGGGCAACGTCACGCCCATCTTCACGCTGGACCAGATCAAACGCATCGTCGCCACCGGCGGCAGCGGCACCCGCAGCACGCCGCGCGCGGCCCGCGCGGCGTCGGCCCGCAGTGCGGCCGGCAGTGCCCGTCCGACCACCGCCGCGGCCCGCGCCCGGGAAGCGGTGGATGGCGAAAAGTACGCCTACTTCAAGGCCAACCGCCACATGCTGCCCGACGAAATCAACCAGCATTCCGATGAGATCAGCAAGCTGATGCTCAATGGCATGTCGGCTGAACAGGCGTTTGGCGAAGTCATTTCCAAGTACTTCGACTAAACCGGGCAAGCCCCGCTCTGGCCACGCGCCGGCAGCACCAATGACAATGGCCGGAGACTTCGTCTCCGGCCATTTTTCATGCGGGGTCCCGCGCTGGGATCAATAGTATTCCGGCACGATCATCGAGTCCGGCACCGGGTGGCGCTCGTAGTCCTCGTGGCGCTCGCGCTCGGGCAGCTGGATCGGCGCATGCGGCACTTCGGCATAGGGCATCTGCTGCAGCAGGTGCTGGATGCAGTTCAGGCGTGCCTTCTTCTTGTCCACCGCCTGCACCACCCACCACGGGGCTTCCGGAATGTGGGTACGCTCCAGCATCACTTCCTTGGCCTTGGTGTATTCCTCCCAGCGGCGGCGCGATTCCAGGTCCATGGGGCTGAGCTTCCACTGCTTGAGCGGATCATGGATGCGCGAGAGGAAGCGCAGGTGCTGCTCTTCATCGGTGATGGAGAACCAGTACTTGATGACCTGGATGCCGGCACGGGTGAGCATGCGTTCGAACTCAGGCACCGAGCGGAAGAATTCCTCGTACTGCTCGTCGCTACAGAAGCCCATCACCCGTTCCACGCCGGCACGGTTGTACCAGCTGCGATCGAACAGCACGATCTCGCCGGCGGCCGGAAGGTGCGAGACATAGCGCTGGAAATACCATTGCGTGCGTTCGCGGTCGTTGGGAGCCGGCAGCGCGGCCACGCGTGCCACGCGGGGATTCAGGCGCTGGGTGATGCGCTTGATCACGCCACCCTTGCCGGCCGCGTCACGGCCTTCGAATACGATCACCACCTTGTGGCCGGTCTGCACCACCCAGTCCTGCAGCTTGACCAGCTCGCCCTGCAGGCGGAACAGTTCCCGGAAATACAGGCGGCGGTATTCCTTTTCCTCTTCGCCATGGGCGCTGGAGAACTCGCCGGTGACCGGGTCCACGGTACGGTCTTCCAGTTCCAGTTCCATTTCTTCGTCGTAGCTGTCGGCCAGTTCGCGGTGGACGCGCTTGACCAGTTCTTCCTTATCCATTGTTTCCTCGTGTGCAAGATAAAGCGGCGAACGCGGCACTCCCCTTCGCCGGAAAAGTGCGTGACAACATACCTGTCGTTTGTGACCAAGCCGTGACAGGACGATAACACCGGCCCGAAACCTCGCCAATGCCGCTTCCATCCTGCGCCAAAGGGCGAGGCTGCGCCTTGAGCCGGCGCAGGTCACGCAGGCGAAAATACGCTATAGTCCCGGAAACGATTCGGCATATCAGCATGACACTTACAGAACTCAAATACATCGTGGCCGTCGCGCGCGAAAAGCATTTCGGCCATGCAGCGGAAGCTTGTTTCGTCGCCCAGCCCACGCTGTCGGTGGCCATCAAGAAACTGGAAGACGAGCTGGGGGTGGTGATCTTCGAGCGCGGCGGCACCGAGGTATCGGTCACGCCGCTGGGCGCGCAGATCGTGGCGCAGGCCGAACGCGTGCTGGAACAGACGGCGGCCATCAAGGAGATCGCCAACCAGAACAAGGACCCGCTGTCGGGCCCGCTGCGCCTGGGGATCATCTACACCATCGGCCCCTACCTGCTGCCCTCGCTGGTCAAGACCATGATCGAGCGCGTGCCGCAGATGCCGCTGATCCTGCAGGAGAATTTCACCACCCGCCTGATCGAGTTGCTGCGCCAGGGCGAGCTGGATGCGGCCATCATGGCCCTGCCCTTCCCTGAGCACGGTCTGAACGTGCTGCCGCTATACGACGAGGAATTCATGGTCGCCCTGCCGCGTCAGCACAAGTGGGCCGAACGCAAGGAAATCGACGCCCGCGAACTCAAGACCGAGACCATGCTGCTGTTGGGCAATGGCCACTGCTTCCGTGACCAGGTGCTGGAAGTCTGTCCCGAGATGTCGCGCTTCTCCACCAATGGCGACGGCATCGCCCGCACCTTCGAGGGCTCCTCGCTGGAAACCATCCGCCACATGGTGTCCTCGGGCATCGGCGTGACCGTATTGCCGCGCGCCTCCATCCCGGATGCCAACACCCGCGACGGCATGGTGCGCTACGTCCCCTTCGTAGCACCGGCTCCCTCGCGCCGCGTGGTGATCGCCTGGCGCAAGAGCTTCACCCGGCAGGCCGCCATCGATGCCGTGCATCATGCGGTACTGGCGTGCAATCTCAATGGGGTGCAGATGCTGACGGAAGAAACGACGGTCAGCTAAGGGCCAACGTCTGCGACCAGCGGTGCAATCTGCGTGTGGAGTAACGGCAGATCACGTTGCACCGTCTTCCAGACGACTTCCATGTCCACCTTGTCGTAGCCGTGCGAGACACGATTTCGCATCGTGTACATGACCAGCCAGGGGATGTGGTCATGTCGTGCGGCGAATTCGGGATCAGCCCGCAGAATGTTGTTGCAGCCTCGCCGATGATTTCGATATTGCGGATGACGGCGTCCTGCACCAGCTCGTTGGCGAGGAACACCAGTTCATCCATTTCTGCCGTGTAGCGGTCGATCCGCTCGATGGCATGCAGGTTATGGCCGAGATAGCTCGCCACCCGCCCGGCCTTGCTCATACCGGAATCGCCTCGGAAAGTATCTGCCTGCGCATTTCCTCGGGCAAGGCCCTGGGGGTCAGCACATCCACGGACACCCCCAGCAGATGCTGCAATTCCACCTGAATGGCAGCCACGTCCATGAGCGAAGTTTCCGGCGTGGGATCGATCAGGATGTCGAGATCGCTTGCCTCGGTATCCTGGCCGTGCGCAACGGAGCCGAATACCCTTGCATTGAGGGCATGATGAGACTCGACCACATGGCGAATCGCGACACGGTGGCTGGCCAGGGCTTCAGAAGGCTTCATATCAGGCTTTCCCGGAATCAGGTCCGGGTCATGATAGGGCAAGCCTGCCCATCAGGCAATAACGCACCTGGGCCAGCATGGGCAAGTCAGCCGATGCGACGCGTACTCTGCACATCAAACCAATGCACGTCCATCGCGCCGAAAGACGCACCGATATGCTGACCGGTACTGACCGGCACATTGGCAGGACAGCGCAGCACCAGTGCCTGGCCGCCGCAGCGCGCATGCACCAGCAGCTCGGCGCCCAACGCTTCCACCAGTTCCACTTCCAGCGAAAGCTGTGCGGCCGAGCCGTCAAGGATGGGCAGCAGGTGCTCCGGACGTACACCGAGGATGCGTTCCTGGCCCGCAGCAGCGCTTGCCGACAACGGCAGGCGGATAATATCGGCCTCATCACCCTTGCCGACCTCGAAGCCGGTACCATCCGCGCTGACCCTGCCCTGCAGCAGGTTCATCGGCGGCGAACCGATGAAGCTGGCCACGAAAGTGGTGGCCGGGCGCGCATACACCTCGGCCGGCGTGCCGATTTGCTCGGCCACGCCACGGTTCATGACGATCATGCGCTGGCCCAGCGTCATCGCCTCGACCTGGTCGTGGGTGACGTAGAGGCTGGTGGTGCGCAGGCTGGCGTGCAGCTTCTGGATTTCCAGGCGCATCTGCACGCGCAGCTTGGCATCCAGGTTGGAGAGCGGCTCGTCGAAGAGAAACACTGCAGGTTTCCTCACGATGGCGCGGCCCATGGCCACGCGCTGGCGCTGGCCGCCGGAGAGCTGGCGCGGAGTGCGCTCCAGCAACGCGCCCAGTTCCAGGATGGCGGCAGCACGCTGCACGCGCTCGTCGATCTCGCTCTTGGACAGGCCCTGGATCTTCAGGCCGTAGGCCATGTTCTGGTACACCGTCATGTGCGGATAGAGCGCATAGTTCTGGAACACCATGGCGATGTCACGCTCCTTGGGTTCCAGGTCATTGACCACGCGCTCGCCGATGACGATCTGGCCGCTGCTGATGTCTTCCAGGCCCGCGACCATGCGCAGCAGCGTCGACTTGCCGCAGCCGGACGGGCCGACCATGACAATGAATTCGCCGTCGGCGATCTCGGCATCGATGCCATGGATCACGTCGACCGCCTTGGGGCCATTGCCGTAGGTCTTGCGGACTTGCTTGAGGTGAATTGCTGCCATGATGGTAAGCGCCGTCAATGGGCGTCGTAAATGATATAAATTATTTCTCGGAATCAACCAGGCCCTTGACGAACCATTTCTGCATCACGACCACCACCAGGCCGGGCGGCAGCATGGCCAGAATCATGGTGGCCATCACGAGGTTCCATTCCACGGCCGAATCGCCGCCGGAAATGAGGGTCTTGATGCCGATGCCGATCGGATACATGCCGGGATCGGTGGCGATGATCAGCGGCCACAGGTACTGGTTCCAGCCATAGATGAACATGATCACGAAGAGTGCGATCACGTTGGTGCGCGACAAGGGCCACAACACATCCTTGAGGAAACGCAAGGGGCCGGCACCATCGATGCGCGCCGCCTCGGCCAGTTCGTCCGGCACCGTCAGGAAGAACTGGCGGAACAGGAAGGTCGCCGTGGCCGACGCAATGAGCGGTACGCTCAGGCCGGCATAGCTGTTGAGCATGCCCAGGTCGGATACCACCTGGTAGGTCGGCGTGATGCGCACCTCCACCGGCAACATCAGGGTGACGAAGATCATCCAGAAGAACAGGCCTCGACCGGGAAAGCGGAAGTACACGATGGCAAAGGCCGACAGCATGGAAATGGAAATCTTGCCGATAGCGATGATGAGCGCAGTGGCCAGGCTCACCCACAGCATGTGCAGGACCGGCGGCGCCGTGACCTGCCCGGACGCGCCCTTGAACAGCACGGCGCTGTAGTTGTTGACCAGCTCCCCGCCCGGCACCAGCGACAGCGGCGACAGGGCCGACTGCTCGGCAGTCTGGGTACTGGCCACGAAGGCCACGTAGAGCGGGAAGAACACGATCAGCACCCCCAGCACCAGTACCACATGGCTGAGGACATCGAGGATGGGGCGACGTTCGATCATGCTGCCACCTCCTGGCGGACAATCTTCATGGTGTTCATGGTGGTGACGAGGTTCATGCGTATTGGACCTTCTTCTCGACGTACTTGAACTGCACCACCGTCAGCAGGATCACCAGCGCCATCAGCACCACCGACTGTGCGGCCGAACTGCCCAGGTCGCCGCCCTTGAAGCCATCGGAAAACACCTTGTAGACCAGGATCTCGGTGTCCTTGCCGGGGCCGCCGTGGGTGGTGGCATCGACGATGACGAAGGTATCGAAGAACGCATAGACCACGTTGACCACGAACAGGAAGAAGGTGGTCGGCGAGATCAGCGGGAAGACGATGGTGAAGAAGCGCTTGACCGGCCCGGCGCCATCGATGGCGGCCGCTTCGATGAGCGACTTTGGAATCGACTGCAGGCCAGCCAGGAAGAACAGGAAGTTGTAGCTGATCTGCTTCCAGATGGCGGCGATCACGATCAGGATCATCGCGTGCGTGCCGTTGATCATGTAGTCCCAGGGCAGGCCCAGCCAGCTCAGTACATGCGAGAGGATGCCCAGCGAGGGACTGAGCAGGAACATCCACAGCACGCCCACCACCACCGGCGAGACTGCATAGGGCCAGATCAGGAAGGTTTTGTAGATCGAGGCGCCGCGCCGCACGCGGTCGGCGAAGACTGCCAGCAGCAGCGACACCGCCAGGCCGAAGAAGGCCACCAGCGCCGAGAAGACCGCCGTGGTCCGGAACGATTCGAGGTAGGTCGGATCGCCGAAGAGGGCCTTGAAGTTGTCGAGCCAGACGAATTCGGAATAGCCGCCGAAGGCATCCTGCAACAGCATGGACTGGTACAGCGCCTGCGCGGCGGGCCAGAAAAAGAACAGCAAGGTGATCACGATCTGCGGCGCCACCAGCAGATAGGGCAGCCACCTAGAGGTGAATCGCGCGCGTTTTTCCACGATCGTTCCTGCCGGGGGTCGCCCGGCGTCAATGAAGTTTGAAGGCTTGGATAATGAAAGCCGGCGATGCTGCCCCGCCACCGGAACCGCACCGCCGCTTCCGGCCCCACCCTCGCCGGCTGGCGGGATGGAGCGGGACTGACAGGATTACTGGTTACCCTTGTTGGCCTTCTCAAAGCGGGCCAGCAGTTCATCGCCACGCTTGACGGCCGAATCCAGGGCTTCCTTCGGGGTCTTCTTGCCGGTCCAGACGTTTTCCAGTTCCTCATCGAACACGGTACGGACCTGGGCGTAGTTGCCCAGGCGCAGACCGCGCGACTTGTCGGTGGTCTTGACGATCATCTGCTTGACGGCCACGTCGGTACCCGGATTGCGCTCATAGAAGCCGGACTTCTTGGTCAGCTCGTAGGCGGCCTTGGTCACCGGCAGGTAGCCGGTATCCTGGTGCCACTTGGCGGCCACTTCCGGCTTGGACAGGTAGCTGAAGAACTTGGCCACGCCCTTGTACTCGTCGCCCTTCTTGCCATTCATCACCCACAGCGAAGCACCGCCGATGACGGTGTTCTGGGGTGCGCCCTGCACATCGTTGTAGTACGGCAGGGTGGCCACGCCGAACTTGAACTTGGCGTTCTTGCGGATATCAGCGTAGGCCGAGGAAGAGCCGGTGATGATGGCGCATTCGCCCGCGTTGAACTTGGCATTGGCCTCGTCCTTGCGGCCGGCGTAGGTGAAGTAGCCCTGCTTGGCCCAGTTCGACAGGTTCTCGATATGGCGCACGTGCAGCGGGCTATTCATCTTCAGGCGTGCATCCAGGCCGCCGAAGCCGTTGTTCTTGGACGCCAGCTCGACGTTATGCCAGGTTGAAAACGATTCCAAATGCACCCAGGATTGCCAGGTCGTGGTGTAGGCACAGGAGGCGCCGCTGGCCTTGATCTTGGCAGCCATGCCGACGAATTCCTGCCAGGTCACGGGCGGCTTTTCGGGATCCAGGCCCGCCTTGGCGAACATGTCCTTGTTGTAGAACATGATGGTGGTGGAGCTGTTGAAGGGGAAGGACATCATGCCCTTAGGGGTCGAGTAGTAACCCGCAACGGCCGGCACGTAGTCGTTCTGGTCGAACTTCTCGCCGGCCTGGTGCATCACCTCGTACACCGGCTTGACCGCACCCTTGGCGTAGATCATGGTGGCGGTGCCCACTTCGAACACCTGCAGGATGTCCGGTGCATTGCCGGCACGGTAGGCGGCGATCGCTGCCGACATCGATTCGTCGTAGGTCCCCTTGTAGACGGGCACGACCTTGTAGTCGCTCTGGCTCTTGTTGAAGTCGTCGGCCAGGGCATTGACACGCTCGCCCAGGGCGCCGGTCATGGAATGCCACCAGCTGATCTCGGTGGCAGCGAAGGCGGAGGAAGTGATCGTCGCCAGGACACCGGTCGCGATCAGTGTTTTCATCATGTTCATCAGAGGGGACCTCTCAAAAAAGGGGTTTTGATGCTAACAACGCTCCATGACAGCGGCGTTACATTAGCGGTACTTGCCGGCCACGGCAAAGGAAAAAACTGCGGCTATGCAGCACAAAACCCGGGGAATGTCTCAAAACGTATGTTGTTTTTATAAAATTTACGCCTTCAAGCAGCCGCCAGCAGAAAAAGCACGACGGTGCGGAAATGGCGAGGCGAATTATAATGCGGACTTTCGTTTTTGCGGACATCGAATGGACAGGTTAAGGCTCTATGCGCTGCTGGTACGCGCCCACAAACCCATCGGCATCCTGCTCTTGCTGTGGCCCACGCTGATCGCCCTGTGGCTGGCGGCAGGCGGCCCGCCGGACTGGCGCATCCTGCTGATCTACGTGCTGGGTACGGCGCTGATGCGTTCGGCCGGCTGTGCCATCAACGACTATGCCGACCGCGACTTCGACCGCCACGTCAAGCGCACCGAGCAGCGGCCATTGACGTCCGGCAAGATCAGGTCCTGGGAAGCCCTGATGGTGGCCGGTGTGCTGGCGCTGCTGTCCTTCCTGCTGATCCTGCCGCTCAATACACTGACCCTGCAACTGTCGGTGGCGGCGGTCATCATTGCGGCCACCTATCCCTACTTCAAGCGCTTCTTCGCCATTCCCCAGGCCTACCTGGGCATTGCCTTCGGCTTCGGCATCCCGATGGGATTCGCCACGGTCACCGGCACGGTACCGCTGGCCGCCTGGGTGCTGCTGGTGGCCAACATCTTCTGGGCAGTAGCCTATGACACCGAATATGCGATGGTGGACCGCGACGACGACCTGAAGATCGGCATCAAGACCTCGGCCATCACCTTCGGCCGCCACGATGTACTGGCGGTGATGCTGTGCTACGCCGTGGCGCTGGCGCTGCTGTGGGTGGTCGGCCTGCAATACGGGCTGGGCATCTGGTTCTCGGCGGGCATGCTGGTGGCCTGCGGCTTCGCGCTGTATCACTACACCCTGATCCGCGAGCGCGACCGCATGCGCTGCTTCGCGGCCTTCAATAACAACAACTGGCTGGGCGCGGCGATCTTTGCCGGCGTCGCGCTGGATTATCTGATGCGATGAAGCGCCATCGGGCGCCGATACGGGAACAGGAGACGACATGGAAGCGCAATTCTGGCTGGAACGCTGGCGCGAAGGCCGCACGCATTTTCATCAGGAGCGCGTGACGCCCCTGCTGCAGAAATACTGGCCGCAACTGGCCTTGCCGGCCGGCAGCACGGTACTGGTACCGCTGTGCGGCAAGTCGCTGGACATGCTGTGGCTGGCCCAGCAGGGGCACCGGGTACTGGGCGTGGAACTGTCGGAACTGGCCATCACCCAGTTCTTCAGCGAGAACCAGCTCACACCGGCGATCCATGAAAGCGCCCAGGGCCGGCACTACGTGGCCGGCAACATCGAACTGGTGTGTGGCGATATCTTCCTGCTGGAAGACGCCACCCTGGCGGCCTGTGCCGGCGCCTACGACCGTGCCGCCCTGATCGCGCTGCCGCCACAGATGCGGGCGCGTTACGTCGCCGAGATCTATGGCCGCCTGCCGGCACAGGCGCGCAGCCTGCTGATCACGCTGGAATACGACCAGCAGAAGATGGATGGTCCGCCCTTCTCGGTGGCGGAAGAAGAAGTACAACGGCTCTACGCACCGCACAGCGAAGCCGTAGCGATCGACCGCCGGGATATCCTGGAGAAGGAACCGAAGTTCCTAGAGCGCGGATTGACGGCGCTGGATACGGTGGTCTATCGCTTGCAGCGCGGGGGCTGACGCCGCGCGGGCCTGTCTATACCTCAGCAGTCGTGCGTACCACCGTCACCCGGCTGATGAGGAATTCGCCATCCACCACCACGCGAAACGGCACGCCTGTCACGTTGAAGCCTGGGCCACCGTCATCGTCCCAGGCCTGGGCGATGGCATCGAACTCGCTTGGACTCATGTGCAGCATCTGGGCGCTGATGACGAAGGTCGCACCGGTCTTCTGTTTTCTGACGATGTCTTCGAGCTTGGCCATGGGGGTTCCTGATTTTTCCTGGATCTGATCTTTAGTGAGGTGCAGCGTGCCAGTCAGCGTGCCGGCAGCAAGGCCATCACGTTGACCGGCTTGCCGTTGCGGCGGATTTCGAAATACAGCTTCACCTTGTTGGTGTCGCTGTTGCCCATGGTGGCGATCTGCTGGCCGCGCGTGACCATCTGGCCTTCCTTGACCGTGATGCTCTTGTTGTGGGCATACACCGACAGCAGTTGCGGCGTGTGCTTGATGATCACCATGTTGCCGTAGCCACGGATGCCATGACCGGCATAGGTGACCTTGCCGGCGGCCGCGGCCACCACCGACTGTCCTTCGCTGCCGACGATGTCGATGCCCTTCTTGTAACTGTCGGCGCTGGGCGCGGACTTGCCATGGGTCGGCCAGATCCAGTCCAGCTTGGCGTCGGCGGGGGCTGGAGCATCGTCGTCATCCTTGGTCGCGGGCTTGGTGGCCGGTCGGGCCGCCGGCTTGCGGGCCGGGGTTGAAGACGCCGCAGGACGGCTGCTCTGACCGGCGCCGGTGCGTGCCACCACGCCGGCCGGCGGGCGCACCAGGATGCGCTGGCCGACCTCGAGGTCGTCCGGATTGCGCAACTTGTTCCAGGCACGCAGGTTACCCGGGTTCTGGTCGAAGTCGCGACCGATGCTGTAGAGCGTATCGCCGCGCTTGACGGTGTAATAACCATCGCTGTCGGCCGTGGACGCGCAACCGCCCAGCAGCAAGACTCCCGCCAGCAGGGCCGGCAGCGCTCCGGAAGAAACCGCCCGTCTCATCAGGCCTTTCCGAATTCGTCGCCCAGCTCCTTGCTGCGCGTGGCCGCTGCCTGCAGGGCCTGGACGATGGCGCCCTTCACGCCGGATTGCTCCAGGCTGGTCAGCGCCGCATAGGTGGTTCCCCCCTTGGAAGTGACGCGCTCGCGCAGGGTCGCCACCGATTCATCGGAACGACGCGCCAGTTCGGTGGCGCCGGCGAACGTGGCCTTGGCCAGTTCCAGGCCATCTTCACGCGACAGGCCCAATTGGGCTGCGGCCTGCTCCATCGCTTCAAGGAAGTAGAACACATAGGCGGGGCCGCTGCCCGACACGGCGGTGACGGCATCGAGCTGCTCTTCACTGCCCAGCCACAGGGTCTCTCCCACCGCCTTGAGGATGGAATCGGCCTGTGCGCGCTGCAGCGTCGAAACCTGCGCATGCGGCACCACGCCGGAGATACCCTGGCCGATCAGCGCCGGGGTATTGGGCATGGCGCGCACGATGGCCTGATGACCATCCAGCCAGCGCTCCATGTCAACAATGCGGATGCCAGCAGCGATGGACACGATCAATTGCGCGCCGATGAAGGGCTTGAGCGTGGCGACCACCTCGCGCATCTGCTGCGGCTTGACTGCCAGCACCACCACGTCCACACCAGTGATGGTGCCATCGATGGCTTGCGCGGTGGAGACGCCGAACTTGTCGGCCAGCGACTTGAGCGCATCGGCATTGAGGTCGACCACGTGGATGTCTTCTGCCGCCGCGACCTTGCCGACCAGTCCGCCGATCAAGGCCGCTGCCATATTGCCGCCGCCGATAAACGCTATCTTCACTTCCGCTCCTTGTGTCTCGTAGATGGTGTATCCGGTGTATCGCCGGAATGGATTTTGTGCTGGACCGGCCCGCTCATGCGTAATGCCGGGCCCCGAAAATGGCGCTGCCGATGCGCACGATGCTGGCCCCTTCGGCCACGGCCGCGTCGAGATCGGCCGACATGCCCATGGACAGCGTGTCCAGCGCCAGACCGTCGGCGCGCAACTGCTCGAACAGCCGGCGCACGGCGGCGAAGGCGGCCCGCTGCGCGGCCTGGTCTTCGCTGGGTGCCGGGATCGCCATCAGGCCGCGCAGTCGCAGCCTGGGCAGGCGCGCCACCTCGGCTGCGACCGCGGGCAGTTCCTGCGGCGTCAGGCCACTCTTGCTTTCTTCACCGCTGATATTGACCTGCAGACAGATGTCCAGCGGCGGCAGTTCCGCTGGCCGCTGTTCGGACAGGCGCTGGGCGATCTTCAATCGGTCCACCGAATGCACCCAGTCGAAATGCTCGGCGATGGGCCGCGTCTTGTTGCTCTGGATGGGTCCGATGAAATGCCACTGCAGCGTCACACCGGGCGCCAGGGCCGGCATGGCGGCCATCTTGTCCAGCGCTTCCTGCAAATAGTTTTCGCCGAAGGCCCGTTGCCCGGCCTGCACCGCTTCCAGCACGGCCTCTGGTCCGAAGGTCTTGGAGACAGCCAGCAATCGCACCGAAGCCGGTTCGCGTCCCGCCTTTTCGACGGCGCGGGCGATCTGTTGTTGCACGTGTTGCAAGTGTTGAGCGATTGACGACATAATCCGGGGCCGGGAGGGGCGAGCCTGCGGGGAAATAAACAGATTGATAGTGTGATCCTTGCCGGGATTATAAATGGACATTGCCACCCTACTGGCATTTGCCGTCAGAAATCAGGCCTCCGACCTGCATCTTTGCGCAGGCCTGCCCCCTGCGCTGCGGGTCCACGGCGCCATCCGCCGCATCAACCTCCAGCCCCTCGATACTGCACGGCTGCGGCAGTTGCTGCTGGAGTGGATGCCGCCGCCCTGCCAGCAGCGCTATGCCGAAGGCGGCGAATGCGACTTTGCCCTCGATCTGCCGACATTGGGACGTTTCCGCGTCCACGCCTTTCACCAGCAGCGCGGCCCGGCCGCTGCCATCCGCCATCTCGGGCGCGAGCCCCCTGCCCTGGCTGCCCTGGCCGCGCCCCCGTTGTGCGCCGAACTGGCGCTGCGTCCACATGGCCTGGTGCTGGTGACGGGTGCCACCGGGGCCGGCAAGAGCACGACGCTGGCCGCCATGCTCCGTCACATCAACGAAGAGCGCGCGGTCCACGTCCTGACCATCGAGGACCCCATCGAGTTCGTGCATGAACCACGCCGTGCACTGATCAGCCAGCGCGAAATTGGCACCCATACCGCCGATGTCGCGCAGGCACTGCGTGCCGCCCTGCGCGAAGACCCGGACGTGCTGCTGGTTGGCGAACTGCGTGATGCCGACACCATCCGCCTGGCCCTGTGTGCCGCCGAGACCGGTCATCTGGTGCTGGGGACGCTGCACACCGCCTCGGCGGCGCGGACCATGGATCGCATGATCGATGCCTTCCCCGCCGTCGAACAGGAAGCCGTCCGCGGCATGCTGGCCGAATCGCTGCAGGGCGTGATCGCGCAGACCCTGCTACCCACCACCGACGGCAATGGCCGGGTAGCGGCCCACGAACTGCTGGTGGCGACCCCGGCCGTGCGCAACCTGATCCGCGAGGGACGCAGCGCGCAACTGCTCTCGGCAATGCAGTCCGGTGCGGCGCACGGGATGCAGACGCTGCAGGCCAGCCTGGCCCAGCTGCTCCAGCAGGGCCGTATCAGCGAGCGCACGGCACGGGAGCATATGCCATAGGTCCATGCAGCCAGCCATCCGGCGGTTTAGAATGGCGGCGACAAAATCACGGGAAATCCAAAGGACCAGCACATGACCACTCTCTACGATTTCCAGCCCCGGCTGGCCGACCAGACCACCTTCCGGCTGGAGCAACTGCGCGGCAAGGTGCTGCTCATCGTCAATACCGCCAGCAAATGCGGTTTCACACCGCAATACAACGGCCTGGAAGCGATCCACCGCCAGTTCCATGCGCGTGGTCTGGAAGTGATGGCCTTCCCCTGCAACCAGTTCGGTGCCCAGGAGCCGGGCAATGCCGAGGAAATCGGCGCCTTCTGCGAAAAGAACTACGGCGTCAGCTTCCCGTTGTTCGCCAAGATCGATGTCAATGGCGAGCAGGCCGATCCTCTGTTCCAGTATCTCAAGAAGGAAGCACCCGGTCTCCTGGGGAGCAAGGCCATCAAGTGGAATTTCACCAAGTTCCTGGTGCGCCGCGACGGCAGCGTCTTCAAGCGCTATGCACCGCAGACGCGTCCGGAGGAAATCGTCTCCGATATCGAAGCGCTGTTGGCCGAGTAAGTCGTGCTCACGGCAATTCGCGGATGATGCGGTAGTCAGCGTCGTGCACGGGCACGAAGTGGGTAGCCCGCAAGCTGTCCAGCGTGAGCTTGACCCGTAGCGAGTTCTTGTCCAGGAATACGGCGCGAATCTTGTTGCGGATGTCGGCGCACAGCTGCCCACGATAGACGAATGGGTCGAAGGGAATCGGGGCCGAGCGCCATAACACGCGCAGGTCACTCTTCCTGAGCCTGCCGTCGCTGATCATCCGGGAGAGATTGGTGCTGGCCACGAAGGCCGCATCGGCATGGTGGTTCAGTACTGCCATCACCGATTGCTCGTGGTTGCCCGCATAACCGACGCGGGAAAAATACCTGTCCAGCTGCAGCTTGTACTGGCGCGCAAAAAGGTGACGCGGAATCAGCGCGCCCGAGGTGCTATCGGGATCGGCCAGCGCCAGTACCTTCCCGGCCAACGAGGCCACGCTGTCATACGGCCCCTGCGAGCGCGTCACCAGCAACGAGTAATACACCGACGACACGCCACGCTGTGGGGCGAAATTGGGTTCCGTCTGTTCCATCGACGCGAATGGCGTGATCTGCGGGTCCCCTTTGTGGGCGGTCACGTACGAGGCCGGCCCCAGCCGCGCCACATCGACCGCGCCGGCGATCAGACCTTCGATCACGCCACCGTAGGAAGTCGGGATCACCACATCGACCGGCATCTTCAACCGCTCCCGCAATTCATCGATCAGAGGATTGAGCGCAGTCTGCTGCTCGCTGTCCCGCCCCTGCGGCACGAAGGAAAAACGCAAGCGCTGCGGCCGCTCGCAGGCGCCCTTGGCCATGACCAGCGCAGGCGTCGCAGCGAGCGTAAAAAGTAGCGCCAGTGTGGCACCCAAGATGCGTATCGGCCGCGCTGTCGGCAGACCAGAGAAGAGCGTCTTCATGTGACCTCGAACCTGCCTTTCTGCAAGAGCGGCGCCAGTTGCGCCGCCGACACCGGACGTTGCAGGTAAAAGCCCTGCACCTCATCGCAACCCATCAGTTTCAGGTGCATCAGCTGCTCACGGGTTTCCACGCCTTCGGCTACCACCTTCAGGCCCAGGTTACGCGCCAGCGTGACGGTGGAGGCCACGATCATGCCGTCGCTGTTGTCATTGCGGATGTCGCGCACGAAGGAGCGATCGATCTTCAGCGCATACACAGGCAGCGCCTTGATGTGGCTGAGGCTGGAGTAGCCGGTGCCATAGTCGTCCAGGTAGATCTTCAAGCCCTCCTCACGCAGTTTTTCCAGGGTCTGGCGCGCCTGCTCCAGGTCGGTGATGAAGCAACTCTCGGTGACCTCGATTTCCAGCAGTTCTGCGCTCAGTCCGTGGCGGCGCAAGGCATCGCGGAAGGTTTCGATCAGGCGTTCGTCATTGAGCTGCTTGGCCGACACATTGATTGCCACTGGCACCAACGGCAGGCCATCGGCGCGCCATTGCGCCAGTTGCCGGCACACCGCCTCGATGATCCAGTGGCCCAGCGGCTGCACCAGATCGTGGGTCTCGGCCAGGCCGATGAATTCGCCGGGATAGATCAGGCCGTGCTCCGGATGTTGCCAGCGGATCAGGGCTTCCATGCCGACCACCCGATAATCCTGTAGCGCCACCTTGGGCTGGTAGTGCAGGCAGAACTCGTTGTCGCGAAGCGCCTGGCGGAAACGTCCCAGCAGTTCCAGCCCGCGCACGGCGATGGCATTGAGCGAGGCATCGTAGAAACGATACAGCCCGCTACCGGCGCTCTTGGCGGTGTACATGGCCGAATCGGCGTTGGTCATGAGCGCCTCGATACTCTGCCCATCGCGGGGATAGAGTGCGATGCCGATGCTGGGTGCGGTCTCGACATCGCAGCCCAGCAGGTCGAGATAGGGTGCGCGCAGCGTTTCGACCAGCTTGTCGGCGATCTCGGCCACGATTTCCTCGTCGCGAATTTCCGAGACCAGCACCACGAATTCATCTCCCCCCAGGCGCGCCACCAGATCGTATTCACGTACGGCCGCCCGCAGCCGCCGCGCCACCTCCTGCAGCAGAGCATCACCCACGGCGTGACCCAGGGTATCGTTGATCAGCTTGAACTTGTCGAGATCGAGGAAGAACAGCGCATAGAGGTTGCGACTGTGCCGGGCCCGCGACAATTCGGTCGCCGCCAGTTCATAGAACAGCATGCGGTTGGGAATGCCGGTCAGGTAATCGTGCGAGGCAAGCTGGTAGGCGCGGCTCTTTTCCTGTTCCAGCTGATGGATCAGCCCGCTCTTCTCCCGCTCCGAATAGAGCAGCTTGTCGTAGAGATAGCGGCGCCGGTGCGCCATGCTGATCAGGCCACCCGACAAGGCCACCACCAGCAGCGAAATCAGGATCGCCTGCAGGTAATACTGGCGATGCGCCGGCCACAGCTTGCCCAGCAAGACCTGCGGATCGCGGCTCACCACCACCGCCAGCGGATAGTGCGCCAGGCGCCGCTGTACGCCCACATGCTGCACCTGGTCACCCGGGCGCAAGGCGTGGATCAGACCATCACCCTTGCCGGTCAGCAGAAAGGTGGCGTAGTCCTGGCCGGCATAATTGGATCCGCCGGAGAGGATGCCACCGGACAGTTCCGCCAGTTGCAGGCCAGCCGCGTTGATGATCTCGATGCGGCTGGCGCCGTCCACGCTCACTTCCTGGTAGGTCTTCAGGAAATAGCCCAGATCGAGGATGGCCGCGAAGAAGCCTTGCAGCGCGCCCTTGCCATCCTGCAAGGGAATCAATAGCGGCACGCGCCAACTGTAGCCCTCGCGGTCCATGGGGGGCTTGATGATCATGGCGCTCTGCTCGGACGACGCCGTGAGCGAACTCATGTAGCCGGCGTTGATGAGCCGGCTCAGCTCAGGCTCGCTCTTCTGGCGCGACGACGAATAGACCAGCCGACCGCGGGCATCGAACATGGCCACGCGCAGGTAGGCTGAATCGCCGTTGAACAGCGGATTGAAATAGGCCGACGAAGATTGCTCGCCATTGAGCATCGATTGGCCGATGCGCGAGTACAGCAGGGTCTTGCCCAAGATCTCATCCAGGTTGGCCGAGACAATGGCGGCAACGTTGCGGCTGTCTGCGATGGAGCCGGCGATGGCGAGCTGTTTTTCGTTCTCGATACGGATGATGGTGAAATACCACACCAGCGACAGTACGCCGGCGGCAAGCAGCACCATGCCCGCCGACACGCCCCTGCCCGCGAGCAGTCTGGTCAGCATCCCTTTCGGCTCGAACGATAACGGCTTACGCAATCCCCACCCAATTGAACATGGCGCCGACCCTGCGGCGCTTGGCTAAACCCTTTTTGACTGGGTGAGGGTAATGGGGATTTATGTCAAGTTAATGACAAGAAAGACCGAGGTACGAAACAAAACGCCACGGCGAACCGTGGCGTTTTTCTGCGCAAGTGGCAGATCAGTTCTTGCTTTGATCGACCAGCTTGTTGGCCTTGATCCAGGGCATCATGGCGCGCAGCTTCTCGCCCACGATTTCGATCTGGTGTTCGGCGTTGATGCGACGACGCGACATCAGGGTCGGTGCACCGGCCTTGTTTTCCAGGATGAAGCTCTTGGCGTATTCGCCGGTCTGGATG
>NZ_DASQOH010000070.1:0-208948 GCF_035644555.1 Herbaspirillum sp.
ATTTGCCTTAATTGTACTTTTTTTGTATTCTTCATAAAAATATTCAAACCGGAGACACCGATGCGCATTGCAATCGTCGGCATGGGCGAAGTTGGTCGCTGCTATGCCAAAGCCCTCTATGCAGCTGGGTATGAACTGACCCTCTGCGAAGCCTTTCCTTCCCCGGCGGCCCGGGAGCTGGCCAGCCAATGGAGCCTGGAGCTACACCAGGAGCCAGGCGTTTGCTTCGAAAATGTACAGTGGGTGTTTTCCTGCGTGACCGGGGCACAGGCCCTGGCCGTGGTCCAAAAGGCGGCACCGTTTCTGGACCCGGGGACCGGATTTGCCGATCTGACCACCGCCAGCCCCGAGGTCAAGAAGCAAGCCTTCGCCACCGCCCGCGCGGCCGGATTCGAGTACGTGGATGTAGCCATCATGGGCGCCATTTCGCTCAACTGGGAAAAGACCCCGCTGCTGGCTGCCGGCAGCAGGGCGGCCGATTTCAGGGAGGTGCTGGGCGCCGCCGGCGGCCGGGTGCAGGTGATCGAAGGCGCCAGCCCGGGCGCCGCGATTTCGCTGAAGATCCTGCGCAGCATCTTCACCAAGGGCATGGAGGCCCTGGCGGTCGAACTGCTGATGAGCGCCGAGAAGCAGGGCGTGCGCGAAGAGCTGTATCACCAGCTGAAGGATATCGACGAGACCCCACTGCGCAGCTTCATCGACATGCTGGTGCGCACCCACGTGATCCACGCCAAACGCCGTGCCCATGAAGTCCACGATGCCCGCCGGGAACTCGATGGCCAGGGCTTGCCATCGCTGGTGCTGCCGGGCGTGGAGGCGCGCTTCAATGCCACCACGGCACAGCTGGAGCGGCGCCCGCTGGCGCTGGACAACCCCGACGTCGGACAGGCTCTTACCTGGTTGCTCGCCGCTGGCGACGCAACCTGACTTCAACTTCCAACCCAGGACATATCCATCATGACCACCAAAGAACAGATTACCCAGTTGCGTGAGCTCGGTTCGGCCACGGTCTACGAAGCACAGGGGGCCAAGGGCGCCCTGGACCACGGCATGAAACCGATCGATCCCACCTCTCGCCTGGCCGGTCCGGCCCTGACGGTGGATGCCCGCCCGGGCGACAACCTGGTGCTGCACTACGCGGTCCTGCAGGCCAAGCCGGGCGACGTGCTGGTGGTCGATGCCAAGGCCTTCATGGAAGCCGGTCCGTGGGGGGACGTGCTGACCGTGCTGGCAATGAAGCGGGGTATTGCCGGGTTGGTGGTCAATGGTTGCGTACGCGATGCGAACACCATCATCGATCTGGGCTTCCCGGTCTTTTGCCGCGGTCTGTCCATCAAGGGTACCGGCAAGCACCAGCCGGGCCGGGTCAACGTTCCGGTGGTCATCGGCGATGTCGTCATCCATCCCGGCGACATCATCGTCGGTGACCGCGACGGCCTGGCAGTCGTGGCAAAAGACGAAGTCGAGGCGACCATCGCCAGCAGCATCGCGCGCGAAGAGAAGGAAGAAAAGATGCGACGTGCCATCGAGGACGGCGCTTCGACCGTCGAGCTAATGAACCTGCAGGACATCCTCAAGAACTACGGCCTGGTATAGGCCATCGACCGGAGAGAGCCGGCGCAAGACCGGCCTCCATCTCCCTGTCGGCCCGCTGTTTCCGGTGGCCGGCCGACAGGTAAAAACAGAACATGCTTCAATCGCTGAAGGAGACTTGAATGGAAGCGGTAGCCACTGAACGTACGAAGTCGAAAAGCCATTTCCGATGGGTGATCGGCGCACTGATTTTCATCGTCTATACGGTGGCCGCGGCCGACCGTGCCAACCTGGGTGTCGCCTTGCCATTCCTGCGCAAGGAATTCGTGATGTCCAACACCGAGGCCGGGGCACTGGCCAGCATCTTTCTGTTCGCCTACAGCCTTGCGCAGCTGCCTTCCGGGCTGGCCTACACCCGCTTTGGCATTCCTCGCGTGTTTTCGCTGGCCATGCTGGCAACCTCGGTCTTCACCGGCCTGATCGGTACGGCCTCATCGCTGCTGATGCTCAAGGTCTATCGCTTCGGCCTGGGATTGGCCGAAGGACCGCTGCCCATCGGCATCACCTCGACCATCAACAACTGGTTCCCGGCGCGCGAAAAGGGCACCATGACCGGGATCTTCCTGGCGGCCGCCAAGTTCGGTCCGGTGCTGGTGCCGCCAGTCTGCGCGGTCATCATCCATTACTGGGGCTGGCGCTATATCTTCTACATCTTCGCCATGCCGGGCCTGGTGCTGTCGGTGGTATGGCTGATGCTGGTGAAGAACCGGCCCTCGGAAAGCCCGCATGTGTCCGAGGAAGAACTACAACACATCAATGACAATCATGTCGCCGGCAGCACCACGCAGGCTCCCGCCCGCAAGCGCGACTTCGCCCTGCTGGATCGCCTGATCCGCACGAGCAAGGTCGCCACCGTCGATACCAACCGGGACATCTTCCGTTCATGGAACATCATGGGTGCGGCGCTGGGCTATTTCTTCATGACTGCGATCATGAACGTCCTGCTGGCCTGGATTCCCACCTACCTGATCAGCGTCAAGGGCTATTCCGTCACCAACATGGGCATGGTGGCCGCAGCCCCCTGGGTGGGCGCGGTGATCGGCAATCTGCTGGGCGGCATGATGACCGACCGTCTGCTCGACAAGCGCCGCAAGCCGGCCATGCTGATTTCGGCGTTCTTCACCACCATCATGATGGTCATCCTCATCAACTCGCCGGCCGATCCCTTCCTGTATGGGGCGCTGCTGCTGCTGACGGGGATTCTGCTCAACATCGGCTATTCCACCTACATGGTCTATCCGATGGGCATGACCTCGCGCAAGGTCTACCCGATGGCCAGTGCCATGGTCAACACACTGGGCCAGCTGGGTGGCGCCTGCGCGCCGCTGATCGCCGGTCTCTTGCTGGACAACTACAGCTGGAGCTATGTCTGGGTGTTTCTGGCGGTGTGCTCGGTGCTGTGCTTCATCACCATCCTGACCATTCGCGAGCCGGCGCACGCTTGAATGGTCCTGTTGGGTGCTGTCTTCCACCTCTGGGCGTAGGGTGGCGCTACGATGGCATCGGTGACGAGCGTCTGCAATCCCTGGCTGAAAAGCGCAGGTGATGGGCGACGGCATGCGACTGATTCTGTGAGAGGGCAGCCCGCTTCTGGCCGAAGCTGACATCGGTGAGCCATGTCCCGGGAGCTGCTGGAGCTTCCGGGCATTGTGCAAGGATTGAAATTCGCCGATGCTGGTGGCAGGCCAGTTCCCAATCGCAGTACCGTTGCCCGGACATTGTAGCGCGGGCGAGTACGGCTCCACCATCGCTCAGCAAGGCGTTTGCGCAGAGGGGTACCGTCCTGCTTTCCCCTCAGCTGTGCTTGCAGGTCTGAGAAAAGGCGGCTGTTGAGGCCGCCGAAAAGGCGGAGAATGACTGCGCACGACTCAACCAGCGGTCAAGAACATTTATCGGTTCAATGTTTCCACGACAGTCAACGGCGTTTGTGAGACCCACGAGCGTAGGCCTTCCAGTGCATGTGCCAGTTGCAAGACACCGAGATCGTCTCTGGCTGGACCGATGATTTGCATTCCCATCGGAAGACCATTCTTCCCAAAACCGACGGGTACGCTCATGACGGGCAATCCTGCAAGTGTCGGCCCAATGACCACCTCCATCCAGCGATGGTAGGTATCCATTTCACGACCGGCAACGCTTCGCGGCCATTTGGTCGCTGCGTCGAACGGAAACATCTGGGCGCTGGGCAAGAGCAGGTAGTCAAATTGCTCGAAGAGCTTGTGGATTGCACGGTACCAGTCGCTACGCGCCAGGGATGCACGGAAGATATCGTCGGCCTTCAAGTTGAGACCCGACTCCACTTCCCATTGCGCTTCGGGCTTGAGCAGGGCGCGTTGCACCGGATCGGAAAAATAAGGGCTCAGGTTGCCGCCCACCAGCCAGTGCCGATGAACAAGCCAGGTTTCCCAGAGCTTTTCCATCGGATAGTCGGGTTGGCATTGCTCTACCGCACAACCGAGATCTGCAAAGTCCGATAGCGCTGCCTCGCACAGCGCCATGACTTCCTCTTCTATCGGCAGATAACCATCGTAGTTTCCGAGCCAGCCAATTCTGGCGCCTTTGAAATCCCGCTTCAGTTGCTCCGCATCGCCAGTGACATCCGTGTCGCCGGAAAGGGGGCAGCTGCTGTCATATCCTGCCTGGGTGGCGAAGAGTCGGGCGACATCGGCGACAGTTCGGCCCATTGGCCCCTCTGTGCTTAGTTGCTGCAGGAAGAGTTCGCCGCCTGAACCGTAAGGGACCCGACCCTGAGTTGGCCTGAAACCATAGACGTTGTTGAACGCCGCCGGATTCCTCAGGGAACCCATCATGTCGCTACCGTCGGCGACTGGCAGCATACGCATCGCCAGCGCGGCAGCGGCACCACCGCTGCTGCCGCCAGCAATGCGTGAGGAGTCATAGGCATTCCTGGTCACGCCGAACACCGGGTTGTAGCTGTTTGAGCCGAGCCCGAATTCGGAGACATTGGTCTTTCCTATGAAGATGGCACCAGCGTCACGAACCCGGGCGATGCAAGTTGCGTCGCCCAGGGCAGGCTCCATGGATGACAAGGGGGAGCCTTTGCTGGTGGGAAGTCCTCTACACGATGCGAGGTCCTTCGGTGCCTGGGGCATGCCGTGCATCCATCCCAGATACGTACCCCGTGCAAGCAACTGGTCAGCGCGCTTTGCTTCGTCGAGCAGCTCATCGGCTGGACGCAGCGAAACGATAGCGTTCACATGCGGATTCATCTGCGCGATATGTTCCAGATACGCTTGCATGACTTCACGGCAAGAAACCTCCTTGCTGCGAACTGCAGCGGACAGCGCCAGTGCATCGAGCGTGACCAATGGGTGCATCTTTTCTGCTCCTTGAATCGCTTGCGAACGCTTTGCTTCTGTCACTTGACCTCTCCAATTCCAGCGAAGACTTCAGTCTGCCGGTTCTGCGCAGCGGGGCTTTGGTCACGCATCGCCCAGGCTGCGGCAACACCGATACAGGCGGCGAAAAGCACATACCAGGCGGGCGCCACCGGTGAGCCCGAGACCTTGGTAAGCCATGTCACGATGAACGGAGCAAAACCACCGAACAGCATCGCTGCCAGATTGTAGGCGACCGCCAGGCCGGTGGAACGCACCCGCGTCGGGAATTGCTCGGACAAGGCGGTTGGCATCGGACCAAAATTTGCGCCAATCATGATGCACAGAAGCACCTGCATCACCAGCAGACGGGTCAGGCTGGGGGCCGCGGAAACCCAAACGAACAGAGGATACACAATCAAGAGGAACGCCAGGGAGCTATAGAGCAGGACGGTCCGACGACCAATGCGGTCCGACAGTGCGCCGGCAAATGGGATGATGAGCGTGAGCAACGCCACGGCAATCATCTGTACCATGAACGCCTGGTCGAGCGGGAGCCCCAGTTGCTTGTTGGCGAACGTCGGCATGTTCACCAGGACGACGTAGAAGGCCACGGTACCGTTGATGACCTGCCCCATCGATACCAGCACGCCACGCATGTTGGTCTTCACCACATCGAGCAACTTGATGGGAGCAGCGTTGGGCTTGTTGGCGCTTTCCAGGAAATCGTCCGTTTCATGCATGTGGCGGCGAATCCAGAGACCCACTGGACCGATGAGCAGGCCAATCACGAACGGCAGTCGCCATCCCCAGCTGTTCAGAGCCTCCGGCGATAGATTGCGCGTTATCAGAGCGCCCATGCCTGCACCACAGAAGACCGCGAGACACTGACCGACGAGTTGCCACGAACCATACAGGCCGCGCTTGTGGGCGGGCGCGCTCTCGACCAGAAATGCGGTCGAACTGGAGTATTCACCGCCCGTTGCGAACCCCTGTAGCATGCGCGCGATGACGATCATGATGGGTGCTGCAATGCCGATAGTTGCGTAGGTAGGCGTAAAGGCAATGATTGCGATGGCCAGGGTCATCAGCACGATGATGACCTGCATTGCCGCCTTGCGGCCTTTACGGTCGGCGTAAAGACCGAGCAGGACACCGCCCACGGGGCGCATGAAGAATCCGATGCCGAAGGTCGCAAGGGCGACCAGCAACGAGGTGTATTCGTTGTCTGCCGGGAAGAACAGGCGAGCGATAATGGCCGAGAAAAAACCATAGACAATGAAGTCGTACCACTCGAGGGCATTGCCCACAATTGCGGCGATGACCTGGCGTTGTTTGCTAAGTTGTGGTTGCACGGTAGGTCCCTATCAATGGGTTGGCAAGAGCTTCTGAATGACGAGCTGGAGGAAAAAAATAAGACTTCCGCTTTATCGCTTCAGTATCTTGCGGCCTCGACCTGATTTTTCGTTTGACCCGGAAACACAGCTTCTTGATAGTCAACGACAATAAGAAACGGCCCCCGAGGAGGCCGTCGCTGAAACCGCTGCCGGATGGCAACCTCACTGAATCCGCAGGCTTCCACCCAGATGCTGGCGCCGCCATTCGGTCGGGGAAATTCCGTGCCAGCGTTGAAAGGCCCGCGAGAACGCACTGATTTCTGAATAGCCGAGAAGGAATGACAGTTCTGAAATCTGCAGAGCAGGGTCCTTCAGATATTCGAGCGCTGTGTTCTTGCGCACATCGAGGAGGACCTCCTGATACGTCAGGCCGGCCGTGCGCAATCTGCGTTGCAGCGTCCAGTTCGCCATCCCCAGTGCGCTCGCAATCTCTTCAAGCGTCGGTTCGCTGTCACCCAGGCGCAAGCGGATCGCGGCGCGAACCTTGTCCACCAGGGTTTCCGCTGTTGCCGCTGTCAGTCCCAACTGGCGGAGATTGTTGCGCATCAGGCTATGCAGGTGCGCATCTGCTCCAGGCATCGGAGCATTTAGATCGTTCTCTCGAAGCACGATGGCATTGGTCGCCTGGGAGAACTGGACCGGAGCACCAAAAATGTGCTCGTGCTCCTCATTGCCGTGCAGCGCACCATGTTCGAAACGGATTTCCAGCGGACTCCACTGCTGCCCCAAGGCCTGCCTGAGGACGTTGAAGAACATCCCGATGGATAACTCGGCATCTTGGCGTCGCTGCATGACCAGAGGGTCGGTGATGCGGTATTCAACGTAAGCTAGGCCGCCCGCCTGAGTCACGCCCAGATGAGAACGCTGCTGATGATGATGGAACATCGCGCCCATGTTGCGCAGGGCCTCGCCTACCGTGGGAGAGGTCAACCCGAGATAGCCCAGCATGCCGAGCCCTGTGGGCATGAATTGTTGGCCAAAGCGCAATCCGAAGTGCTCGTTTTGGGTCTGACGTGCGGCTTGCTCCATCGCATTGCAATAGATATCGAGGCTCAAGGTCGCGGTCGGCTGCTCGATTGCATTGCAGTCAGCGCCCGCTGCGCCGAGGATGCGCTCAGGGTCGCCGCCTTCGCTCTGGATGAATTCAAGCAGGCCCGTTGCTGCTGCAGAAAGAATGCGGGACTGACGGTCGGCATTAGGAGATACACGCGGCGCACTGGGCATGGTCGGACTCCATTTTCATGGTAAATAATTTCCCGACCCTACTAGCAATTTTCAGACCATTAGCCCATTTGGCGCAGATAGTCCGTTGCCAGGTCGGCAGTAGCTGCCACCCAGCGCTCGCCCAGGCTTTGTGCCAGTTCGGTTTCGCTGTGTGAGGCCATCCAGGCCAACAGTTGCAGCCGGCGCTGCATCAGGAAGGTCGGGAATTCCTCGATGTCGGCTTGCGTCAGCGCCCCATGGCGTGCATATCCCTCCGCCCAGCGCAGCATCAGTTCGCGGCGGTCGGGACGATGTTCGATGAAGCTCAGCGTCGTCGCCATATCATGCAAGAACCAGCCGATGCCGCAGTCATCGAAGTCGATGATGGTAGTACGATCTTTCTTGACCAAGAGGTTCGCGATACGCAGGTCAGCGTGAATCAGCCCGTATTTGTCCGGCGACTTCCCGAACGAAGCCAGCCGCAAGCTCATCAAATCTCGCGCCTGCTCGAGCACGTTGATCTTTGCCCTGTGGAGCCAGGGAGCATCTCGCCAACGGCCCCAACGGCCATTTTCGCCCACCGTGTCGTTAAGACTCCAGGTATGGCGTTCGAAATAGCTTGGGCGCTGCCACTGGCGTGACTGCCGATGCATTCTTGCGCTCAATTCGCCTAATGTCTGAAGTGAAGGCGGCAGGTTGCTCTCGTCCGGAAAGTCGCCTTCGACCCAGGCGAAGGCGGCGATCATCCTCTTGCCGGCATCGGCTGTTTCCACCTGGATCAGCGATTCGCCATCGAGCGTACGCAAGGGTTGGGGAGTGGCAATGTCCGCTTCGTTCAATGCCGTCATCCAGTCCAGTTCTGACTGGATCGCGTTGGGGGTCTGATAGTTGGCGCGATGCACACGCATCACAGCGCGCCACCCGGTCTTCGGATTGTCGAGCCGGAATACCGTGTTCTCCGAATGGCTCAGCAGCGCCACCTGCACATTGGATGAGAATCCATATCTCGGAAGCGCTGAGCGGGCCAGTTCTTGAAGAGCCGCAATGTAGGAAAGATGGGATTCGGTAGGTGCGAGGGTCATAAAGAGGTTCCGAGTAGCGTTGCCTACATCTTCACGCCAGCACCGAACAGTTCGTTTGACATCGCAACACAAATCGTTGACCGTGGATATCAAGCTGCACACAGGCCTTGCGTTTCCCCGGAAGGGCGTCTTCTGCTATCAAGGAAATGTCGTCGGTGGTCAAGACGGGCAGGCATCTTCGCGAGCACCATTCCCGTGCCGAATCATCTTGTACTGGAGAGACCATGACTCACGCCGATGGCATGCTTGCCTTGAACGCTTTCAATCCGCAATCAGGCAGTACCACCGCCCCCGCGACTCGCGCCCTGATCGAGCGCCGGCGTAACACCTTTGGCGATGGCGTTCCTTTGTTCTATCGCGATCCCGTGCATTTCGTCAGCGCGTCCGGCGTCTGGTTACGTGACCAGGATGGGCTCGAATACCTGGACGCTTACAATAACGTTCCCTCGGTTGGCCACTGCCATCCCCATGTCGTCGAGGCAGTGTCCAGGCAGGTGGCCACCCTCAACACCCACACGCGTTATCTTTCCGATGTCGTCACATCCTACGCGGAACGACTTATCGACACGTTCCCGCGTGAGCTTTCCAAAGTGCTCTTCACGAGCAGCGGTACAGAAAGCGTAGACCTCGCAATGCGCTTGGCTCGTCTCTACACGGGGGGAAGTGGCTTCATCGTGACCCGCTTTGCCTATCATGGGCATTCGACAGCCGTTGCTGAAATTACGCCGGCATTCGGCCCGGGCGTCCCCATTGGCATCAACGTACAGCTGGTCGATGCCCCCGATGGATATCGGCAGGATGAGCCTGTTGGCGTCAAATTCGCGCAGGACGTGGCCACGGCGATCGCTGACATGGAGCGCCGCGGTATCAAGTTCGCAGGACTCATTGTGGATACCGTATTCTCCAGTGATGGCCTGTTTGTCGACCCGCCAGGATTCCTCATGGAAGCCGTTGCCACCGTAAAAAGGGCTGGTGGCGTCTTCGTTGCCGATGAAGTGCAGCCAGGCTTCGGCAGGACCGGAGAAGGTATGTGGGGATTTGAGCGCCACGGAATTCTCCCTGACATCGTCGTGATGGGAAAACCCATGGGCAATGGCATGCCTATCGCCGCCGTCGTGACCACCGCAGATATTATGCAGGCCTTCACCGACCGTTCGGGTTACTTCAATACCTTCGGCGGAAATACGGTCTGCTGCGCTGCTGCATCCGCTGTGCTGGACGTAATCGAATCGGAGGGCCTGATCAGCAATGCCAAGAAAACGGGGGCGTATCTGAAACGAGGATTGCAGCAGTTGAAAGCGCGGCATCAATCTGTTGGTGACATCCGCGCAATTGGCCTTTATGCAGCCGTTGAGTTTGTGCGGCCTGGCAGCAAACACGGCGATACCGGAATGGCACTCGATGTGGTCAATGAACTGAGGCAGCGGCGTGTCTTGATCAGCACCTGCGGCCCGGACGGCAATATCCTGAAGATCCGGCCACCCCTTCAGTTCTCTTCCGATCACTGCGACATCCTGATTGCTGCGATCGATGACGTTCTTCGGATTCGCTAAACCGAGAGTTCCACCAGGCACCTCGCTTACCGGGTTCCTCCCTTGACGCAGGCCTGCTTCCACAAGCAAGGCAAGTCGGGACAAGTGGCGACGGTCGAGTTTTCGAGAAAATCAACAAGGGAAAACCTGGATCGGCGCCGGCTTCTGCCCGGTAAGCCGGTCTATTTTGCGCCAGCATTTTCGGCACAGCAGCAAGGGGGCCGACAGACTTATTGTCAATGGGCAGCGCTCTACCAGCTGGTCTCCCGCTCCGCCGTCGACGAAATCTTGTGGATCGCCAGATCGGCGCCTTCGAATTCCTGTTCAGGATCAAGGCGGATGCCGACCGTCTTCTTCAGCAGGCCGTACACGATCCATCCGCCGACTGCCGCGATGGCGATGCCCATCACGCTGCCCACCAGTTGCGACATGAAGGATACGCCACCGCGTCCACCCAGCGCCTGCAGTCCGAAGATGCCGGCGGCCAGGCCGCCCCACAGGCCGCATAGGCCATGCAGGGGCCAGACACCCAGCACGTCGTCGATCTTCCATTTGTTCTGGGTACGGGTGAACATCCACACGAAGATGGCGCCGGCGATGCCGCCGGTGACCAGCGCGCCCAGCGGGTGCATCAGGTCGGAGCCGGCACATACCGCCACCAGGCCGGCCAGCGGGCCGTTGTAGGCGAAGCCGGGGTCGTTGCGGCCCATCAGCAGTGCGACCAGGGTGCCACCGGCCATGGCCATGAGGGAATTCATCGCGACCAGGCCGTTCATCTTGTCCAGGGTCTGCGCGCTCATCACGTTGAAGCCGAACCAGCCCACCGTCAGGATCCATGCGCCCAGTGCCAGGAAGGGAATGTTGGAGGGAGGATGGGCGGCGACCGCGCCTTCCTTGCTGTAACGGCCGCGGCGCGCACCCAGCAGCAGCACGGCGGGCAAGGCGATCCAGCCGCCGACGGCGTGGACCACGATGGAACCGGCGAAGTCGTGGAATTCGGCGCCGAAGGTGGCTGCCAGCCAGGCCTGTACGCCGAAGTGCTGGTTCCAGGCGATGCCCTCGAAGAAGGGATAGACCAGGCCGACCAGTACGGCGGTGGCCAGCAGTTGCGGGTTGAATTTGGAGCGCTCGGCGATGCCGCCCGAGATGATGGCCGGGATGGCGGCGGCGAAGGTCAGCAGGAAGAAGAACTTCACCAGTTCGAAGCCGCTGCGCTCGGCCAGGGTTTCGGCACCGGCGAAGAAGCTCACACCGTAGGCGACGTAGTAGCCGATGAAGAAATAGACGATGGTCGAGACCGCGAAGTCGGCCAGGATCTTCACCAGGGCATTGACCTGGTTCTTCTTGCGCACCGTCCCCAGTTCCAGGAAGGCGAAGCCGGCATGCATGGCCAGGATCATGATCGCCCCCAGCAGGATGAAGAGGGCGTCTGCGCCGTTTTTGTGATCGTCCACCAGAAAATCTCCCGAAAATTGTGCAAGGAAAGAATCGAAAGCCCGGACTGATGCAATTTTCGTTCCATTTTGGTGATTATTTTGCAGTGGCTTGATTAAAAAGGACTTTCCAGGTGCGTCAGGTGCTTGTCAGATTGTGATACGCACGAAAATTGTGCGATATGGGCAGGTGGTACGATGGGGTGGCTTGTTTTGGTGCGAAGGCCGCGAGGCTCGAATTTTTCTTGAAAATCACGTCATTTGGCCGTTTTGGGGGATCCGGTCAGCATCGGTCATCGTGCTTTCATGGAACGGTCATACGCGATTGCTAAATTGCAACTCCCTTCTTTTCCCTCACCCTCAGGAGTTGCCATGCCAGACCAGAATTCGCCAGCCGATACCCGCCGTCGTCGCTTCCTGCGCGATACCGCCCTTACCGCCGCGGGGACAGCGGCCGTCATCGCCAGCCCCGCCAGCCTGGCTGCCGCGCCGGCCATCGTCACCTCCGAGCGTCTGCGCCCGCAGTTCCCGGGTGGAATCATGAGCGGCGATGTCACCCGCGATAGCGCCATCGTCTGGGCGCGCGCCGATCGCAATGCGCGCATGCTGGTTGAATATTCCACCAGCGAGAACTTCGCCGATGCGGTACGCATCGCCGGCCCCACCGCGCTGGCGCGGGACGACTACACCGCCCGACTGGACCTGCGGGGTTTGCCGGCAGGGCAGCGGGTGTATTACCGCGTGCGTTTCCAGGACCTGGTGCATGAGTCGGCCCTGAGCGAGCCGCTGACCGGCAGCCTGATGGTGCCGGCTGCGGCGCGCGGGCAGGCACGTGACATCACCTTCGCCTTCTCGGGGGACGAAGCCGGCCAGGGCTGGGGCATCAACGAGCAATGGGGTGGCTACCGGGTGTACGAGAGCATGCGCCGCTTCCGTCCTGACTTCTTCATCCATTCGGGCGACCAGATCTATGCGGACGGTCCGATCCAGGCCGAGGTGAAGCTGGACGATGGCAGCCTGTGGCGCAACGTGGTGACCGAGGCCAAGTCCAAGGTGGCGCAGACGCTGGACGATTATCGCGGCAACTTCGCCTACAACATGCTGGATGCCAGCAAGCGCCGCTTCGCCGCCGAGGTGCCGTTCCTGGTGCAGTGGGACGACCACGAGGTGCGCAACAACTGGTATCCGGGCCAGGTGATCGGCGCCCGGGAAAAGCGCTACGACGAGCGCAACATCGATGTGCTGGCGGCCCGTGCGCGCCAGGCCATGTTCGAACACAATCCCTTCCGCATCGACCAGGCCGATCCTTTCCGCATCTATCGCGCCTTCAATCACGGCCCGCTGCTGGAGGTGTTCATGCTGGACGAGCGCAGCTATCGCGGCCGCAATTCGCCCAATCGCCAGCGCGGCGGTCATGATGCCGAGTTTCTCGGGCCGGAGCAGATGCGCTGGATCAAGCAGGCGCTACTGCGCTCACGCTCGACCTGGAAACTGATCGCCAGCGACATGCCCTTGTCCATCGTGGTGCCGGACCTCAATGTCGATGTGCCGCCCGGCACCTTCGAGGCCTGGGCCAATGCCGACAATGGCAAGCCCTCGGGGCGTGAGCTGGAGGTGGCGGAGCTGCTGCGCTTCATCAAGCAGCACGACATCAAGAACGTGGTGTGGGTGACGGCCGATGTGCACTATGCCTCGGCCACCCACTATGCACCCGAGCGCGCGCAGTTCACCGACTTCAAGCCTTTCTGGGAATTCGTCGGCGGTCCGATCAACGCCGGTACCTTCGGTCCGGGCGAGATCGATCGCACCTTCGGTCCGGATGTGCGTTTCGTGAGCATTCCGGCGGACATGAAGCAGAACCGCTCGCCGGCGGAGCTGCTGCAGTTCTTCGGTATCGGCAAGATCGATGCGAAATCGAAGACGCTTACCGTGACGCTGCACAATACCGACGGCAAGGAAATCTACAAGGTTGAACTGCCGCCCGAGGCCTGATGTTCAGTGCTCGATGCGGCCTTGAGCTGAAGGCCGGACCGGCTTCAGCCCGGTCCGGCCAGCTTGCGCGAGATGGTGGCGCAGGCTTGCAGCAACGGTGTCACATAGGCCTGCTGTGGATCGGGCAGGCGCCGGAACAGCGGGATGCTCACGCTCACGCAGGCCACCGGCAAGCCGTCGGCGCCGACGATGGCGGCACCGTAGCAGAAGATCTGGGCTTCGTTCTCTTCGCGGTCTTCGGCATAGCCGCGGGCGCGGGTCTGTTCCAGGTCCTGGCGCAGAGCCGACAGATCGGTGTGGGTGTGCTCGGTGAAGGGCTCCATCTGCAGCGTACGCATCAGGTTTTCGCGGCGCGATTCTTCCAGGCCGGCCAGATAGGCCTTGCCCACCGAACTCGAATAGAGCGTCACGCGGGTGCCGATGCGCGAGGCCATGCGCACGGCTTGCGGGCTTTCCAGTTTCTCGATGTAGACCATGCTGACGTCGCTGGGGACGGCCAGGTGGATGGTTTCGCGGGTGATGTCGCGCAACTGGCGCAGCGGTTCGATGGCAGTGGTGCGGATATCGCTGCGGTCCCAGGCGCGGCTGGCCAGGTTGATCAGGCGCGGCCCCACCTCGAACTGTTTGCTGCGCGGGTTTTCCACCACCATGCCCTCAGCCATCAAGGCGGCCAGGATGCGATAGACGGTAGGGCGCGGATAGCCCGACAGCGCCGCCAGCTGCGCGATGTTCAGGGGCGCGTCCTGGTCGGCGATCAATTGCAGCACGGCGACGAACTTGGAGAAGGCGGCGGTGCCGGCAATCTTGTTCGGGTCGTCGGGATGTTTGTCGTGGTCTGGCATGGGCGCAGGCTTAAGGAGACAGGAGCGAAATCGGGAGCCGGCAGATTATAGCGGAGCCTGGTAGCGCCCCAGCGTAAAAAAGCCCGCGCCGCCTGGAGCAGCGGACGCGGGAAAAGGCATGCATGGCATGGGGTGATCAGGCAATCAGATAGCCGCCGTCGACCGGGATGATGGTGCCGGTCATGAAGGAGGCGGCGGGTGAGCAGAGGAAGGCCACGACATTGCCGATGTCTTCCGGGCGGCCCCAGCGGTTCAAGGGCGTGCGCGCCAGGATCGGGCCGGCGCGGGTCGGGTCGTCCTGCAGGGCCTGGGTGAGCGGGGTGGCGATCCAGCCCGGCGCGACCGCATTGACGCGGATGCCGTCGGCCGCATAGGCAATGGCCAGTGATTTGGTCAACTGCGCCACGCCACCCTTGCTGGCGCTATAGCCGGGGACCAGGCCGCCACCGAAGAAGCTGAGCATGGAGGCCGTGTTGACGATGCAGCCGCCGGACTGTCGTAGTAATTCGCGGGAAGCCGCGCACACGCGCATGGTGCCGGTGAGGTTGACGGCGATCACCTGTTCGAAGACTTCGGTCTCCAGTTCCGCGCCGCGCTTGATGATGCCGGCGCAGTTGACCACGATGTCCAGTTGCTTGAGGTCGGAGAGAGCAGCGCGTACGCTCTCTTCGCTGGCCACGTTCATTTCCACCAGGGTGATGTCGGTGCCGGCGAATTCCTCATGGGCGAAGGGTGGCAATCCGGCGGCGATGACGCGGGCTCCGAGTGCTGCCAGCTGGCGTGCGACGGCGCCGCCTATGCCCTGGGTGCCGCCGGTGACGAGGGCGGTCTTGCCCTGCAGAAGATCGGGAATGAAGCTCATGGTTTTCCTTGTGGATAGCGAGAGTGGCAGGGGACTGGCTGGATGCCGCTACCCATGGGTGGCGGCATCGGGTCAGGCGACTGCGTAGAGGGTGATCAGGCGTGCGATTCGATGGGCTTGTCGACCACGAACATGTACACCAGCGCTGCTGCAAAGGCCACCGCCGCACTGATCAGCAGGGCGTTGACGAAGGAGTGGGTCTGGTCCACCACCACCCCGGTGATGACCGGCGCCAGCGAACCACCGAGGTAGCCGCCGAAGTTCTGCATGCTGCCCAGCGAGGCCACCAGACGGCGCGGAATGGCCACCGACACCAGTGCCCAGGCACCGCCCGAGGCCATGTTCACGAAGGCCATGGCCAGCGAGATATAGACGATCGCCATGGTGGTGCTGGGGGTGTAGGCGGCCGGGATGGTGAAGGCACCGGCGCCGATCAGACCGGCACAGATCGGCCACTTGCGGCTGCGAATCGCAGGCATGCCGCGCTTCATCAGGCCATCGGCGATATAGCCCGAGGACAGCATGCCGAGGGTGCCGAAGATGTAGGGGATGACCACCACCCAGCCGGTACGTGCGATAGATAGGTGACGCTCATGTTCCAGATACGCCGGCAGCCAGGTCAGGTACAGCCAGACCATGTAGATCACGCCCATGAAGCCGAACAGCATGCCCCAGGTGGTGCGGTACTTGAAGAGGCTCTTCCACTCGCTCCAGGTCAGCTTGGCGTTGGCATTGGGATCGGTGTCGTGGTCGTCGGCCAGGTACAGCACCTCGGACGGGGTCAGCTCGACCTCGTTGCGATTGCGGTAGAACAGATACCAGCCCACCGACACCGCGATGCCCAGTACGCCCATGATGACGAACATCATGCGCCAGCCGAAGGACAGCATCAGGATGGTGAGGATGGGCGGCGCCAGGGCCGGGCCGATGGTGGAGGAGGCCACGAAGATGCCGGTCGGTCCGCCGCGTTCGCGCATGGCGAACCATTCCGAGACCACCTTGGCCCCGGCCGGGAATTGCGGTGCCTCGCCCAGGCCCAGGAACACGCGGGCCACCAGGAATTGCTGCAGGGTGTTGACGAAGCCGCCGGCCAGCTGCGCCAGCGACCAGACGAACATGCCGGCGCCCAGCATCACGCGGGCGCCGAACTTGTCCAGCATGGCGCCGATGGGCAATTGCGAGAAGGCGTAGGCCAGCGAGAAGGCCGACAGCAGCAGGCCCATCTGCGAGGCGCTGAGGTTCAGTTCCTGGCTCACCGAATGATTGGCGATGGATAGCGTACTGCGGTCAAGATAGTTGACGATGCCTGCCATCATCAGGAAGGTCAGCGCGACCACCTGTATGCGTTTGAGCCGGGGGCTCTTTTCCTTTTGGACTTCCATGGGTTACGTCTCCAGAGTGAATGAGTCAATGCCATTGGCGTGCTTCCTGCCGGCGCCGTCTGTTGCGGCACTCTCTGTCGGTGACATGGCGAAAGCGTCATGCGAGGACGCGGTCTTGAGGACGTTGTGGATGCCGTCCCTGCTACTGCTCCGGCACGGCCGGGGTGATGTCTGCATCGCCCCTGGCCGTGATCCTCGCTTGCCCGGATGATTCTGCGGTTCTGCTCCTTGCTACTGTGTTCAGTAGGTGGCGCGGCCTCCGGAGAGGTCGAACACCGCGCCGGTATTGAAGCTGCACGAGCCCGAGCACAGCCAGGCGCTCATCTCGGCCACTTCTTCCACGCTGCCCAGCCGATGCATGGGACTCTTGGCGATCATGGTCTGGACGTGGGCCGGCGACATCTGCTCCAGCAGCGCGGTCTTGACCGCGGCCGGGGCGATGGCATTGACCAGGATGCCGGTCTCTGCCAGTTCCTTGCCGAGCGACTTGGTCAGGGCCAGCACGCCGGCCTTGGCGGCGCTGTAGGCCGACGCATTGGGCGTGCCCTCCTTGCCGGCCAGCGAGGCGATGTTGACGATGCGCCCGCGCCCGGCCGCGCGCATGGCCGGGACCACGCTGCGGCAGGCGTGGAACACGCCCAGCAGGTTGACCTGCACGATGCGATGCCATTCGCCCACGTCATATTCGTCCAGAGGCACGGTGGGGCCGGCATAGCCGGCATTGTTGATCAGGAAGTCGATGCGGCCGGTCTCGACCAGCAACTGATGAACGGCGTCCTCGACCGAGCCCGCATCGGTGATGTCCACCTGTTGCTGCAGGTAGGGGGAGCTGGGAGCCTGGTGCAGGTCCCACACCACCACGCGTGCGCCGGCAGTAGCCAGGCGCGCCGCGATGGCCGCACCGATACCGCCATGGCCGCCGGTGACCACGGCCACGCAGTCACGGAAATCGTAGTTCGCAGTGTCGTAATGCATGCGCTCCGCCCTCAACGCACGAAGCGGTCGACGTAGTCGCTGCCCAGCCCGACGGCTTCGTAATGCTTGCGGCACATGTCGAGCTTGGTGAAGACATCTTCATAACCTTCGAACTTGCCCCAGGGGTCGCAGTAGAACATCACGCCGGTGATGTGGAAGTAGGTGATCATTTCTTCCACGTCTTCCGGTACGTAGAGGGTGTGGGTCTCGCCGGGTGGTTCGAAGACGTAGCTGCCCTGTTCAGCGATCCAGTCATGCTCCAGGTAGCGCCATTTCCCCTTGAGCACCATGCCGTGTACGGGCGCCGGATGGCGGTGACGGGAGAGTACGCCGGACTTGCGCACGCGCAGCAGGTTGGTCCAGTAGCCCTGCGACACATTCAGGCAGAGCGGGCGGAACCAGACGTTTTCCGCCTGCGGCACCCAGACCCGTTCATCCTCTGGAATGGCCGGGTTGACCACGATTTCCAGCGGGGCTTCCTTGGGGTTGGGGAATTGATAGGGCTTCATCTTCAGGTCGGCCGGCATGGAAGTGCTCATGGGATCTCCAGGTAGGGATTTGTCTCGCATTGTCCATATAGTGAACAATGCGTCTGTAATATGGTCACTTTGAGTGATCGCAAAATAACTGTCAACACCGCGCCAGTCTGCTTTTTCATTCATAAAAGCGAGTCGGCATCCTTGATATTGATCAAGCCATAGACCAGACAAGGCCTGGCGCTCCTTTCAACACGAGCGCTCAGACCTTGAGGGGGAAAGATGAAATTTATGCGCCGATGGCGTTCAAGCCAGCAGGTGGGAGCGTGGCTGCAGGAGATGGGAGGCGGACTGATCGCCGGTGGCGTCAATGATCCCAGTGCACCTGGGCGAATGCGTCCGCCAGGAAATCCAGCATCGCCCTGACCTTGGCGGGCAGATGGGCGCGGCTGGGATAGACCGCGTAGATGCCCAGCGAGGGAATGCCGAAATCGGTGAGGATGGGGACCAGTTGGCCGCTGCGCAGGTACTGGTCGATCATGAAGGTGGGCTGGCGCGTGATGCCCACGCCGCCCAGCGCGGCCTGCACGCAGCTGTCGCCATTGTTGGCGTGCATGCGCGAATGTACGCGTACGCTGACCGGTCCGTCCGGGCCACTGAACTGCCATTCGTCCCGACCCTGGTTGTAGCTGTAGCTGATCACGTGGTGCCGCGCCAGGTCATGCGGATGGCTCGGAGTGCCGTGCTTTTCCAGATAGGCAGGCGAGGCGCAGATCGGCAGGCTGGTGCTGGTGAGCTTGCGGTGGATCAGGGTGGAATCGGCCAGCCGGGCGATGCGGATGGCGAGGTCGTAGCCTTCGTCGATGATGTCGACGATGCGGTCCGAGAGGGTGATATCCAGCTCCACCTCAGGGTAACGCTCCAGGAACATCGGCCAGAGTGGCGCCAGGTGCAGCACGCCGAAGGTGACCGGCGCATTGATGCGCAACAGGCCGGCCGGCTTGGCGGCGCCGGCCGAGAGCAACTCGTCGGCGGCTTCGAGGTCGGCCACGATCTGCTTGCAGCGTTCGAGGTAGAGGCTGCCCGCTTCGGTGAGCGAGAGCCGGCGCGTGGTCCGTTGCATGAGGCGGGAGCCCAGGCGGGCTTCCAGTTCAAGTACGGTGCGCGAGACGGCCGCCTTGGAGATGCCCAGCGCATCGGCGGCCTTGACGAAACTGCCCAGCTCGGCCACGGCAATGAAGCATTCGATTTCGCGCAGTTTGTTCAAGCCGTCTATCCCCGAGATGGCGCCGCGCCGGCGCCGTCGGGGCGACGGTGGCTCAGGCGGCGGCCGGTAGTTGTGCCAGCAGGCTGGAGGCCGTGCCGAAGGCGAAGGCGTCCATGCGCAGGCTATGATACGTCGAACCGCTGTCCAGGTGAACCAGGCGGGTCCAGTCATCGGCCGCGCCCATGGCGAAGAACAGGCTCAGCAGGTGTTCGTCGCTGGGATGGGTGCGCACCGCATGCGGGGCCGTGGTCCGGTAGCCGAACAGCGCCTCGAGGTCACCGGCCTGCATGCGGTCCAGGAACCATTGCAGGAATTCCAGCGTATGTGGGGCATCGCCGGCATCGGCATCGTTGCGACGCAGTTCGCGCAGGTTGTGCGTGAAGCTGCCCGAGCCGACCAGCAGGATGCCTTCACGGGCCAGCGGTGCCAGCAACTGGCCGACCTGGAAATGATAGGCCGGCGGTTGCTGCGATTGCAGCGACAGCTGGATCACCGGCACGTCGGCCTGTGGATAAAGATAACGCAGCGGTACCCAGGCACCGTGGTCCAGCCCCCAGCCGTCATCGGTGTTGGCCGGCAGACCACCATCGCGCAGTCGCTGGGCGACGTGTTCGGCCAGGGCGGGCGCGCCGGGGGCGGGGTAGTCCAGTGCATAGAGCGCCTGCGGGAAACCGCCGAAATCATGGATCACGCGCGGCCTGGCCTGGTTGCCCACGCGCGGGGTGAAGGTCTCCCAGTGTGGCGACATCATCACGATGCCACGCGGGCGCGGCAGGGCAGCGCCGATGCCGGCCAGCAGCGGACCGGTGCGGCCGGGTTCCACGGCCAGCATGGGCGAGCCGTGCGAGACGAATAGCGAGGGCAGGTGGAGGGTATCGGACATGATGGTTTCCTTGAATCGCCTGTGGAAAACTTGATTTCCCGCACGCAAGAACTGAACTAAAAGATCTCGACGATCAAACTGAATCTATATGAATTTTGCCGGGCGCGTGGCCCGGCAGGATGATTTCGGCAGACAGGGCGATCAACTGCGCTCTTCACGCTTGAGGGCAAAGGCGCCGTCGCCCAGCAGGAACACGGCGACCAGGCCGACGATCCACAGCGCCAGGTATTCCCAGCCACCCTTGGGGTTGGTGAAGAAGAATCCTGCCTTGCCGTGGACCAGCACGATGGCGCCCAGCAGGTCGGCCGCCAGGGGCAGTGCCAGCCAACGACCGTAGTAGCCCAGCACCAGCGCAATGCCGCCCACCACTTCCAGCGCCATCACGGGATAGGCGAACCAGCCGGGTACACCCAGCGAGGCAAAGAAGCCCACGGTGCCAGCCGGGGTGAAAACGAAGATTTTCAGTCCGGCGTGGACCAGGAAGAAGATGCCCATGGTGACGCGCAGCAGGAAGGCGGCGTAGTCGGCGCGGGTATTGACGTTGACGGTGCTCATGATGATCCCGGGAAGTGTGGAGTGGATGAAGGCCGGCCAGCTATCGTGCGCGCTCTCTGGCGGGCGTGATGGAGCTGGGCCATGTCCACACTGTAGGGAAGAATGCGGGCCGGATAAACCGGCCGTGGCGGGATGGATTGTCTTGGCGTGGTTGACAATCCGGCCCCGCCTGTCCTGCTTCAGTCCTCGCTGTCGCGGGAATGCGGCTTGGCCTCTTCGCGGCGGTTGTAACCGGCCACCATGTCGAAGCGGAACAGGCGGCATTCCAGCGCACCATTGAAGAACGGCGTCTTGCGCGATTCCTTCAGACGCATCAGCTTGGGCAGGCCGAGGTCGGCCGAGAACAGGAACACGCTCCAGCCGGCAAAGCGCTGCTTCAGGGTGCTGGAGAAGGCGCTGAAGAATTGCGTGAACAGTTCTTCGGTTGGCAGGGCGCGGTCGCCACGCACGCCGATCCGTTCGCCATAAGGCGGGTTGGAGAGAATGATGCCGACCAGCGGCTTGCCCTCGGCATCGACCGGTGGTTTGATCTCCTGCGCCTCGATCTGCTTGAGCGGTACCTCGAAATGCACGCCGGCGCGCAGCAGGTTCTTGCGGGTCAGCTCCACCATGTCGCCGGAGATGTCACTGCCGAAAAGCGTTGGCGTGGTCGGGATGGGGTTGGGTTTGAAGTCCCCCTTGATGGCGAACCAGGCATCGGCGTCGAAGTTGCTGAACTTCTCGAAGGCAAAGCGGCGACGCGCGCCCGGCGGCACGCCGGCAATCATCTGGGCCGCTTCGGCCAGGATGGTGCCGGAGCCGCACATGGGATCGAACAGCGGCACGCCCGGCTTCCAGCCGGAGGTGCGCAAGAGACCTGCCGCCAGGTTCTCGCGCAGCGGGGCGTCGCCGGTTTCTTCGCGCCAGCCGCGCTTGAACAGCGCTTCGCCGGAGGTATCCAGGTAGACCGTGAAGTTGTGGGCATCGACGAAGCCGGCGATGCGCATGTCGGGCGTGCGGGTATTGACCGAGGGACGCAGCTTGAACTGGTCGAGGAAGCGGTCGCAGATGGCATCCTTGATCTTGAGCGTGCTGAATTCCAGGCTGCGCAGCGGCGACTTCACGGCGGTGAGGTCCACGCGGATGGTGTGCGAGACCTTGAACCAGTCTTCCCAGGCCTGGGCCAGGGTGAGGTCGTAGATGTCGTTTTCGTTCTTGTA
The DNA here is from genome assembly GCF_035644555.1 of Herbaspirillum sp. GTDB lineage: Bacteria > Pseudomonadota > Gammaproteobacteria > Burkholderiales > Burkholderiaceae_D > Herbaspirillum. The sequence goes on from NZ_DASQOH010000070.1 coordinate 22,012, forward strand.
GGAACCGTGGCCCATGCGCAGCAGCACGCGGCTGGCGATGCGCGAATGCAGGTTCATCTGGTAGGCCGCCAGCAGCGTGCCGGAGCAGTGCACACCGCCCGGAACCTGGTTGTGCACCTTGAGATTGGCGGCGGGGCCGGCATGCGCGGCGATCTCGTTGAGTTCTTCTGCCAGTGCCGCTTCCAGGCCACGCGGGCAGGGGCAGAAGTAGGAGTATTGGGTGTCGGGAGATTGCATGGGAGTACCTTTTATCCGTTGAAAAACAGGGCTTCAAAAATCAAAACGCCGGGCTGCGCTCCAGTTCATTGCGCAGCCCGGCGTCATTGTACGCTGGTCGCTCAGGCTTTCGCGAAGGCGCGCTCCAGGAAGTCGAGGCGGTCCTGGCCCCAGTAGCCTTCGCCTTCGTAGACGAACCAGGGGGCGCCGAACACACTGGCAGCATTGGCTTCATCGGTGAAGCGGTCGAATTCGGCCTGCACGCTGGCGGTCTCGGCTGATTTCAGCAGAGCCGCGCCGTCGTGTTCCTGAGCATTGGCGATGGCCACCAGGGTGTCGATGTCGGCGATATTTTTTTGTTCTTCCCACACCGCGCGCATGATGGCGCCGGTCAGGCGCAGTGAGGCGGCGGTGCCGTGGGCCAGCTGGGTGGCGATGATCAGGCGCGCGGCGTTGTCGCTGTTGACCGGGAAATGGGCCGGTTGCAGGATCATCGGCTTGCCCAGGAATTCGCTCCAGCGCGCCAGTTCCTTGAGGCGATAGGCCTGGCGTTGCGGGGCGCGCTTGGCCAGCGGCAGGCCGCCCGAGACGCCGAAGATCTTCGACAGGTCGAAGGGTTTGGGCAGGATCTGCACCTGGTATTTGTCGGCAAGGGCGACGAAACGATCGTGGCCCAGGTAGGCGAAGGGCGAATGCGGCGCGAAGAAGTACTCACAGACTTTGCTCATGACCGGCTCCGGTGGCGTGTTGATGAGGAAGGCAAGGTGAAAGATCAGAACGGCTTGACGACGACCAGGATCACGATGGCCAGCATCAGCAGTACCGGCACTTCGTTGAACCAGCGATACCAGACGTGGCTGCGGGTGTTCTTGCCGTGCTCGAACTTCTTGAGCAGGGAGCCGCAGGCGTGGTGATAGCCGATCACCAGCACCACCAGGAACAGCTTGGCATGCAGCCAGCCGTTGCCGGGGCCTTTCCAGAATTGCCAGGTGATGGCCAGCAGCCATGCGCCCAGCACCAGCGCTACCAGCGCGGTCATGCCGGTGAAGCGGTACAGCCGGCGCGCCATGCCCAGCAGGCGTTCGCGGGAGACCAGGTCGGTCTCCTGCGCCAGGTTCACGAAGATGCGCGGCAGATAGAACAGGCCGGCGAACCAGGAGGCGATGAAGACGATGTGCAGGGCTTTGATCCAGAGCATGACGGTCCTTGGCGTTGGCGTTCGGGTTGAGGTGATCGGTTACTGGCGCACCTGGCCCTGGCCCAGCACCACATACTTCAGCGAGGTCAGGCCTTCCAGTCCCACCGGGCCGCGCGCGTGCAGCTTGTCGTTGGAGATGCCGATTTCGGCACCCAGGCCGTATTCGAAACCATCGGCAAAGCGGGTCGAGGCGTTGACCATGACCGAGGCCGAATCCACTTCGCGCAGGAAGCGCATGGCACGGGTGTAGTCCTCGGTGATGATGCTGTCGGTGTGCTGGGAGGAATGGCGGTTGATGTGCTCGATGGCCTCATCCATGTCGGCCACCACCTTCACGGCCAGGATCGGGGCCAGGTATTCGGTGTCCCAGTCTTCAGCCGTGGCTGGTTTCAGGAAGGGGTAGTCGGCCAGGATATCGGCCGCCTCAGGGTCGCAGCGCAGTTCCACTTCCTTGACGCGATACAGCTCGGACAGCGGCGGCAATATGGCCGCGGCGATGTTGCGCGAGACCAGCAGGGTTTCCATGGTGTTGCAGGTGCCGTAGCGATGGCATTTGGCATTGAAGGCCACGTCCAGCGCCTTGCGGGTGTCTGCCTTGTCGTCGATGTAGACATGGCAGATGCCGTCCAGGTGCTTGATCATGGGCACCTTGGCCTCCTTGATCAGGCGTTCGATCAGGCCCTTGCCGCCACGCGGCACGATGACGTCCACGTATTCCTGCATGGTGATGAGCGCACCCACGGCGGCGCGGTCGGTGGTCTCGACCACCTGCACCGCTTCTTCGGGCAGGCCGGCACCGGCCAGGCCTTCTTTCACCAGCTTCGCCAGGGCCTGGTTGCAGTGGATCGCTTCGGACCCGCCGCGCAGGATGGTGGCATTGCCGCTCTTGATGCACAGTCCGGCGGCGTCCACGGTGACGTTGGGGCGGGCTTCGTAGATGATGCCGATCACGCCCAGGGGCACACGCATCTGGCCGACCTGGATGCCGGTGGGGCGGTATTTCATGTTGCTGATCTCGCCGATGGGGTCGGGCAGGGAGGCAATCTGCTCCAGGCCTTCGGCCATGGTGGCGATGGCCTTGTCGGACAACGTCAGGCGGTCCAGCATGGCCTCGGCCAGGCCATTGGCGCGGGCCGCCTCGAGATCCAGCGCATTGGCCGCGCGCAGGGCGTCCGCATCGCGACGGATGGCGGCGGCGATCAGCAGCAGCGCCTGGTTCTTGGCGGCGGTATCGGCACGCGCCATGGCGCGCGAGGCGGCACGGGCCTGCTGGCCGATGCGGTTCATGTAGAGTTCGATGTTTTCCATTCGGTGTTCTCCGGGGCGCTCCAGGCGCGTCGGTTCGAGATAGGGGGAGGGCTCAGCGTCCGCGGGCCAGCTTCAGTCCCAGCTGCAACAAGGCGTCCCACGGATCGCCGGCAAAGCTGCGGGCGCGCAGGCCCTTGACCATGCGGTCCACCAGGGCGGCTTCCTGCAGGGCCTGTTCCAGCGCGGCCAGGCTGATGCGGCGCAGAGCCGGTTCCATCAGGCGTTCACGCGGGCCCCAGATACGGTATTCCTTGAGCAGGGCGCCCACGGGTTTGCCCTGGGCCATGCCGGATTTCAGTTTCAGCAGCGTACGGATTTCCTCGGTCACTGCCCACAGCACCAACGGCAGGGCTTCGCCTTCACCCTTCAGACCTTCCATCATGCGCGTGAGTCGAGCGATGTCGCCGGAAAGCATGGCTTCGTTGAGCTTGAAGACGTCGTAGCGGGCCACGTTCAGGACCGCATCCTGTACCTGTTCGAAACTGAGCTGACCGGTCGGGTAGAGCAGGGCCAGCTTCTGGATTTCCTGGTGCGCGGCCAGCAGGTTGCCTTCCACGCGGTCGGCGATGAAGTCCAGGCAGGGCCGGTCGGCGCTCTGCTGCTGGGCCGCCAGGCGGTTGCCGATCCAGCCCGGCAACTGGGCGCGCTCCACCAGCGGAATGTCGATGTACACCGCCGCCTGCTGCAGGGCGCCGACCCAGGCCGCCTTCTGGGTCGCCCAGTCCAGCTTGGGCAGGCTGATGATGGTGAGGTTGTCGGGCGAGAGATTGGCGGCATAATCCTGCAGGGCCTGGCCGCCATCCTTGCCGGGCTTGCCGGTGGGGATGCGCAGTTCGATCAGCTTCTTGTCGCCGAACAGCGATTGCGACTGGTTGGCCGCCAGCAGTTCACCCCACTTGAAGCTGCGTTCCACCACCAGCACTTCGCGCTCGGTATAGCCATTGGCACGGGCGCTGCGGCGGATCTTGTCGGCCGCTTCCAGCGCCAGCAGGTGCTCGTCGCTGGCGATCACATAGAGGGACGCCAGCGATTTGCCGAGATGGGCGTCCAGGGAGTCGTGGCGCAGTTGCATGATCGTGCGTGACCGGATCAGGAATCCGACTGCGCCTTTTCGGTGCTCAGAGCCGACTTCGAGGCCGCCAGACGACGCAGGATCTGCTGCACCAGATCCGACTGCATGTCGCGGTAGAGCAGCACTTCCTCGGCCTGCTTGGCCAGTTCCTGGTTCTCGTCATAGGTGATGACGCGACGCAGGGTGATGGCCGTGGGCGGGATCACGACGACCCCCTTGGGATCGGTGACCGAGAACGTGAAACGCTGGAACAGCGCGTATTCACGCACACGGCCGTTGGTGTTCAGGGTCAGCACCTGACGGTCGCGCGAGTCGGCCAGGACCTTCAGGATGGCCTCGGCGTCCTTGGTATCGGAAACCACCCGGGCGCCGCTGGCCTCGATGTTGCGCTTGAGTTCCACGCCCACCGCGGAGTTGGGCGCAAAGCCGAGGTAGATGGTCTTGAACGGCAGGTCGGCCGCACCGCGCATATGGAAGCCGCAGGCCGTGAGCACCAGGGCTGCGGCTGCCATCAGCAGCCATTGCGAGAAACGCTTGATTTGGACTTGAGCGTGCATGGAGTTCCGTCGTTGAGGTTGGGCCGGATCAGGCAACGATGTTGACCAGCTTGCCCGGCACCACGATCACCTTCTTCGGTGCGCCGGTCAGGAATTTCTTGACGTCTTCGTTGGCCAGGGCGGCGGCTTCGATGGCGGCCTTGTCGGCTTCCTTGGGAACCGTCACCTCGCCACGCAGCTTGCCGTTGACCTGCACCACCAGCTTGATTTCGCTCTGTTCCAGCGCGGCGGCATCCACCTGCGGCCAGTCGGCATCGAGGATGTCGCCCTGGACGGCGGCATAGCCCAACTGCTGCCACAGCACATGGGTGATGTGCGGCGCCACCGGATTGAGCACGCGCAGGAAGATCGAGAAGCACTCCGCCAGGACCGCGTCGCCGGCCGCGCCGGCAGCCGGCTTGGCGGCTTCCAGCGTGTTGAGCATCTTCATGCAGGCCGAGACCACGGTGTTGTACTGGATGCGCTTGAAGTCGTTGTCGGCCTGCTGCAGGATCTTGTGCACTTCGCGGCGCAGAGTCTTCAGACCGTCATCCAGCTGGGCGACATCGACGCTGCCGGCGGCGGTGATGCGTGCCGCATTGTTGTAGCCGAAGGCCCATACGCGGCGCAGGAAGCGGTTGGCGCCTTCCACGCCGGCACCTGACCATTCCAGGGTCTGTTCCGGGGGCGAAGCGAACATGGTGAACAGACGGGCCGTATCGGCCCCGTACTGGTCGATCTGGGCTTGCGGGTCGATGCCGTTGTTCTTGGACTTGGACATCTTCTCGGTGCCGCCGATCTCCACCGGCTGGCCGTCGGTCTTGAGGATCGCCGAGACCGCGCGGCCCTTGTCGTCGAAGCTCAGTTCCACATCGGCCGGGTTGATCCAGATCTTCTTGCCGGAGGCTTCTTCGCGATAGTAGGTCTCGTTCAAGACCATGCCCTGCGTCAGCAGGTTGGTGAAGGGCTCGTCGAACTTGACCAGGCCGAAATCGCGCATGACCTTGGTCCAGAAGCGCGCGTACAGCAGGTGCAGCACGGCGTGTTCGATGCCGCCGATGTACTGGTCCATGGGCATCCAGTAATCGTTGCGGGAATCGACCATGGCGTCGTTGCTGCCCGGCGAGGTATAGCGCATGTAGTACCAGGACGAGTCCACGAAGGTGTCCATGGTGTCGGTTTCGCGACGGGCCGGCTTGCCGCACTTGGGGCAGTCGACCTTGAGGAATTGCTCATGCTTGTTCAGGGGATTGCCGCTGCCGTCCGGCACGCAGTCTTCCGGCAGCACCACCGGCAGGTCCTTCTCGGGCACCGGCACGTCGCCGCAGTCCGGGCAGTGGATGATGGGGATGGGGGTGCCCCAGTAGCGCTGGCGCGAAATGCCCCAGTCGCGCAGGCGGAACGTCACCTTTTTCTCGCCCAGGCCCTTTGCGGCCAGGTCGGCGGCCACCGCATCGACTGCGGCCTGATAGCCCAGGCCGTCGTACTTGCCGGAGGCGATGGTCTTGCCGGCTTCCTTGTCGCCGTACCATTCTTCCCAGGCGTCGGTGGAATAGCTCTTGCCTTCCACGGCAATGACCTGCTTGATCGGCAGGTCGTACTTGCGGGCGAAGGCGAAGTCACGCTCGTCATGCGCCGGCACGCCCATCACGGCGCCGTCGCCGTAGGTGATGAGCACGTAGTTGCCGACCCAGACCTCGACCTGGTCGCCGGTCAGCGGATGGGTGACGTACAGTCCGGTGGGCATGCCCTTCTTTTCCATCGTCGCCATGTCGGCTTCGATGACGCTGCCCTGCTTGCATTCGGCGATGAAGGTCTGCAGGGCCGGGTTGTTCTCGGCGGCCAGGGTGGCCAGCGGGTGTTCCGGGGCCACGGCGCAGAAGGTCACGCCCATGATGGTGTCGGCGCGGGTGGTGAAGACATACAGCTTGCCATCGTTGATCAGCTGGCCGCTGGCGTCCTTGATCTCATGCGGGAAGGCGAAGCGCACACCGGTGGACTTGCCGATCCAGTTGGCCTGCATCAGGCGTACACGCTCGGGCCAGCCGGTCAGCTTGGTCTCGACGTGTTCCAGCAGTTCGTCGGCATAGTCGGTGATGCGGGCGTAGTACATCGGGATTTCGCGCTTTTCGATCACCGCACCCGAGCGCCAGCCGCGGCCGTCGATGACCTGCTCGTTGGCCAGCACGGTCTGGTCGATCGGGTCCCAGTTCACGGTGCCGGTCTTCTTGTAGATGATGCCCTTCTCCAGCATCTTCAGGAACATCCACTGGTTCCACTTGTAGTACTCGGGGCGGCAGGCGGTCATCTCGCGCGACCAGTCGATGGCCAGGCCCATGGACTGCATCTGCGACTTCATGTAGTCGATATTGGAATAGGTCCACTGCGCCGGCGGCACACCATTGGCCATGGCGGCGTTCTCGGCGGGCATGCCGAAGGCGTCCCAGCCCATGGGCATCAGGACGTTGTAGCCGTTCATGCGCAGATAGCGGTACATCACGTCGTTGATGGTGTAGTTGCGGACGTGACCCATGTGCAGCTTGCCGGAGGGGTAGGGCAGCATCGAGCAGGCGTAGAACTTCTTCTTGTCGCGGCCCTCTTTGTCACGGGCGTTTTCGACGGTCTTGTAGGCGTCGATGGCGTTCCAGTGCTGCTGCGCGGACTGTTCGACTTCGGCTGGGCTGTATTTATCTTGCATGACGGGCTGATACGGATGGGAATCGGTTGGGAAGGGAATGCAATTCGAAACCCTGCATTATACCGGCTCGCCACCCCGGCGACGCAGTCCGCGCCCGGCAAGCCCCGCCGGCCGGGCAAGCAGGATTGCCAAAGAGAAACAAAAAGGCCCGCCTCCGCCAGAGGGGCGCGGAGGCGGGCAAAGATCCCTGTGCCAGAGCAGGGCGGTCACAGGGATAGCAGCTACGTGCATCCGGCCGGTCAGGGGGGACGGATCGGCTGGATTCGCGCGGCCGCAACGACGCTGATCGCCAGCAGGCATATCAAACCACCGGAATGCCGCGAGAGGGCGGTTCTCGAATTTGTTCTTTTTAAATCTCGAAAAATTGTGAAAAAGTAATTTTTTACAAAGTACGGATGGATTTGGCGGCGGCACATGGTCATGAGGTCGTAACAATCGGACGGCATCATGAAATCGTTTTCATTTGCCCTCTGGTGCCGCCGTGCGTCCTTCCATCAAACAAGTTGCCCATCTGGCCGGTGTGTCCATCGCCACGGTGTCCCGCTTGCTCAACAAGCCTGGTTCGGTGAGCGCGGAAACGGCCGAGAAGATCCATCGCAGCATCGCCGAACTGGGCTTTCGGCCCAATTTCACCGGTCGCAATCTGCGGGCCGGCAATTCGCGCACCGTGGGGGTGGTGGTGCCGACACTGTCCAATACCGTCTTCGCCCAGTGCCTGCAGGGCATAGAACTGGCGGCGCGCGCGCTGGATTACTCGGTCATGTTCACCACCACCGAATACCTGCCGGAGGAAGAATCGGCGGCCGTCGAGCTGTTGCTGGGGCATCGGGTGGACGGGGTGATCCTGACGGTAGCCGATGCCGGCTCCAATGCCACGCTGGACCTGCTGGAGCGTGAACGCATCCCTTTCGTCTTGACCTACAACCAGCTGGCCACGTCCGGCCCGACGACCCATCGCGCTTCGGTCTCGGTGGACAACCGCGCCGCCGCCTGTGATGCGGTGGCCCACCTGATCAGGCTGGGCCATCGGCGCATCCAGATGCTGTCGGGCCGCTTCAATGCCTCCGACCGCGCCATGCAGCGCTACTACGGCTATCTCGATGCGATGCAGGCAGCCGGCCTGGCGCCGCTGCCCGCCATCGAGGTGGAGCGCCACACCCTCACCGCCGCCACCGACTACCAGCAGATGATGGCCGACCCGCTGCAGCGCCCGACCGCGCTGTTCTGTTCCAACGACCTGCTGGCCCTGAGTGCCATGCGTGACCTGCGCGCGCTGGGTCTGCAGGTGCCGGGCGATATCTCGGTGATGGGCTTCGACGGCATCCCGGTCGGCGCCCTGATGGCGCCCGTGCTGGCCAGTGTGGTGCAGCCTTCCGAGCGGATCGGCGATGTCGCCCTGCGCACGCTGGTGGAAGCCATCGAGCGCGCCGTACCCGCTGCCGCCGGGGAGCGGTCGCCCCAGTCCCCCGACTCCTCGGAGTCCGCCCAGCCGGCCTTGCGCCACATCCTGCCGCATGCCCTGCGCGAAGGCGGATCGGTGGCGCCGCCGGCTGCCCATTCGCTGTCCTGAATTCTGTCGTGCTTTCGTTGTTCAACCTCTAGGAAAGGATCTGACATGTTCCTGAAACGTGTTATTCAAACCGCTGCCGGCGCACTTCTGCTGTCGGCTTCCCTGGCCGCTTCGGCCCAGACCGCCATCTGCTACAACTGCCCGCCGGAGTGGGCCGACTGGGCTGCCCAGATCAAGGCGATCAAGGACAAGACCGGCATCACCGTGCCGCCCGACAACAAGAACAGTGGCCAGGCCCTGGCCCAGCTGACGGCCGAAAAGGCCAGTCCGGTGGCCGACTTCACCTACCTGGGTGTGTCCTTCGGCATCGAAGCCAGGAACAAGGATCTGGTGGCCCCCTACAAGCCGGCCCACTGGAACGACATTCCCAATGGCCTGAAGGACCCGGACGGTTACTGGTTCACCATCCACTCCGGCACCATGGGCATCATGGTCAACGTCGATGCGCTCAAGGGCAAGCCGGTGCCCAAGTCCTGGGCCGACCTGCAGAAGCCGGAATACAAGGGCCTGATCGGCTACCTGGACCCGGCCTCGGCCTTCGTCGGCTACGTTGGCGCGGTGGCGATCAACCAGGCCCTGGGTGGCACGCTGGACGACTTTTCGCCCGCCATCGGCTACTTCAAGAACCTGCAGAAGAACCAGCCCATCGTCCCCAAGCAGACCTCCTATGCGCGCCTGATCTCGGGTGAGATTCCCATCCTGCTGGGCTATGACTTCGACGCCTATCGCGCCAAGTACAAGGACCACGCCAACGTCGCCTTCGTGATCCCCAGCGAAGGCACCGTGACCGTGCCCTACGTGGTGTCGCTGGTGAAGAATGCGCCGCACCAGGCCGAGGCCAAGAAGGTGCTGGACTTCCTGCTGTCGGACCAGGGCCAGGCCATCTGGGCCAACGCCTATCTGCGTCCGGTGCGCGCCTCGGCCATGTCCAAGGAAGCTGAAGCACGTTTCCTGCCGGCCTCGGAATACGCCAGGGCCAGGTCGGTCGACTACGGCAAGATGGCCGAAGCGCAGCGCAAGTTCGGCGAGCGTTACCTGGCTGAAGTGCGCTGAACGCGGGACGCAGGAGCAAGCATGAAGACCGAGATTTCCACCGTGCCCGCCGCGCGCCGACCCCAGCCGGGTTCTCCGACACGCAGCGCCGGCAACGGCGTGTGGCTGTGGTTCGCCGCGCCGGGCCTGACGCTGTTCTGCGCCTTCTGGCTGTTGCCGATGGTGCGGCTGGTCGGTGTCGGGGCGTCAGGACCGGAGGGCGCCATGGCCTACCTGTCGGTGCTGACCAACCGCCATTACCTGGCCAGCCTGCTGTCGACGCTCGCGCTGTCGGCGGTGGTGACCCTGGCCACGCTGGCGATCTCGGTGGCGGTGGGCTTGTTCCTGCAACGCAACCGCTTTGCCGGCCAGTCGGTATTGCTGGCCATGCTGACCTTCCCGCTGGCCTTTCCCGGCGTGGTGGTCGGCTTCATGGTGATCATGCTGGCCGGGCGTCAGGGCCTGATCGGCAGATTCACCGACTGGCTGTTCGGCCAGTCGCTGGTGTTTGCGTACTCGCTCGCGGGGCTGTTCCTGGGCTACCTGTACTTCTCCATTCCGCGCGTGATCCTCACCGTGGTGGCGGCGGCCGAGAAACTCGATCCCTCGCTGGAAGAGGCGGCCCGTTCGCTGGGTGCGAGACCCTGGCAGGTGTTGCTGCATGTGGTGCTGCCGGCGCTGCTGCCGGCCCTGATCTCGTCGGGGGCGATCTGCTTTGCCACCAGCGTCGGCGCCTTCGGCACGGCCTTCACCCTGGCCGCCAACATCGATGTGCTGCCCATGACCATCTACAACGAATTTACCGGCTACGCCAACTTCGCCACGGCGGCCTCGCTGTCCATCGTGCTGGGCCTGATCACCTGGGCCATGCTGGCCCTGGCGCGCTCGCTCACCGGCAGCGGCGTGGCGGCAGCGGCTTGAGGCGCAAGGAACGATGATGCAGAACCGATTGCGTTTTTACGTACAACTGGCCTTTACGCTGCTGGTGTGCGCATTTCTGGTGGTGCCGGTGGTGCTGTCGATGCTGGCCGGCATTACCGAGAATTTCTTCGTTGGCCTGTCCAGCGGACTCACGTTGCGCTGGGTGGCGCAGGTATGGGAGATGTACCAGCCCACCATCTGGCGCTCGCTGTTCATCGCGCTGGCCTGCCTGGCGGTGACGCTGGTGGCCGGGGTGCCGCTGGCCTACATGCTGGCGCGCTACCGCGGTGGTAACAGCCGCCTGGCGCGCGTGATCGAGGAACTGCTGATGATGCCGGTGGCAGTGCCCGGCCTGGCCACCGCGCTGGCGCTGATCATGGCGTATGGACAGTATCGCCAGTTTCGCGCCAGCATTCTCTTCATCCTGGTGGGGCATGTGCTCTTCACGCTGCCCTTCATGGTGCGTCCGGTGCTGGCGGTGATGCAGTCCTCGCAACTGGCGCAGCTGGAAGAGGCCGCCGCCAGCCTTGGTGCCGGCCGCATGCGTCGCTTCTTCGGCATCGTCATCCCCAATGCGGCCTCCGGCATCCTGGCCGGCGCGCTGATGGTGGTGACCCTGTCGATCGGCGAATTCAACATCACCTGGATGTTGCACACGCCGCTGACCCAGACCCTGCCGGTGGGCCTGGCCGATGCTTATGCATCGATGCGGCTGGAGGTGGGATCGGCCTATACGCTGATCTTCTTTTTCATGATCATTCCGCTCCTGATCGGCATGCAGTGGGCGACCCAGGCAACACGCAAGAAAGTCCGTCTATGAAGTCCAAGAAAGAAGCCGTTTCCATTCGCCTGCATCAGTGTGCCAAGTCCTTCGCCAACGGTACGCGGGCGCTGCAGCCGCTGGACCTGGAAATCCATCCCGGTGAAACCCTGGTGTTGCTGGGCCCGTCGGGCTGCGGCAAGACCACCACGCTGCGCATGATTGCCGGTCTGGAATTTCCCGACGAGGGCGGTCGTGTGCTCTTCGGCGAGGATGACGTGACCGCGCTGCCGATCGAAAAGCGCGGCGTGGGCATGGTGTTCCAGAACTATGCCCTGTTCCCCAACATGAGCGTGGGCGAGAACATCGCCTACGGCATGAAGATCCGCAAGATTCCGGCCGGCGAGCGCGCCGAGCGCGTGGAGCAGTTGCTGGAGATGGTGCATCTGCAAGGTCTGTCGCACCGTCGTGTGGACCAGCTTTCGGGTGGCCAGAAGCAGCGTGTGGCGCTGGCCCGGGCACTGGCCATGGAGCCGCGCGTGCTGCTGCTGGACGAGCCGCTGACCGCGCTCGACGCCAAGCTGCGCGAAGCGGTGCGCAGCGACCTCAACAAGCTCTTGCGCAGCCTCGGCATCACCGCCATCTACGTTACCCACGACCAGAGCGAGGCGATGGCGCTGGGCGACCGCATCGTGGTGATGGAGCGCGGCAAGATATCGCAGATCGGCACGCCCCAGGAGATCTACTATCATCCTGCCAATGACTTCGTGGCCGATTTCATCGGTGCGATGAATCGTGTGCAAGGTATCGTTTCCGGAGATAGATTGCTGCTGCCCAATGGCAGCCTGCCGCTGGCCGCGCTGGTGGATGCGGCGCATCAGGGCCAGTCGGCCTGTGCCATGTTCCGGCCCGAGGACGTGCAGGTGGTCGATATCACCGAAGCCGATGCGCAGTGCGTGCGCGGCAAGCTGATCAATACTTTTTTTCTGGGTGATCGTACCCGCTTTGAAATCGAGATCGGGACGGAGCGCCCGGTCATCGCCGAGACCAGCCGCCGTGGCTGGTGGGAAGCCGGCCAGCAGATCGCCCTGCGGGTGCCGGCCGAGGCCCTGGTGAAGATGGCGCCCGCCGTCGTGAAGGAGAACGCATGATACTGGGACAGATTTCCGACCTGCACATCAAGACCGATGGCAAGAAGTCGTACCGGGTGGTGGACACCGCTGAGAGCCTGCGCCGTTGCGTGGCACAGGTCAATGGCCTCAAGCAGCGCCCGGATGTACTGGTCATCACCGGCGATCTGGTGGACTTCGGCAAACCGTCCGAATACGCCTGCCTGCGGGAACTGCTGGCGCCGCTGACGATGCCCTACTACCTGCTGCCGGGCAACCACGACGAGCGCAATGCGCTGCGGGCGGCCTTTCCCGAGCATGCCTACCTGCAGCAGGGTGGGGAGCGGATCGAATATGTGGTCGAGGATTATCCGGTGCGCATCGTGGCGCTCGATACGGTGATCCCGCGTGCCAGCGGCGGCGAGTTGTCGGTGCAGAGCATGCGGTGGCTCGATGAGGTGCTGGCGCAGCAGCCGGAGCGGCCCACCGTGATCGCCATGCACCACCCGCCGTTTACGACCGGTATCGGACACATGGATGACATGGGGCTGGTCAATCCGCAGGTGCTGGAAGCAGTCGTGAAGAAGCACCCGCAGGTGGAGCGCATCCTGTGCGGTCACCTGCATCGCTCCATCCAGCGGCGTTTCGCCGGCACGCTGGCCACCACCTGTCCGGGAGTGTCACATCAGGTGCAACTGGACCTGGATCCGCAGGCGCCTTCCTGCTTCGTGATGGAGCCGCCGGGCTACCAGTTGCATTGGTGGGATGCGCAGGCGCGCAGCCTGGTGAGCCATACGGCATTCATCGGTGAGTTCGATGGGCCGTATCCGTTCTATGACGGAGATGAACTGATCGATTGAGGGATAGGTGGATTGATCTGTCGGGTAGATCAACCCATGTTCTTGCAGCGTTACGAAAGATAAGTCAAAAAACGCCGGGTTACTTCCATACTAGCTCGATCACCGCCGGTTCGCCGTAATCCTCGCAGCGGTCATTGATGGCCGTGCAGCAGAATTCCACGTCCTCGACCAGCTCCGGCAGGCGCCGGTGCAGGTCGGCGCTGTGGCTGATCTCGATGGTCAGCACTTCCTTGGGCTTGAGCTTGAACTTGCACATGCCTTCGTCATCGCGCAGGTAGGACAGGCAATCCACCCAGGCATCCATGTTGCGGCCATAGAAATCGGGAAAGCCGAAGGCTTGCGCACTCTCGGTGTGGAAGCTCTCCCAGTTTGTGATGCGGTCGCCCGCCAGTGTTACGGTGGCCATGTTCTATCTCTTTCAGTTGGCTTTGGCTTGCGTCTTGCTGCCGGCCTTGGGGTCGGTGACGAAGCCCAGCTTGGTCAGGCCGGCAGACTGCGCGGCCGACATCACCTCGGCGATGGTCTGGTAGCGGGTCGACTTGTCGGCGCGCAGCTGCAGCTCGGGCTGTGGCTTCTTGCCGGCGGCAGCGGCCAGGCGACTGTCCATTTCCTCTTCGCTGACCGGCTGGTCGTTCCAGTACAGCTTGCCGGCGGCGTCGATGCCGAGGGTGATGGTCTCCGGCTTTTCAGGGGCCGGCGCCGATTGCGCGGTGGGCAGGTCCAGCTTGAGGGCGTGGGTGAACATGGGCGCGGTGATGATGAAGATCACCAGCAGCACCAGCATGACGTCGACCATCGGGGTGACGTTGATATCGGCCATCGGGGCCGAATTCTGGTTCTCATTGAATCCGCCGAAACTCATGATGGGCTCCCGGGTGTCATGGCTTGCGCATGCCGCCGACGCGTTCGCCGGTGGTGAGATAGGCGTGCAGGTCGTGGGCGAAGCCATCCAGTTCGGCCAGCACCACGCGGTTGATGCGGGTGAAGGCGTTGTAGGCCAGTACCGCCGGGATCGCCACCAGCAGGCCCAGTGCGGTCATGATCAGGGCTTCGCCGACGGGGCCGGCGACCTTGTCGATCTGTACCGTGCCGCTGGCCGAGACCGCCACCAGCGCGTGGTAGATGCCCCAGACGGTGCCGAACAGACCGACGAAGGGCGCGGTGGAGCCGACCGAAGCCAGCAGGGTCAGGCCGCGTTCCAGACGGGCCGAGACGCGGTTGATTTCACGCCGCAGGGTGCGCGTGATCAGTTCGCCCTGATCGGTGGCGGCGTTGAGCGAAGGCGTGCCTTGCTGGCGGGTACCGATGTCGGCCGCTTCGGCGGCGCGTTCAGCCATGGGCGTGTAGATCTGTTCGCTGTCGAGCCGCTGCATGGCGCCGGTGGCGTCGGCCAGGGTGGGGGCCTGCCAGAACTGTTCCAGCGCGTTGCTGCCACGGCGGATGCGCCAGGCGGCCCAGGCCTTGGAGAGGATGTAGTACCAGCTGGCGATCGACATGATCAGCAGCAGATAGGCGACGGAGTGGGAAACGGCATCGCCTTGCGCCCAGTAGTGGGCAAATCCAACGTTCGGTTCCATGTGCGTTCTTTCGGGAAAGCGCCGCGCCAGCGCGGCAATGGGTCAATCGGAAGCAATCAAGCGGGGCTGTCGCTTGGAGCGGCCTGCCCCAAAAAAATTCGCTGCCGGACCTGGTGGGGCGCGGCAGCGTCGGGCATTTCCTGTGGTTCCGGGCCAGGCTTACTTGAAGCCCAGCACGTCCTGCATGTCGTACAGGCCACTCTCCTTGCCGGCCAGGAAGCGCGCGGCACGCAGGCTGCCCATGGCGTACGAGACGCGGCTGGACGACTTGTGCGAAATCTCGATGCGTTCGCCGATGCCGGCGAACAGCACGGTGTGGTCGCCGATGATGTCGCCGCCGCGCACGGTGGCAAAACCGATGGAGGACGGATCGCGCTCGCCGGTGACGCCTTCGCGGGCATAGACGGCGACGTCGTCGAGATTCTTGCCCAGCGCGTCGGCGATGACTTCACCCATCTTCAGGGCGGTGCCGGAGGGGGCGTCGACCTTGTGGCGATGGTGCGCTTCGATGATCTCGATGTCGTAGCCGTGCGAGAAGTTCTTGGCGGCCAGTTCCAGCAGCTTGAGGGTCACGTTGACGCCCACGCTCATGTTGGGGGCGGCCATGACAGCGGTCTTCCTGGCGAATTCGGCGATGGCGGCCTTGCCCTCGGCTTCGAAGCCGGTGGTGCCGATGACGACCTTCACGCCATGCGCAGCGCAGAACTCCAGGTGCTTCAGCGTGCCTTCAGGACGGGTGAAATCGATCAGCACGTCGGCACCGGCCAGGCCGCGGGCCAGGTCGGATTCGATGAGCACGCCGGTGGTCTTGCCCAGGAACAGGCCGGCATCGGTGCCGATGGCCGGTGCGCTGGCGGTGTCAAGGGCGCCGGAGAGCTTGAGGTCGTCGGCGTTGAGGATGGCTTCGATCAGCATGCGGCCCATGCGCCCGGAGGCGCCGGCGACTGCGATATTCAATACTGTCATGGGAAACTCGGATGACGGATGACGGATGACGGGATACGGGGATTACTTGCCGGTGGCCGAGGAGGGCGCCACAGGCGAGGCCGGCTTGACTTCGCTGTCGGCTTTGTCCTTGTCGCTGCCGAAGCTGGCCTTGGCGCCGACCTTGGAGTCGGTGATCAGGGTCAGGTATTCGCTTTCGGTGGGCAGGTTCTCGCCGCCTTCGACGTGATCCAGCAGGTCATCCTTGAAGAACACCGAGACCCGGCTGGTCATGATCTCGCCATTGCCCTTGGCCAGGCGGAAGTCGTAATCCCAGCGATTGGCGTGGAACATGTCGGTCAGCAGCGGCGTGCCCAGCACGAAGCGCACCTGGTCGCGGGTCAGGCCGGGGCGCAGCTGCGCCACCATTTCCTTGGAGACGAAATTGCCTTGCTGGATGTCGATGCGGTAGGGCTTGAGGAAGCCGAACAGGCTGTTGCTCTTGCCGGTCACCTTCACGCCCGAGGTGTCGGTCGGGGCCGCCTGCTCGGGCGACTTGGTCGAGGAACAGCCGGCCAGCGACAGAGCCAGCAGCGCGACGACGCCGATTGCGGTGGTTTGATGACGGGACTTCAGTCGGGAAAGCATGCGCATAAAGTTTTCAACCGGGTTGAGCCATGAACCTAAAGCGCTATATGATAAGCTAGAACTTACTTCTTAAATAGGCATGAGTGCGTTCCGGGCGCAAAAGGCTGTCCCCCCAGCCCGTCCGGAGCGGTCCCCCAGGCCCTCCCAGCGGACCAGCGCGCCTGTTTGAGACCAGTAAAAACCGGGAACCCACTCTACCATGCCGAACAATCCATCCGAACTGAAGGCCAGCGGCCTGAAGGCCACGCTGCCACGCCTGAAGATCCTGGAAATCTTCCAGAACACCTCTGTGCGTCACCTGAGCGCCGAAGACGTCTATAAACAATTGCTGTCCGACAATCTGGACGTGGGCCTGGCCACCGTCTACCGCGTGCTGACGCAGTTCGAGCAGGCCGGCCTGCTCCAGCGCAATCACTTCGAAACCGGCAAGGCCGTGTTCGAACTGAACGAAGGCTCGCACCACGACCACCTGGTGTGCCTGGACTGCGGCAAGGTCGAGGAATTCTTCGACGCCGAAATCGAAAAGCGCCAGATCAAGATTGCCCAGGAGCATGGTTTCGAGATTGCCGACCACGCGCTGGCCCTGTACGGTCATTGCAAGAACTGCAAGAAGTTGAAAAAGTAGGTGAAGGGGCGCTGACGCCCCGTCCAGCAGAGCGGCTGGATCTCGCACAAGAAAAAGCCACGTGAAGAAGTCCCACGTGGCTTTTTTGCGTCCGGGTGCGGGCGCTCAGTGCTGGCTCAGCGCGCTGGAGAGCAGCTTGGCGGTGATGTCGACGATGGGGATGACGCGCTCGTAGGCCATGCGGGTCGGGCCGATCACGCCCAGGGTACCGACGATGCGGCCATTGACCTCGTAGGGGGCGGTGACGATGCTCATATCGTCCATGGGCACCAGCTGCGATTCGCCACCGATGAAGATCTGTACCCCGGTGGCCTTGCTGGAGACGTCCAGCAATTGCAACAGGCCGGTCTTCTGCTCGAACATGTCGAACAGGCGGCGCAGCGAATTCATGTTGGAGGACAGGTCGGTCACCGACAGCAAATTGCGCTCGCCGGAGATGACCACGTTGTTGTCAGCTTCCTCGCTCATGGCGTCGCTGCCGGCTTCGACGGCCGCCTGCATCAGCGCGGTCATGTCGTCGCGCAGCTGGCGCAGTTCGCCCTGCAGGTGCAGGCGCACCTGGTCGAAGGACTGGCCGGCATAGTGCTGGTTGATGTAGTTGGCGGCCTGGGTCAGCTGGCTGGGGGTGTAATCGACCTCGGTGAGGAGCATGCGGTTCTGCACGTCGCCGCCCTGATCCACGATCACCAGCAGGATGCGTTTTTCCGACAGGCGCAGGAACTCGATCTGCTGGAATACCGATTCCCGCTTGGGCGTCATCACCACACCGGCGAACTGCGACAGCGAGGAGAGTACCTGGGCGGCATTGGTGATGATCTTCTGAGGCGAGGTGCTGTGCTGCAGGCGCGCCTGCAGCCGGCCTTCCAGCGCACTTTCGTCGAGCGCCTCGACGGTGAGCAGGGTATCGACGAACATGCGATAGCCACGCGGCGTGGGCACCCGTCCGGCCGAGGTGTGAGGACTGGCGACGAAACCCATCTCTTCCAGGTCGGCCATGATGTTGCGGATGGTGGCCGGGGACAGTTCCAGGCCCGACAGTTTCGACAGCGCGCGCGAACCGACCGGCTGGCCGTCGGCGATGTACCGTTCGACCAGGGCCTTCAGGAGTGTGCGAGCGCGGTTATCGAGTTGCATGGTGCATATTCTAGCGGCATATCCGACAAAACGTGACAGAGGCATGCGCGGCCGCCGGATTTGCCCTGCTCACGCCCCTTGCGCCTGCAGCCAGTCGTGCAGCTCATGCAGGTCGCGGCAGATGGCGTCGGGCTGGATGCCGGCCGGCAGGGCACGTCCGAAACGGTCCATCCACACCGCCCGCAGGCCGGCCTGTTGCGCGCCCTGGACATCGAGCAGCGGATCGTCGCCGACATAGACCGTGGCGCCGGGGGCGACCTGCAGCGCATCGCAGGCCGCGTGGAAGATGGCCGGATCGGGTTTGGCACGACCAAAGCGGTGCGCAGCGATGGACACGCCGAAGTGCCCGGCCAGGCCGATGCGTTCAAGGTCGGCGAAGCCATTGGAGACCGAGCCCAGCGTCAGCCTGTCCTTGAGGCGCAGCAGCGCCGGTTCCACGTCGTCGAACAGCGCCACCGTGCTGCGGGCTTCCGAGAACAGGGCCATGGCGGGATCGACCAGGGTCAGGTCCACGTCATGTTCGCGGAAGACGTCGGTGAGCGCGGTATGGCGCAACTTCCAGAGGTCGATGCGGTAGACCGGATCGGTCTGCATCAGGGCCATGCGGCGTTCGCGCAGGCTGGCCACGGTATGTGCGGCAGCCACGGCCGGTGCGTGCTGGCGCAGCCAGTCGTAGAGCAGGCCTTCGGCGCGCACCAGTACCGGTTCGATGGCCCAGAGGGTATCGTCGAGGTCGAACAGGACCGCTTCGATGGGCGGGGGAGGCAGGGTGGAAGCGCTTGGTTTCATTACAATGTCATCTCAAATTATGGTCTAATCCGCAGCATGTGGCCCATCAAATTACCCGTTCAGGCAGCCGTACCCAAAACCGTCGCCATCGTCGGCAAGTACCAGGCCGTCGGCATCGCACAGATCTTGTCGGACATCGCCGTGTTCCTGGAGTCGCACGGCCACACCGTGGTCTTCGAGACCGAAACCGCCGAGAACATCGCCCTGCAAGGCTATGACAGCATGACCCCGGAGCAGATCGGTCATCACGCGGACGTGGCCATCGTGGTCGGCGGCGACGGTACCATGCTGGGCATCGCGCGCCAGCTGGCGCCCTACAACGTACCGCTGATCGGCATCAACCAGGGACGCCTGGGCTTCATCACCGATATCGCGCAAGACCGCATGATACCGGCTCTGGCCGAAATGCTGGAAGGCAATGTCGAGGCCGAGTCGCGCTCGCTGCTGGAAGCGCGGGTCTATCGCGAGGGCGGCGAGATCTTCCGCGCCCTGGCCTTGAACGATGTGGTGGTGGCGCGCGGTTCCACCTCCGGCATGGTCGAGCTGCGGGTCGAGGTCGATGGCCGCTTCATGTACAACCAGCGCTCCGACGGCCTGATCGTGGCCACCCCGACCGGCTCCACCGCCTATGCGCTCTCGGCCGGCGGACCCATCCTGCACCCCAGCCTGCACGGCATCGTGATGGTGCCGATCTCCCCGCATTCGCTGTCCAATCGTCCGATCACGCTGTCGGATTCCTGCGAGATCGTGATCCAGGTGGTGTCCGGGCGCGAGGTCAGCGCCAACTTCGACATGCAGTCGCTCACCAGCGTGTTGCATGGCGACCGTATCGTGATCCGCCGTTCGGCGCACAAGATCACCTTCCTGCATCCCCAGGGCTGGAGCTATTTCGACACCCTGCGCGAGAAGCTGCACTGGAATGAATACCCCTCGATAGAAGGCCGATTACAATAAGTCCGGCCGGCGCGTGCCGGTTCGCTCCATTCTTCTGGCCTGTCCGTCCAACCCGCTGCGAGACCACCATGCTGCGTACCTTAACGATCCGCGACTTCGTGATTGTCGATGCCATCGAGCTCGAATTTGCGCGCGGATTTTCCGTCTTCACCGGCGAAACCGGCGCCGGCAAATCCATCCTGATCGATGCCCTGGCGCTGGCCCTGGGCGGGCGCGGCGACCCCAGCGTGGTGCGCGAGGGCGCGGCCAAGGCCGATGTCAGCGCCGATTTCACCGCCACGCCCGAGGTCCAGGCCTGGCTGGAAGAGCATGAGTTCGCCGACGAACATGGTGGCGTGCTGCTGCGTCGCGTGATCGACAATGCCGGTCGCAGCAAGGCCTACATCAATGGCAGCGCGGCCACCGCCGGGCAATTGCGTGAGGTCGGCGAGATGCTGGTCGATATCCACGGCCAGCATGCGCACCAGTCGCTGATGAAGGCCGATGCGCAGCGCCAGCTGCTGGATAGCCAGGCCGGCCTGCTCGACCAGGCACGTGAGGTCGCCGCTGCCCACCGCACCTGGCGCGCGCTGGCACGTCAACGCGAGCAGTTCGAGCAGGATGCCCGCAATGTGCTGCTGGAGCGCGAGCGCCTGGAATGGCAGGTGGCGGAGCTGCAGAAACTGTCCGTCAAGCCCGGTGAGTGGGCCGAGATCAGCACCGAGCATAGCCGCCTCTCGCATGCGGCCGCGCTGATCGGCGGTGCGCAGGAAGCGCTGGGCGTGATCTCCGAATCGGAGTCGCCGATCCTCTCGCAACTGTCCTCGATCACGCAGAAGCTGGGCAAGCTGGTGGATGTCGATACCGCCCTCAAGCCCGTGCTCGATGCGCTGGA
Source organism: Herbaspirillum sp. (assembly GCF_035644555.1). Lineage (GTDB taxonomy): Bacteria > Pseudomonadota > Gammaproteobacteria > Burkholderiales > Burkholderiaceae_D > Herbaspirillum. The sequence continues at coordinate 42,817 of NZ_DASQOH010000070.1, forward strand.
GCCGGCCCAGATCCAGCTGCAGGAAGCGGTCTATGCGCTCAATGATTACCTGGGGCGGGTGGAGCTCGATCCGGCGCGCCTGCAGGAAGTGGAAGAGCGCCTGGAAGCGATCCATTCCAGTGCCCGCAAATTCCACGTGCAGCCCGATGAATTGCCGGAGGAATATCGCAAGCTCTCCGAACAATTGAAGCAACTGGCCGACGCCAGCGACCTCGACGCCCTGCGCGCCCAGGAAGACAAGCTGCAGGCTGCCTACCTGTCGCAGGCGCAGAAATTGTCCAAGGCCCGGGCCAAGGCGGCAACTGCACTGGGTGAGGCCGTCACGGCAGCCATGCAGGACCTGTCGATGGCCGGCGGCCGTTTCGAGATCGCGCTCAATCCTGGCGAGCCGGCCGCATATGGTCTGGAGCAGGTGGAGTTCCTGGTCGCCGGTCATGCCGGGGTGGCACCGCGTGCGCTGGCCAAGGTAGCCTCGGGCGGCGAACTGGCGCGTATCTCGCTGGCCATCTCGGTGATCGCTTCGGCGGCCACGACGGTGCCGACCCTGATCTTCGACGAAGTCGACAGCGGCATCGGCGGCGCCGTGGCCGAAGTGGTGGGGCGCCTGTTGAAACGCCTGGGGCAGGAGCGCCAGGTGCTGTGCGTGACCCACTTGCCGCAGGTGGCCAGCCAGGCCAACCAGCATTACCAGGTCAAGAAACGCAGCGAGGGTGGCAAGACCCTGTCTGATATCGACGGCCTGGATGCCAAGGCCCGCGTCGAGGAAATCGCCCGCATGCTGGGCGGACTGGAAATCACCGCCACCACGCGCAAGCACGCGCGCGAACTGCTGGCCTCCTGATCGCCGGCGATCACAACAAGAACATCCTACGAAGCAATCATGGCCTTCCGCAAAGAACCTCCCCATACCCATGGCAGTCCGGCCTCCACCGCCGTGGTGCTGGTCAACCTCGGCACCCCCGATGCCCCCAGCGCCAGCGCCTTGCGGCGCTACCTGAAGCAATTTCTGTCGGACCCGCGCGTGGTCGAGATCCCGCGCGCGGTCTGGTGGTTCATCCTCAACGGCATCATCCTGCCGTTCCGCTCTTCCAAGTCGGCCGAGAAATACGCCAGCATCTGGACCGAGCAGGGTTCCCCGCTGCGCGTGCACACCCAGGCCCAGGCAACGGCGCTGGGCGCGCAGTTGGCCGCGCGCGGGCACCACCAGCTGCAGGTGGTGTATGCGATGCGCTATGGCACGCCCTCGCTGCCGCAGGTGCTGGAGCAGTTGAAGCAACAGGGCTGCACCCGCATCCTGGTGCTGCCGGCCTACCCGCAATATTCCGGGACCACCACGGCTTCCATCTTCGATGCGGTCTTCGAGCACTACCGCCAGGTGCGCAACATCCCCGAGATGCGCCTGATCCGCAACTATCATGATCAGGATGCCTACATCCAGGCGCTGCGTCAGTCGGTGCTGGATCACTGGGACCTGCATGGTCGCCCGGACAAGCTGCTGATGAGCTTCCACGGCGTACCCAGGCGCACGCTGATGCTGGGAGACCCCTACCACTGCGAGTGCTACAAGACCGCGCGCCTGCTGGCGCAATCATTGGGCTTGAGCGAGGAACAGTACCAGGTCACCTTCCAGTCGCGTTTCGGCAAGGCCGAATGGCTGCAGCCCTACACCGCGCCCACTGCCCAGGAACTGGGGCGCCAGGGCGTACGCCGCATCGACGTGATGTGTCCCGGGTTCACCAGCGATTGCCTGGAGACCCTGGAAGAGATCGCCATGGAGGTCAAGCAGGACTTCCTGCAGGCCGGCGGCAAGGAATTTCACTTCATTCCTTGCCTGAATGAATCGCCGGCCTGGATCGCCGGGATGGTGGAGATCGTCGAGCAGCATCTGGCCGGTTGGCCCACCATGAGCAATGCCGCCGCGCGCGAGGAAGCCGTGCGGCAGGCCGCCATCGCTGCCGAGCGCGCCCGCGCACTGGGCGCCATGCAGTAATCGCCCTCGCAGCGCATCGACCACCGTCCGACGCACCCCATGCTTCCTGTTGGCAACATCTGGTCGCCCGGAATCGACGGAATGCCGCGTCCACCCTGCTAGAATACGGGCTGGAAAGATGTTTGTTGTGAAAAAGATAATTTCACCCGCCGGCCGCGACCTGCGCCAGAGAAGAACAAAGCCGGCTCAGGGGAGGGCAGGCAGGGCGCCAGCAGGAATCCCGGGGGCCCGCCTTACAGCGCGAATTCGCCGACCAGATGGGTGTAGCTGATCCAGGCGGTGGCCAGCAGGCTGTAGGCGGCGATGAGGATGGTGGCCGCAATCAGTGGCGGTTTCATGATGTCACCTTGTTGACAGAACAAGTCCGAGGCGGCCCCTGTCGGGGCCTGATTTCATATTAGGTCGGCCCTCCATGAACGTGAAGGCCGAACCGGTCACTGCGGTCCAATCCAGGATTTCCGTTGCAAGCGCAGAAATAGGCAAAAAACCCCTCAAAAAAGGGCAAATAGCCCTTGAAAAAGCAGGGATATGCCTTACTTGAGCCGCATCTTGCGCCGGCGAGATGCTTAGTCCACTCGCCGGATGCACGTCACCAATCGATTCGTTGGAGGTAATTCAGCAATGCAAGACATGGAAAAACAGGAAGCCCAAACCGCCCAGCAAGATCAGCAGCCGGTCGAGACCGCTGCTGCCGGTGCCGCCGAGCAGGCTGCTCCTGCCGAGCCGACCCTGGAAGACAAGCTGGCTGCAGCCGAAGCCCGTGCTGCCGAGATGCAGGACGCCTTCCTGCGCGCCCGTGCCGAAGGCGAGAACATCCGCCGCCGTGCCCAGGAAGACATCGCCAAGGCCCACAAGTTCGCCATCGAAGGCTTCGCCGAATCCCTGCTGGCCGTCAAGGACAGCCTGGAAATGGCCCTGAAGATCGAAAACGCCTCGCTGGAATCCCTGAAGGAAGGCGTGGACATGACCTTGAAGCAACTGAGCTCGGCCTTCGAAAAGAACAAGCTGCAGGAAGTCAGCCCGCAAGCCGGCGACAAGCTGGACCCGATGAAGCATCAGGCGGTCTCGGCCGTGCCGGCCGAGCAGGAAGCCAATACCGTGGTGGCCGTGCTGCAGAAAGGCTATATGATTTCCGACCGTCTGCTGCGCCCAGCGCTGGTAACGGTGGCCCAGGGAAAGTAACGGGACCGGCGTCGAAGGGGGAAAAGCGCCAAAGGCATCATTTTTGCTTGTTCCGGTGGTTTCGACGCTTGAAAGTCCATCTTTCCTCCACATATTAAAACCATCCAAAACTACTGTAGCCCGGCATCCAGGGCTGAAAGATCGAAGGAAAAATCATGGGAAAAATCATTGGTATTGACCTGGGCACCACCAACTCTTGCGTTTCCGTCATGGAAGGCAACCAGCCCAAGGTGATCGAGAACTCCGAAGGCGCGCGTACCACGCCTTCCATCATCGCGTATCAGGAAGACGGCGAAATCCTCGTCGGCGCACCCGCCAAGCGTCAGGCCGTCACCAACCCGAAGAACACCATCTACGCCGCCAAGCGCCTGATCGGCCGCAAGTTCACCGAGAAGGAAGTGCAGAAGGACATCAACCTGATGCCCTACCAGATCGTGGCCGCCGACAATGGCGACGCCTGGATCGGTGTGCGCGACAAGAAGCTGGCACCGCCGCAGATCTCCGCAGAAGTGCTGCGCAAGATGAAGAAGACCGCCGAAGACTACCTGGGCGAAGAAGTGACCGAAGCCGTCATCACGGTGCCGGCCTACTTCAATGACGCCCAGCGTCAGGCCACCAAGGATGCCGGTCGCATCGCCGGTCTGGACGTCAAGCGCATCATCAACGAGCCGACCGCGGCTGCGCTGGCCTTCGGCCTGGACAAGGCAGAGAAGGGTGACCGCAAGATCGCCGTGTATGACCTGGGTGGCGGTACTTTCGACGTGTCTATCATCGAAATCGCCGATGTCGATGGCGAAAAGCAGTTCGAAGTGCTCTCCACCAACGGTGACACCTTCCTGGGTGGCGAAGACTTCGACCAGCGCCTGATCGACTACATCATCGAGGAATTCAAGAAGATCAACGGCCTGGACCTGTCCAAGGACGCCATCGCCCTGCAGCGCATCAAGGCTTCGGCCGAACGCGCCAAGATCGAGCTGTCCTCCTCGCAACAGACCGAGATCAACGAACCCTACATCGCCATGGCCAATGGCGCGCCGGTCCACCTGAACCTGAAGATCACCCGCGCCAAGCTGGAATCCCTGGTCGAGGAACTGATCGCCAAGACCATCGAGCCCTGCCGCACCGCCATCAAGGATGCCGGCGTGAAGGTTTCCGACATCGACGACGTGATCCTGGTCGGTGGCATGACCCGCATGCCCAAGGTCATCGAGAAGGTCAAGGAATTCTTCGGCAAGGACCCGCGCCGTGACGTCAACCCCGACGAAGCCGTCGCCGTGGGCGCCGCGATCCAGGGTTCGGTCCTCTCGGGCGACCGCAAGGACGTGCTGCTGCTGGACGTGACCCCGCTGTCGCTGGGTATCGAAACCATGGGCGGCGTCATGACCAAGATGATCAAGAAGAACACCACCATCCCGACCAAGTTCAGCCAGGTGTTCTCCACTGCCGACGACAACCAGCCGGCCGTGACCATCAAGGTCTATCAGGGCGAGCGTGAAATGGCCGTGGGCAACAAGGCCCTGGGTGAATTCAACCTGGAAGGCATCCCGCCGGCACCGCGCGGCACCCCGCAGATCGAGGTGACCTTCGACATCGACGCCAACGGCATCCTGCACGTGGGCGCCAAGGACAAGGCCACCGGCAAGGAAAACAAGATCACCATCAAGGCCAACTCCGGTCTGAATGAGGAAGAGATCGAAAAGATGGTGCGCGACGCCGAAGCCAACGCCGAGGAAGACAAGCGCCTGAAGGAACTGGCCGAAACCCGCAACCAGGGCGACGCGCTGGTGCACTCGACCAAGAAGGCCCTGGGCGAGTACGGCGACAAGCTCGAAGGCGGCGAGAAGGAAGTCATCGAAGCGGCCATCAAGGAGCTGGAAGAGGCCCTGAAGGGTGACGACAAGGCCTCCATCGATGCCAAGACCGCTGCCCTGTCGACCGCTGCGCAAAAGCTGGGCGAGAAGATGTACGCCGACCAGCAGGCGCAAGCCGCTGCCGCCGGTGGCGCAGCCGGTGCCGCAGGCGCCCAGGCGGGTGCGGCCGGTGCCGGTGGTGCAGCCGCGAAGGACGACAACGTGGTCGACGCCGACTTCAAGGAAGTGAAGTAATCCGGGACTGACGCGTCGTTTTACCTGACGTCAGCGCTCGCGCCCGGGTGCGGTTTTTCCGCAGCCCGGGCGGATTTTTAGGAAATCAGCTCCAGCAGCATCCACCCGGCCGGGTTGTCTGATCGGCCAGGCCGGTACGCCGAGTCCGCAGTCAAAAGCTGAACTCGGCTTTTTCACATTGTTGGTTTCCGGTCGTGCTTGCGCGGCCGCAGTGCAGGCCATCGCAGCAGCGACGGAACACAATAACAAGGTGGGTTATACAACATGGCAAAACGCGATTTTTACGAAGTGCTCGGACTGGCGAAGAACGCCAGCGACGACGAAATCAAGAAGGCTTATCGCAAGCTGGCGATGAAGTACCATCCTGACCGCAACCCCGACAGCAAGGGCGCGGAAGACAAGTTCAAGGAGGTCAAGGAAGCCTACGAGATGCTGTCGGACCCGCAGAAGCGCGAGGCCTACGACCGCTACGGACACGCCGGTGTCGATCCCAACATGGGAGCCGGCGGCGGTGCCGGCGCGGGCGGCTTTGCCGACGCCTTCGGCGATATCTTCGGCGACATCTTCGGTGGCGGCGGCGGACGTGGCGGGCGCAGTTCGGGCCCGCAGGTCTATCGTGGCGCCGACCTGCGCTACAACCTGGAAATCACCCTGGAACAGGCGGCCCACGGTTTCGATACCACCATCCGCGTGCCCTCCTGGGACCAGTGCGACACCTGCCACGGCAGCGGCGCCAAGCCCGGTACCTCGCCGGTCACCTGCACCACCTGCGGCGGTCATGGCCAGGTGCGCATGCAGCAGGGCTTCTTCAGCATCCAGCAGACCTGCCCCAAGTGCCACGGCAGCGGCAAGATCATTCCTGAACCTTGCCCCACCTGCGCCGGTGCCGGTCGCATCAAGCGCAACAAGACGCTGGAGGTGAAGATTCCCGAAGGCATCGACGACGGCATGCGCATCCGCTCCTCCGGCAACGGCGAGCCGGGTGTCAACGGCGGTCCTCCGGGAGACCTGTATGTTGAAATCCATATCAAGCCGCATGACGTGTTCCAGCGCGATGGCGACGACCTGCATTGCGAAATGCCGATCTCCTTTGCCAAGGCAGCGCTGGGCGGCGAGATCGAAGCGCCGACCCTGAACGGCAAGGCATCCTTCTCCATTCCCGAAGGAACCCAGAGCGGCAAGACCTTCCGTCTGCGCGGCAAGGGCATCAAGGGTGTGCGTTCCGGTTATGCCGGTGACCTGTTCTGCCACGTCGTGGTGGAGACGCCGGTCAAGCTGACCGAACGCCAGAAGGAACTGCTGCGCGAGTTCGAGCAGTTGACCACTGAAGGCGGCGCCAAGCACAGCCCGCAGACCAAGACCTGGAAGGACAAGGTCAAGGAATTCTTCGAGTAAGACCGAAGATCCTTCGCGCAACGGCAGCAAAGCAAAACGGCCAGCAGATCGCTGGCCGTTTTGCTGTCCGCCTGCGTCATGCTGCAGGCGGTTGATGCCTCGCGCAGCCTCAGAAGCAGTGCTCCGGCGCCGGGAAGCTGCCGTCCTTGACCGCCGCCACATAGGCGCGCACCGCATCCTCGATGCTGGCGGCGCCCTCCATGAAGTTGCGCACGAAGCGGCTCTTGTGCCCTGGGAAGACGCCCAGCATGTCATGCATCACCAGCACCTGGCCGGAGCAGTCCGGGCCGGCGCCGATGCCGATGGTGGGAATGGCCAGGCGGTCGGTCACTTCCTTGCCCAGCGTTGCCGGTACCGCCTCGATCACCACCAGCGATGCTCCCGCCTGCTGCACGGCCAGGGCATCGGCGTGCAATTGGGTCGCGCCATCGCTGGTCTTGCCTTGGACCTTGAAGCCACCCAGCTGGTGCACCGATTGCGGCGTCAGGCCGATGTGTGCACAGACCGGGATGCCGCGCTCGGTGAGGAAGCGGATGGTATCGGCCAACCACACCCCGCCTTCCAGTTTGACCATCTGTGCCCCCGCCTGCATCAGCAGGGCGGCGTTGCGGAAGGCTTCCTCACGGGTCGGATAGGTGCCGAAGGGCAGGTCGGCGATGATCAGCATGGTGCTGCTGCCGCGCGCCACGGCGGCGGTATGGTAGGCCACGTCCTGGATGCTCACCGGCAGGGTCGAATCATGGCCCTGGCAGACCATGCCGAGAGAGTCGCCGATCAACACCGTCTCCAGCCCGGCACGCTCCATCAGGGTGGCAAAGCTGGCGTCGTAGCAGGTCAGCATGCTGATCTTGTCGCCCTTGGCGCGCATCGCCTGCAGGGTGTGGGTCGTCACCGGTTTGGCGCGCGCCGCGCCCGATTCCTGAAGATAGCCTGCCATTGGAAATTCAACCTCCTTGATTGAGAAAGGCGCGCTTGCCGCGCATCTCTTCGATGTGCTGCAGCAGGGTCCGGAGATCGGCGTCGCTGTGTGCCGGGTCCAGATGTTCGGTATTGACGGTCAATACCGGCGCCCCTTCGTAGTGATAGAAAAAGTGACTGTAGCACTCGCAAAGGCGTTGCAGGTAATCCAGGGAAATACCTTCTTCCATGGCGATGCCGCGCTCGGCGATGCGCGCCTGCAAGACCTCGGGCGCTGCCTGCAGATGGATCACCAGGTCCGGCAGTCGCGCCTGCGGGCGCAGCTGCAGATACAGGGCCTCGTAGAGTGCCAGTTCGTCGCCGGCCAGGGTCAGGCGGGCGAACAGCAAGTCCTTCTCCAGCATGAAATCGGCAACGAAACGCCCTTCCAGCAGCGCCGGGTCCAGTGGCGCCTGCAATTGCCTCATCCGCTGCAAGAGGAAAAACACCTGGGTCTGGAAGGCATGCTGACCGGCATCCCGATAAAAGTCGGCCAGGAAGGGATTTTCTTCCGGCCGCTCCAGCACGGGTTGGGCTTCCCACAGCCTGGCCAGGCGCGCAGCCAGCGATGTCTTGCCGGCGCCGATGGGGCCGTCGATTGCAATGTAGTGATAATTTTCCAGTTCCATGCGTCCTCTTTCCCCGGCACGCCGGGTGCGGCATTGTAGTTGATTTCCCCCCGGCAGGCGGCGCCTGCGGAGGCCTGTTTTTATTGTATTTGTGGCAATAAACGGCGTTTGCGCATCCGGTGCAGCGACAACTCCAACGGAATTTGGCCTTTATTCAACGAAAGGCGACACACTGGCAACCAGCACAATAGGCTGTGGGTTGGTGCGCGCAGGATAGACCAACCCGGCGGGAGATTAGTGCCGGGCCGGCCGCGGACTGCCATCGCGCGCGATGCAGCGTGCCGGCTACCAAAAGATCTGCCGATCCCCGCCGTAAACACCGTCAAGACCTTGGTGCGTCCGCTGCAAGCATGCGGAGGGCCCAAGCTGGAAACAACAAACCGGGATCGTGGCTGTGAAATCGCTTCGCAATATCTTGCCAGTGCTGTGCCTGGTCAATCTGCTGCTGTTCATGATGCTGGCCCAGCACTGGTGGCTGGGTGCGCTGGTGGGTTTGCTCATCGGTGGCGCCTTCTACCTGACCTGCCTGCCGGCCCCGCAGGCCGAGGCGCAAGCGCTGGCGGCCGCGCCCGCGTTGGCACCTGCTGCGCCCATCGCCGCGCCCGCGCCAGCCGCGCAGGAGAATGCGCTGGCCGGACTGCTGCGCGAAGTGCTGCCGGTGTGGCAAGGCAATGTCCAACTGGCCCGGGCGCAGACCCAATCGGCCATCGACGGCCTCACGGCGCGCTTCGTCGGCATCCACGAACGCCTGGGCGGGACCCTGGACCCGGCCAGTCGCGCCGCCAGCGGCGATATCCTGCAGACCATCCAGGATGCGGCCGAGCAGTTGGGCATCATCGCGTCGGCGCTGGAAGGCATGCAGGCTGCGCGGCAGGTCCTGGCCACGCGCTTCGATGCGCTCATGGCCGCCAATGACGATATCCGCCGCCTGGCTCAGCAGAACGAACAGCTGGCCGGCCAGACCGGGGTGACCGATCTGTTGAGCGATGCCCAGAGCTGGCAGGAGCTGGCCGAACGCTCGGCCGAGAACAGCCGCCAGATCGCCGCCCGTGCCAAGGGCGCGCGCCAGCAGATCCTGGCTGCCATCGGCAGCACCGGTGAAATGGCCGTCGGCGCCGGCGAGATCGTGGAAAACTCGCGCGCCGTGATCGACCAGATCATCGCCGACTTCCGCCAGTCGGCCATGAAGCTGACCACCACCGTGGAAGAGCTGGAAGACGAGGGTCGCGAAGTCGATCGCGAGGTATGCGACATCCTGGTGCACCTGCAATTCCAGGACCGCATCAGCCAGATCCTGGACCACGTGCAACAGGACATCCTGCGCCTGCGTGGCGCCGCCGAGCCGGGACAGGCCGAGCTGCCCACGCCCCAGCAATGGCTGGCCGACCTCGAAAAGACCTATACCACGCAGGAACAGCGCCAGATACATGCCGGCCAGCAGGGCCATCCTGCCGCGCCGTCCCAGGTGGATTTCTTCTGAGGAAGCGAGATGGAAAAGAACATACTGATCGTCGATGACTCCTTCAGCCTGAGGCAGACCATCTCGGCCGCGCTGCGCAGCGCCGGCTATCACGTGGAAGAAGCCGCCGATGGCCGCGAAGCCTTGAAGAAACTGGATGGCCGCAAGTTCAACCTGGTCATTTCCGACCTTAACATGCCCAACCTGGACGGTCTGTCCTTCGTGCGCGAGATGAAGCAGATGCCGCCCTACAAGTTCACCCCCGTCATCATGCTGACCACCGAAAGCAGCGAGGCGCGCAAGCAGGAAGGCAAGGCCGCCGGCATCCGCGCCTGGGTGCACAAGCCCTTCCAGCCGCCGGTGCTGCTGGATGCGGTGGCCAAGCTGGTCCAGCCCTGATTTCCGGCCACCGTAAGCCCGTCACAGAAAGCCGAGAACCCGAACATGCCGCTGACGTATTCCGTGCAAGAGGACAGCCTGCTGCTCACCGTGAGCGGCGGGCTGTCCATTTTCCAGGCCGCCGAGCGCAAGCCCGAGCTGCTGCACGCATTGACGCTGGCGCAGCCGCGCGTGGTCCTGGACCTGGCGGGCGTGGACGAGATCGATACGGCCGGCATCCAGCTGTTGTTGCTGTTGCGGCGCGAACTGGCCGACCGCGACCGTCAACTGGAGATCGGTGCCTACAGCCCGGCCGTACTGTCGGCGCTGGACCTGTTGCAACTGCATGAGCGCTTCAGTCCTGCCGCCATGCCGCTGCCGGTCGGGGAGGACGCATGAAAAAGGATGGTGCGCGCGATGCCGTGGTACAGGAAGCCCGCGAGCTGCTGGTGGCCATGGAGGCCGCATTGCTGCAGATCGAGATGGAGGGGCCGAGCCGCGAATGCATCAACGCCATCTTCCGCGCCGCCCATACCATCAAGGGCTCGGCCGGGCTGTTCGCCTTCGACAGCATCGTCCAGTTCACGCACCAGTTGGAACATCTGCTGGACCTGGTGCGCCAGGAGCGACTGGCCCTCACCGGCCACCTGATGTCGCTGCTGCTGCAGTGTGGCGATTACATCGGTGAACTGGTGGATGCCATCGAGCGCGGCCAGGAAGCGCAAGAACCCAATGCCGAGCGGCGTGCCGCCCTGCTGGCCGAACTCGATGTGGTGGCGCTGGGCGCGACCGCCGCTGAGGAGACTGGCACCGTGCAGCCGGGCGCAGCAGTGGCAGGTGAATCCGCTGTCCTCGCCACCACCGAAGCCGGCGGCGAGGACCTGGTCGCCCAGGCGGCGGCCGATTATCCCTACTGGCACCTGTCGTTGCAGTTCAACGAGAACGTACTGCGCGACGGACTCGATCCGCTGTCCTTCCTGCATTACCTGCGTTCGCTCGGTCGCATCGTGGCCCTCCTGCCGGTGGAAGCCGGCATTCCCGGGGCCGAGGGCATGGATGCCGAAAGTTGCTATCTGGGCGTGGAAATCTGTTTCGCCTCCGACTCCAGCCGCCAGACGCTGGAAGATGTCTTCGAGTTCGTCCGCGACGACAGCCGCATCGATATCCTGCCGCCGCATAGCCGGCTGGCCGACTACGTCTCCGTACTGCAGCGCCTGGCCAGTGAGGATGCCGCGCGCCTGGTCGCTCTGTGGCGTCGGCATGGCCTGTTCAATGACGTGCAATGGCGCTGCCTGGGGGCGGCCACGCTGGAGAGTGCCACCCCCGTCCTGCCGGTGGCGGCGCCGGACCTCGTCCAGCGCCCACGCCCGCTCGACGAACGGCGTGCCCAGGAGCAGAAGTTCATCAAGATCGAAGTTTCCAAGCTGGACCAGCTGATCGACCTGGTCGGCGAACTGGTGATCGCCGGCGCCAGCGCACGCCTGATCGCGCGTCGCCGCAAGGACAGCCAGTTCGAGGAAGCGACCCAGGCCATCGATGGCCTGATGGAACAGATCCGTGACGCCGCGCTGACCTTGCGCATGGTGCAGATCAACGAAGTGTTCCAGCGCTTCCCGCGCATCGTGCGTGACATCGCCCGTGATCTCGACAAGGATATCGAGCTGACCATGACCGGCGCCGAGACCGAGCTGGACAAGTCCATGGTCGAGCGCCTGGCCGATCCGCTGATGCACATCGTGCGCAACGCCATCGACCATGGTATCGAACCGGCGGCCGAGCGCGTGGCCGCGGGCAAGCCGCCCAAGGCTACCCTGCGCCTGAACGCCACCCATGAATCGGGCAGCGTGGTGGTCGAGGTGATGGACGACGGACGCGGCATGGACCGCGACCGCATCCTGGAAAAGGCCGTGGCGCAGGGCCTGGCCACGGCCGACGAGGACCTCAGCGATGCCGAGATCTATCGTTTCGTGTTCGAGCCCGGTTTCTCGACCGCCCGCCAGGTGACCGAACTGTCCGGGCGCGGCGTGGGCATGGATGTGGTCAAGCGCAACATCGAAGCACTACAGGGGGAAGTCGCCATCGACACCGAACGCGGACGCGGCACGGTGGTGCGCATCCGGCTGCCGCTGACGCTGGCCATCATCTCGGGCTTCCAGGTGGTGGTGGGCAACGCGGTGTTCGTGATCCCGCTGGACATGGTGGTGGAATGCATCGACATGCCGCCGCACCAGGACGGCAGTCACATCGTGGCCGTGCGCGGCGAGCCCTTGCCCTTCGTTCCTCTGCGCGAACTGTTCGACCTGCCCGAGCGCGCCCAGGGCAGGGTGCGCAAGAGCATGGTGATCGTGCAGTACGGCCAGCTGCGCGCGGGTCTGCTGGTCGATGGCCTGCTGGGGGAATGCCAGGCGGTGATCAAGCCGCTGGGCCGTCTCTTCGGCAAGGTCAAGGGCCTGTCTGGATCGACCATCCTGGGCGATGGGCGGGTGGCGCTGATCCTGGATATTCCGCACCTGGTGCAGCATACCCAGCAGCAGGAACAGGGCAATACGGCGGCCTACGCCGAACGCGGCGTGGCGTCCGCGCAATGACGAGCGCAGCACAAGGGGAAGCGAGCATGCAAGAATCGATGACCAACAGGATGAGCATCAAGCAGATATTCATCTGGCTGGCTGTGGTGGTCTCCATCCTGGTGGCAGTGGTGATCAGCCTCACCGACACACTGCAGCAGGCCAACATGGCGCTGGAGCACGCCCATCAGTCGCGCTATTCCTCGGCCGCACTGGCCAACGAATTGCGTCGCACCACCGAGGACATGACCAAGTTCGCCCGCGCCTACGTGACCACCGGCGACCCCAACGACGAGGATCGTTATTACATGATCCTCGACATCCGCAACGGCAAGCGCGTCCGTCCGGCCAATTACGATCGCTTCAACTGGGACCTGGTGAGTGCCCGCAAGCTGCCGGTGGAAGCCGGCGCCCAGGCGGTGCCGCTGTCCGAACTGATGCAGCGCTCCGGCTTCACCGAACAGGAACTGGCCAAGATGCAGGAAGCCCTGAAGCTGGCCGACCAGCTCTCGCGCATTGAGATCACTGCCTTCCATGCGGTCAAGGGCGAGTTCGATGATGGCGAAGGCAAGTTCAGCGTGGTGGGTGCCCCCAACCAGGCCATGGCACAGGAGCTGGTGTTCGACCAGACCTATCGCACCCTGTTCGGCAAGGTGATGAGCCCGATCAACGATTTCCTGCGGCTGGTGGATGAACGAACCCAGGCCAAGGTGATCAGGGCCGGTCGCGATTACGCCGAGCTGGAGCAGAAGATCTTCTGGCTGCTGACCGCCTCTGTGCTGGTGCTGTTCGCCTGCCTGGGCTTTGCCTATCGCACCATCCGTGCCCAGATCGGCGGCGAACCGCGTGACGCCATGAGCGTACTGCGCCGGGTGGCCGAGGGCGACCTCACCGTGACCGTGCCGCTGCGCAAGCGCGACAAGGTGAGCGTGCTCTACAGCACGCAACAGATGGTCACCAAGTGGACCGACGTCATCGGCGATGTCAGTGGCACCGCCAGCGCATTGGCCTCGGCCTCGGAGCAGATTTCATCGTCTTCCCAGGCGCTCTCGCACAACGCCTCGCAACAGGCCGCCAATGTGGAGGAAACCAGCGCCTCGGTGGAAGAGATCACCGCCACCATCGCCCAGAACGCCGACAACGCGCGCACCACCGATGGCATCGCCAGCCTCTCGGCCAATGCCGCCACCGAAGGCGGTGAAGCTGTGCGCGAGACGGTGGCGGCGATGAAGCAGATCGCCAGCAAGATCGGCATCATCGATGACATCGCCTACCAGACCAACCTGCTGGCGCTCAACGCCGCCATCGAAGCGGCGCGCGCCGGCGAACATGGCAAGGGCTTCGCGGTGGTCGCGGCCGAAGTGCGCAAGCTGGCCGAGCGCTCGCAGAGCGCTGCCCAGGAAATCATCGCGGTGGCCGAGAACAGCGTGGGCCTGGCCGAAAAGGCCGGCGGCCTGCTCAACCAGATGGTGCCGTCGATCCGCAAGACCGCCGACCTGGTGCAGGAAATTGCCGCCGCCTCGGCTGAGCAATCGACCGGACTGGAACAGATCAACAATGCCGTGCACCAGATGGCGCAGACCACCCAGATGACGGCCTCGGCTTCGGAAGAACTGTCGGCCACCTCGGAAGAGATGAGCGCCCAGGCGATTCATCTGCAGGATCTGATGCGCTTCTTCCGGGTAGGCGAGCTGCCGCAGGAAGCTCCCCGCGGCGGCAAGTCCAGCCCGCCGCGCGCGCCCGGTGTGAAGCACGAGAAGGTGCGCCGGCTGTCCATGCTGGATGTGGACGAGAACGAGCCGGGCGTGGATGAATCCGCGTTCAAGCGTTTTTGAAGGCGCATCCTCATGAGCATGATTCCATCCATCGACATCGCCACGCCCCTGGTGCGGGCGGTGCATTCCTCCGGCCGCGGCCGGCGCAGCAAGGAGAGCAGGCCATGCCCAGCGTATCGTTGAACGGCGAATCGGCCCGCAAGCGGCAGCAGGAAGAGGTCATCGAGACGCGCCAGTTCCTGACCTTCCTGGTCGGTACGGAATGCTTCGCCATGCCCATCGTCAACATCCGCGAAATCATCGAATTCGGCGGACTGACCGAGGTTCCCCTGATGCCGGAATTCCTGCGCGGCGTGATCAACCTGCGCGGTTCGGTGGTGCCGGTGATCGACCTGTCGGTACGCTTCGGCCGCGCCCCCACCGTCGAGGCCAAGCGCACCTGCATCATCATCATGGAACTGTTGCAGGAGGGGCAGTTGCTGCTGCTGGGCGTGATGGTCGATGCGGTCAGCGCGGTGCTGAGCATCGGCGTGGATCGCATCGAAGGGCGGCCGTCCTTCGGTGCTGGCATCCGCGCCGATTTCATCGAGGGCATGATCAACGTCAACGAACGTTTCGTCGTGGTGCTGGATGTGCAGCGCGTGCTGTCGGTGGATGAGCTGGCCAGCCTGCTGGGCATGAGCGCCGAGGATGCCCTGGGCGGCGTGCCCGTGCTGTCGGTTCCGATACAGCGGGAGTAGCGGCCATGGCCAACAGCGGCAGCGCAGGCGGTATCTCCCACGGCGTCGGCCGTGGCATCGGCCCGCACCTCGACGACGAGGTCAGCGATCACGACATGCAGCTGTTCCAGCAACTGTTCAAGAAGCATATCGGCCTGCACCTGCCGCTGTCGAAGAAGGCCCTGTTGCAAAGCCGTCTCGGCAATCGCGTGCACGAACTGGGGCTGCGCGAACTGGCGCAGTATTACGCCCTGATCAATGGCGAGCAGGGTGCCCAGGAGCGGCAGCGCGCCATCGACCTGATCACCACCAACGAGACCTATTTCTTCCGCGAGCAGGGCCATTTCGATTTTCTCACCGAGGAACTGCTGCCCCTGTGGAGCGATCGCAAGAGCCTGCGAGTGTGGAGCGCCGCCAGTTCCACCGGTGAGGAAGCCTATACCCTGGCCATGCTGCTGGACCATCACCGCCCTACCCAGTCGTGGTCGGTATTCGGTTCGGACGTGAGTACGCGGGTGCTGCGCTTCGCCCGGCGCGCCCTCTATCCGATGGCGCGCGGCCAGAACATCCCGCGCCCCTACCTGCGCCGCTATTGCCTGCTCGGCACCGGCGAATACGAGGGCCAGTTCCTGGTGCAGTCCGACCTGCGCGCCAAGGTCGACTTTGCCCAGCGCAACCTGACCGCGCTGCATGCCCATGACGACGGGTTGTACGATCTGATCTTCCTGCGCAACGTGATCATCTATTTCGATTGCGACACCAAGCTCAAGGTATTGCGCGACGTCATCGCGCGCCTGCGGCCCGGTGGTTACCTGGTGGTCGGACATTCGGAGTCCCTGCATGGCATGGAACTGGACCTGCTGATGCATTCTCCCTCCATCTACCGCAGGCCATCATGAACGCGCCGCAGGCAATCCGCGTGATGGTCATCGATGACTCCTCGGTGGTGCGCCAGCTGGTGCAACAGCTGCTGGCGCAGACCGCGGACATCCGCGTGATCGGCACCGCGCCCGATCCGGTATTCGCCCTGCGCAAGATGCAGCAGGAATGGCCGGACGTGATCCTGCTGGATATCGAGATGCCGCGCATGGATGGCATCACCTTCCTGCGCCAGATCATGGCCACCCGCCCCACTCCGGTCATCATGTGTAGCGCACGCGCCGGCTCCGGCAGCGTGCTCACCGCCGAGGCGCTGGCGGCCGGCGCGGTGAGCGTGATTGCCCGGCCGCAACTGGGCGTGCGCGAATTCCTGCAGGAGGCGGTGGCCGAACTGGCTGGCGCCATCCGTGCCGCCGTGCTGGCCGGCCCCGGCAGCCGTAGCACCTTGCCCGCCGCCACGCCGGCACGGGCCGTGCCACTGGCGAAGCTGCGCTCGGTCAAAGCAGGCTCGCGCGAAATACTGCATGATGCGCATTGGGGAGCGGGTTTGCAGCGCTATACCGCCGATGCCGTGCTCAATCCGCCGGGACTGGAAGATGGCTACCGGCCGCCGACTGCGCGCATCGTCGCCATCGGGGCCTCCACCGGCGGGCCGCAGGCGCTGGAGCGGGTGCTGGGCCGGCTCGACCGGCGTTGCCCCGGCATCTTGGTGGTGCAGCACATGCCGCAGCGATTCACGCGCAGTTTCGCCGAACGGCTGCACCGGCTTTCCGGCGCCGATGTCAAGGAAGCCGAACACCTCGACGTGATCCTGCCGGGGCGTGTGCTGATCGCTCCCGGCGGCAAGCACCTCGTCGTGCGGCGCGACGGCCTGCAGTACTATGTGGAAACCTTGGAAGGGCCGCTGGTGAGCCGGCACAAGCCATCGGTGGACGTGCTGTTCCGCTCGCTGGCCAAGGCGGCCGGCAGCAATGCAGTAGGCATCATCATGACGGGCATGGGGGACGATGGCGCGCGGGGAATGCGGGAGCTGGCCGATTGCGGCGCCGCCACCTACGCCCAGGACGAGGCCAGCAGCGTGGTCTTCGGCATGCCGAAAGAAGCGATACACATGGGCGGCGTCGGTGACGTCCTCCCGCTCGACAATATCTCTGCCGTGATCGAAAAATATGCCTCTAGAGAACCTCAATGAGCTGATCGAATCCGCGCTGGTCGTCGACGACAGCGCCCTGCAGCGCCGGCACAGCGTGTCGCTGCTGCAGGAGCTGGGCGTCGATCTGATCTACGAGGCCGGCAACGGCAACGAGGCGCTGGATCTGCTGGCCCTGCTCAAGCTGCCGCCCGGACTGGTGGTGATCGACCTGGAGATGCCGGGCATGGATGGCATCGAACTGATCCAGCAGCTGCAGCAGAAGGGCATCGACATCCCGCTGATCGTCGCCTCCAGCCGCGAGACCTCGCTGCTGCTGTCAGTGGAGACCATGATCCATGCGCTGGGCATGAACCTCATCGGTGTGCTGCAGAAGCCGCTCAACCAGGGCCAGCTGCGCGCCGCCCTGCAGGCCTTCCGGCGCCATGGCGGCGATGCCCATGCGCATGACGATCCCTTGCCCTCGATGTGCGAAACCGATCTCGGCAGCGCCATCGGCGGCGGCCAGGTACTGCCCTATTTCCAGCCCAAGGTGGACGTCCAGACCGGCATCCTCAAGGGCGTGGAAGCGCTGGCGCGCTGGAATCACCCCGAGCGCGGCATGGTCCCGCCCGATCGCTTCATTCCGCTGGCCGAGCAATGCGGCCTGATCCACGACCTCACCATCAGCATGATGGACCAGGCCATGGCGCAGGTGGCGGTATGGCATAGCCGCGGGCTGACCATCAAGGTGGCAGTGAACCTGTCGCCGCTGTCGCTGGAGCAGCCCGACTTCCTCCAGCGCATCCTGGAGCTGGTGGACAAGCATGCGCTGCCGGCCGAAAACGTGGTGCTGGAAATCACCGAAAGCTCGGTGGTCGCGCACAAGGGCAATTCGCTGGGCATGCTGGCGCGTCTGCGGCTCAAGGGCTTCGGCCTGTCGATTGACGATTACGGCACCGGCTTTTCATCGATGCAGCAACTGGCCCGCATTCCGTTCACCGAGCTGAAGATCGACCGTTCCTTCGTGCATGGCGCGCATGATCGCAAGAACCTGCGCGTGATCCTGCAATCCGCGCTGGACATGGCGCAACGTCTGGAACTGGTGACCGTGGCCGAAGGTGTGGAGACCATGGAAGACTGGCGGCTGCTGCAGGATTTCGGTTGCAGCCTGGGGCAGGGCTACCTGATCGGCAAGCCCATGCCGGCCAATGAATTGCCGTTGTGGCTGAAGGGACATCATCGCCGCCTGCAGGAGTTGCGACCGCTGGGACGCGGCGCGGCCACGGGCGGGGTGGCCTAGTGCAGCTTCACACCAGATTGGCCTCCCGCAGATCCAGTGTGAACCGGCCCCCAGGGATATAACCGGCGCGGGCGGCTCACAGCCTGCTGATCGGCTGGTCCGTGATCGCGGTCAGCAAGCCACGCGCCGGTCCCAGTCCGGGAATCTCCACCGTTTCATCGATCTCCAGCATGGGCACCAGCACGAAGGCGCGCTGCGCCATGCGCGGATGCGGGACCGTCAGTTCGGTGCTGGCGATGCTGCCGTTCCCATACATCAATACATCCAGATCGAGCGTGCGGGGCGCATTGCGATAGGGCCGTTCACGCCCGTGTTGCAATTCGATCGCCTGCAGGGCGTACAGCAGTTCCAGAGGGGCCAGGGTGGTGCGGAGCAGCGCTACCGCATTGACGTAGTCGTCGCCGCTGGAGTCGATCGGGGCTGTGCGGTACAGCGAGGAGCTGCGTAACAGGCCCGAGTGCGGCAGATGCGCCAGCCGGACGATGGCCTGTTCGACCGTGGCCCGGGCATCGCCCAGGTTGCCGCCGATACCGATCCAGGCCAGGGTGCCAGGCTGGTCCATGGGTGCTTACTGATCTTCGCCAGTGGGCACCGCGTCGGCACCTGCGCCACTGGTACTGGTGCGGCTGCGGCGACGGCGGCGTTTGGGGGCTTCGGCGCTGCTGCCATCGCTGCCTGTGTCGGCTGCTGCCGTGGCAAGCTTTTTGGGGGCCGGGTCGGCCACTTCCGCCGGTGCGGTCGGCTGGTCGTCACCGCCATCGCTGCCGGCACTCTCGCCAGCGGACTTGCTGCGGCTGCGGCCACCGCGGCGCTTGCGCTTCTTGGGCCCGGCGCCGGCACTGGTGCCGCCAGTCTCGGGCGGCTTGCGGGCGATCAGTTCTTCGCGTTCGGCGCCATTGCCGGCGATGAAGGCTTCCCACCATTCGCCCAGTTCGGCATCGAGTTCACCGGATTGGCAGCGTAGCAGCAGGAAGTCGAAACCGGCGCGCAGGCGCAGGTGTTCCAGCAGCTTGTAAGGGGCCTTGCCGACGCGGCGCTCGAAGCGTGGCTGCATGGCCCAGATGTCGCGCATGTCGGAGGCGATCTTGCGCTGCAGGGCCAGCTTTTCGGTCTGGGCATCCAGCACATCGTCGGCGGCCAGATGCAGCGCGGGAATCGGATACTCGCCGGCAGCCTGGTAGGCGCGCCACTTTTCCAGCACCTGATGCCACAGCAGCGAGGCAAACAGGAAGCCCGGCGAAACGCCCTTGCCTTCCTTGACGCGGGCGTCGGTATTGGCCAGCGCCAGGGTGACGAACTTTTCTCCCAGCGGCTGTTCCAGCACCACGTCCAGCAGCGGCAAGAGGCCGTGATGCAGGCCTTCCTTGCGTAACTGCTGCAGGCAGGCCAGGGCATGACCGCTCATCAGGAGCTTGAGCATTTCGTCGAATACGCGCGCGGCGGGCACGTTGTCGATGAGCGGCGCCATCACGCGGATCGGCGCACTGCTGGCCGGGTCGATGGTGAACTTGAGCTTGGCCGCGAAGCGCACCACGCGCAGCATGCGCACCGGGTCTTCGCGATAGCGCGCTTCGGGCTCGCCGATGATGCGCAGCTTCTTGTCGCGGATGTCGGCGATGCCGCCGTGATAATCCAGCACCGTCTGGCTGGCCGGATCGTAGTACATCGCGTTGATGGTGAAGTCGCGCCGGGTGGCGTCCTCGTGCTGTTCACCGAAGGTGTTGTCGCGCAGTACGCGACCATGCTCGTCCTTGGGCGCGGCTTCGGCCGAGGCGCCACGGAAGGTGGTGACCTCGATCAGTTCCTGTCCGAACATGACATGCACGATCTGGAAGCGGCGGCCGATGATGAAGGCGCGGCGGAACAGTTGCTTGACCTGTTCCGGTGTGGCGTTGGTGGCCACGTCGAAATCCTTGGGCTTGATCCCCAGCAGCAGGTCGCGCACCGCGCCGCCGACGATGAAGGCCTTGTAGCCGGCTTCCTGCAGGGTCTGGGTGACGCGTACCGCATTGGACGAGACCAGGGCTGGATCGATGCCGTGCTGCCTGGGACCGAGCACGTCGGGCTCGATCTTGCCGCCGGCGGCACCGGCCTTGGCCCGCGATTTCTTGGCCGGTTCGGCGCTCTCGGCGTCGGCCGCTGCCTTGCCACGGCCAAGGATGGAGCGAATCAGTTTCTTGATCATTGCGGGTGGCCGTCGGCGAAGAGGTTCAGCACCGGCCAGCCACGCGACTGCGCATGCGCCAGCAGCTTGTCGTTGGGGTTGGTGGCGATGGGGTCGGTGACGCGTTCCAGCAGCGGGATGTCGTTCTGCGAATCACTGTAGAAGTAGCTGCGTTCGAACTTGTCCAGGGTGTGGCCGAGGCGGTCCAGCCAGGCTTCGGTGTGGACGATCTTGCCCGGGCCGAAGGTCGGCGTGCCGCGCAGCTTGCCGGTCAGGTTGCCCAGCTCGTCCAGTTCGGGCAGGGCGGCGATCAGGTGTTCCACGCCGAAGTGCGAGGCGATGGGTTTGGTCACGAAATGATTGGTGGCAGTGACGATGGCCACCAGGTCGCCGGCGTCCAGGTGCTTCTTTACCAGGGCCACGGCTTGCGGCAGGATGGCCGGCTTGACCACTTCGTCCATGAACTGCTGGTGCATCTCGTCGAGTTGCTCGCGCGAAAAGCGCGACAGATTGCCCAGGGCGAACTCCAGATAGGCGACCGGATCGAGCGTACCGTTCTGGTAATGGGCGAACCATTGATCATTGGCTTTCCGGAAGCTGTCGGCATCCACGGCGCCGATGCGCGCCATGAATTCGCCCCACTCGTGGTCGGAGTCGAGCGGCAGCAGGGTATGGTCGAGATCGAAAAGGGCGAGGTTCATTGTTCTCCGGATTCCTGTTGTAACAGTTCGCGTAGCAAGGGGAGGGTGATGGCGCGCTTGGTGGCCAGCGAGTAGCGGTCCAGCGCGTCGAGCATGCGCGACAGCGAAGGCATGTCGCGCCGGTAGTGGGTGAGCATGTACATCATCACTGCCGGGGGGATTTCCAGGCCGCGATCCAGCGTGATCTGCAGCAGGGCGGCGATCTTCTCGTCGTCCGAGAGATCATGCACCTGGTAGATCAGACCCCAGCCCAGGCGGGTGCGCAGGTCTTCGCGCAGCTCCAGCCGGGTCGGCGGCAGGGTGCCGCTGCAGACCATGCAGCCGCCCTGTTCGCGGATCTGGTTGAACAGGTTGAAGGCGGCGATCTGCTGTTCCTCGAACAGCTGGTCGACGTCGTCGAGCAGGTAATGGCTGGTGCGGGGGCTGTATTCGAAGGCCGACTCGGGCGAGTCGGCGTGGATCAGGCGGGCATGATTGCCTTGCTGGCCGGCCTTGGTGGCCAGGGCGTGCAGCAGGTGGCTCTTGCCAGCCCCGGCTTCGGCCCAGAGATAGATGAAGCGATCGGTGCTGGCACTGCCGGTATGGGTGGATTTGCCCACGCCGGCAGAGGCCAGCAGCTTCAAGCGCTCCAGCAGTTCTGCGTTGCGGCCGGTCACGAAGCTGTCGAAGCTTTGCGGCTGGTCCGCGCTCAAATCGAGCGGAATCTGTTTCATCGGCGTGTATCAGCTACGGGTGCCGCAGTTGTGCTGCGGCAAGTTAATGCAGGTCGGCGCGCGGCGCCGGACACTGCGCAGCTTCCCGGTCCTGCATGGAGGCTGTGATAAGACATGGACACTCTAGCGGTTGTAAAAATTGCTGGCCAGGTACTCGCGTCGCACATGCATGGCGATCACCGAGACGATGGCCGAGGCCGGCAGCGCCAGCAGCACGCCGACGAAGCCGAACAGCTGACCAAAGGCCAGCAGGGCGAAAATCACCACCAGCGGATGCAAGCCGATACGCTCGCCCACCAGCTTGGGCGTAAGGATGAAGCTTTCCAGCACCTGTCCCACGCCATAGATCAGAGCGACCCACAGCAGGCCGATGGCACCATCGAACTGCAGGATCGCCGCCAGGATCGCCAGCACCAGCCCCAGGCCGAAGCCGACGTAGGGGATGAATACCAGCAAGCCTGTCAGTACGCCCACCGGCAGCGCGCTGTCGAAGCCTGCCACCGTGAGCGCAACCGAATAATAGACTGCCAGCACCAGCATCACCAGCAATTGTCCGCGCAGATACTGTCCCAGCAGTCCATCGACCTCGGCGGCCATGGTATTGACACGGCCGGCCCAGCGGCGTGGGATCATGATCTGCAGCCGCTTGAGGAAGGGATGCCAGTCCTGCAACAGGTAGAACAACACCATCGGCACGAACAGCAGGTTGGCCAGCCATGTCAGCAGCGCCGTGCCGCCCACCCGGGCCGAGGCCAGCACCGAACTCCACAGCTCGTCGCCACTGGTGCTGATCTGCTGCGTGAGCAGGGCCTTGATGCCGGCCAGGTCCAGACGCACGTCAATGCCCAGCTGGTGTAGGCGTGGCGAGAGGAAGGCGTTCAGCTTGTCCAAGAGCGGCGGCACCTGGGCCTGCAGCAACGGGATCTGGCGCAGCACCAGCGGCACCACGATCAGCACCAGCGCCAGGCCGGCCAGGATCAGCAGCAACACCATGATGGTCACGCCCACGAAACGCGGCACCCGCACCGGACCCAGCCGCCGACTGGCGATCCAGTCCACGCCCGGGTTGAGCGCATAACCGAGGATGCCGGCGGCGACGAAGGGGGACAGCATCGGCCCCAGCGCCACCAGCAGGGACAATAGCAAAATGCCGACAATCAGCCACGCCAGGTTTTGTTTTTGCTCTTCGGACAAAGAAAAAGGCATGGATTCGGAGTTCGGGAGTGTCGGTTTTGTTAAAATCACGCTTTGGCAGGGCGTTCTCACACTGAATCCCCTATTTTACCGTCTTCACTGGCAATATTTCATCATGACTTCACCTTCCAATGTCTCCCTCTCCTACCGTGACGCTGGCGTCGATATCGATGCCGGTGATGCCCTGGTCGAAGCGATCAAGCCGTTCGCCAAGCGCACCACCCGCGAAGGCGTGCTGGGCGGCATTGGCGGCTTCGGCGCCCTGTTCGAGATCAGCAAGAAATACAAGGAACCGGTGCTGGTGTCCGGCACCGACGGCGTGGGCACCAAGCTCAAGCTGGCTTTCCATCTGAAGCGCCACGATACGGTCGGTATCGACCTGGTGGCCATGAGCGTCAACGACATCCTGGTGCAGGGCGCAGAGCCGCTGTTCTTCCTGGATTACTTTGCCTGCGGCAAGCTGGACGTGCCCTCGGCCACCGATGTCATCAAGGGCATCGCTGCCGGTTGCGAACAGGCCGGTTGCGCCCTGATCGGCGGTGAAACCGCCGAAATGCCCAGCATGTACCCGGACGGTGAATACGACCTCGCCGGCTTTGCGGTGGGCGCGGTGGAAAAGTCCAAGATCATCGACGGCACCAAGATCGCCCCGGGCGACGTGGTGTTGGGCCTGGCTTCCTCGGGCGCGCACTCCAACGGCTACTCGCTGGTGCGCAAGATCCTGGACGTGGCCAAGCCGGACCTGGAGGCCGACTTCCACGGCCGCAAGCTGGCCGACGTGCTGATGGCCCCGACCCGCATCTACGTCAAGCCGCTGCTGTCGCTGATGGAAAAGCTGGAAGTCAAGGGCATGGTCCACATCACCGGTGGCGGCCTGGTCGAGAACATCCCGCGCGTGTTGCAGGACCACCTCACCGCCGAGCTGGACGCCAAGTCCTGGACCATGCCGCCGCTGTTCACCTGGCTCCAGCAGCACGGTGGCGTGGCCGATGCGGAAATGCACCGCGTCTTCAACTGCGGCATCGGCATGACCGTGATCGTCTCCCAGGAAAACGCGGATGCCGCCGAAGCCCACCTGAAGGCCGCTGGCGAGACCGTCTACCGTATCGGTACCATCCGCGCCCGCGCCGAGGGTGAAGCCCAGACCATCGTGCGTTGAATGGTGTAAATCGTTTCGCAAAATGAAAAAGGCTGCTTTGATGCAGCCTTTTTCATTTTTGCGGGGCTTTCCCGATGTGTGGCGACTTGTCTTGCCGGGATGACACCGAATTTCCTGAGAGAAATTTTGACTAGCCCGCCTGTCCTACATCCCCATCCTGCTCCGCCAGGATCTGCCGCGGTACCGCCTGCAGTCCGCGCGCCACGCCATTGGGCGGGGGCACGCGTACCGGCTCGCTGATGTCGGTGGCGGTGGAAAGCACGTTCAAGGTATCTTCCGGCAGGGCATCCCAGACCGGATCGTCGATGGCCTCGAAGACGCGCTTGAGCTGAGAACCCCAGCTGCGGCGGATCATCTGGAAATAATGGTTCTGCTCGTCGATGGTGACGAAGCGGGTCACGGCCAGGTCTTCGCTCTCATAGACCAGCAGGTCCAGCGGCAGGCCGACCGAGATGTTGGACTTCAGCGTCGAATCCATGGAAATCAGCGCGCACTTGGCCGCTTCGTCCAGCGAGGTCTGCGGGGTGACCACGCGGTCGATGATGGGCTTGCCGTACTTGGATTCGCCGATCTGGAAATAGGTGTTCTCATCGTGCGACTCGATGAAGTTGCCGGCCGAGTACATCTGGAACAGGCGGCAGCGCTCGCCCCGAATCTGGCCGCCGAAGATGATGCTGACGTTGAAATCGATGCCGAACTTGTTGAGTTCGGCCGCCTCGCGGTCGTGCACGGCGCGGATGGCGTCGCCCAGGATCTGGGCGGCTTCGTACATGGTGGTCGCGGTCCAGATGCTTCGCCCCTCGGCATTGGTCCGGTCGGTCAGCATCTGGCGGATGGATTGCGAAATCGACAGGTTGCCGGCGGTCATCAAGACCATCACGCGGTCGCCCGGATTCTCGTAAACACTCATCTTGCGGAAGGTGCCGATATGGTCCACTCCCGCATTGGTGCGCGAATCGGACAAGAACACCAGGCCGCTGTTGAGGCGCATGGCTACGCAGTAGGTCATGATGGAATCTTGGTACTTGGAAACGTAAAGCCGGATTTTACCGTAAGGCCCGGCGCCAGAGCGTGCGCGCCGGGGGCATCTGTCGTGACGTACCTACAGTAACGGCCTGTTTCCGGAAAAGATGACAGCGGCTGTGCTCCTTTCTCATGCTGCAGAGCACAGCCAGAGCCACTTACGCTGCCAAAGGAACAAGAAAATCGCGGCTGATGCGATTGCCCAGCTCGAAGATGCGTTCCAGGAATTCGGTCAGGGTGTCGTGCAGACCGGCTTCCAGGATTTCCTCGATGCGGGCGAACTTCAGGTCGGCATGGAGCTTGCCGGCGAAGCGCTCGGTGTCGGCCGAGACATCGTTGCGCACGTGGTGCAGGTTGGAGATCACATTGCCCATGCAGGCCAAGAGCGAGCGCGGCATGTCGGCGCGCAGGATCAGCAGTTCGGCCACGCGCTCGGGGGTGATGACGTCGCGATAGACCTTGCGGTAGATCTCGAAGCCGGACACCGAACGCAGGATCGCGGCCCAGTAGTAGAAGTCCAGTTGCCCGGCTTCGTCGCGTGCGGCCTGGCTCTGTGATTGGGATTGGGACTGCGATTGGGACTGCGACTGGCCGTTCTGCTTCTGCGATTGCGTTTCCTTGGCGCCGTGGAACTTGACGTCGATGATGCGCGCGGTGTTGTCGGCACGTTCCAGGAAGGTCCCCAGGCGGATGAAGTGGAAGGCCTCATCCTCCAGCATGGTGCCGATGGTCACGCCCCGTGACAGGTGCGAGCGATGCTTGACCCACTCGAAGAAATCGCTGGGGTTCTGCTCCAGCGCATTGGTCTGCAGGTAGGACTGCATCTTGATCCAGGTGGCGTTCTGGATTTCCCAGGCTTCCGTGGTCAGTGCGCCGCGCACGGCACGCGCATTCTCGCGGGCCTGGCGCAGGCAGGATGCGATCGACGACGGGTTGTTGGGATCACGCACCATGAAGTCGATGACGTCCTTCTGCGTGAGCTTGTCGTATTTCTGGCTGTAGCCATAGAGCAGTTCCGAGATGCCCAGCACGGCGCGCCAGCCCTGCTCGGCGTCGTCGGTCGATTGCGGCAGCAGCGCGGTCTGCACATGCACGTCGAGCATGCGGGCAGTGTTCTCGGCGCGCTCGGTGTAGCGGGCCATCCAGAAGAGGTGATCGGCGGTGCGGCTCAACATCGTTATTTCTCC
Source organism: Herbaspirillum sp. (assembly GCF_035644555.1). Lineage (GTDB taxonomy): Bacteria > Pseudomonadota > Gammaproteobacteria > Burkholderiales > Burkholderiaceae_D > Herbaspirillum. Next base: position 69,425 of record NZ_DASQOH010000070.1, read on the forward strand.
AGAATCCAGGTGTCCTTGGTGCCGCCGCCCTGCGACGAGTTCACCACCAGCGAGCCTTCTTTCAGGGCCACGCGCGTCAAGCCGCCCTTGACCATCGTGATCTGCTTGCCCGACAGCACGAACGGGCGCAGGTCCAGGTGGCGCGGCGCGATGCCGGACTCCACATAGGTCGGGCAGACCGACAGTGCCAGCGTGGGCTGGGCGATGTAGCCGTCGGGCTTGGCGATGATGCGGGCACGGAAGTCCTCGATCTCCTGCCTGGTCGAGGCCGGGCCGACCAGCATGCCGTAGCCGCCGGCGCCGTGGACTTCCTTGACCACCAGCTTTTCCAGGTTGGCCAGCGTGTAGGAGAGGTCCTCCTTCTTGCGGCACTGGTAGGTCGGCACGTTGTTGAGGATGGGTTCTTCGGAAAGGTAGAAACGCACCATGTCCGGCACGTAGGGATAGATCGATTTGTCGTCGGCCACGCCGGTACCGATGGCATTGGTCAATGTGACCTTGCCGGCGCGATAGGCTTGCAGCAGTCCCGGTACGCCCAGCGCCGAATCGGGGCGGAAGGCCAGCGGATCGAGGAAGTCGTCGTCGATGCGGCGGTAGATCACGTCGACCCGCTTGGGGCCGCGCGTGGTGCGCATGTAGACCACGTTGTCCTTGACGAACAGGTCCTGGCCTTCGACCAGTTCCACGCCCATCTGCTGGGCCAGGAAGGCATGTTCGAAGTAGGCCGAGTTGTACATGCCCGGGGTCATCACCACCACCGTCGGATCGGTCACGCCGGCAGGGGCCACCGAGCGCAGATTGTCCAGCAGCAGGTCGGGATAGTGATCGACCGGCGCGATCTTGTGGCGCTTGAAGAGATCGGGGAAGAGCCGCATCATCATCTTGCGGTTTTCCAGCATGTAGGACACGCCGGAAGGCACGCGCAGATTGTCTTCCAGTACGTAGAACTCGCCCTCGCCGGCGCGCACGATGTCGACCCCGGCGATGTGCGCGTAGATGTCGTTGACCACGTTCACATCCTGCATCTCGCGCCGGTACTGGGCGTTCTGGAAGATCTGCTCGGGCGGGATGATGCCGGCCTTGACGATCTTCTGCTCGTGGTAGATGTCGTGGATGAACATGTTGAGCGCCTTGACGCGCTGGACCAGCCCGGCTTCCAGCTTGGCCCATTCGGCCTTGTGGATGATGCGCGGGATGATGTCGAAGGGGATCAGGCGTTCGGTGCCGGCATCGTTTCCATAGACGGCGAAGGTAATGCCGACGCGGCGGAAGATCAGGTCGGATTCGGCACGTTTGCGGGCGATGATTTCCGGCGATTGCGCGGAAAGCCAGCTGGCGAATTCTGCATAGTGCTGACGCACTTCACGATCTTCGCTGCCGGAGCCTCCTGAATACATCTCATCAAAAAAATGTGCCATAGGTTTGCTTCGCGTTCCCGTGGGGAGCGGGAATCTTTCTAAGTAGGTTGTAACGAAAACAGAGGCGGTAGGTACGGCAAAACACCAGCGGGATTGCAGGGTGAAGCAATGACCCTAGGGGACTGCAGCGGCACGCCAGAGCGGGCGTGCACGAAGAAAGACTAACAGAGCCCTGAAATTTTTGACAGTGGAAAATTGCACGCTTTTGCTCCTCTCATGCGCGGGCCTGCAGCCATGGCAGGCAGACCCGCATTGGCTTCAGTTGTTCCATGGAGTGGGTGCAGGTACCTCGCAGGGCGCCGGCATGTCGATGGTCTTGAAATCGGCCGGACTGACGATTTCCAGATACTCCATGTCCGGTGAATAGTCGAACAGGAAGTGCACGATGCCCGGCCTCTGGTGCACGCAGTCGCCGGCCTTGACCAGCGTGACCTCGGTGTCGTACATGAAGCGCGCCCAGCCCTTGAGCATGATGACGATGTGGAAGTTGGCCTCGTGCCGATGCCATCCGGTGCCGGTCTCGGGTGCCATGTTGGCCTTGACCAGTTGCGCCACCACCTGGCCGCCGGTGGCTGCGGCGATACCCAGGTCGCGGTAGAGGAAGAAGTCGCGCAGTCCGCCCGTTTCATAGGGCGTGTCGCCCTCGCTCACATGCGAGAAGGTGTTTTGCGCCAGTACGCTTGCATCAGCTACGGTATTCATCACATCCATCCTTTCTGCGGTCTCCCGCAATGGGCCTGCGACAAAAAACGGGCGCGATCCTCTTCAATGCGGCGCCCTAGAATTCCACGTCGAGCTCGTCGATATCCTCCGGCTCCTTCTTGGCGGCGGTGATCCATTCCTGCATCTCCGGCATGGCCATGATGCGCTTGGCATAGGCAGTGCAGACGGGATCGAGTTTGACGTCATAGGTCATGAAGCGCGTGACCACCGGGGCATACATGGCATCGGCCATGGTGCGTTGTTCGCCGAACAGGAAAGGCCCGCCGTACTTGGCCAGGCATTCCTTCCAGATGGTGGTGATGCGCACGATGTCGGCTTCCGCGCGCGACCACACCTTGAAGTTGGGGAAGTGTCCCTTGAGATTCATCGGCAGCGCTGCGCGCAGGGCCGAGAAGCCGGAATGCATTTCGCCGCAGACCGAGCGGCAATGGGCGCGGGCGGCCAGGTCGGAGGGCAGCAGCTTGGCGCCGGGGCGGATTTCATTGAGATATTCGGCAATGGCCAGCGTATCCCATACCAGTACATCGCCATGGTGGAGGCTGGGTACCAGGATGGAGGAAGACAGGAGCAGGATCTCTGCCCGTGCCGACGGGTCGTCCGGCGGCACGATGTCTTCCTCGAAGGAGAGCCCCGCGAACCTGGCCATGAGCCAGCCGCGCAGGGACCACGAGGAGTAGTTCTTGCTGGTGATGCGCAAAGTCGTCTTAGGCATGTCAGTCCTTTTTCTGTTTTGTGCAGGTTGACTTTGGGCACGCTGCCGCATCAGCGGCGGTGTCATCTTCATCATCTTGATCAGCCCTTCCTGTCTGCGCGTCAGGAAAGGCGCAGGCCGTCATCGGCATGCAAGGGGAGTGCTTGCAAAGCTTGTGCCAGCTCGCGGGAAAAGCCTGCGCATTGCGGCAAGGGGTTTCCGTGCGGCTATCAACGCCACTGCACGGCCCGGAAAAGCGGTCGGCGGCGGCGTTTGCTGCCCTTCGATGGCACGACAATGGCACGACAATTGCATCCCGTGGTCAGCGAGCGGCAGTCAAGGAAACCAAGAAGAGACACTCCCGAGGGCGGCGTTTTCATGATCAATACCTATCAGCTCTACCAGAACTACGCCGACGCCACCGATCCACTGCGGGCCTGTGCCCGCATGATGGCGCCCATGCTGGGCATGACCTGGCCCGGCGTGCCGGCCCAGCCCTATCTGCGCAAGATGGCGTCGGCCTGCGAGGTTTTTGCGCGCACGCAGCTGACCCATAGCCGCCCACCTTTCGCCATCGGCGAGGTGCTCGACGGTGGACGCACAATTGCGGTGCACGAGGAGGAAGTCGCCGGCACACCCTTCTGTGGCCTGCTGCATTTCCGCAAGGAAACCTCCGCCCATCAACCCAAGGTGCTGGTCGTAGCGCCCATGTCGGGCCACTTCGCCACGCTGTTGCGCGGTACCGTCAAGACCTTGCTGCGCGACCACGACGTCTACATCACCGACTGGCGCAATGCACGCGACATTGCCCTGGAGCACGGCCCTTTCGGCCTGGATGAATACGTTTCCCATGTGATCCAGTTCCTCACCGTGCTGGGGCCGGGTGCCCACCTGCTGGCGGTGTGCCAACCCACGGTGGCGGCATTGACTGCGGCAGCGATCATGGCTGAGGAAAACCATCCGGCCCAGCCGCGCACCATGACCCTGATGGCGGGGCCGCTCGATACCCGGGTCAATCCCACCGCCGTCAATGCGCTGGCCAAGAGCAAGCCGATCAGCTGGTTCGAGAAGAACATGATCAGTACCGTGCCGGCCCGCCATGCGGGTGCGGGGCGGCGCGTCTATCCCGGCTTCGTGCAACTGGGTGCGTTCATGAACATGAACCTGAACCGCCACGTGGACGCCTTCCGCAAGCTCTACCATCATCTGGTCGAGGGCGAGGAGGCGCAGGCGGCGCAGATCAAGGATTTCTACGAAGAGTATTTCGCCATGTCCGACCTGCCGGCCGAGTTCTACCTGGAAACGGTGCGCACAGTGTTCCAGGAACACGCGCTGCCGCTGGGCAAGCTGACCTATCAAGGGCGCGTGGTGGAGCCGCGCGCCATCCGCCGCACTGCGCTGTTCACCATCGAAGGCGAGAAGGACGACATCTGTGCTGTCGGCCAGACCGTGGCCGCACAGGAAATGTGCAGTAGCATTCGGCCGTATATGCGCATGCACCATGTTCAGACGGCGGTCGGCCATTACGGCGTCTTCAATGGGCGGCGCTGGGAGAACGAAATCTATCCGCGCCTGCGGGATTTCATTAATATGCATCACAGGTGAGCCCGATCCCAGTCACCGTCCGGGTCGAGAAGACTTAGTTTTCCGGATCAGAAATCCAGGTTTTCCGGCACCAGGCATCGTCACTCTCACATACACTCACAGCGAGGTCGCCCGCAAGGAATGTCACCAGGAAAGTAATCAGGCGGTAAGAAAAACAAGGTATGCATGACATCTGTCGCCGCATGTCACCAACCACCAAGCCCTGCGCTTGATCATTTGCTTGTCGTAAAGGAATTCCATGTCGATCCACGTGGCCCTGAACCATGTCACCTCCTACCAGTACGACCGTGCCATCAACCTGGGGCCGCAAGTCATCCGCTTGCGTCCCGCTCCGCATAGTCGTACCCGCATCCTGAGCTATTCGCTGCGGGTCTTGCCCGAGCCGCATTTCATCAACTGGCAGCAGGACCCGGAATCGAACTACCTGGCGCGCCTGGTCTTCCCGGAGAAGACCACCGAATTCAAGATCGAAGTCGATCTGGTGGCCGAGATGTCGGTCATCAATCCCTTCGATTTCTTCCTTGAACCGTATGCCGAGCAATTCCCCTTCGAGTACGCCGAGGACCTGCAGAACGAACTGATGCCATACCGGCAGAAACTGCCGCTGTCGCCGCTGTTCAAGAAATTCCTGGACAGCGTTCCGCGCGAGAAGGTGGGCAGTGCCAATTTCCTGGTGGCGCTGAACCAGAAGCTGGCTTCGCACATCGGCTACACCATCCGCATGGAACCGGGCGTGCAGACGCCGGAAGAGACACTGGAACTGCAGTCCGGCTCCTGCCGCGATTCGTCCTGGTTGCTGGTGCAGTTGCTGCGCCACCTGGGGCTGGCGGCGCGTTTCGTCTCCGGCTACCTGATCCAGCTGACGGCCGACCAGAAGTCGCTCGACGGTCCTTCCGGTCCCGAGGCCGATTTCACCGACCTGCACGCCTGGTGCGAGGTCTACCTGCCGGGTGCCGGCTGGGTAGGGCTGGACCCGACCTCGGGCCTGTTTGCCGGCGAAGGACACATCCCCTTGTCCTGCACGCCGGAGCCGGCATCGGCCGCACCGGTGAGTGGGCTGGTCGATCCCTGCGAAGTGGAGTTTGAACACCTGATGTCGGTCAAGCGCATCTGGGAAGCGCCGCGCGTGACCAAGCCCTATACCGAGGAGCAGTGGGCCGCGATCGAACAGCTGGGCCATGCCATCGATGCCGACCTCCAGGCCAATGACGTGCGCCTGACCATGGGCGGCGAGCCGACCTTCGTCTCGTTGGATCATCCGGACGAGCCGGAATGGAATACCGCCGCCATGGGCCCGACCAAGAAGCCGCTGGCAGCCGAGCTCTACCATCGCATGCGCAACAGGTATGCGGTCCATGGCCTGCCGCATTTCGGCCAGGGCAAGTGGTATCCGGGCGAGCAACTGCCGCGCTGGGCGCTGAACTGCTACTGGCGCCGCGATGGCGAACCGATCTGGATGAATCCGGCCCTGATCGGTGACGAGACCCGCCCCAACGTGGTGGACAAGATCGTCACCAGCCATTTCCTGCACCGGGTCGCGCAACGTCTGCAGGTGGATGGCAAGAACGTCTTCCCGGCCTACGAAGACGTGTTCTACTACATGTGGCGCGAGCGCCGCCTGCCGGGCAATGTCGATCCCTTCGACTCGCGCGTGGATGACAAGCAGGAGCGCGAGCGCCTGATGCGCGTGTTCACCCAGGGCCTGCAAAGCGCGGTGGGGCATGTGCTGCCGCTGGCGCGACGCGACGACGGGCGCGGCTGGCAGAGCGGGGCATGGTTCCTGCGCAGCGAGCGCTGCTATCTCTATCCCGGCGATTCGCCGCTGGGTTATCGCCTGCCGCTGGATTCGCTGCCATGGGTCAAGGAAGGCGAATACCCCGCCGTGTATCCGGCCGATCCGGCGCAGAGCTTCAGGCCCCTGCCCAGCAACGCCGAGATCCGCCGCCAGATGGGCAGTCCGCAGGAGCCGGCCGGACGCGGCGCCAAGGCTGCCGGCGTCGCTGCGGCCGTCGCGGGCGACACGCGGGCGCGCGCGGCCGCCGCCCCGTCGCAGAACAGCCAGCCGGTGCCGGACCACCTGGAATCGGCCAACTGGATCACCCGCACCGCGCTCTGCGCGGAGGTGCGCAATGGCGTGTTCTACCTGTTCATGCCGCCGCTGGCGCAACTGGAACATTACCTGGAACTGGTGGCGGCCATCGAGGCGGTGGCCGAGGAGCTGAAGCAGCCGGTCCTGCTGGAAGGCTACGAGCCGCCGCACGATCCGCGCCTGCGCAAGTTCAGCGTCACCCCCGACCCGGGCGTGATCGAGGTCAACATCCAGCCGGCCAACAACTGGAGCGAACTGGTCGAGCAGACCACGCACCTGTACGACGCCGCCCGCGCCTCGCGCCTGACCACCGAGAAGTTCATGCTAGATGGCCATCACTCCGGCACCGGTGGCGGCAACCACATGGTACTGGGCGGCATCACCACCGGTGACTCACCCTTCCTGCGCCGGCCGGACCTGTTGCGCAGCCTGATCTCCTACTGGCACAACCATCCCTCGCTGTCCTATCTGTTCTCGGGCATGTTCATCGGCCCGACCTCGCAGGCGCCGCGTATCGACGAAGCGCGCAATGACTCGACCGTGGAAATCGAGCTGGCCTTCACCGAGATGGAACGGCAGATGGGCCAGGGCGTCTGCCCGCCCTGGCTGGTGGACCGCCTGCTGCGCAACCTGCTCATCGACGTGACCGGTAATACGCACCGCGCCGAGTTCTGCATCGACAAGCTGTATTCACCCGACAGTGCCACCGGCCGCCTGGGCCTGCTGGAACTGCGGGCCTTCGAGATGCCGCCGCATGCGCGCATGAGCCTGACCCAGCAGCTGCTGCTGCGCGGCCTGGTGGCGCGCTTCTGGAAAGACCCGTACAAGCCGGCACGGCTGGTGCGCTGGGGAACCGAGCTGCATGACCGCTTCCTGCTGCCACATTTCATCGAACAGGACTTTGCTGATGTGATGGCCGACATGAACGAGGCTGGCTATCCCATGCGCGCCGAGTGGTTCGCACCGCACATGGAATTCCGCTGCCCGAAGATCGGCGACTATAACGTCAAAGGCATGCAGATCGAATTGCGCACGGCGCTGGAGCCCTGGCACGTGCTGGGCGAAGAGAACAGCGGCGGCGGTACTGCGCGCTATGTCGATTCCTCGCTGGAGCGCCTGCAGGTCAAGGTCAGCGGCATGGCTTCGGACCGTTACGTGCTGACCTGCAATGGCGTTTCGGTGCCGTTGCAGCCTACCGGCACGGTCGGACAGTTCGTCTCGGGCGTGCGTTACCGCGCCTGGCAGCCGCCATCGGCGCTGCATCCGACCATCCCGGTGGATTCACCGCTGACCTTCGATCTGGTCGATACCTGGAACGGCCGCAGCCTGGGCGGTTGCCAGTACCACGTGGTGCATCCGGGCGGGCGTAACTACGAGACCTTCCCGGTCAATGCCTTCGAAGCGGAAAGCCGCCGCCTGGCGCGCTATTTCCGCATGAACCATACCCCGGGAAAATTACGGGTCACCCCGGCGCGGGCGTCTATCGAGTTTCCTTTTACGTTAGACTTACGCTACTTCAAAAACTGAACCGGGCGCGGTGTCCTGCCGCCTCTGGCACTGCGCGCGGTGCAAGCCGGCGCGCAGTGCAGCCCGGTCGCCAATGACCTATGCCCCAGCGCCTACTGGAAAGCTATCCGGTAGCCAGCGATCGTTATGACGAGATGCTGGCGGCCGACGGCCGCCTGCGCCCGCACTGGCGTACGCTGATCGACCAGCTGGAAAACCTGTCGCCGGAAATGCTGCGGCGGCGCGCCAACGAGGTGCGCGACGCCATCGCTTCCGATGGCGTGACCTACAACGTCTACGCCGATCCCAAGGGCGCCAATCGGCCGTGGGAACTGGATCTGCTGCCGCACCTGGTGTCTTCCGAGGAATGGGATTTCCTGGAACGCGCGGTGGCGCAACGGGCGCGCCTGATGAATGGCCTGCTCTCCGATATCTACGGACCGCAGAGCCTGATCGCCGAAGGTCTGCTGCCACCGGCGCTGGTATTCGGCCAGCATGGCTACCTGATGCCCTGCCATGGCTGGCAGCCGCCGGGGGGTGTGCATCTGCATGCCTATGCGATCGACCTGGCGCGTTCGGCCGATGGCACCTGGTGGGTGGTCTCGGACCGTACCCAGGGGCCATCCGGGACCGGCTATGCGCTGCAGAACCGCCAGATCATGGCGCGCGCCATGCCCGAGGCGCTGCGCGACATGCACGTGGAGTCACCGCATCGCTACTTCCATACGTTGCGGGCGATGCTCACGCGGCTGGCGCCGGCCCAGGGCGAGGTGCCGCTGATCGTGCTGCTCACGCCCGGCCCTTACAACGAAACCTATTCCGAGCATGCCTTCCTGGCGCATACGCTGGGTTTCCCGCTGGTGGAAGGGGTGGACCTCACGGTGCGGGGCGACCAGGTCTTCCTGAAGACCCTGAACGGACTGCGCCGGGTGCACGCCATCCTGCGCCGCATGGACGACGACTATTGCGATCCCCTGGAGCTGCGTGCCGATTCTGCCCTCGGTGTGCCCGGGCTGACGCAGGCGGCGCGTCTGGGCAATGTGGTGATCGCCAATTCGCTGGGCAGCGGGGTACTGGAATCGACTGCGCTGCATGGCTTCCTGCCGGCCATCAACGAGCGTCTGTTCGGCGAGTCCTTGATGCTGCCCTCGGTGGCTTCGTGGTGGTGCGGTGAAAAGCCGGCGCTGGACTATACGCTGGCGCATCTGGATGACCTGGTGATCGTGCCGGCATTTTCCTCCATGCGCATGCAACCGGTGTTCGGCCATGCGGTCGTCGGTGCAGCGCGCCGGCGCCTGGTCGAAAGCCTGCAACTGCAGCCGCATGCCTACGCCGCGCAGGAATGGGTCAGGCTGTCGCAGGCGCCGGTGATGTCGCGCAGTGGCGACTATCGCCTGATGAACCGCACCATCAGCCTGCGCGTATTCGCGGTGGCCGATGGCGAGGGCTGCTACCAGGTGATGCCTGGCGGGCTGACCCGCGTGGCGCCGCGCCAGCGGCGCGACGTGGTCTCGATGCAGCAGGGCGGCACCAGCAAGGATGTGTGGGTGCTGCGCGAAGCGGAGCGGCCAGCGCCCAGCGTGGTCGAGGGTAGTCATGGTGCCGAAAACGTCACCGTCATCAAGGGCACGGTCGATGTCTCCTCGCACTCCGGTGAAAACCTGTTCTGGATGGGGCGCTATTCGGAGCGCGTGAAGAATCTCGCGCGCCTGCTCCGTACCACGCTGGAGTACACCATGGATGGCCAGAGCGAGAGCCGGGGCATGCTCGGTAGCGTTTCCTGGATCTGCAGCCAGCTGGGCGTGCAGATGCCCAAGTCGGAGCCCCGTCCGACCATCACCGGTCTGCAGCAGAGCCTGCAGGCGGCGGTGGTCGATCCCTCGGCGCCGGTCAGCGTGGCCACGCAGTTGCGCCAGCTGGCCAACGCCGCCTACCAGGTGCGGGAGCATCTGTCGCTGGACAACTGGCATGCGCTGACCAAGATGCCGGCCATGGTGCAGGAACGCATCAATACCCCGGCCGCCGCGCAGCAGGTGCTGGGCAACGTGATCGATGCCTGTTCCGGCCTGGCCGGGCATGCGCTGGACGACATGACGCGCGACGCCGGCTGGCAGTTCCTGATGGTGGGCCGTCACATCGAGCGCATGGCCAACATGGCCGCGCTGTTCGACAACTTCCTGCGGTTGCCGCCGCAGCGCCAGACGGCGGCGCTGTCGTGGCTGCTGGAATCGGCCAGCAGCATCGTCACCTATCGCGTGCGCTATCGGCGTACACCGGAATGGCTGCCGGTGCTGCACCTGTTGGTGTTCGACGCCAGCAATCCGCACGGCATGGCCTACCAGTTCCGCATGCTGCAGCAATACATCAGCGACATCGCACAGCAGCTGGGCCTGCTCAGCATGAGCATTCCCACTCATCTGTCCAGCCAGCTGGAGGCCATGAACCTGAGCGAATTCGCCCATGATCATCCCGAGGTGGAACAGGCCAACGCACGCCTGACGCAATTGATGCGTGACGCCGTCAGCGGCGGCTACATGCTCTCCGATGATCTCTCGCGTCATTACTTCACGCCGCTGACCGCGCCGGTCAGCCAGGGGGTCTGAAATGAGCATGGACAGCCAGCGTGTGGTCTACCGCATCCATCACCAGACCACCTACCGTTACGCTCTGCCGGTGCGCCTGTCGCATCAGGTGCTGCACCTGACGCCGCGTGAGCTGCCGTGGCAGCAGTGCCTGTCGCACACGGTCAACGTGGCGCCGGCGCCGCAGCTGGTGCGCAGCTATGCCGACAATTTCGGCAATATCATCAAGGCCTTTTCCCTCGATACCGACCACACCAGCCTGGACGTGCAGGCCGATTCCTGGGTCGCGCTCACCCCGCGCGGGCAGCCGCCGGATAGCATGGCCTGGGATGAGGCCGCCATGACGATGGCCTATCACGGCGGCCGGACGATGGCGCCGGGGATGCTGGACGCTTCCAATTTCCTGTTCGAATCCTCGCACGTTCGCATCAAGCGCGAATTCATCCGCTATGCGGCCGAGTGCTTCGTGCCCGGCCTGTCGGTGGTGGAGGGAGTGCGTGCGCTGATGCTGCGCATCCATGAGGAGTTCGCCTTCGACCCGGCCGCCACCACCGTATCCACCCCGGTGACCGAGGTCTTCGTCAACCGGCGCGGAGTGTGCCAGGACTTTGCGCACCTGATGCTGTCCTGTCTGCGCTCCATCGGCCTGGCGGCGCGCTACGTCAGCGGCTATCTGCTCACCGATCCGCCGCCGGGGCAACCGCGCCTGATCGGCGCCGACGCCTCGCATGCCTGGGTCTCGGTCTATTGTCCCGGTGCCGATGGCGGCGAAGGCAGCTGGATCGATGCCGATCCGACCAATGGCATCTTCCCCGATACCAGCCATATCACGCTCGGCTGGGGCCGCGATTTCCTGGATATCTCGCCCTTGCGCGGCGTACTCATCGGCGGTGGCCAGCAGAGCATGCAGGTGGCGGTCACCGTGATGCCGGGCGAAGAGGCGCGAGGGCTGCAACTGTCGATCTGAGCTGGTGCTCCGCGCTCAGGGAGTGCGGATATGGTCGATCAGCGCAATGGTGGCTTCATCCGGCGGTGGCGTGAGCAGGCTGACGATGATCATGGCGGCCATGCCCACCGGGACACCGAAGATGCCCGCCGAGATCGGCGCGATGTGGAACCATTGTCCGGCCGCGCTTCCGCCGAAGGAGGGATTGGTGTGCAGCATGTAGTACACGCACATCACGAAGCCGCACAGGATGCCGGCAATCGCGCCGGGCTGGTTGGCGCGCTTCCAGAATACCCCCAGTACCAGCGCCGGGAACAGCGTGGAGGCCGCCAGCGAAAACGCCGCGCCCACCATCGACAGGATGTCGCCGGGCTTGAGCGAGGCCGCATAGGCCGCCAGCAGCGCCACCACCAGCAATAGCAGCTTGGAAATGGTGACCCGCTTCTGGGTCGAGGCGCTGGGATCGACCACCTTGTAGTAGACGTCGTGCGAGAGCGCATTGGAGATGGTCAGCAACAGGCCGTCGGCGGTCGACAGCGCCGCCGCCAGTCCCCCTGCGGCCACCAGGCCGGATACGAAATAGGGCAGGCCGGCAATCTCCGGCATGGCCAGCACGATGATGTCGCCATCCATGGAAATCTCGCCCAGTTGCACCAGCCCGTCGCGGTTCAGGTCATTGATGGAGAGCAGCGGATTGAGCTTGTCCATGTTGCCCCAGTAATAGACCCAGTCCGGCAGGTGACTGTAGCTGCTGCCCACCAGTGAGGTATAGATGTCGTACTTCACTAGCACCGTCAGCGCCGGCACGGTGAGGTAGATCAGCATGATGAAGAACAGGGTCCAAAACACCGAGGTGCGCGCGCCAGCCACGGTGGGCGTGGTGTAGTAGCGCATCAGGATGTGCGGCAACGCGGCCGTGCCCAGCATCAGGCAGAACACCAGGGCCAGGAAGTTGTTGCGCTTGATGTCGGAGCTTTGCTTGTCGCGCCCGGGGAAGGGCTCGGTCTGCGACATCGGCGGTTGCGCCCGCGTCAGGTTGGCGGCGCGTGCCTCGGTCCATTTGCGTTCGGCTTCCTCGGGGGACTTCGGATAGGACGATAGCGCCCGGCTGGCGGCCTTGATCTCGGCCAGCGAAGCGTGCGTATCGCGGCGGATCTGGTCGGCCTGGTTCTGCGCTTCCACCCGGCCGTCCAGCCAGGATTGAGGCAGGTGCTGCAGGCGCCGTTCGTAGTCGTCGGCGCGCGCCTGGAAGATCTGGCGTACTTCCTTTTCCTTGGGGTCTTCTTCCAGCCTGTGTTCCATGGCGCTGAGTTTGGGCAGTACCGCGCCATAGGCCACCGGCGGCACCGGTATCGTGGCATGCTTGGCCGAGAGCCAGATCACCGGGATCAGGTAGGCGAACAGGATGATGATGTATTGCGCCACCTGGGTCCAGGTGATGGCGCGCATGCCGCCCAGGAAGGAACACACCAGGATGCTGGCCAGGCCGAGGAAGATGCCGATGGAAAAGTCGATGCCGGTGAAACGCGAGGTGATCAGGCCCACGCCATAGATCTGCGCCACTACATAGGTGAAGGAAATGAGGATGGTGGCCGCCACCGCCAGGATGCGGATGAGGTTGGCGCCATGGCTGCCGGCGCGCCCGGGATAGCGGGCGGCGAGGAAGTCGGCGATGGTGTACTGGCCGAACTTGCGCAGGTAGGGCGCGATCAGCAGCGCCACCAGACAATAGCCGCCGGTCCAGCCGAGGATGTAGGCCAGGCCGTCGAAGCCCTGCAGGTAGAGGCCACCGGCCAGGCTGATGAAGGTGGCCGCCGAGATCCAGTCGGCGGCGGTGGCCATGCCGTTGAAGAGTGGCGGCACGCGCCGTCCGGCGACATAGTATTCGGGCACGTCGGAGGTGCGGCAGACCACGCCGATGCCGGCATACAGGCCGATGGTGACGAACAGGAACAGATAGCCGATCCACGAGCGCGGCATGCCTTCGCGTTCCAGGATGGCCAGCACGCACAGGAAGGCGATGAAGCCCAGCGTGTAGAAACCGTAGTAGCGGCACAGGCGCCGGAAGAAGTCCTTGTTACTCTCCATGCCAGGGCTCGCCTTGTTCACGTCTGACCAGTTGTTCGATGCGCCGCATGCGGCGTACGTAGATGACGACGATGGCCAGGTAGATCAGCATCATGCCCTGGGCCGCCATGTAGAAGGAGATCGGCCAGCCGAACAGGTGTACCTGGTCCAGCTCGCGCGCGAAATAGATGAAGAAGAACGTGGCCAGGAACCACAGCGCCAGCAGCCAGCCCGTCATGCGGCGCGTGCGGTGCCATTGGTTGCCGGGGTCCGGTGCGGGGGAGCCTTGGTCCATGTCAGGTGATATCGTCGAAGAAGGGTGTGCGCGGCATCATGCGAAAGCTCACGCGGAACAGGCAGCCTGGCTGGCGCGGATCGCTGCTGCGCGGATTGGCGGTGATCTCGACGGCGGCATCGTGCTGTTGCGCGATCTCACGCACGATGGCCAGGCCCAGTCCGCTGCCGGTACTGGGTGTGCCGAGGATGCGGTAGAAGCGTTCGAAGACGTTGGCGCGCTCGGCGGCAGGGATGCCGGGGCCGTTGTCCTCCACTTCCAGGATCGCCAGGCCGCCGCCCTCGTCGGTGCGCGCGCGCACGGTGACGCGGCCGCTGCCGTCATGCGGCGTGTAATGCAGCGCATTGTCCAGCAGGTTGGACAATAGCTCGCGCAGCATGATGGCGTTGCCGGTGATCATGATCGGATGGCCGGGTTGTTCGAACCCCAGGTCGATGCGCTGGGTGAAGGACATCGGTACCCAGTCCTGCACCACGCTGCGCACCAGTTCGTTGAGTTCCAGCGCAGCCATGCCGCCGGACTGCGATTGCGGGTTCTCGGCGCGGGCCAGCGAGAGCAGCTGGTTGACCAGCCGGGTGGCACTCTCCGAACTCTTGGCCAGCTGTTCCAGCGAGCGGCGCACGTCGACCTGATCATCCTGACGCAGCGCCAGCTCGGACTGCATGCGCATGCCGGCCAGCGGCGTCTTCATCTGGTGCGCGGCATCGGCGATGAAGCGCTTCTGGATGGCAATGGTCTGCGACAGCCGCGCCAGCATGTCGTTGAGCGAGCGCACCAGCGGCGAGATCTCTTCCGGCACCTGACCGGAGTCGATGGGCGAAAGATCGTCGGGTCGGCGCGCGCGGATGCGCTGCTGCAGCTCTGACAGGGGCGACAGGCCGCGCGAGAGGGCGAACCAGACCAGCGCCAGCGCCACCGGCAGGATCACGAATTGCGGCAGGATCACGCCCTTGATGATTTCATTGGCCAGCTGGGCGCGCTTTTCCAGGGTTTCACCGACCTGCACCGTCGCCAGCCGTGGTTCGTGGCGGGCGGCACGCTGGGCCGGGCTGCGCCGCAGGTCTACCTGCAGGGTGGCGATGCGCACGTCGCTGCCGTGCAGGATGTCGTTGCGGAACTGGACGGTGCCGATGGTGCCGCGGTCCTCTTCGGCCGGCGGTTGCGGCATGTCGACGTCGCCTTCCACATATTCGCCATCGGGACCGGTGACCTTGTAGTAGATGTTGTCGATATCGTCGGCACGCAGCAGATCGCGGGCCGAGACCGGCAGGCGCGCCACCACCTTGCCATTGACTTCCGAGACCTGCTGGGCGAGCACCGTGACGCTGTCTTCGAGGGCACGGTCGAAGGGCTGGTTGGCGATCGACTGAGCGATCAGGTAGGTGATGGCGATGCTCATCGGCCACAACAGCAGCAGCGGGGCCAGCATCCAGTCGAGGATCTCGCCGAACAGCGAGCGCTGGATGCGCTCCACCGGCTGCGTGGCCAGGGCGGCGCGGCGCTTCTTGCGGGGTGTCTGGCCGGGCTGGGCTTCGGTGTGCGTCTGCGGCTCGGGGGTGGCGGACGCTGCGGAAGAGGGATCACGCGCTGTCATGACGGATCAGCGCAGGCGCGCGTGCGATGTGTGAGGGGGAGGGCGCCGGCTCAGGCCACGCTGTTGGATGCCACCAGTGGCGCGGTGCCGGCTTCGGGGAGTTTTTCCAGGCAATAGCCCAGCCCGCGCACGGTAGCGATACGCACGCCGCCGACCTCGATTTTCTTGCGCAGACGATGGACATAGACCTCGATGGCATTGTTGCTGACTTCCTCTCCCCATTCGCACAGGTGGTCCACCAACTGTTCCTTGGAGACCAGACGACCCGTGCGTTGCAATAATACTTCGAGAAGCCCCAGTTCCCGCGCCGAGAGTTCCAGCATCTGCTCGCCGATATAGGCGATGCGGCCGACCTGATCGAACGACAGCGGTCCGTGCTTGATCACGGTAGGGCCGCCACCGGCGCCGCGCCGGGTCAGGGCACGGACCCGCGCTTCCAGTTCGGACAGGGCGAAGGGCTTGGCCATGTAGTCGTCGGCGCCCAGGTCCAGGCCCTGCACACGCTGCTCGACCGAGTCGGCGGCCGTCAGGATCAGCACCGGCAGGCGCGAATTGCGCGCACGCAGGCGCCGCAGTACCTCAAGGCCGGACATCTTGGGCAGGCCCAGGTCCAGGATCAGCAGATCGAAGTCCTGGGTCGACAGGGCCGAATCGGCTTCCACGCCATTCTTGACGCAATCGGCCGCATAACCGGAATGGCGCAGGGAACGGGTCAGTCCGTCGGCCAGTACGCTGTCGTCTTCAGCAAGGAGGATGCGCATAGGAATCGGTCAGCGAGTCGGACTCGGCTGATTTGTCTCGGATGGTTGAATTGTTATGGTACTTTTCTTTCATATTCCACTAATTCATTTGCCAATGCAAATCAGGGATATCCTGATAGGCCTGTCCATTCGGGAGGGCGGCGGCCCGAAGTGTAACAATTCCGAGATAGTCCATTGAACTCGCGCGCTTTGGCCTTATAGTATGGACGTGCGCAAGATTTACTTGCTGCCAGCGCAATTTTTGTTGATATAATTTCTCGCATCATTTGCTGGAAAATCTGATGAAACGTTTGTGGGTCCTCCTGCTGATCTGTCTGTTACCGGTGCAAGTTTTTGCAGCGGTGCTGACGTACGCCAGCTCGATGGCCGCGACCGATTTCTCGGCGCCGGTACCGGCGCATGCCACCGTGGCCGTCCAGCATCTCGCCGACCAGACCGTTTCCCTGGCTGACCACGCTGCGGCCGGCGACCAGTCGCACGCGGTGGTGGCCGATGCCGCCGCCAACGACGATGACGGTGCCGGCTACGCCGACAGCGGTGAGGATTTCTCCACCCATGCCGGCATCGGTGACGAGCCGGTGCTGATCCAGTCTCTGGCCATCGTGCCGCAAACTTCCCGCCTGGCGCCCGCTCTACGTAGCGATGCCGCCATGCAACCTCCGTTCCTGCCTCGCGCGGGACGTCCTCCCCGGGCCTGATCCCGTCGCCTAGCGCGACTGTCCTGCCGCGCCCGCCGAACTGCCCCTGAATGCTCCGAGGCCTCGCGTGCTGCGAATGCAGTGACAGGCGCGTACGCGACCTGCGCCCGCTCGCCTGCGCCGGCGCTGATCCAGGGCACTTCACCTGATACACGCATTACGGCCGATGTGACCGCATCACATCATCAGAATCCTCTAGGAGAAAGCATGAAAAAAGCATTTGTCGCGCTGATAGTGGCGGTGATGACGCTGTCTGTTGGCATTTCGACCGTCGAAGCCAAGCGTCTTGGTGGTGGCGGATCGATCGGCAAACAGTCCTCCAGCGCCAGCCGTCAGGCGCAGAGCCCTGCTCCGATGCAACAGAACCAGGCCGCTGCCGCCAAGCCGGCTGCGCCCGCCGCGGCCCCGGCGGCTGCCGCCGCCAAGCCGAGCATGTGGAAGGGCCTGCTGGGTGGTGCCCTGCTGGGCCTGGGCCTGGGCGCCCTGCTGTCGCACTTCGGCCTGGGCGGCGCCCTGGCCAGCATGATCAGCACCATTCTGACCGTGGCCCTGATCGCCCTGGCGATCATGTTCGTGATCCGCCTGTTCCGTCGCAAGCAGGAGGCTTCGCAGCCGACCCCGGCCTGGGCTGGTGCCGCACCGCAAGCCTCTGACAACGCCTCGGCCACGCCCCAGATCGGTTCCATGCTGAAGACCGGCGAGCCGGCAGCGGCTGCATCGCAAGGCGGCTTCGGTGGCGGTTTCGGCAATGCCGAAACGGTGGCGGCCTACGGTATCCCGGCGGGCTTCGACACGGTGGGCTTCGTGCGCAATGCCAAGACCTATTTCATCCGCCTGCAGGCGGCATGGGACAAGGCCGACATCAACGACATCCGTGAATTCACCACCCCGGAAATGTTCGCCGAGCTGCGTCTGCAGATCCAGGAGCGCGGCGCTGCTTCCAACCAGACCGACGTGGTCTCGCTGGATGCCGAAGTGCTGGGCGTGGAAACAGTGGGCAATGATTACCTGGCCAGCGTCAAGTTCTTCGGTTTCATCAAGGAAGATCCGAGCGCGTCGCCGGCCCAGTTCGCGGAAATCTGGAACCTGTCCAAGCCGGCCGCCGGCCAGGGTGGCTGGGTGCTGGCAGGCATCCAGCAACTGGACCCGGTATCGGCGTGATCCCGTCGCGACAGTCCATGAAGTTCATGTAGCAAGTATCAGTTTGGCGCGGAAGGCGGCGGTTAGTGGATGAGCGTCGCCAGTCCGTTTTACCGCCGGCTTATGCCGGCGGTTTTTTTTGTGTGCATTCCACGCCTGTCGTCCGTCAATCCAGTGTTCTGTCCTGAAGCACCGGCCGCTATTGCCCCACCGGCCGCGTCGTCCGGTCGCTGCCTGCCGGCAGACAAAAAAAAGCACCGCATCCGCGGCGCTCCCTCATTGCTCCCGTTCATCCTGCCGATGCCTCTCGCGTCGATTGTCACGTCCTGCCGACAGCGGAAACAGCAGCGCCACCACCACCAGGAAAGCCAGCAGCAGGAGCGTGATGCGATCCAGTCCGTCCATGCTCAAGCCTGGCCCGGTGTCCAGATCGCGACATCGCTGGTGTTGACCTTTTTGGGCAGAAGACCGGCGGCGAAGAACGCATCGGCGATACGCTGCTGTTCGCCCAGCGCCTCCGGCCTGACTGCGCGCACCTCATAGCTGCGCCGGCTGTTGGCCAGTGCGATGGTCTCGGCATCCAGCCCCCAGAGCGGCGCCAGGAAGGCCGCGGTTTGAGCGGGCTGCTGTTTGGCCTGCGTGCCTGTTTTCTTCAATTCGTCGAACACCACCTGCAACACTTCCGGCCTTGCCTGGGCAAAGCTGGCGGCGGCCAGGTAGTAGCGCTGGTAGTCCGCCACCCCGCGTCCGTCGGCCAGGATGCGCACCTGCGACTGGCGCTGCACGCCGGCCAGAAAAGGATCCCAGGTTACCCAGGCGTCCACGCTACCGCGCTCGAATGCGGCGCGCCCGTCGGCGGGCGACAGGTAGGCGGCCTCCACATCGCTGAACTTCAGACCGGCCTTTTCCAGGCTGGCGATCAGCAGATAGTGCACCCCCGCCGCCTTGGTCACGGCAAGCTTGCGGCCTCGCAGATCGCTGACCCGACGCAGCGGCGAATCGGTGTGCACCACGATGGCCTGCGCCGAAGGCGAGGGGGACTCCTGTGCCACATAGACCAGCCTGGCTCCGGCTGCCTGCGCGAATACCGGGACCGTGTCGGCCACGTCGGCGCTGAGGTCGACCCCACCGACATTGAGTGCCTCCAGCAGCGGCAGGCCGCTGGTGAATTCATGCCAGCTGAGGGTCGTGCCAAGCGGGGCCAGCCGCTTTTCCAGCGTGCCATTGGCCTTGAGGATGGTCAGCAGGGTGGAAGACTTCTGGTAGCCGATGCGGATGGTCTTGCTGGCGTTCTGCGCGCCTGCGCTGGCGGGCAACAGGGCGCCCAGGCCGAGAGCGGCCGGCGCCATGCCGAGGAAATGTCTGCGTCGCATGGATGGGTTCCCTGTATCGTGAAGGAGGCGGCACCCGCGCGGCGGGCGGGCCGGGACCCTGCCCGCGCACAGGCGCGACAAACCAGCACTCTAAGCACGAAGCCGGGCTGACAGAACGACTATTTTCACGCTTGGATATGCGCTTTGCGCATGTACGGCAGGCCGATCAGGGGATCTCGCCCTGGTCAGCACGACTCAGGGCAGGCACAGCTCGAACAGCGCGCCGCCATCGGGATGGTTGGACAGGCGCGCCTCCCCGTGGCGCGTTTCCTTGTTGTGGGCGGTGGCGATCGCATTGCAGAGATCCATGCCCAGGCCGGTGGAGGGCTTCTTTTCCTGCGTGCCGATGCCGGGACCGTCATCGCGCACCGTAAAGATCACCCCGCCCTCGGGATGCTTGCGGCAACCCAGCGCGATCTGTGTGCGGGCGAAGCGGCTGGCGTTCTGCAGCGCCGCTTCCAGCGCCAGCGCCACCAGGTGCTCGTCGAAGAAGCCGATCACCGGCATATCGCTCTGGTCCAAGGTCAGCGCGATTTCGTTGCCGCGGCTGACCGCCTGTTCGCGGATCAACGCTTCCAGGAAGTCCAGCGGCGAGACCGCTTCGACCTGCGCACGCAGGCCCTGCGAATCGGCCTTGTACAGCGTCAGGAAGGCGATCAGCTTTTCCTGCAGGGCCAGACAGGTGACATGGGCCTGCTGGGCGCGCGGCACGTCCTCGGACAGGCGGCGCAACTCCCCCTCCAGCACACCCAGGGAATTTTTGATGTCGTGAATGATGATCGCGGCAAGCTTGGGGTCCATGGTCAGCTCTTCGGGGCTACTTTGCTCAGGGTATCGCGCAGGAACTTGTGCATCTTCGCGACTCTATCGTTGCCCGGGATCAGGCGATCCAGCGTGGCCAGGTAGCGGCGCACGCGCTTGACATATTCCTCGTTCCAGCCGCGCTGGCTCATCCACAGCAGATGCAACTGGGCCGATGCCAGCAGCACGCCGGTATTTTCGGGCATGCTGGCCAGCGCCTCTTCCAGCTTGGCCAGTGATTCGTCCGGCTTGGCGCTGCGCATGAGCGCATTGGCTTCGGCGATGATACTCATGCAGTGATTGACGGCACCGTCGATCAGTTCTTCGGCCAGGTTGGCGCGGCCGGTATCTGCCAGCACCTTGCGCGCCAGCATCTGCAGCGTCTTGTTCTCGTGGTCCGACTTCACCGCTTCGGCGATCAGCTTGGCGCCTTCCTCGTCCTTGCCCATCGAGAAGGCGGCCTTGGCCAGTGCCAGGGTGGTGGTATCGGACGATTCCTTGGCGGCGGCCTGGCGGGCCGTCTCGAAGGCCTGCTGGGCCGAGATCGAATCACCCAGCTGCACATAGGCCTGCGCCTGTACGGCCGCCTGGGCGGAGACGAAGATGCTGGACTCTTCATACCGGCGTGGGGCACTTTCCAGCAGGCGCAGCGCCGCGTCGGGATCGCCGCTGTCGACGTGTACCTGCGCCAGCGACAGCAGGTCGGTGGGCTGTGCTGTCAGCGAACCCTTGGTGTGCTTGAGCACCTTGTCGTAGGCTTCGCGTGCCTGGTCCAGATGGCCGCTGCGGTAGGCGACATCGCCCACCAGCCGGCTGCGGCGCGCCGAGGGGATGATTTCCGAGGATTTGGTCAGGGCCTCCAGCGCTCCCTCCTGGTTGCCCTGGGCCTCGTCGATCTGCGCCAGCAGGTCGTAGGCGGCGATGAACTGCTTGTTCTGCGCCAGGACGTCCTGCACGATGGCGCGGGCGTCGTCCATCTGACCGGCCACGATGTTGCAGCGGGCCAGCCCGATCTTGGCCCATACCAGGTCGTCACGCATGGCCAGCGCCTGCTTGTAGACCTCGCGCGCCTCGTCGATACGGCGCTGCTCGATGAGCAGCGTACCCTTGGTCTTCATGATCTCCACGATCCACTTGGGCGCGGCCTTGAGCACGTTGTCGCATTCCAGGATGGCACCGGTGATGTCCTTGCGCTTCATCTTCTCGGTCACCGGCAGCATGGCATGCTGCTTTTCCAGCAGGCGGTCCACGCGCTCGGCGATGCGGCTGGCCGTCAGCGGCTTGAGCATGTAGGCATCCGGCTGGAATTCGGCCGCGCTGGCCACCAGGTTGTAGCCGCTCTCGGCGGTGACCATGATGAACATGCAGGTCGGCGAGAGCATGTTCTGGGTACGGAAGAACTCCAGCAGCTGCTGGCCGTTGCTTTCCTTGTTCAGGTTGTAGTCGCAGATGATCAGGTCATAGGTGCCGGACTGCACGAAGCGGATGGCCTCATCCGGCGTGGCGGCCTGGTCCACCTTGGTCACGCCGAGCTGCCCGAGGTGCATGCGGATGTTCTGGCGCATCGTCGGCATGTCGTCGATGACCAGGCAGCGCAGGGCGCTGATATGGCTGAAAGGCACTAAACTCATGAGAACTGTCTGTCTAACGATCTATCGGTCTTGAATGCGAACGGCCGCGCACCGGTCATCGGTGTTGCTGCGTCGCAATAGTTGGCGAGATGACGTGTTTTGCGCGTCCATTGACGCATAACTGATGAATTATTCCTACCAACTCGCGAGTGTGCCGCTTTTTTTCCTTCCATGCATCATTCCTCTGCGATTTAAAGGCTTTTACGACGGCCGCCTCTCTTATAATTGTGGTTTTCGCCCGCAGTTTATTTGCCGGGTACGCAAAAACGCTTGCATGGAGCACTGTTTTTTTATACAGTATCGCTCTATCGGGGCGGTCATCATCTTCTGCCTCCGGGCAATATCTGCAAGACCGCAAGACTCCCCCTGAACCCCTTCTTCACGACATTTTGCCGAGAGAGATTTATGGACGACAAAAAAGCTGCGAACAACTCTGAGAAGAGCAAGGCGCTGGCCGCCGCGTTGGCACAGATTGAAAAGCAGTTTGGCAAGGGCTCGGTGATGCGCATGGAAGACGGCGTCGTCGCTGAGGAAATCCAGGCGGTCTCCACCGGGTCCCTGGGCCTGGATATCGCGCTGGGCATCGGCGGCCTGCCGCGCGGTCGCGTCATCGAGATCTACGGTCCGGAATCCTCCGGCAAGACCACCCTGACCCTGCAATCGATCGCCGAGATGCAGAAGCTGGGCGGTACCTGCGCCTTCATCGACGCCGAGCACGCGCTGGACGTCACCTATGCCCAGAAGCTGGGCGTGAACCTGAACGACCTGCTGATCTCGCAGCCCGACACCGGCGAACAGGCGCTGGAAATCTGTGACGCCCTGGTGCGTTCTGGGGCCGTGGACCTGATCGTGGTCGACTCGGTGGCCGCGCTGACCCCGAAGGCCGAAATCGAAGGTGACATGGGCGACTCCCTGCCCGGCCTGCAGGCCCGCCTGATGTCGCAGGCCCTGCGCAAGCTGACCGGCAGCATCAACCGCACCAATACCACCGTCATCTTCATCAACCAGATCCGCATGAAGATCGGTGTCATGTTCGGTAATCCGGAAACCACCACCGGCGGCAATGCGCTGAAGTTCTACGCCTCGGTGCGCCTGGACATCCGTCGTACCGGTTCGATCAAGTCGGGTGACGAAGTCATTGGCAGCGAAACCAAGGTCAAGGTCGTCAAGAACAAGGTTGCACCTCCGTTCCGCGAAGCCCACTTCGACATCCTGTATGGCGAAGGCACTTCCCGCGAAGGCGAAATCCTGGATCTGGGCTCCGAGCACAAGGTCGTGGAGAAGTCCGGTGCCTGGTACAGCTACAACGGCGAGCGCATCGGTCAGGGCAAGGACAACGCCCGTAACTACCTGAAGGAACATCCGGAACTGTCGCGCGAGATCGAGAACAAGGTCCGCGTCGCACTGGGTGTGCCTGAACTGGCAGGCGGCGCCGCCGAGGCGCAAGCCTCCTGATCCGAAGGTCTTCACGTACCACCATGGCGGCAGGGTTTGCCTGAGCCTTGAGGTCATGGTGGTGCCTGTCCCGCTCCGCCCCCGGCGCCGGTCTGGCCGGGAGTCGAGTTGAAGTACCGGCCGCATCGTTCTGTTGCTGCCACGTTCCAATGCAATACGGCTCCATCGTTTTTCTTCGTGTTTTTCTCCGTCACATCGCCCGTGTAGTCGAACGTCATGCCCAGACCGCCGATCAGCCTGAAAGCACGGGCGCTCAAATATCTCTCTTCACGTGAGCATAGTCGCCTGGAACTTGCGCGTAAGCTTGCCCCTTACGCGCAAGAGGGCGATGACATCGACGCGCTCCTGCAGTGGCTGGAGCAGTTACGTTTCCTCTCCCAAGAACGCTTTTCCGAATCGCTGGTGCATCGCCGCTCGGCCCGTTATGGTAACCAGCGCATCTTTTCCGAGTTGCATGGGCATGGCATCGAAGGGGAAGCCATCGCCGAGTTGAAGGCTGACCTGGCAGCAGGCGAGGGCGAGCGTGCCGCGCAGGTCTTGCGCCGCAAATTTAGCGCACCCCCGGCCGATGCTGAAACGCGGGCCAAGCAGATGCGCTTCCTGCAGCAGCGCGGTTTTTCCCACCGCAGTATCCGCGAAGCCTTGCAGACCGCGTGGAGCGACGAAGAGGAATCGTCGTGAGCAAGGGTGATCCCCTTGCTTGATGCGCTCAGCCGGAGGCCAGGGAACCATGCGCTCACATCCGGTGGACCCTCGGATCCCGGGCATTCCCAGCCAGAGATTCTCCGCCGCGGTTTGCATTTTCCTTGCCCAGCCGACTTCTTGCCGAAAACGCGAAATATCGCCCAGCGGTCCTGCCATATATCGCCCATCGGTCCTGCCATATGGAAAAGCTATCCCTTTCGGTCTTCTGTTAGCGCTACCGGCTAACAGCCCGGCCGGCCTGTGCTAGAATTCGGAAGTTTTTGCTGCGGCGCGCAAGCCTGAGGAGATATCGCGTGTTGCCGGTTTGTCAAAACGGCGCAACGGTGCAAGGCCCATGTAGCAGCAGGAATGGATAATGCGGACGCTTCGGCGCAAGCTGGCGCGTTTCGAATATCAGACCAACTAAAGCAGACGGCATGCACATGCCCAATTCTACGAATTCACTAGCAACCCGCGCAGCTCACGCCTGCGCCCGTCTCCGTCCGTCTCCGGATGTGACACCCGCCTGCGGGTTGCAGTCTGCTTTCTCGTCGGCCGGCATGCTGCCGGCTACCGAATTTCAATCCGGCAAGTTTTATTCATTCAGTGTCTAAAGGGAAGCTCCCATGAAAATCCATGAGTATCAGGGTAAAGAAATCCTGCGCCAGTTCGGCGTAACCGTGCCGCGCGGCATTCCTTGCATGTCGGTCGACGAAGTCGAAGCGGCAGCCCAGAAGCTGGGCGGCCCGGTGTGGGTCGTCAAGGCCCAGATCCATGCAGGCGGTCGCGGCAAGGGCGGTGGCGTGAAGGTGGCCAAGTCGATCGAACAGGTCAAGGAATACGCCAACCAGATCATGGGCATGCAACTGATCACCCACCAGACCGGTCCTGAAGGCCAGAAGGTGCGTCGCCTGCTGATCGAAGAAGGCGCCGACATCAAGAAGGAACTGTACGTTTCCCTGGTGACCGACCGCGTTTCGCAAAAGGTCGTGCTGATGGCCTCCAGCGAAGGTGGCATGGACATCGAAGAAGTTGCCCACAGCAACCCGGAAAAGATCCACAACGTCATCATCGACCCGATCGATGGCCTGACCGACGCGCAAGCCGACGACGTGGCCGCCAAGATCGGCGTGCCGGCTGCTTCCATCCCCGAAGCCCGCAAGAACCTGCAAGGCCTGTACAAGGCTTACTGGGAAACCGACGCTTCCCTGGCTGAAATCAACCCCCTGATCCTGACCGGCGACGGCAAGGTCATCGCTCTGGACGCCAAGTTCAACTTCGACTCCAACGCCCTGTACCGTCACCCGGAAATCGTCGCCTACCGCGATCTGGACGAAGAAGATCCGGCTGAAGTCGAAGCCTCCAAGTTCGACCTGGCCTACATCTCCCTGGACGGCAACATCGGCTGCCTGGTCAACGGCGCCGGCCTGGCCATGGCCACCATGGACACCATCAAGCTGTTCGGCGGCGAGCCGGCCAACTTCCTGGACGTGGGCGGCGGTGCCACCACCGAGAAGGTCACCGAAGCCTTCAAGATCATGCTGAAGAACCCCGAACTGAAGGCCATCCTGGTCAACATCTTCGGCGGCATCATGCGCTGTGACGTGATCGCCGAAGGCGTGATCGCGGCTTCCAAGGCTGTCTCGCTGAAGGTGCCTCTGGTGGTCCGCATGAAGGGCACCAACGAAGACCTGGGCAAGAAGCTGTTGGCCGATTCCGGTCTGCCGATCATCTCGGCCGACTCCATGGAAGAAGCCGCACAAAAGGTCGTGGCAGCTGCCAAGTAAGTAACCCAACACGAAAGCCTGCGCGGCGCGAGCCGCCGGCTGCGAGCAATTGCAGCACCGGGCGCCGCCAGCGGCGCAGGCATCACAGTCAAGGAAGAGAAATGTCGATCCTCATCAACAAAGACACCAAGGTCATCACCCAAGGTATCACCGGCAAGACCGGTCAGTTCCACACCCGCATGTGCCGCGACTACGCGAATGGCAAGAATGCCTTCGTCGCCGGCGTGAACCCGAAGAAGGCTGGTGAAGACTTCGAAGGCATCCCCATCTATGCCAACGTCACCGAAGCCAAGAACGCCACCGGCGCCACCGTGTCGGTGATCTACGTGCCGCCCGCCGGTGCTGCCGCCGCCATCTGGGAAGCCGTCGAAGCCGACCTGGACCTGGCCATCTGCATCACCGAAGGCATTCCCGTGCGTGACATGCTGGCCCTGAAGGACCGCATGGCCAAGGCCGGTTCCAAGACCCTGCTGCTGGGCCCGAACTGCCCCGGCCTGATCACTCCGGACGAAATCAAGATCGGCATCATGCCGGGTCACATCCACAAGAAGGGTCGCATCGGCGTAGTTTCGCGCTCCGGCACCCTGACCTATGAAGCCGTGGGCCAGCTGACCGCCCTGGGCCTGGGCCAGTCCTCCGCCGTCGGTATCGGTGGCGACCCGATCAACGGTCTGAAGCACATCGACGTCATGAAGGCCTTCAATGACGATCCGGACACCGACGCCGTCATCATGATCGGTGAAATCGGTGGTCCTGACGAAGCCAACGCTGCGCGCTGGATCAAGGACAACATGAAGAAGCCGGTGGTTGGCTTCATCGCCGGCGTGACCGCGCCCCCGGGCAAGCGCATGGGCCACGCAGGTGCCCTGATCTCCGGTGGTGCCGACACCGCCGAAGCCAAGCTGGCCATCATGGAAGAGTGCGGCATCAAGGTCACCCGCAACCCGTCCGAGATGGGTCGCCTGCTGAAGTCGGTGCTGTAAGACCGCCCGGCGGTTTCCACTGCCGCGTCACGCTTGCGGTGGAAGCCAGCTCAGCAAGATCTGCAAGACCAGCATGGGGAGCTCCGGCTCCCCATGTCGTTTTATGGCGGACCGCATATGCCATCGCCGCCAGGCCGCCCTTGCCGACAACGGGCAGGCGGCCGTGTGCTTCGCCATGGCACAGTGGGCAGTCAGGCGCCGGCACTAATGGCGATGACCGTGGTCATCCTGCCAGTCGCCCGTCGCCGCTGAAGGGCAACGTTTCCCATAAGGATAAGCATGGAATTCCTGGCCAACCTGAACTGGATCGCAGTCGCGCAGATCATCCTGATCGATATCCTGCTCGGCGGCGACAATGCCATCGTGATCGCGCTGGCCTGCCGCAATCTGCCCGACCAGCTGCGCATGAAGGGCATCGTCTGGGGCACGGTGGGGGCCATCGGCATCCGTATCGCTCTGATCGCCTTTGCGGTGTCCCTGCTGCAGCTGCCGTTCCTGAAGCTGCTGGGCGGCGTGCTGCTGCTGTGGATCGGGATCAAGCTGCTCAACGAGGATGACGAACATACCGACGTCGATGGCAGCGACCGCCTGTGGGGCGCCGTCAAGACCGTGATCGTGGCCGACCTGGTGATGAGCGTGGACAACGTGATCGCCATCGCCAGCGCCGCCGAACAGGCAGCCGGTGAGCACCAGCTGCTGCTGGTGGTATTCGGCATCGTGGTCAGCATTCCCATCATCGTCTGGGGCAGCACCCTGGTATTGAAGCTGATGGAAAAATTCCCGGTGATCGTCACCCTGGGCGCGGCGCTGCTGGGCTATATCGCCGGCGGCATGATTTTCAGCGACAGTGCGATACAGTCGTGGCTGAAGGACTTCATCGCCGATACCGAATTCGTACTGCCCGGTGCCGCCGTCCACCTGAGCCTGCCCGGGCTGGTGGGGGCCATCGGAGTGGTGCTGGCCGGGCTGAGTCTCAAGCGCAGGAAAATGGCGCGGGG
Source organism: Herbaspirillum sp. (assembly GCF_035644555.1). Lineage (GTDB taxonomy): Bacteria > Pseudomonadota > Gammaproteobacteria > Burkholderiales > Burkholderiaceae_D > Herbaspirillum. The sequence goes on from NZ_DASQOH010000070.1 coordinate 97,252, forward strand.
CTGACCTGCGTCGCCGCCGGCGCTTGACGCAAGTCAGCGCGGCGGACCATCAAAACGGTTAGTTTTGCAATTTATTCGCTAGTGCGCATTGCCGGCGCTGCCGATACTGGTAGCGCCCTTATCATCTTCTCGAGGAATCCATGAAACCAGTCGTCTCCCGTCGCGCCCAACGCGGCTTTACCCTGCTTGAACTGATGGTCACGCTGGCCATCATCGGCATTCTCGCCATGTTGGGCGCCTCGCAATACCAGGACTACATCGCCCGCGCGCGCGTGGCCGAGGGCTTCAACCTGGCCGAGCCCTACAAGCTGGCAGTGACCGAACAGATCAGCTCCAACAACGGCGTGTTCACTGTACCGCAGCTGGGCCTGCCGACCTTCAGCCCGACCGACAACGTGAGCAAGATCGAGGTCTCGCCGATGGAAAAGCGCGGTGTCGGTGGGGTCATCACCATCACCTACAGCGCACGCGTCGGTGACGGCGGTACGCTGACGCTGACCCCGACCATCGCCAACGGCACCATCCAGTGGCAGTGCGCCGCCAAGGACGTGAAGCAGGCGGCTGCTCCGGAGGGCGCCACGGCCAATACCGGCTTCGTCGCCGGCACCCTGCCGGCCAAGTACGCACCGGCCAACTGCCGCGGTTGAACGACGCCCCAGCGCGTATGCCGGCAAGAAAAACGCGCCCTCGGGCGCGTTTGTCATGTTCGGGGTGGCCTACCCGGCTCAGGGATGCGCCATCGTGATGTCGCTCTTGCCGCCGCGCTTCTCGGTCACGCAGATATCGGTCATGACCATGGTCTTGTCGACCGCCTTGCACATGTCGTAGACCGTCAACAGGCCCACCTGCACGGCGGTCAATGCCTCCATTTCCACACCGGTCTTGCCGAAGGTCTCCACCCGCGCGGTGCATCGCACGGAAGAGCTGCCGGCGTCGGTCTCGAACTCCACCGAGACATGCGTCAGTGCCAGTGGATGGCAAAGGGGGATCAGGTCGCCGGTACGCTTGGCCGCCATGATGGCGGCAATGCGGGCGATGCCCAGGACATCGCCCTTCTTGGCCGTACCGGCCTCGATGATGGCCAGCGTGGCTGGCTGCATGCGGATCACGCCGGTGGCCAGGGCCACCCGATGGGTTTCCTGCTTGCCGCCGACATCGACCATGTGCGCCTGTCCGCCCTGGTCGAAATGGGTGAGGCCGCCGTTGGGCGCGTGTTCGCCGGATGTGTTCATGCTGAGTCGCTATAGGTGAAATGGAGGGAAAGGAGCGGGTATCATAGCAGCCAGCCCGCAGCCAGCGCTGCCCGACTTCCACGCCCATCCTTATCGTCTACCGATGTCGTCCATGTCACGAACCGCTTCCGATGTGTCCCGCCATTCCCGTGCTCCTGTGCGCCGGCTGCTGGCCCGCTATCTGAGCGCCGCCTTGTTCTTGCTGCCGGTCGCGCCGCTGACCCTGCTGCCGCATCCAGGCGTGGCCCAGGGCTTGCCCACGCTGGGGGATACCGAACGCGAAGGTCTTTCGCCGCTGATGGAGCGCAAGCTGGGAGAGGAAATCATGCGCGACATCCGGACCGACCGCGACTATGTCGACGACGGGCCGATTTCGGAATACCTCAACAACTTCGGCCAGAACCTGGTCTCCATCCACCCCGAGGTGAGGGGCGAAGCCGGTTTCGATTTCCAGTTCTTCATGGTGCGCGATCCCATGCTGAACGCTTTCGCGCTGCCGGGTGGCTTCATCGGTGTCAATAGCGGGCTGGTGCTGGCCGCGCAATCGGAGTCCGAGCTGGCCGGCGTGATGTCGCACGAAATCGGCCACGTGGCGCAGCGCCACATTGCCCGCATGCTGGGCCAGCAGAAGCAGAACTCGATGATCCAGCTGGCCGCCATCGTACTGGGCGCATTGGCCGGCGTATCCAAGGCCGGTGGCGACGCCGCCATGGCCACCATGATGGGCGGCACCGGCCTGGCCGTGCAGCGCCAGCTCAACTTCAGCCGCGACGCCGAGCGCGAGGCCGATCGCATTGGCCTGCAGATCATGCGTGATGGCGGCTTCGATCCTTCCGGCATGGTCACCTTCTTCGGTCGTCTGCAGGCGGCCTCGCGCAACTACACCGACGCCGTGCCGCCATACTTGATGACGCACCCGCTGACCACCGAGCGCATCGCCGACATCGAGGCCCGCATCCGCGACCAGCGCTACAAGCAGCGCGTGGACAACCCCGAATTCCAGCTGGTGCGCGCGCGTACCCAGGTGCTGCAGAACGACAGCGTACAGGGCTTGCGCGACAATGTGCAGAAATTCACCGACCAGGCCAAGCAGAACACCAAGCTGCAGACCGCCGCCGCCAAGTACGGGCTGGCCTACACCTACTACCGCCAGAACCGCTTCGACCAGGCCGAGGCCGCCTTGAAGGAAGCCCAGGAAGCTGCCATCCCGATGAAGACCGGCATCATGTTCGGCAGCCTCGACATCGATATCAAGATCGCCCGCAAGCAGGCCCCGCAGGCGCTGCAACTGGCCGACAGCCTGCGCCAGCAGTTTCCGATTTCACGCACGATCGCGCGCCAGTATGCCGATGCCCTGATCGCCGCCCGGCGCTACGACGTGGCCGTGGCCTACCTGCGCGATCAGGCCCAGCTCTACCGTGCCGATGCCCAGGTCCAGCAGTTGCTGGCCAAGGTCTACGCGGCCCAGGGCAAGCAGGCCTTGCAGCACATGGCGCTGGCCGAGTCGTATGCGCTCAATGGCAGCCTGCTGGCGGCCATCGATCAGTTGGGCATTGCGCGCAAGGCGCCCGATGCGACCTTCTACGACCAGTCGCAGATCGACGCGCGCGAGCGTGAATGGAAGGCGCGCTGGAAAGATGAACAGAAAGACATGAAGGAGCGTGGCTAGCCGGTCCCCACGGCCTAGTCCTGGCGCGGGCGGCTGACGAAGCTGAAGATCTGTTCCAGCTGGCTGCCAGCCACGCGCTGCAGCGGCAGCGATAGTCCTCCCAGCTTGAAACGGGGGGCGACCTCATCGGTGCCGTCCAGCCAGCGCATCAGGGCGTCCTCATCCGCATCGCCTTCTTGCAGGCAGGGCAGCAGATGCGCCAGGTCGCGATCATCGACGCCGGCGATCAGCTCACCGGCACGCAGATAAAGTCGCCCGGCTTCATCCATCCAGGCGGCTGTCGCCACATCGATTGCGATCCCCGTATGCAGCACCAGTGAAAGATTGCCCTGTGAGTCCGGCTGGGTGCGCAGGATGTGCGGCATCCATTCCAGATCCACATAGACCCGCTGCGGGCCGTTCTGGAAATACCAGCGGCCGGCCGCATCGCTGGCGTAATTGCGGTCGATGAAGGCCAGCAGGGCAGGGTGGCGGATCAGGTCGCCCGGCAAGTCCAGTTGTTGCGCGCGCTCGTCGCGCATACGCCAGCCGCCTCGTGCATCCAGCCGCAGCCAGCCGAAGCAATGTGGCACGTTGGGCCAGCGGGCCATGGCCTGCTGCACGATCTCATCCATGGGCCAGCTCCGTATGGGCCGGGAAGGCGCTCTCCGACTTGCCCTCCAGGAAATGCAGCAAGCGGCGCGGCAGCCACGCCAGGTTGCCGGGCGGGCCGCCGGCGGCAAAGCCGACATGGCCGCCTTGCTTAGGGTATTCCAGCACCACTTCCGGCGCGGCCGAGCGGGGCAGGTGGCGCGCCGGCAGGAAGGGATCATTCTGCGCATTCAGGACCAGCGTGGGCACGCTGATGTCGTTGAGGATGTGCTTGGCGCTGGCGCGGTCCCAGTAATCCTCGGTGTTGCGGTAGCCGTGCAGCGGGGCGGTGACGATGTTGTCGAAGGCGTACAGGTCGCGGGCCGACAGCAGCGCTTCGCGGTCAAACAGGCCCGGGAACTGGTCCAGCTTGGCCAGGCACTTGGGCCGCATGGTGCGCAGGAAGACCCAGGTATAGAGCCGGTTGAAGCCGGTCGCCAGTGCCGCGCCGCCACCTGCCAGGTCCAGCGGCGCCGACACCGCGCAGGCAGCATCGACGATCTCGGCCTGGTGCTGTGATTCCCCCAGCCAGCGCAGCAGCGCATTGGCGCCCAGCGAGACCCCGCTGGCGTACAGGTGGGTCGCGGCCAGGTCCTGCTGGCGCAGTTTCATGCGGCGGATGATCCAGTCCAGTTCCGCCGTGTCGCCGGAATGATAGAAACGCGGCGCCAGGTTGATCTCGCCGGAACACCCGCGAAAATGCGGAATCGCCCCATGCCAGCCGCGCCGTTGTACCTCGGCCATCAGGGCGCGGCTGTAGTGGCTGTCCGAGGAGCCTTCCAGCCCGTGGAACAGTACCAGCAGCGGACGTCCCGGCTGGCCGTCGACGAAATCGATATCGACGAAGTCGCCATCCGGCGCTTCCCAGCGCTCACGCCGGTAGCGCACGGCCGGCTTGGGCAGGAAGGTCGAGGGATAGATGGTCTGCAGATGACCGCCGGGAAGCCAGCGGGGCGGGATGTAAAGCATGATGCGGCCTTGCTCGTGTTCGATGCTGCCAGTGGAGGATAGAAAACGGAAAACGGCCGCACTCAGTGCAGCATGGCTGCGCTGACCACGGCTTCCACCGGCGCTGCGCCCGGGGCGACCGAGGCGTGGTGCATCACCAGGCGCCAGCCCAGCGCGGTCTTGAGGTAGACATTGGTGGCGATGACGTGCACATCGGGCGGGCCTTCGCCGCCGTGGTCGATTTCTTCCACCACGCTGTGCACCGAGGTCATCATGTTCTGCGACACGTGCAGCTGGCGTGGCCGGATATGCAGGCCACCGTTGGAGAGGATGTCTTCCCACACGGCGCGGATATCCGCGTGGCCCACCAGGCGTTGTGCGCCGGGGTGGATGCAGACGATTTCCTCGTCATCGGCCCACAGGTCCATCAGCGCTTCCAGGTCGGCGCGGGCGAGGGCGTCGTAGTAGGCGGCCTCGATTTCATCGGGCGAGCCATGGATCAGTTTGGTGCGCGGCATGACAAATCTCCGGATCAGATGAAAAGAGGGCCTTGTGGGCCCTCTCGTGTCTGGCTTGAAACTTCTGCTCAGTGGCCCTTGACCACGGTGCCCGGTTTCAACTGGTACTGGGTACCGCAGTATGGGCATTTGGCCGCGCCGTGCGCGTCCAGTTCCAGGAACACGCGCGGGTGCGAATTCCAGGCGGTCATGCCGGGGCTGGGGCAGTGGGCTGGCAGGTCCTTGCCTTCGAGCAGGACCACGCCCTGCGATGCTTGAGCTTGGCTCATCTTGTTCTCCGTTGCTTGCGATTGACTGTTGAAACGTTGAGGTCGGGTGTTGCGAATCGATATCCTGGCAGCCGCCGCTGCCAATTACACCAGCGTGAGCCAGTGCTTGTACTGCGGCGCCCGGCCGGCCACCACGTCGAAGAACAGGGTCTGCAGCTTCTCGGTGATGGGGCCTCGGCTACCGTTGCCGATGACGCGGCGATCCAGTTCGCGGATCGGCGTGACTTCGGCGGCGGTGCCGGTGAAGAAGGCTTCATCGGCGCAATACATCTCGTCGCGGGTGATGCGCTTCTCGATGACCTCGATGCCCAGGTCGCGCGCCATGGTCAGCACGGCGTCGCGGGTGATGCCATCCAGGCAGGAGGCCAGGTCGGGAGTATAGAGCTTGCCGTTCTTGACGATGAAGACATTTTCCCCGGAACCTTCCGAGACATAGCCCTCGGTGTCCAGCAGCAGGGCTTCGTCGTAGCCGTCGGCCAGGGCTTCCTGGTTGGCCAGGATGGAATTGATGTAATAACCGCAGGCCTTGGCGCGCACCAGCGACACATTCACATGGTGGCGGGTGAAGGAAGAGGTCTTCACGCGGATGCCCTTGCTGATGCCGTCTTCGCCCAGGTAGGCGCCCCATGGCCAGGCGGCGACGGCCACGTGGATCTTGTTGCCCTTGGCCGAGACGCCCAGCTTTTCCGAGCCGATCCAGATCAGCGGACGGATGTAGCAGGATTCCAGCTGGTTTTCGCGCACCACCTGGCGCTGCGCCTGGGCCAGCGTTTCCTGGTCGAACGGCACTTCCATCTGGAAGATCTTGGCCGAGTTGAACAGGCGCTGGGTATGTTCCTTCAGGCGGAAGATGGCCGTACCCTCAGCGGTCTTGTAGGCGCGTACGCCCTCGAAGACGCCCATGCCGTAGTGCAGGGTGTGGGTCAATACGTGGACGGTGGCGTCTCGCCAGTCGATCAGCGCGCCATCTTTCCAGATCTTGCCGTCGCGGTCAGCCATGGACATGGTCTTCTCCCAGTGTGCGGTGAATGCGGAATGCGAAATATCGGATGTGAACTGCCCAGTGCGGACGAACTGAGCAAAGAACTCCATTTTAGCGGATTCACGCGAGCAAAAACTTTCATCTGTAGAATGAAAGCCCTGAGTGAAAATGCACACATCGTCACTGCGGCGGCATTCGCGGCCGACGCATCCAATCGTGTAACGGAACAACAATGCAGAAGGAGACAGGCGAGTACGGATCAGGATCGGCTGGCCAGCCAGCGCCGCACGACCCCGCCACCGCCCGCCGCATCGAGAAGGACGCCTTCCAGGAAGGCTGGCGCGCCAGCGCTTCGACCATTCCCGCCGTGCTGGCCTGGGGTGTGGTGTCGGGCATGGCCATGGTCAAGTCGGGGATGAGCATCTTCCAGTCGCTGGGTATGAGCCTGCTGGTCTACGCCGGCTCGGCCCAGTTTGCCGTGCTGCCCCTGCTGGCGACCGGCGTGCCGCTGCTGGTGGTGTTCTTCACCGCCATGATCGTCAACCTGCGCTTCGTCATCTTCTCGGCCGCCGTGGCGCCGCATTTCGAGCATCTGCCCTGGTATCGCCGGGTGTGGTACGGCTTCTTCAACGGCGATATCTCGATGGCCTTCTTCCCGCAGCGCTTTCCCCCCTCCACCTTCGGTCAACCTGCGGGCAAGATCGGCTATTTCGCCGCGATCTGCTATCCGGGCTGGGTGGCCTGGCAACTCGGGGCCACCATCGGCATCCTGTTGGCCAGCCAGATTCCGGAGAGCTGGAACATCGGCTTCGCCGGCACCCTGGCACTCATTGCCATCATGATCCCCATGACCCGCAGCCTGCCGGCCCTGGCCGGGGTGGTGGTCTCCGGCACGGTGGCGGTGCTGGCGCTGGAACTGCCGTACCGGCTGGGCCTGCTGCTGGCCATGGTGCTGGGAATGTGCGCCGCGATGCTGGCCGACAAGTTGCTCCCTGGTAATGGTGAGGACGGCGAGGTGGCGGCGTGAGCGAATGGTATGTGTGGGGCGCCATCGTCCTGATGACCTTGTCCACCCTGATCACCCGCAGCGGGTTCTTCCTCTTCGGCCATGCGGTGAAACTGCCGCCGCGCCTGAAGCACGCCCTGAGCTATGCCCCGGCGGCCGCCATGGCCGCCATCATCTTCCCCGACCTGGTCAGTGCACGCGGGGTGATCGACCTCAGCCTGGCCAATCCCAAGTTGCTGGCCGGCATCGGCGGTGCCATCTTCTTTGCTGCCACTCGTCATCTTCTGGGAACTATTGTGGCTGGAATGTCACTCTTTACACTGTTGCGCTGGTTCCTGTGAATCGTTGCGTACGTCGGCCCGACGCGCCCGGGATCTTGTCCAGACTGCCAAAAAGCCGTCAGGAGCGGGTCAGGCTGGAGTAAAATACGACGTTTTTCGCCCCCTTCTTCGAATTCCTACCTATGAAATTCAACCGACTGAGCGATCTGGTTTCTGCCAATCAACTGCAAGGCAAACGTGTCTTCATCCGTGCCGATCTGAACGTGCCGCAGGATGATGCCGGCAATATCACCGAAGATACCCGCATCCGCGCTTCGGTACCGGCCATTCGCGAAGCCCAGAAGGCAGGCGCTGCAGTGATGGTGACCTCGCACCTGGGTCGTCCCACCGAAGGCGAGTTCAAGCCCGAGGATTCGCTGGCCCCGGTGGCCAAGCGCCTGTCCGAGCTGCTGGGCAGCGAGGTCAAGCTGGTGGCCAACTGGGTCGACGGCGTGGATGTCCAGCCGGGCCAGGTGGTGCTGCTGGAAAATTGCCGCCTGAACAAGGGCGAAAAGAAGAACAGTGACGAGCTGGCGCAAAAGATCGCCAAGCTTTGCGATGTCTACGTCAATGATGCCTTCGGCACCGCGCACCGCGCCGAAGCCACCACCCATGGCGTGGCCAAGTTCGCGCCGGTGGCCTGTGCCGGCCCGCTGCTGGCGGCCGAGCTGGATGCCCTGGGCAAGGCCCTGAACCAGCCAGCCCGTCCGCTGGTGGCCATCGTGGCCGGTTCCAAGGTTTCCACCAAGCTGACTATCCTCAAAACCCTGGCCGAGAAGGTCGACAACCTCATCGTCGGTGGCGGCATCGCCAATACCTTCATGCTGGCCGCCGGTCTGAAGATCGGCAAGTCGCTGGCCGAGCCGGATCTGGTGGACGACGCCAAGGCCATCATCGATCTGATGGCCAAGCGTGGCGCCTCGGTGCCCATCCCCACCGACGTCGTGGTGGGCAAGGAATTCTCGCCGACTGCCGCAGCCACCGTGAAGGCGGCCGAGGATGTGGCCGACGACGACATGATCTTCGACATCGGTCCCCAGACCGCTGCCGTGCTGGCCGAACAACTGGGCCGTGCCGGCACCATCGTCTGGAACGGCCCGGTGGGCGTGTTCGAGTTCGACCAGTTCGGTCGTGGCACCGAGACCCTGGCGCGCGCCATTGCCGCCTCGCCGGGCTTCTCGATTGCCGGTGGTGGTGACACCCTGGCAGCCATCGCCAAGTACAACATCGCCGACAAGGTCGGCTACATCTCCACCGGCGGCGGCGCCTTCCTGGAATTCCTGGAAGGCAAGACCCTGCCTGCGGTCGAGATCCTGCTGCAACGCGCGCAGTAAGCCTGACCGGCGCCGCGCCCCCCGTGCCGGGCGTGGCGCCTCATGGTGCCATCCGGTGCCATCCGAATTCTGAGTCTGTAGCATCACCAACAGGGACGCGTCCGAGACGCGCGTCCGGGGCGGAAGCGATCCGCCTGATCGGCCCTGCATCGGGCCGGGCAGCGGGCTTCTATCACCAAGTCGCAACCAGAAGGTATTCATGTCCAGAGCAACAAAAATCGTCGCCACCATCGGCCCCGCTTCCAGCGATCGCGAGACCCTGACCCGCATGATCCGCGCCGGCGTGGATGTGGTGCGTCTGAACTTCTCGCACGGCAAGCCGCAGGATCACATCGACCGCGCCACCCTGGTGCGTGAGGTGGCCGACGAATGCGGCAAGAAGGTCGCCATCATGGCCGACCTGCAAGGCCCCAAGATCCGCGTCGGCAAGTTCGAGAACGGCAAGATCATGCTGGCCAACGGTGACAAGTTCATCCTCGACGCCGATTGCCAGATGGGCAACCAGGAGCGCGTGGGTCTGGACTACAAGGCACTGCCGCGCGACCTCAAGGGCAATGACGTGCTGCTGTTGAACGATGGCCTGATCGTGCTCAAGGTCGAGCGCGTGATGGGCAATGAAATCCATACCGTAGTCAAGATCGGCGGCGAACTGTCCAACAACAAGGGCATCAACCGCCAGGGGGGCGGTCTGTCTGCGCCCGCCCTGACGGCCAAGGACATGGACGACATCAAGACCGCCATGAGCTTCCAGGCCGACTACGTGGCCGTGTCCTTCCCCAAGAACGCCACCGACATGGAAATGGCGCGCCAGCTGTCCAACGTGGCCGGCGAACCCTTCGGGCACAAGCCGATGATGATCGCCAAGATCGAACGCGCCGAAGCGATCCCGCTGCTGCAGGAAATCCTGGACGCCTCCGACGGCATCATGGTGGCCCGTGGCGACCTGGCCGTGGAAGTGGGCAATGCCGCCGTGCCGGGCCTGCAGAAGCGCATGATCAAGATGGCGCGCGCCTCCAACAAGCTGACCATCACCGCGACCCAGATGATGGAGTCCATGATCGTCAATGCCGTGCCGACCCGCGCGGAAGTCTCCGACGTCGCCAACGCCGTGCTGGATGGAACGGACGCCGTGATGACCTCGGCCGAGACCGCCTCCGGCAAGTACCCGGTGGAAACCGTGGAAGCCATGCATGCCATCTGCCTGGAAGCCGAGCGCTCCGACAATGTGCAGCTGGACGCGGACTTCCTGAACCTGCGCTTCACCCGCGTGGACCAGTCGATCGCCTATGGCGCACTGTTCACTGCGCACCACCTGCGCGTGAAGGCCATTGCAGCGCTTACCGAATCCGGTTCGACTGCCCTGTGGATGAGCCGTCACAACATCGATATCCCGATCTTCGCGATCACCCCCAATGTCGCCACGCGCCGCAAGGCCTCGCTGTTCCGCAACGTGCATACGCTGGAACTGGCCCAGGCGCCCGACACCGAAGCCATGTTGAAGGGCGCCCAGGATCTGCTGCTGGCGCAAGGCGTGGTGCAGAAGGGTGATCTTATCGTCGTGACCTGGGGCGAGCCCATCGGCCAGGTCGGCGGCACCAATGCGCTGAAGATTCTGCGCGTTGGCGAGTACTGATTTTTCATCGTTCTGGAGTTTTCATCATGCCTCTCGTATCCATGCGTCAACTGCTGGACCACGCCGCCGAAAACGGTTACGGCCTGCCGGCCTTCAACGTCAACAACCTGGAGCAGGTCACTGCCATCATGGAAGCCGCCAATGAAGTCGGCGCGCCCGTGATCATGCAAGCCTCTGCCGGTGCCCGCAAATACGCTGGCGAAGCCTTCCTGCGCCACCTGATCTCGGCGGCCGTGGAAGCCTATCCGCACATCCCCGTGGTGATGCACCAGGATCACGGGCAGTCCCCGGCCGTGTGCATGGCCGCCATCAAGTCCGGTTTCTCTTCCGTGATGATGGATGGCTCGCTGGAAGCCGACGGCAAGACGGTGGCCAGCTACGAGTACAACGTCGAAGTCTCGCGCAAGGTGGTCGAGTTCTCGCACGCCATCGGCGTGACCGTCGAAGCCGAACTGGGTGTGCTGGGTTCGCTGGAAACCATGAAGGGTGACAAGGAAGACGGCCACGGCGCCGACGGCACCATGACCCGCGAACAGCTGCTCACCGACGTCAACCAGGCCGCCGACTTCGTCAAGGCCACCCAGTGCGACGCGCTGGCCATTGCCATCGGTACTTCGCACGGTGCCTACAAGTTCTCGCGCAAGCCCACCGGCGACATCCTGGCCATCGACCGCATCAAGGAAATCCACGCCCGCATCCCCAACACCCACCTGGTGATGCACGGTTCCTCGTCCGTGCCGCAGGAACTGCTGGCCGAGATCCGCGAATTCGGCGGCGACATGAAGGAAACCTATGGCGTGCCGGTCGAAGAGATCCAGGAAGGCATCAAGCACGGCGTGCGCAAGATCAACATCGACACCGACATCCGCCTGGCCATGACCGGTGCGATCCGTCGCTACCTGTTCGAGAACCCGTCCAAGTTCGACCCGCGCGACTACCTGAAGCCGGCTCGCGAAGCCGCCAAGCTGGTCTGCAAGGCACGCTTCCTGTCCTTCGGTTGCGAAGGCCAGGCTGGCAAGATCAAGCCGGTCTCGCTGGAAAAGATCGCCGAGAAGTACAAGAGCGGCGAACTGGCGCAGATCGTCCAGTAAGCGCTGAGCAGCGCTGAGCAATCAAGCGCCGGCACTAACCGACCGGAATCGCCCTGAACATGGCGGTTCCGGTTTTTGACTTTACGAAAAGACCATCATGAGCAGTCTGTACAAATCCTCGATCACTTCCCTGCCTTTGCTGGGCACCGGCAAGGTCCGCGAAAACTACGCCGTCGACGACGACAAGCTGTTGATCGTGACCACCGATCGCCTGTCGGCCTTCGATGTCATCATGAACGAACCGATCCCGGGCAAGGGCAAGGTCTTGAACCAGATGAGCGATTTCTGGTTCGAGAAACTCGGCCACATCGTGCCCAACCACCTGACCGGCGTCGATCCGGAATCCGTGGTGAGCCCGGCCGAAGTGGAACAGGTGCGCGGACGCGCCGTGGTGGCCAAGCGCTTGAAGCCCATCCTGGTGGAAGCCGTGGTGCGCGGCTACATCATCGGTTCCGGCTGGAAGGATTACCAGGCCACCGGCGCGATCTGCGGCATCCAGCTGCCGGCCGGCCTGCAACAGGCTTCCAAGCTGGAACAGCCGATCTTCACCCCGGCCGCCAAGGCCGACCTGGGCGAACATGACGAAAACATCAGCTTCGAGGAAACCGAGAAGCGCATCGGCACCGAGCTGGCGCACAAGATCCGCGACGTCGCCATCCAGCTCTACAAGGAAGCCGCCGACTACGCCGCCACCCGCGGCATCATCATCGCCGACACCAAGTTCGAGTTCGGCCTGGATGACAACGGCGTGCTGCACCTGATGGATGAAGTGCTGACCGCCGACTCATCGCGCTTCTGGCCGGCCGACAGCTACCAGGTCGGTATCTCGCCGCCGTCCTTCGACAAGCAGTTCGTGCGCGACTACCTGGAAACCGTCGATGGCTGGCAAAAGACCCCGCCGGCGCCGCCGCTGCCGGCCGACGTCATCGAGAAGACCGGCGCCAAGTACCGCGAAGCGCTCGAACGCCTGACCGGCAACAAGCTGAAGGACTGAGATCATGAGCGATACCGTCAAGCCCCTGGTGGGTGTGGTCATGGGTTCGTCCTCGGACTGGGAGGTGATGCAGAATGCGGTCGCCATCCTGAAGGACTTCGGCGTCCCGTTCGAAGCGCAGGTGATTTCCGCGCACCGCATGCCGGACCAGATGTTTGCCTATGCCGAGAGCGCCCGTGCGCGCGGCCTGCGCGCCATCATCGCCGGTGCCGGTGGTGCTGCCCACCTGCCGGGCATGATCGCCGCCAAGACCATCGTACCGGTGCTGGGCGTGCCGGTGCCGTCCAAGTATCTGCGCGGCGAAGATTCGCTGTTGTCCATCGTGCAGATGCCCAAGGGCATTCCGGTGGCGACCTATGCCATCGGCGAAGCCGGGGCCGCCAATGCGGCGCTGTCGGCCATCGCCATGCTGGCCACCACCGATGCGGCGCTGGCTGAGAAGCTGGAAGCCTTCCGCAAGACCCAGACGCAAGTCGCTCTCGATATGAAGTTGCCTGTATGACCCAGCAGTCCGCACCCTCGCTTAGCCCTGCCATTCCCTCGACTACCCCGGCCACCTGGTTGGGTGTGATGGGAGGCGGCCAGTTGGGGCGCATGTTCGCGCATGCCGCGCAGAGCATGGGCTTCAAGGTCGCCGTGCTGGAAGCCGATGCCGACTGTCCGGCCGGCCAGGTGGCGGACCGCCTGATCAACGCCGCCTACGACAACGGTCCGGCGCTGGCCGAGCTGGGTGCGCTGTGCGCTGCGGTCACCACCGAATTCGAGAATGTCTCGGCCAAGAGCCTGGCGACGCTGGCGGCCCAGACCTTCGTGGCACCGGCGGCCTCGGGCGTGTCGATCGCCCAGGACCGCACGGCCGAGAAGGCTTTCTTCACCGAATGCGGATCGCGTTCCGGCGTGTTGCCGGCCCCGCATTTGGTGATCAATACCGAGGCCGACATCGACGGGCTCGATGCAAACCTGCTGCCTGGCATCCTCAAGACCGCCCGCATGGGCTATGACGGCAAGGGGCAGGTGCGCGTGCGCAGTGTCGAGGAAGTGCGCACTGCCTTCGCCGCCATGAAAGGCGTGACCTGCGTGCTGGAAAAGATGCTGCCGCTGGCCTATGAAGTTTCCGTGCTGGTGGCGCGGGGGCATGATGGCCAGGCCGTGGTCTATCCGATCGCCGAGAACGTGCATCGCGATGGCATCCTCTTCACCACCACCGTCCCCGGTCCCAACATCAAGCCGGATGCCGCCGAGCGCGCGCAGCAGGCAGCGTTGCAGATCATCGGTGCGATGCAGTACGTGGGTGTGTTGTGCATCGAATTCTTCGTGCTGGAAGATGGCGCGCTGGTGGTCAACGAAATGGCGCCGCGTCCGCACAACAGCGGTCACTACACCATCGACGCCTGCGTCACCAGCCAGTTCGAACAGCAGGCCCGTGCCATGGCCCAATTGCCGCTGGGCGATACCCGCCAGCATTCGCCCTCGGTCATGCTCAACATCCTGGGTGACGTCTGGTATGAAGGCGATGGCGACAGCCAGCGCGAACCGGCCTGGGACCAGGTGCTGGCGTTGCCCGGTGCGCACCTGCACCTGTACGGCAAGGCCGAAGCGCGACGTGGTCGCAAGATGGGTCACGTCACCTTCACCGGTGCCACCCTGGAAGGGGCGCAGCGGCAGCTGGCTGCGGCCTGCGGCATTCTGGGCATCCCACTGTAAGCGGCAGGATCAGGCGATGAACGACAAGAGCACATCCCCGGCCCCGCATATCGATGCCGCCGCCGTCATGCAGGCAGCCCGCAGGCTGGAGCAGGGCGGGCTGGTGGCCTTCCCGACCGAGACTGTCTATGGCCTCGGTGGTGATGCCGAAAACCCGGCTGCGATTGCCGCTATCTATGCGGCCAAGGGGCGGCCGGCCAATCATCCAGTGATCGTGCATGTCTCGCCTGAGGCTGACATCGGCTACTGGGCGGCCTCGGTTCCGGTGGAAGCGAGACGCCTGATCGCCTCGTTCTGGCCCGGTCCGCTGACCCTGATCCTGAAGCGCGCCGCGCATATTCCCGATGCCGTCGCCGGCGGCCAGGACTCGGTGGGCCTGCGTTGCCCTTCGCACCCGGTGGCGCAGGCGCTGCTACGTGAATTCCGTGGCGGCAAGGGCGGTATCGCCGGGCCCTCCGCCAACAAGTTCGGTCACGTCAGCCCGACCACGGCGGAACATGTCCGTGAGGAATTCGGCAGCGATGCCGACAGCCTGGTGGATTACGTGCTCGATGGCGGACAGAGCGAAGTCGGCATCGAATCGACCATCGTCGATCTCTCCCGTATCGACACCCATGGCCCGGTGCTGCTGCGCCCCGGCCAGATCAGCGCGGACCGCATCGCTGCCGTGCTGGGCGTACCGCTGGCCACGCCGGATGCCAGTGCACCGCGCGCCTCGGGTACGCTTGATGCCCACTATGCGCCGCATACGCCGGTGGTGCAGGTTGAGCCGGCCCGGCTGCAGGACGTGCTGGCGCGCCTGGCCGCCATCGGCAAGAAGGTGGCCCTGATCGGTCGCGCCCATGGGCAAGCCGGCGCTAGTGTGGCGGTGCTGCGCGCGATGCCGGTTTCGGCCGATGCCTATGCGCACGATCTCTACGCCGCGCTGCGTGACATGGACCACGCCGGTGCTGATCTGATCGTGGTGGAGTCGCTGCCACCGACGCCGGAATGGCAGGGCGTCAACGACCGCCTGCGCCGTGCCGCCTTCGACTCCCAGGGCCTGCTGACGCGCCTGCTCAACGGCTGAGCTGTCGCCTTTTACTGGCAGCTTGCCGTCGGCTTTCCGGCGGCCCTTTCCTGGCGCCCCTTTCGCCCATCTCCCCGCCCGTACTGACCTGCCGGTCAGTACGTGGTTGCCAAATGCCGACAGGGCGCATGAAGGTCTTCACTCCTTCTATACAAAATATGACAAAGCTGGCATAGTATCTCCAAAGAATAGCACGTGCGTTCTTTTTGTTCCGTCAGCGTAAAAGCAGGGTGACAGCCAGTTACGTGGACTTACGCTGAAATAATGAAAAGCGGTGACCAGCCGTGAACACTATCCCGTCAGACGCCAGCCGTCGGGAATAAAAAATCCGGGCCACGCCCGTAACTCTTGGAGACAGCAATGCAAAAACAATCTTCCTTCCTGCCCAAACTCGCCGCGTTGTCCGTGATGGCGGCCTTTGCCGCGCCGGCCATGGCACAGACTGCGGGCAGCAACGTGGTCAACCTGGGCTGGTTCCACCTGGCACCGCAGGATTCGAGTGACAAGCTGCGCCTGGCCTCGGGTGCCCAGGTGCCTAACTCGGGCGCTTCGGTAGGCAATGCCGATACTCTGGGGGTGGCGTTCACACACTTCTTTACCGATAATTTTGCGGTTACTACCGACCTGGGTATTCCCCCGACCTTCAAGCTGACTGGTACTGGTTCGCTGGCAGGCGTGGGCGAGATCGGCAAGGCAAAGCAATGGAGTCCGGCCGTACTGGCCAAGTGGTACTTCGGTGACGGTAACAGCCAGTTCCGCCCCTTCGTCGGTGCTGGTGTGAGCTATGTTTGGTATGACAACGTGGAGTTATCGGACAGCTTCCAGAACACTGTCGCGAGAACCTATAGCTCGCCGGGCGCCAAGTCCACTGCAGATCTCAGTTCCTCTTGGGCACCGGTGTTCAACATCGGCGCTGCTTATAACTTCGATAAGAACTGGTCGGTGAATTTCTCAGTGTCCTACTTGCCATTGAAGACCGATGCCGATATCTCCACCACGTTGGCCAATGGCCGTGTCGTGCATTCTACGACTAGCCTGACGCTCAATCCCATCGTGAGTTTCCTGTCGGTGGGCTACAAGTTCTAACCGGGTCCCGGACGAAAAAAAGCGCCCTCGGGCGCTTTTTTTTCGTCCGTCCAAGGCCAGTTCAGTCTGCGTCGGTTTTGCTGAAGCGGCCGTTGTGGAAGACCAGCGCCGATTGCGGATGGACTTCGCAATGTTCGACCTCGCCGACGAAGATGACATGATCGCCTTCCGGATACTGGCTGCGGTTATGGCATTCGAACCAGGCTGACACACCCTCCAGCACTGGCTGTCCGGTGCGCGAGAGCGTATAGGGCACGCCCTCGAAGCGGTTTTCCATCTTGCTGGCGAACTGCTGCGCCAGATGCGCCTGTTCGGCACCGAGAATGTTGATGACGTAATGCGAATTGCCGGAGAAGACCGGCATGCTGTTGGCGCGCGTGCCCAGGCTCCAGAGCACCAGTGGCGGGTCCAGCGAGACCGAATTGAAGGAGCTGGCGGTCAGGCCCAGCAGGGTGCCGTCGGCCAGGCGGGTGGTAATGACGGTGACGCCGGTGGCGAATTGCGAGAGGGCCTGGCGGAAATGCGCGGCATCGAACTGGCGCGCCTGGGCGCGGGGGAAACGTGTGTGCATCGGGAATATGGTCTGGGTCGAGGCGCCCGGGCCGCATCGTTGCGGTCAGCCCGGCATGGCGCAGATGTGCACATGATAGCGGATACCGCCTGCTTCTGCCGTCATCATGCTGCGCCGCAATCTTGACAATGATTCACCTTGGCCATACATGAAGTGTTCAATTGGAGTAAAGTTTAACGACAAGCAACTCAACGGGAGAACAGCATGGCCACGGAAATTGCACTACTGGGCGGCGGCTGCTTCTGGTGTCTGGAAGCGGTGTACCAGCAGGTCAGGGGTGTGGAATCGGTCGAATCCGGCTATACCGGCGGCAGCGTCGTCGATCCGAGCTATGAACAGGTCTGCGGCGGGCAGACCGGGCATGCGGAGGTGGTCAAACTGGCATTCGATCCGCAGCAGATCAGCTATCGCGAGATCCTGGAGATCTTCTTCACCATCCATGATCCGACTACGCTCAACCGCCAGGGTAATGACGTTGGTACCCAGTATCGTTCGGTGATCTACTACCAGGACGAGGTCCAGCACGAGACGGCCAAGCACATCATGGCCGAGATGGCGCTGGTCTGGGATGCGCCCATCGTGACCGAGCTGTCGCCGCCGCAGCCTTACTACAAGGCCGAGGATTATCATCAGAACTATTTCGTCCAGCATCCGTTCCAGGGGTACTGCGCCTTCGTGGTCGCGCCCAAGGTTGCCAAGCTGCGCGAGGTGTTTGCCGAGAAGAGCAAGCCGGCCTGAGTACCATCTTCGCCGGCAGTGCGCCGGACGACAAAACGGGCATGCCATGGCATGCCCGTTTTGCTTGATGGGGAGGCGAATCTTATTTTTGGTAGATGTACTTGCGCGACCAGGGGAGCGTCTGGGCGCTATTGCCGGCCTTGGTGCAGATGACCTGATAGAGCGAAATCCAGTCGCGTTCGAAGCCATAGGCGCTGCCGGCCAGGTAGACGCGCCAGATGCGGTAATGCTTCTCGTCGGTGACCTTGTGGATGGCTTCGGTATTGGCCTCGAAATTGTCGGCCCAGATGCCACAGGTCCGGGCATAGTGGCGCCGCAGGTTCTCCACGTCGAAGGCTTCCAGTCCGCCCTCCTGCATGGTCTTGAGCACGGTGCTGATATGCGGCAGTTCGCCGGCAGGGAAGACATACTTGTCGATGAATTCGCCGGCGCCATAGGGCGACTCGCCGTTTTCGACATCCGTACTGGTGATGCCGTGGTTCATCGCCATCCCGCCATCGGCCAGCAGCTTGCGGATCTGGGCGAAGTAGCCCGGCAGGTTCTTGATGCCGACGTGCTCGAACATGCCCACCGAGGTGATGCGGTCGAAAGTGCCGGTGACATCGCGGTAGTCCTGCAGACGGATATCGATGCGGTCCGAGAGCCCGGCGGCTTCGACCCGTTCGCGCGCCAGCGCATACTGGTTCTTCGACAGCGTCACGCCCACGCAGCGGGCACCGTACTTCTGCGCCGCCCGCAGCACCAGTGCACCCCAGCCACAGCCGATATCGAGCAGGGTCTGGCCGGGCTTGAGCTGGATCTTTTCCAGGATGTGGTCGATCTTCTTCAGCTGGGCGCTGCCCAGGTCCTCATCGCCGTTCTCGAAGTAGGCGCAGGAGTAGACCATGTTCTCGTCGAGGAACAGCTTGTAGAAGTCGTTGGAGACGTCGTAGTGGTACTGGATGGCTTCGGCGTCGCGCTTCTTGGTGTGCGTCACGCTGCGCACCATGCGGCCCAGACGGCCTTCGGCCTTGAGGGTGTTGGCGGCCAGGGCATTGGCCACGTTGATGATGTTCTTGACCTTGCCCTCGACTTCGATCTTGCCCTCGACGTAGGCTTCGCCGAGGTTGGAGAGAGAGGGCGTCAAGAGTGAGGTGATGGCCGATGCATGCGGGACTTTCAGGGTGACTTCCGGCGCGCCGGTACCGAAGTCGTACTGCTGTCCGTTCCACAGCACCAGCCGCAGGGGCAGGGCGGATACGTTGCGGATGTTTTCCACCCAGGCGTCAAGCTTCTTTTCCCAAAACACGATTTTCCTCCGCGTCAGTGATGAATGCTTCGAGCCCTGCCAGGCGTACTGCTTCTTTCAGGGCTGCAGGCGCTGCCGCTGCCATTGCCCGTCGGCATCGCGCGTGTAGAGCACGCGGTCGTGCATACGGGAGGGGCGGCCTTGCCAAAATTCGATGCGATCGGGAATGACACGGTAGCCGCCCCAGTTCTCTGGACGGGATGGATGCTCCCCGAATTGTTGCTTGGTCGTTTCGTACTGCTGTTCCAGCGTCTCGCGGTCGGCCACACTGCGGCTCTGCTGCGAGGCAATCGCACCGAGCTGGCTGGCCAGCGGGCGACTGTAGAAATAGGCGTCACTTTCTTCCCGGCTGACGCGCTCGATCTTTCCTTCGATACGAACCTGACGCTCCAGTTCTACCCAATGGAACAACAAGGCCACATAGGGCCGGGCGGCGACATCGACGCCCTTGCGGCTGTCGTAGTTGGTAAACCAGGTAAAGCCCTGCTGATCGAACTGCTTGATCAGCACGATGCGCGAAGACGGGCGTCCATCGGCCCCGACCGTGGCCACGCTCATGGCATTGGGCTCGGGGATCTGCGCCCGGGTCGCTTCGTCGAACCAGATCGCGAACTGGTCGATGGGGTCGGCGGCGACGTCGAGCTCGGACAGGCTGGCACGGCTGTAGTCTTTACGTAGGTCTGCTAACGACATGCTACTTGCTCCTTGGGGAACGGCGCTTAGATTAGCGCGTTTTAAAAAGTTTTGCAGGGCAGCAAAACGGCGAATGCGAGCCATTGTGCGGCGTTGCGGCGGATTGCTCCATGATCGCAAGCAAGTCGCGCCAACAAAAAAGCCGATGCATTATCGCATCGGCTTTCATTTGTTTCCTGTCGCAGAGCTTCAGCTCTGCAATGGAAAAGCGAATCAGTTGGTCTTGATCGCTTCGACCTGGATGGCCAGCTTGGTCTCGGTGGAGAAGCCATACTTGGCGCCGTAGTCGATACCGAAGTCGGCACGATTGAAGGTGGCCGAGGCGTCGCCGCCGCAGACTTCACGCTTGAGCATCGGGTGCTGGATGCAGGTGAACTTGTTCAGGGTCAGGGTGACCGGCTTGGTGACGCCGTGCAGGGTCAGGTTGCCTTCCACGCTGGCCGGCTTGTCGCCGTTGAACTTGATCGTGCCCTTGTACTCGGCGGTCGGATACTTGGCGACGTCGAACATATCGGCGCTCTTGGCGTGGTCGTTCATCTTGCTCATGCCGAAGTCGATCGAGGCGGTGTCGACGATGATGTCGACGGTTCCGGTCTTGGCAGCGCGATCCAGGGTCACAGTGCCGCTGGTCTTGTCGAACTTGCCGCGCCAGATCGACACGCCCATGTGATCAGCTTCGAAGCTGGGATAGGTGTGGCTGGGATCGATGCTGTAGGTGTCGGCAGCGTTGGCGGAAACGGCGGCGCCAGCGGCGACCAGGGCGAGCAGGAGGTGGTTCAGTTTCATGTGATTCGATTCCTTGTTGAGAGAAAAAAGCGCTGGGAGAAGCCCGCTGCGAGGCGGTGCGACATGGCGCGGAACTGCTGTTTTATTGTTGGATTACTGGGCGACGATGTGGAACTTGATAGTGACTTCGTCGGCCACCATGCCGGTGTCCTTCCACTCGCCTTCACCGATGTTGTAGGTCAGGCGCTTGATGGGCAGGGTACCGTCGAAGACCTGGGCGGCGCCGTCCTTCTTCACGGTCAGCGGGAAGGAGACGTCGGTGCTCTTGCCCTTGATGGTCAGCTTGCCGGCGACGTCGAACTTGCCGCTGCCGGCCGGCTTGATGCTGCTGGTCACGAAGGTGGCCTTGGGGAACTGGGCGGCGTTGAACCATTCCTTCTTCAGCACTTCCTTGTTGTATTCAGGTTCGCCCAGGTCGAAGCTGGCGACGTCGATCTCAACCGTGGCCTTGCCCTGCTCTGGCTTGGCCGCATCGAAATCGATGGTGGCATTGAATTTCTTGAACTTGGCATCGACCGGCACGTTGAGCTGCTTGAAGGTGGCGGTCACCGCACTTTTGGCAGGATCTACCTTCAGCGGGGCCGCTTGGGCAGCCAATGTGAAGGAAGCGGCAGCCAGGGCCAGCAGGGAGGGGCGGATGAAGCGGGAGAAGGTCATGTGAGGGTCCGTGTAAAAACGAGCAGGATATGAAGAATCAGTCAATGCGGGTGCCGCCTCACGGCAGCATGCGCTTGAAGATATTGTCGCGATCGATGAACTGGTGCTTCAGGGCCGCCAGCACGTGCAGGGCAAAGGCAGCCAGCAGGGCCATGTTGAGCCAGTAGTGGGTGGCCTTGAGCAGCGGCTTGAGTTCCGGATTGGGTGCGATCAGCACCGGCAGCGGCACCACGCCCAGGTAGACCACCGGCACACCGGCGGCCAGGCTGTAGAAGTAACCGGAGACCGGGATGGCGAACATCAGCAGGTACAGGCCCAGATGCAAGCCGTGGGCGGCCGACTGTTGCCATTGCGGCATGTTGCGCGGATAGGCCGGTGCCTGGTGCGTGAGGCGCCACAGCAGCCGTATGCAGACCAGGGCCAGCACGGTCACGCCCAGCCACTTGTGCCAGGAAAAATACTTCAGCTTGGTCGGGGTCAGGCCGGGGATGTCGACCATGGTCAGGCCCAGACCAAAGGCGGCGATGATCAGGAGGGCAATCAGCCAGTGCAACAGCACGGCGGGTTTGGTATAGCGATCCATAGGGTAGGCAGGTTGGGTGGCGGTTGGAGCGGCTGGCTCTGCAATGGTTCTGCGGAGCGGGCAGGCCGGACTTGCGACGGGGAAGCGTACGACATTCCCGGCGGCAAGGAATGATGCCACTCTTTGAGACCGTGATGAGTATAAAGAGCTTTGGCTACTCGCATTACTGCTCGAAATGGCACTTCACCCATCCGGTTTTGGGAGTAATCCATCAAGTTATTCGGATTTTCGGCGGTGTAAATGAAAAATGGCGCACATTGCTGTGCGCCACTTCGCGAGCGGAAAACTGCGGCCGGTGGAATCAGACCTGCTTGGCCAGTGCCACGGCGGTGCCGATGTAATTGGCCGGGGTCATGGCCAGCAGATGGTCCTTGGCCTCTTGAGGGATGGCCAAACCGTTGATGAAGTCACGCAGGGCATCCTTGGAAATGCCCTTGCCGCGGGTCAGTTCCTTCAGTTGCTCGTACGGATTTTCGATGCCGTAGCGGCGCATGACGGTCTGCACCGGCTCGGCCAGCACTTCCCAGGTGGCATCGAGGTCGTCGGCCAGGCGCTGCGGGTTCACTTCCAGCTTGTTCAGGCCGCGCAGGCAGCTGTCATAGGCCAGCAGGGTATAGCCGAAGCCCACACCGATGTTGCGCAGCACGGTGGAGTCGGTCAGGTCGCGCTGCCAGCGCGAGACCGGCAGCTTTTCGGCCAGATGCTTCAGCACGGCGTTGGCCATGCCCAGGTTGCCTTCGGAGTTTTCGAAATCGATCGGGTTGACCTTGTGCGGCATGGTCGAGGATCCGATTTCGCCGGCCTTGGTGCGCTGCTTGAAGTAGCCCAGGGAGATGTAGCCCCAGATGTCGCGGTTCAGGTCCAGCAGGATGGTGTTGGTACGGGCCACGGCATCGAACAGCTCGGCCATGTAGTCGTGCGGTTCGATCTGGATGGTGTAGGGATTGAACACCAGGCCCAGGCGTTGTTCCACCACCTGCTTGGAGAAGGCGGCCCAGTCGGTCTTAGGATAGGCCGACAGGTGGGCATTGTAGTTGCCCACGGCGCCGTTCATCTTGCCCAGGATCTCGACGGCGGCAATGCGCTTGGCAGCGCGTTGCAGGCGCGCCACGACATTGGCCATTTCCTTGCCCAGGGTGGTCGGGCTGGCCGGCTGGCCGTGGGTGCGCGAGAGCATCGGCACGGCGGCGTGTTCGTGGGCCAGCTCGGTCAGCTTGGCGACGAGCGATTGCAGCGAGGGCAGCAGCACGGTGTCGCGCGCGGCCTTCAACATCATGCCGTGCGAGGTGTTGTTGATGTCTTCGGAGGTGCAGGCGAAGTGAATGAATTCGGAGGCGGCCACCAGTTCGGGCACATCCTTCACTTTTTCCTTGAGCCAGTATTCGACCGCCTTGACGTCATGGTTGGTGACGGCTTCGATTTCCTTGATGCGGGCGGCATCGGCTTCGGTGAAGTCGGCGGCCAGCTTGTCCAGTAGCGCGCGGGCATTGGCCGAGAACGGCTTGATCTCGGCGAAACCGGCTTCGGAGAGGGCTTGCAGCCAGGCAATCTCGACCTTCACGCGATGGTGCATGAAGCCCGCTTCGGACAGCAGCGGGCGCAGTTTATCGGTCTTGGAGGCATAGCGGCCGTCCAGCGGGGACAGGGCCGAGAGAGCAGAGAGGGACATGATGGAAACGGAAGAGATGCGTTGACTGAAGATTGGCGAGTTTTCGAAGGCATTTGCCTAAAAACCCGAATCGCCCGAGGCCGGCATTTTACCATCCACGCGCTGGCTGGCCCAGTTTTCCAGCTGGCGCGCGTTGTTGGCAGACCGTTGCTTTCCGTTCCTGGCGTTGCTCTTCACGATTTTGCTGGGAAATGCGAATGTTATAATCGATTCAGACAATTACTCCACTTGCTATGCTAAAACTCATCGGCTCCAATGCCAGTCCCTTCGTGCGCAAGGTGCGCGTCGTGATGGCCGAAAAAAAGATCGATTACGAATTCATCCTGGAAGATGTCTGGAGCGCATCGACCACCATCCAAGAGAGCAATCCGCTGGGCAAGGTGCCTTGCCTGCTGATGGATGACGGTGGCGCCATGTTCGACTCCCGCGTGATCGTCGAGTATCTCGATACCCTCACCCCGGTCGGCAAGCTGCTGCCTCCCAACGGCCGTGAACGTGCCGAGATCAAGTGCTGGGAAGCCCTGGCCGACGGCATGCTGGACGCCGCCGTGCTGGTGCGCCTGGAGAAGACCATGCGTCCCACCAAGCAGCAGAGCCCGGAATGGATCAAGCGCCAGTGGAGCAAGGTCGAGGCTTCGCTCAAGGCGATGGCCGATGGCCTGGGCGAAAAGCCCTTCTGCGTGGGCAATCACTACACCCTGGCCGACGTGGCGGTGTGCTGTGCACTGGGTTGGTTGAGCTTCCGTTTCCCGGACCAGGCCTGGCGCGATGACTATCCGCAGCTGGCGCGCCTGTTCGACAAGGTGTCGGAGCGGGTGTCGTTCAAGGATACGGTGCCGCACCTCTGAGGCTGTCCCTGCTGTAGGGAAAAGGTCCACAGAACAAGGTCAACAAAAAAGCGCGCTCAACCGAGCGCGCTTTTTGTTTGTCTGCCTGGGCAGCGCAGCTTCATTCGCTGGCCGGCGACATCTGGCTCTGGAGGTAATTCTGGAGGCCGACCTTGTCGATCAGGTCCAGCTGGGTTTCCAGCCAGTCGATGTGTTCTTCGGTATCGTCCAGGATCATCTGGAACAGCTCACGGGAGACATAGTCGCCATGCTGCTCGCAGGTGGCGATGCCTTCCTTGACGGTCTTGTGGGCGGCCTGTTCCAGCTTCAGGTCGCATTGCAGCATCTCCGGCGTGTTCTCGCCGATCATCAGCTTGTGCAGTGCCTGCAGGTTGGGCAGACCATCCAGCATCAGGATGCGGTCGATCAGCTTGTCGGCATGCTTCATTTCGCCGATGGATTCGGCATATTCCTTGGCGCCGATCTTGTCCAGGCCCCAGTGCTTGTACATGCGGGCATGCAGGAAATACTGGTTGATGGCGGTGAGTTCGTTGGTCAGCTGGGCGTTGAGCAACTTGATGACTGCGGGATCGCCTTTCATGGGCACCTCGAAAAAATGGGGATTGAAGGGGGAGCCGCGTTAGCTGGGGGGCGGATGGCTGCCTGGCCACGGCATTGACGGACGGATCATAGCGCAGGCGTTTCCAATGTTCATCATAAATTAGCGCGAATCATTCTTGCCTTTGTTGCTGCGGGGGTGAATGAAAACAAAAAACCTCCGTCGCCAGGCGAGGGAGGTCTTCCGGTCCGCCCTTGAGGGACGGGGTGGCCGGGGCTGGTACAGCGTCCAGCCGCGGACCTATTTCTTGTCGGGATCGGTCACGAAACCGATCTTGGTGAGCCCGCCCGATTGCGCGGCCGACATTACCTGCGCCACCTTTTCATACTGTGTGGTGCGCTCGGCGCGCAGATGCAGTTCGGGTTGCGGCTGCTTCTGCGCGGCGGTGGCGATGCGTACGCTCAGTTCGCTGCTGTCGATCTTCTCTTCGTTCCAGAAGACATTGCCGGCCGCATCGATGGACAGATTGATGCTCTCGGGTTTGACCTGATCCGGCTGGCTGCTGGCCTTGGGCAGGTCGATCTTGACCGCGTGGTTCATCACCGGGATGGTGATGATGAAGATGATCAGCAGCACCAGCATCACGTCCACCAGCGGGGTGGTGTTGATCTCCGGGTTGAAGTCGTCGTCCGAATCGGACAGGGATCCCATTGCCATCATGCCCTCCCGACGGCGGTCAGCTTGGCCTTGCCGCCATTGGGCTGGCCATCTTCACCGGCGGCACGGGCACCGGTGACGAACAGGGCGTGCAGGTCGAATCCGAACTTGTTGAGCTTGGCGATGGTGGTCTTGTTGCCGCGGACCAGGGCGTTGTAGCCGAACGTGGCGGGGATGGCCACGGCCAGGCCCAGCGCGGTCATGATCAGGGCCTCGCCCACGGGACCGGCGACCTTGTCGATGCTGGCCTGCCCGGTGGTGCCGATGGACACCAGTGCGTGATAGATGCCCCAGACGGTACCGAACAGGCCCACGAACGGCGCAGTGGAGCCGACCGAAGCCAGCACGGCCATGCCGGTCTGCAGCTTGCCGGAGGCTTCATCGATGGCCTGGCGCAGCGACAGGGTGACCCAGTCGCTCACCGACAGCTGGTCATGCAGGTGGCCCTTGTGGGCGGTGTGGTGGCTCATGGCGGTGACGCCGGCGCGGGCGACATCGGCGAAGGGATTTTCCTGGCCCAGTGTGGCCACGCCTTCGGGCAGGCTGGTGGTATCCCAGAACTGGTGGCCGGCGGCCGCCGAGGCCTTGCGGAAACGCAGCAGCTGCAGCGCCTTGGTGATGATCACGTACCACGATGCGATCGACATGGCCAGCAACAGGACGGCCACGCCCTTGGTCACGAAATCGCCTTGCGCCCAGAGGCTTTCCAATCCGTAGGGACTAACTTCCATGATATTTCCTTCTATTTGTGTCTATCTGATGAGGGGATGATGAAACGAATACGGTGCCGGGCCAGGCCCGGCGCAACGCTGTCCAGCGCGGCCTCGGACGGCCTCAGTTCAGGCGGAATGCCAGGCTGCCGACCGTGCTCACCGTAATGGCCTTGCCGTTCTCGATGTAAGGCTTGAACACGGCACGCATGATGGCCGTCCGGGCTGCGTCGTCCAGGCGGGAGTAGCCGGACGACTTGGTGATCTCGACCTTTTCAGCCCGGCCGCTGGTGTTGACCGTGACGCGGAACTCGACCACACCTTCCTCACCCATGCGCCGCGAGACGCTGGGGTAGGTCGGGTTCGGCTTCTCGATGTATTCGATACCGGAGGTGATCTGCTTGGGCAGCACCGGACCCGGCGGTGCGGCCGGTGCCGGCGTCGGCTCGGCGGCCACCTGGGGTGCGGGAGCTGCCGGCTGGGGCGGTTGCGGCGGCGCGGTGATGGCCGTCGGCGCTGGGGTCTCGGTCACCGGCACCGGCTTGGGCGGTGCCACGACCTTCTTGACGATCTTCACCGGCTTGGGCGGGGTGGGCTCCGCCTTGGGTGGTGCTGGTTCAGGTGCCTTTTCCGGCACGATGAAGGTGGCAATGACTTCCTTGGGGACGGCATTGACGGCCTGCTTGACCAGGCCGCTCTGCAGGGCCCAGAAGAATGCGATGTGCAACAGGATGATCAGCCCCAGCGGGCCGATCTTGCGTACCTGGCGCATCAGGGCGCTGGGTGGGCTGACACTCATGAGAGACGGTGAAATGGCGTTCATTGATCTTGTTCAGGCGGCCGCCAGGGCGGGATGGAAGACCACCGGCCGCACGCCTTGCTGTGTTTGACGGGTATTGCTGAGACACTCGCGCAGGACATTCTTGGCGCAGGAATGACACTTGCCGCAGCAGGTGCCGACACCGAGCTGCTTGCGCAACTCGGCCATGGACGTCATGCCTGCATCGACCGCCTGATGGATCTTGCCTTCGGAGATGTTGTTACAAACACATACGATCATTGTACGCCTTGCTGCCTGCTTCATCAGGCTCTATGCAGATCTCGCTCCTGCCACCATGCGCGAGAAGAAATTGAATTTTTCCGGCGGCGGCATCGTCCGTTCCACCACATGCGCCCATTGCTCCGACAACTGCTGGCAGGTCGCCCGCAGTACCGGCGCCAGGTTGGGCAATTCCGCCAGCGCTTTCAGGTGTCTTTCGATCACCGAGGCCAGTTTCACGCAGCTTTGCGTTTCCTGGCTGTTGTTGGCGGTGTAGTGCGACATCAGATGCAGCACGGCGGACACCAGAAGTTCAGGTTGGGCCGGTGCGTTGTTGGGTTCCACAAATGCGGACGTCATGTTCTCGGTAACCATCAAACTCTCCTCGCTGGGCTAGCTTGGCTGGCGACGCGTCATGACGAACGACGCTGGCTGGCCTGTTTATCCACCTTCTGCTGAAGACGACCGCTCAGGCCGTCAGGATCAGCTTGTTCAATTGCGTCAGTCGCAGCTTGTAGATGCGACCGCCGTGGTCGATCTCCAGTTCGCGCATCTGACGGAACAGGTCCGTGCTCTTGATGCGGGTGATCGGAGTTCCGTTGGCGGTCGTGCCCGGCTTGTTGCGACGTTCCATGCTGTTGTCGTTCAGTTGGCTCATTACAATCACCTCCTATTAAATGCGAACAATTCTTATTTAGATTATTTGCCATTTGCGGCCGGATTGCAAGCCCTTTTATCGGTGTGATTGATAATTTTTATCATCTGGAGGCAGCTTGGAGACAGTTCAAGCCTAGCCGGCCTGTCAAGCTTGCCCAAAAGAAAACGCCCTGCGGTGGAAATCACCGTCAGGGCGTCGGAAGTTGCCTTTTTGTAATTTTAGTCAGGCAAGGCCGCGGACTCGATGATGCCGCCGCCCAGGCAGACGTCGCCGTCGTAGAGCACGGCTGATTGCCCCGGCGTGACCGCCCATTGCGGACTGTCGAAGGCCAGCGAGAAACCGGAGCCGGCATCGCTGAAGCCGCAGGGCATGTCGCTCTGGCGATAGCGCGTCTTGGCCGACAGCGCCGTCAGCTGCGGCGCATGGCCGGCAACCCAGCTGACCTGGCCGGCCGAGAGCGTGGGCGACAGCAGCCAGGGGTGGTCATGGCCTTGCACGATATAGAGGGTGTTGTTGTCCACATCCTTGCGCGCCACGTACCAGGCGTCGCCATGGCCGTCGGCATTCTGGTGCGCCTTCAGGCCGCCGATGCCGATGCCCTTGCGCTGACCCAGCGTGTAGAAGGACAGGCCCACATGCTCACCCACCGTCTGGCCATCGGCAGTCTTGATCGGGCCGGGTTTGTAGGAGAGGTAGCGGTTGAGGAATTCGCGGAAGGGCCGCTCGCCGATGAAGCAGATACCGGTCGAATCCTTCTTCTTCGCATTGGGCAGTTGCAGCTGCTCGGCGATCTTGCGTACCTCGGTCTTGTGGATCTCCCCCAGCGGGAAGACGGTGCGCGAGAGCTGCTCCTGGTTCAGGCGGTGCAGAAAGTAGCTCTGGTCCTTGCTGGCGTCCATCGCCTTGAGCAGCTGGAAGTCGCCCTGCGGACCCTGGCGTACGCGCGCATAGTGGCCGGTGGCGATCAGATCGGCGCCCAGCTTCATGGCGTGGTCCAGGAAGGCCTTGAACTTGATTTCGGCATTGCACAGCACGTCCGGGTTGGGTGTGCGTCCCGCCTGGTATTCGCGCAGGAATTCGGCGAAGACGCGGTCCTTGTATTCGGAGGCGAAGTTGACCGCCTCGATGTCCACCCCGACCACATCGGCCACGCTGACCGCGTCGATCCAGTCTTCGCGGGTGGAGCAATATTCCGAATCGTCGTCATCTTCCCAGTTCTTCATGAACAGGCCGATGACTTCATAACCCTGCTCCTTCAGCAGCCATGCCGAAACCGACGAATCCACGCCGCCCGACATGCCGATGACTACTCTTTTCTTGCTCATGTTGTTTCCGTTCTATGCGACAGGCAGCGCTGCTGTCGCTCAATGGTCCGGCAGGTCCCCGACCGCGCTGGGATCGGTATGCACCAGTTCCAGTGGCGCCCGCTGGCCGCGCAGGTAATCGTCCACGCAGCGCAAGACCAGCGGACTGCGATGGCGCGCCGCCGATGCCGCCAGTTCCTCGCGCGTCATCCAGAGGGTGCGCACGATGCCGTCATCCAGCGGCCGCTGCAGTTGTTCCCCGACCGTGCCGGCAAAGGCGAAGCGCAGGTAGGTGACCGACATCCCGCCGCGCGAGGACGACACGTTGCGCGACAGGTAGGTGCCGACCAGAGCGGTAGGGCTGAACACGTGGGCTGATTCTTCCAGCGCCTCGCGCACTGCCGCCGCGATGAGCGACTCGCCCGGTTCCAGGTGCCCGGCGGGCTGGTTGATGCGCAGCCCGCCGGCGCTGTGTTCTTCCACCATCAGGAAGCGACCGTCGCGCTCGATGACGGCGGCGACGGTGACGGAGGGTTTCCAGACTTCAGACATTGATGACCTCGTGAATCCCCTATTTTACCTCGTCGGCGCCGGCTCTTCAGCGCAGGGCCGCCGGCGGCGCGGTTCCCGGGACGTTCCCGCCGGCCGGTAAATTTCTGGTTGTACAAGGCCAGTCGTGTAAGATTGGGGTAAGAATTCACAAAAAAAGGAGTCAGGAATGAGGATAGCGATCCCCGCCGAGAGCCGGGTCGGAGAAACCCGCGTGGCCGCCACGCCCGAGACCGTCAAGAAACTGGTGGCGGCCCGGCACGAAGTGATGGTGGAGTCCGGGGCCGGGATCCGCTCCAGCATTCCTGACGAGGCCTACGTCGCCGTGGGCGCCAGCATCGGCAGCGCCGAGGCGGTCTACAGTGCCGAGATCCTGCTCAAGGTGCGGGCTCCGGATGCGGCCGAGCGCACCCGCATGCAGCCCGGCACCGTGGTCATTGGCATGCTGAACCCGTTCGACGCCGACAACATCGCCGCCATGGCCAGCGCCGGACTGACTGCCTTTGCCCTGGAAGCCGCGCCCCGTACCACCCGCGCACAATCGATGGACGTGCTGTCGTCGCAGGCCAACATCGCCGGCTACAAGGCCGTCCTCATGGCCGCCAATACCTATCAGCGCTTCATGCCCATGCTCATGACTGCCGCCGGCACCGTCAAGGCCGCGCGCATGCTGATCATGGGCGCCGGCGTGGCCGGCCTGCAGGCCATTGCCACGGCCAAGCGCCTGGGTGCGGTGATCGAGGCCTCCGA
Organism: Herbaspirillum sp.; assembly: GCF_035644555.1. GTDB lineage: Bacteria > Pseudomonadota > Gammaproteobacteria > Burkholderiales > Burkholderiaceae_D > Herbaspirillum. The sequence goes on from NZ_DASQOH010000070.1 coordinate 127,835, forward strand.
CGTGCGTCCGGCTGTGAAGGAGCAGATCGAGTCGCTCGGCGCCAAGTTCCTGGATGTGCCCTTCCTGACCGACGAAGAGAAGGAAATCGCCCAGGGCGTGGGCGGCTATGCCCGCCCCATGCCGCCCGACTGGATGAAGCGGCAGGCAGAGCTGGTGCATGAACGCGCCAGACAGGCCGATATCATCATCACGACCGCCCTGATCCCCGGCCGCAAGGCTCCGGTGCTCATCAGCGAAGAGACCGTCAAGGCCATGAAGCCCGGTTCGGTGATCCTGGACATGGCGGTCGACCAGGGGGGCAACTGTCCCTTGTCCGAACCCGGCAAGACGGTCATCAAGCACGGCGTACACATCATCGGCGAAGGCAATCTGGCGGCCCTGGTGGCGGCCGATGCCTCGGCCCTGTATGCGCGTAACGTGCTGGACTTCCTGAAGCTGATCATCGATGCCGAGGGCAAGCTGGTCATCAACCGGGAAGACGACATCGTCGCGGCAACGCTGCTCTGCCAGGGTGGCGAGATCCTGCGCAAATGAATCTGCTGACCCGGGTCGGCAGAACAACCGGGCGATCCAAGCCCATCCTCCACGGAATCAAAGAAGGAAGAAGTACATGCAACGCATCATGCTGCGCGCGAAGATCCATCGCGCCTCGGTCACCCAGTGTGACCTGAACTACGAAGGCTCCTGCGGGATCGACGAAGACCTGCTGGAAGCGGCCGACATCCGCGAGTTCGAGAAGATCGAGCTCTACAACGTCAACAACGGCGAGCGCTTTTCCACCTACGCCATTCGCGGCAAGCGCGGCAGCGGCGAGATTTCGCTCAATGGCGCCGCTGCCCGCCTGGCGCATCTGGGTGACCTGCTGATCATCTGCACCTATGCGCCGATGAGTGATGAAGAAGTCGCCACCTACAAGCCCAAGGTCGTCTTCGTGGACGACAAGAACCGCATCACCAGCCTCAAAGCGATCTGACCCCTCACCAATAATCCGCACGGCCAGCCGCTTCGGCCGGTCGTGCCACAAGGAGGAACAACATGGAAGTCAGCCACACCATCATCAACCTGATCATCTTCGTGCTGGCCATCTATGTCGGCTACCACGTGGTCTGGACCGTCACTCCCGCCTTGCACACACCGCTCATGGCGGTGACCAATGCCATCTCGGCCATCATCATCATCGGCGCCATGCTGGCCGCCGGCCTGACCGAAGGCACGGTGGGCCGCATTGCCGGCACGCTGGCCGTGGCGCTGGCGGCGGTCAACGTGTTCGGCGGCTTCATGGTGACCCAGCGCATGCTGGAAATGTTCAAGAAGAAAGAGCCCAAGGCCAAGTCGGGAGAACAAGCATGAGCATGAATGTGGTGACCCTGTTGTACCTGATCGCATCGATCTGCTTCATCCAGGCGCTCAAAGGCCTGTCGCACCCGGCCACGGCACGACGCGGCAACAGCTTCGGTATCGCCGGCATGCTCATCGCGGTACTGACCACCCTGGCCCTGATCGTGAAGCTCAAGAGCGAGGGCGGCAATGCCTCCGGTGACATCGGCTACCTGCTGGTGGCGGCCGGCGTGATCGTGGGCGGCGGCATCGGCGCCTACCTGGCGCGCAGCGTCGAGATGACCAAGATGCCCGAACTGGTGGCGGCGATGCACTCTCTGATTGGCCTGGCGGCGGTCTGCATCGCGGTGGCGGCCGTGGCCGAACCCTGGGCGCTGGGTATATCGGGCCATGGGCAGGCCATCCCGGTGGGCAACCGTGTGGAGCTCTTCATCGGTACCTTCGTCGGCGCCATCACCTTCTCCGGCTCGGTGATCGCTTTCGGCAAGCTCTCGGGCAAATACAAGTTCCGCCTGTTCCAGGGCGCCCCGGTCAACTTCTCCGGCCAGCACTTCCTGAACCTGCTGCTGGCGGTGGCGATGATCGGCTTCGGCATCATCTTCGTCCTCACGCAGAACTGGCTGCCCTTCATCATCATGGCGGCGATTGCCTTTGCCCTGGGTGTGCTGATCATCATCCCCATCGGCGGTGCCGACATGCCGGTGGTGGTCTCGATGCTCAACAGCTATTCCGGCTGGGCGGCAGCCGGCATCGGCTTTTCGCTGAACAATTCCATGCTCATCATCGCCGGTTCGCTGGTCGGCTCGTCCGGCGCGATCCTGTCCTATATCATGTGCAAAGCGATGAACCGCTCCTTCTTCAACGTGATCCTGGGCGGCTTTGGCGGCGAGGCGGCGGCCGCAGGTGGCGGCGCGCAACAGCAGCGCAACGTCAAGTCCGGTTCAGCCGATGATGCGGCCTTCCTGATGGGCAATGCCGAGACCGTCATCATCGTGCCCGGCTACGGCCTGGCAGTGGCGCGCGCCCAGCATGCCCTGAAGGAATTGACCGAAAAGCTCACCCACAACGGCGTGACCGTGAAGTATGCGATCCACCCGGTGGCCGGTCGCATGCCCGGTCACATGAACGTGCTGCTGGCCGAGGCCGAAGTACCCTACGACCAGGTCTTCGAGATGGAAGACATCAACAGCGAATTTTCCCAGGCCGATGTGGTACTGGTGCTGGGCGCCAACGACGTGGTCAACCCCGCCGCCAAGGACCCGAAGTCGCCGATTGCCGGCATGCCCATCCTGGAGGCCTACAAGGCCAAGACCGTGATCGTGAACAAGCGCTCCATGGCCGCCGGTTACGCCGGGCTGGACAACGAACTGTTCTACATGGACAAGACCATGATGGTCTTTGGCGATGCCAAGAAGGTCATCGAGGATATGGTCAAGGCGGTGGACTGACTTCCGCCTGAGCTGGCAGGCAAGAAAAAACGGGTTGCGCATCATGCGCAACCCGTTTTTTCTTGGCGACTGCCAGGTCGCTTATTTGGTGCCGAAGATGCGGTCCCCTGCATCGCCCAGCCCCGGCACGATGTAGGCGTCCTCGTCCAGGTGGGAATCCAGCGAGGCGACATAGAGCTTGACGTCAGGGTGCGCATCGGCGAAGACCTGCACGCCTTCCGGGGCGGCCACCAGTGCCACGAAGACGATGTGCGAAGCCGGCACGCCGCGCTTCTTCAGCGCATCGACGGCATAGACGGCGGAGTTGCCGGTGGCCACCATCGGGTCGCACAGGATCATGATGCGGTCCTGCAGGTCAGGCAGGCGTACCAGGTATTCCACCGGCTGGTGGTTCTCGTCGCGGTAGACGCCGATGTGGCCCACGCGGGCCGAAGGAATCAGTTCCAGCAGGCCATCGCTCATGCCCACGCCCGCGCGCAGCACCGGCACCACGGCCAGCTTCTTGCCGGCAATCACCGGCGCTTCGTAGGTTACCAGCGGGGTCTCGATGGTCTCGGTGGTCAGCGGCAGGTCACGCGTGATTTCATAACCCATCAGCAGCGTGATTTCGCGCAGCAGATCGCGGAAGGTCCGCGTGGAGGTGCGCTTGTCGCGCATGTGGGAGAGCTTGTGCTGGATCAGCGGATGATCGAGGATGAAGAGATTCTTGAAGCGCGGGTCTTGTTTCATGGCAAATGCGTGTCTGCTGAGTGGAGCGGCGGGCGCCGCAAGTCAGCATTGTCGCATTTCCTGACCGCCTGCGCGACGGCAGGCCGTCGCGCGCAGCGTCCAGGATTCCCTAGCGCTGGCCAAACATCATCTGCTCGGCCAGCAGGCCGCGGGCGGCCGGCAGCAGGTCTACCAGGCCCAGTGACAGTCCCAGCGCTGTCTGCAGGGGCGAGCCCTGGGGTGAGCCGGCAAAAATGCGGGCCATCAGGTCGGTCAGGCGAATGGTCAGGCCGCGATCCTGGCCGCGCTGGCGTTCGAAGGCCTGCAAGCCCTGTGGCGAGCGCTCGCGCGCCAGCACGTCGGCCAGCACCCGGGCATCGCGCAGCCCCAGGTTGAGGCCCTGGCCGGCCACCGGATGCAGGGTTTGTGCAGCATTGCCGATGGCCACCACGCGTCGGCTCTGGCCGGGCCGGGCGTTCAGGCCCAGCGGGAAGGCGTGGCGCGGACTGATACCGGTGAAGCGGCCGACCCGTTCGCCGAAGGTGCGCTGCAAGGCAGCCAGGAAGGCGGCATCGTCCAGCGCCAGCAACCGTTCGCCAGTCGTCGGGCGTACGCACCATACCAGCGCGTAGCCATCGTCCTGAGGCAACAGGGCCAGTGGGCCTTCATCGGTAAAGCGTTCGAAGGCGCGATGGGCGATTACGCCGTCAGCCTGCACGTGGGCGATGATGCCCAGTTGCCGGTAGTCACGCTGCAGGGTCTTTTGCTGCTGCTCACCGAAGACGCCGCCTTCGGCCTGGATCACCAGTGGTGCGCACAGCACGCGGCCGTCCTTCAGGGTGACCGCGACCCGATCCTCGTCTTCTTCGATCGCCTGCGCTTCTGCCGGGCGCATCAGGCTCAGCCCCAGCGGCGCGATGGCCGAGACCAGGGCGCGGTTGACCTCGCCATAGCGGGCTACATAGCCCAGCGCCGGCAGGTCGTAGTCCTTGCGGTCCAGCAGGGTACGGCCGAAGTGGCCGCGGCGCGAGACGTGGATCTGTTCGATGGCGGTAGCGCTGCGGCCGATGTCGTTCCAGGCGCCCAGTTCTTCGAGGATCTGGCGGCTGCCATAGGACAGGGCGATGGTGCGCGGATCGGCGGCGGCCTGCTCGGCCGTCTTCAGGTCCACCAGGGCGATGCGTGCGGCAGGCAGCTGGCGTCGTGCCAGCAGGCCGGCCACGCTCTGGCCGACGGGACCGCCGCCGCAGATGATCAGGTCGAAATCGACGGATTCCATGATGCCGGGAGATGCCTTATGCAGAAGATTCGGGAAGGCATCATTGTAGCGGAGCCGCGCCGGCCGGGCTTGATCCGGCGCATGCGCGGGGTGCTCGCAGCGGGCCGTTCAGCCCTGGCGCATCAGCGCTTCGATATCCTCGACCTTGCTGGGCACGCCGGTGGTCAGTAGTTCGCAGCCGGAAGGAGTGACGTGGGCGTCATCCTCGATGCGGATGCCGATGTTCCAGAGCTGTTCCGGTACGCCTTCGCCCGGACGCACGTAGATGCCCGGTTCGATGGTCAGCACCATGCCCGGCTGCAGGGTGCGCCAGGGTTTGCTGCCGTCGGCGGTGGCCGGATCGCGGTAGTCGCCCACGTCATGCACATCCATACCCAGCCAGTGGCCGGTGCGGTGCATGTAGAACTGGCGGTAGTCGCCCTTTTCGATCACGTCTTCCAGCGAACCGACCTTGCTCTTGTCCAGCAGGCCGGTGTCCAGCATGCCCTGCGCCAGTACGCGCACGGCGGCATCATGTCCGTCCATGAAACGCTTGCCCGGTGCAGTTTCGGCGATGGCGGCCGCCTGCGCGGCCAGCACGATTTCATACAGTGCCTTTTGCGGACCACTGAAGCGGCCGTTGGCCGGGAAGGTGCGGGTGATGTCGGAGGCGTAGCTGTCCAGTTCGCAGCCGGCGTCGATGAGCACCAGATCGCCGTCCTTGATCTCGGCGTCGCCGGCGCGATAGTGCAGCACGCAACTGTTGGCACCGGTGGCGACGATGGAGCCGTAGGCCGGATATTGCGAACCGTTGCGACGGAATTCGTGCAGCAGCTCGGCTTCCAGGTGGTATTCACGCAGACCGGGGCGGCAGATGCGCATGGCGCGGCAATGCGCCTCTGCGGAAATGACGCCGGCGCGCTTCATGAGGTCGATCTCGAAGGCGTCCTTGAACAGGCGCATGTCGTCCAGCAGCACGTTCACATCGACCACGGCACCCGGCGCCGACACGCCGCTGCGCGCCAGTGCACGCACGCCTTGCAGCCAGCGCTGCAATTGCGCATCGCGTTTTTCGTCCTGGCCCAGCGCAAAGTAGACCGCGCGGGCGTCGGCCAGCAGGGCCGGCATGCTCTTGTCCAGTTCCTCGATGGGATGGGCGGCATCCAGGGCAAACAGCTGCTGTGCGGCTTGCGGGCCGTGACGGTAGCCGTCCCAGATCTCGCGTTCCAGGTTCTTGTCGCGGCAGAACAGGATGCTACGGTTTTCCTTGCCGGCGACCAGCACCAGCACCGCTTCAGGTTCGGTGAAGCCGGTCAGGTAGTAGAAATAGCTGTCATGGCGATACGGATAGTCGGCATCGCGGTTGCGCATCACCTCGGGTGCGGTCGGGATGATGGCCACGCCGCCTCCGGCTTGTTGCAGGCTGGCGATCAGACGCGCCCGGCGGGCGGCGAAGGGAGTGGCGTCGAAGCTCATGGCGGGTTTCCTTGGGGCGGCTGGTTCAGTGCTTCCAGTTGTTCGATGGTACCGACGTTGTGCCACACGCCGCGATAGACGTCGCCGCCGATACGGCCTTGCGCCGCATACTCGCGCAGCAGCGGGCCAAGTTTGGCATGCTCGCCAGGGGTGATGCCATCGAACATCTGCGGACGGTACACGCCAATGTTGGCGAAGGTCAGCTTGGGTTCACCGTCATTGGAGAGGGCGAAATTGTTCAGTGCGAAGTCGCCTGCGGGATGGAAGGGCGGATTCTTGACCAGATACAGCCAGGCCATGTCGCGTTTGTCTTCCGGCAGTGGATTGCCCCACGGGTCTTCGTCTTCCAGCACGCTCAGCAGTTCAGAGTAATCGAAGTGCGGGCACCAGATGTCGCCGGATACTGCAATGAAAGGCGCCTCGCCCAGCAGGTGGCGCGCCTGGGCGATGCCGCCTGCGGTTTCCAGCGCCGTGCCTTCGGCCGAGTAGCGCAATTGCGCACCGTAGCGGCTGCCGTCACCCAGGGTGTCTTCGATCATCTGCCCCAGATGGGCATGGTTGATGACGATCTCGGTGATGCCGGCGCGCACCAGCGACAGGATCTGCCAGACGATCAACGGCCGGCCGCGGACCTTCAACAGCGGTTTGGGGCAGGTATCGGTCAGCGGACGCATACGCTCGCCGCGTCCGGCGGCGAAGATCATGGCTTTCATGGTCGGCGCCTCAGAAAGTGTAGCCGAACTTGGGTGCGTGTTCCTGTTCCAGCTTTTCGATCAGGCGCACCAGCGGGGTGAAGGCCACGTAGCGGCGCGCGGTCTTGAGGGTGTATTCCATCACCAGCGGGATGTCCTTCAGGTAGCCGTCCTTGCCATCGCGATGCCACAGACGGGCGAAGATGCCCAGCACCTTCAGATGGCGCTGCAGGCCCATCCACTCGAAGTCACGGTAGAAACTGTCGATGTCTGTGGTCACCGGCAGGCCGGCGCGGCGCGCCTTTTCCCAGTAACGGATGGCCCAGTCCAGCACCATTTCTTCGTCCCACTGGATGTAGGCGTCGCGCAGCAGCGAGACCAGGTCATAGGTGATGGGGCCATAGACCGCATCCTGGAAGTCCAGAATGCCGGGATTGCCCTTGGGCAGCACCATCAGGTTGCGCGAATGATAGTCCCGATGCACATAGACCTGCGGTTGCGCCAGGTTGTTGGCCAGGATGGCGTCGAAGGTCTTGTCCAGCACCGCATTCTGCTCGTCGGTCAGCGTCACGCCCAGGTGCTTGCCGATGTACCACTCGCGGAACAGCTCCAGCTCGCGCAGCAGCAGCGCGCGGTCATACTCGGGCAGCGCCTCGGGCTTGCTTTGCGCTTGTAAAAGTACCAGGGCCTCGATGGCATCCATGTATAGTGCGTGCGCGCTGTCGGCCGACAGTTGCGACAGATAGGTGGTCGAACCCAGGTCGGAGAGCAGCAGGAAGCCGCGCTCGGCATCCTGCGCCAGGACCTTCGGCACGGTCACCCCGGTCTCGCCGAAGAGCCCGGCCACCTTGATGAAGGGGCGTACGTCTTCCTGCGGCGGCGGAGCGTCCATCACGATGGCGCTGCCGCCATCGGGCGTATCCACGCGGAAATACCGGCGGAAACTGGCATCGGCGGACGCCGGCCGCAGGGTGGAGGGAAGCACCGGGGTAGCGGCCAGGGTGGCCAGCCAGGCTTGCAGTTCGGACAGGCGGAGATCGGGGGCGGAACCAGGTGAAGACATGAACTATCTGAGGAAATCGTTTGACGTGGTTGAGTTCCCATATAATAAGGGATTAAACCCAAAAAATCCGCCTGCACGGTATCTAGCCTCTCTTTTCATGATCCGGTTTTCCAAGTCTTTAACTGAACGTACTGTCAACTGGCGGCTGGCGCGTCTGTTCTCTTCGGCAATGGCCGTGGCCTCGGCCTCGGCCCTGTTGCCGCTGTCGGTGCACGCCCAGATGACCATGCCGGCGCCAGCCACGCCGCCCGCGCAGGACCAGGATGCCCCGGTCAACGTGAGTGCCGAGCAGATGACCGGCCGTCCCGACCGTCAGGTCAACCTCGATCGCGACGTGGAACTGGTCAAGGGGGCCACCACCATCAAGTCCGACAAGGCCGAATACCGCATCATCCAGGATGAAGTCGAGGCGACCGGCCACGTGTGGATGCAGCGCCTGCAGGACCAGTACACCGGCGATTATGCCGAAATGAACATGGGTACCGGCGCCGGCTACGTGACCAAGCCGACTTATCTGCTGGGCAAGAACGGTGGACGCGGCAAGGCCGAACGCATCGATTTCCTGTCCGATGACGAGGCCCGGGTTACCCAGGGGACCTACAGTACCTGCGAGGCGCCGGACCCCGACTGGTATCTGCGCGCCCGCACCATGGACCTGGACAGCGGTCGCGATGAGGGCACCGTGCATGGGGGGCTGGTGTATTTCAAGGATGTCCCCATCCTGGGGGCGCCCTGGATGTCGTTCCCGCTCTCGGGCGAGCGCAAGTCGGGCGTGCTGCCACCCACCATCGGCATGACCAGCAATGGCGGCGCCGAAGTGGCGGTACCATACTACTTCAACCTGGCACCCAACTATGACCTCACGCTGGTGCCCAAGTACATCGCCCGGCGCGGCCTGCAGATGGGCGCGGAAACCCGCTACCTGGGCGACGGCTACAACGGCGTCACCTATGTCGAGGGAATCCAGGACCGGGTCACCGGCACCGGCCGCTATTCGCTGTCCTCGGTCCACAACCAGATACTGGCTCCCGGCCTGCAACTGGCGTGGAACCTGAACAAGGCGTCCGACAACGATTATCCGTCCGATTTCGCTCATTCCATTACAGGCAGTACGCAGCGTTTGCTGCCGCGCAATGTCAGCCTCAGCTACGGTAGTACCTATTGGAGCGTGACGGGCCTGGTATCGAAGTATCAGCTGCTGCAGGATGTCAATGCGCCGATCGGTAAGCCATACGACCGCGTACCACAGCTTACTTTCAACGGGATGCGCTACGACGTCGGCGGTTTCGATTTCAACACGGTCGCAGAATTCACCCGCTTCAGCAGCGGTGATCTAGTCGGCGGCGACCGCAGCTATGTCACGCAGACCGTGTCGTATCCCATCATCCGTCCTGGCTACTTCATCACGCCCAAGGTGATCCTTGATGCCACGCAATACAGCCTGAACAATGTCTCGCCCGGCCAGCCGACCAACCTCTCGCGCACCCTGCCGACCCTGTCGCTGGATTCCGGCATGATCTTCGAGCGCGAATCCAACCTGCTCGGCCGCAGCATGACGCAGACCCTGGAACCGCGCCTGTTCTACGTACGTACACCCTATCGCGACCAGTCGCAGTTCCCGGTGTTCGACTCCGGCCTGGCCGATTTCAACTTCGCCCAGATCTTCACCGAGAACCGCTTCGCCGGTCACGACCGCATCAGCGATGCCAACCAGCTGACGGCTGCCGTGACCTCGCGCCTGATCGAGGAAAACGGCCTGGAGCGCCTGCGCGCGGCCATCGGCCAGCGCTATTATTTCACCGATCCCAAGGTCGGCATCAGCGGTACCACCACCACGACCCTGGGCAGCAAGTCCGACCTGTTGCTGGCGCTGGGCGGCCAGATCACGCGCGAATTCTCCACCGACAACACGGTGCAGTACAGTGAAACCCTGCGCCAGATGGTGCGCTCGACCTTCGGCATTCGCTGGCAGCCGGCGCCCAAGCGCGTGCTGAACCTGCAATACCGCCTCGATCGCACCTACATCAACCCCTACACCGGCGTACTCGACCCGCTCAAGCAGGTGGACATCTCCGGACAGTGGCCGCTGACCCAGCGTATCTACGCCGTGGGCCGCATGAACTATTCCATCCCCGACCGCACCGTGGCCGAAGGCCTGGCCGGCTTCGAATACAAGGCCGACTGCTGGGTCTTCCGGGTGGTTGCGCAACGCATTCCGACGTCGTCCACCAAGGCGTCCACGGGCTTCTTCATCCAGCTCGAACTCAACGGCTTCTCCAAGATCGGTTCCAATCCCATGGATGCGATCAAGAGCAGCGTGCCCGGTTACCAGAACGTGAACCTGCCGGATTCCGTGTCCGGCAACAACAACTTCTAACCTTTTCCGAACCAACGATTAGTCCATGCGTAATATGCGTACACCACTCCTCGCAACAACCAAAACAGTGACCGCGCTGCTGTGCATGCTGGGCGTGATCAGCAATGCGCATGCGCAGTTCGCCACGACCATCATCCCGGTGACGCCGCCGGAGACCGCCGGCAGCGCGCAGCCGGCGCCGGCCAAGCCCGCCGCCAAGACGCCTGCTAAACCGGCCGCCGCCAAGCCGGCCGCCGTACCGGCAGCATCCGCGCCCACTGCCGCCGCGGCACCGGCTGCGGCACCCCCGACCGCAGCGGTCGCCCGCGTGGAGCCGCGTCCAGTGGACTCCATCCTGGTCGTGGTCAACAACGAAGTCATTACCCGTCAGGAAGTGGCCGAGCGCCTGGCCAGCGTGGAAAAGCGCATGGCCGCGCAGAACGTGCAGCTGCCGCCGCGCGCGCAACTGGTACGCCAGCTGGTCGAGCGCATGATCGTCGAGCGAGCACAGGCACAGATGGCCAAGGAAAGCGGCATCGTGGTGGACGACGCCATGCTGGACCGCGCCATGCAGCGCATCGCCGAACAGAACAAGCTGTCCATGCCGGAATTCCGCACGCGCCTGGAATCCGAAGGCATGAACTACGCCAGCTTCCGCGAAGAAATCCGCCGCGAAATCCTGAGCCAGCGCCTGCGTGAGCGGGAGGTGGACAACAAGGTGGTGGTCACCGAATCGGAAATCGACAACTACCTCGCCGCCGAAGCCAATGCCGGTGGTCAGCGCCAGGAACTGGACATCGCCCAGATCCTGATCCGGGTCCCGGAAAACGCCTCCGCAGAGCAGCTGGCCGCGCGCCGCGAACGGGCTGAAGACGTGCTGCGTCAGCTCAAGACCGGCGCCGATTTCGCCAAGACCGCCGCCGCCTACTCGGATGCTGCCGACGCCCTCTCGGGTGGCGACCTCGGCTGGCGCCCGACCGACCGCTTGCCGCAGCTGTTCCTGGACGGCGTGGCCAAGCTGCAGGAAGGCCAGGTCAGCGGCCTGCTCAAGAGCGGCAACGGCTTCCACATCCTCAAGCTGGTCGGCCGCCGCGCCGCCGGTGGCACCCAGGCTGCCGCGCCGGCCGTGCAGCAGACCCATGTGCGTCACATCCTGATCAAGGTCAACCAGGTGGTGACCGCCGCCGAAGCCAAGCGCAAGCTGACCGAACTCAAGGAGCGCCTGGACCACGGCGCCTCTTTCGAGGAACTGGCCAAGCTGTACTCCAATGACCTGTCCGCCTCCAAGGGCGGCGACCTGGGCTGGATCTATCCCGGGGACACCGTGCCCGAATTCGAGCGCGCCATGGACCAGTTGAAGCCCGGCGAAGTCAGCCAGCCCATCGAGACCCCATTCGGTTACCACCTGATCCAGGTGGTCGAGCGCAAGACCGATGATGCCTCCAAGGAACGCGCCCGCCAGGCTGCGCGCCAGGCCATCCGCGAACGCAAGATCGAGGAAGCCACCGAGGACTGGATGCGCCAGATCCGCGACCGCGCCTACGTCGAATACCGCAACGACGAGTAAGATCAGCGACCCGGGGAGCAGATCCTGCGCCCCCTTGCGCGCAAGAGGCCGGCCCCGTTGCCGGCTCTTGCATTTTTGAAGCCCGCTATCGGGAGCCCAGAAGACGCCATGAACCGACCCATCCTTGCCCTGACCTGCGGCGAACCGGCCGGCATCGGTCCCGAGATTTCCCTGCGTGCCGCCTGGGAGCTGCGCGCAGAGGTGCGCTGCATCCTGCTCGGCGATGCCGCCCTGTTGGCCCAGACCGCTCATGACCTCGACCCCGCCATGCGGGTGGCGGCCATCTCGATCCAGGCGTGGCGCAACAGCGGCCTGCCGCATTTCCCGGTGGATTGCCTCACCGTTATCGATTGCCCCGTGGCCGAGCCGGTACGCCCGGGCGTGCTGGATGCCCGCAACGGCCGTGCCGTGCTGCAGACCCTGGATCTGGCCGTGCAGGGGGCGCTGGCCGGCGCTTTCGCCGCCATCGTCACCGCTCCCCTGCAGAAGAGCACCATCAACGATGCCGGCGTGGCCTTCACCGGCCATACCGAATACCTGGCCGAAGTCACCCGCACGCCGCAAGTGGTGATGATGCTGGCCGGTGGCGACGCCCCCCATCTGCGCGTGGCCCTGGCCACCACGCACCTGGCTCTGAAGGATGTGCCGCAGGCCATCACCGCCGCCGGTCTGGCGCGCACACTGGACATCCTGCAGGCCGACCTGCGTGGCAAGTTCGGCATTGCCCGCCCGCGCATCCTGGTCACCGGCCTGAATCCACATGCCGGCGAAAACGGTTACCTGGGCCGCGAGGAAATCGAGGTCATCACGCCCGCACTGGAAGCCGCCCACGCCCGCGGCATCGATGCCCGCGGTCCCTATCCGGCCGATACCCTGTTCCAGCCCAAGTATCTGGAGCAGGCCGATTGCGTGCTGGCCATGTACCATGACCAGGGTCTGCCGGTGCTCAAGTTCGCCAGTTTCGGCCATGGCATCAACATCACGCTCGGCCTGCCCCTGATCCGGACATCGGTCGATCACGGCACCGCCCTGGATCTGGCCGCCGCCGGCCTCGGGCACGCCGACCACGGCAGCATGCTGGTGGCCATCCGCGCCGCCGCCGACATGGCGCGCCGGCAACAGAACACGGGCCGCTGAGGCCTGCCGCAACGACAAGACAAGACCATGAAACATATTCCGCGCAAGCGCTTCGGCCAGAACTTCCTCACCGATGACGTGGTGCTGCATGACATCATCCGCTCCATCGCCCCCGCAGCCGACGACGCCATGGTCGAGATCGGCCCCGGCCTGGCGGCGATGACCGCCTTGCTGCTGGAGGGATTGCGCCACTTGCACGTGGTGGAACTGGACCGCGACCTGGTGGAGCGCCTCAGGAAGCGCTTCGACGCCAGCCGCCTGACGGTGCATTCGGCTGACGCGCTCAAGTTCGATTTCGCCAGCATCCCCCTGCCCGAGGGTCGCAAGCTGCGCGTGGTGGGCAACCTGCCTTACAACATATCCAGCCCCTTGCTGTTTCACCTGGCCGAGATCGCCCCTCAGGTGCAGGACCAGCATTTCATGCTGCAAAAGGAAGTGGTCGAACGCATGGTGGCCGAACCGGGCGGCAAGGCCTATGGCAGGCTGTCGGTGATGCTGCAATGGCGGTATCACATGGAGCTGCTGTTCGTGGTGCCCCCTACCGCCTTCGACCCGCCGCCACAGGTGGATTCAGCCATCGTACGCATGATTCCGCTGGCGCAGCCCATGGCCTGCCAGCAAGCCCTGCTGGAGCAGGTCGTGACCAAGGCCTTTTCGCAACGGCGCAAGGTGATCCGCAACTGCGTGGCGGGCCTGTTCAGCGAAGATGAATTGCGACAGGCCGGGGTCGATCCCCAGGCCCGCCCGGAAGCCGTGCCGGTGGAACAGTTCGTGGCCCTGGCCCGGCTGCTGGAGGCGCGCCAGGCCTGAGCCGGCCCGCCAGCCCGACTGTTGCACTTTATTACAGGGCCGCGACCCAGCCGTAAGAACTGTAACGAAGTTTCATATTCGATGGATTTGAGCTGAAGCTGTCTTATATTGGAATCGTGCCGCGACAGATCGCGGCCTTCTTTGACAGGAGCCAATCATGGCCAGCAAAAAAATCGCATCGGTATTGATCGCCACCACCCTTCTTGCTTCCGCTGCCGTCGTCAGCACGCCGGCCATGGCGCATGACCGGGGCGGCAATGGAGTGGCCATCGCTGCCGGTATCATCGGCGCCGTCGCCATCGGATCGCTGATCGCCAACGCCAATTCCGCACCGGTCTATCAGGCCCCGCCACAGCAGGTGTATTACCAGGCCCCCCAGCCGGTGTACTACCAGCCGCCGCAGCAGGTGGTGTACGAGCAACCGCGTTATTACGCACCTCCGCCGCCGCGCCCGGTGCGTTACGTTGAGCGTACCGAAGTGCGCACCTATCGTTACGATGACCGTTATCGCTACGACGACCGTTCCGCTTATTACTACGGCCGTTGAGGCAGCATACGGGACTGGTCCCCCGTTAACGGTCCAGGACATCCACGGCGCAAGCCATCTTGAGGAAAAACGGGCAATCCACGGATTGCCCGTTTTTTTGCGTCTCCCTCTGCCGGCCACCGACTGCCTGGCCGCCCCGCATCTGCCCGCCTCGGGCGCGAGTCCCTCAAATCGGGGATAATGTCGGCTTGCGTCACATTAGCCATGAATCAAAAGGAGTCGCCAAGTGAGAATGTTGCACACGATGCTGCGCGTGGGAAATCTGGATCGTTCCATCGATTTCTATACCCAGGTGCTGGGCATGAAACTGCTGCGCAGGAATGACTATCCCGACGGCAAGTTCACGCTGGCCTTCGTCGGTTACGGCGAAGAGCGCGATCACACCGTGCTGGAACTGACCCACAACTGGGATACCGAATCCTATGACCTGGGCACCGGCTATGGTCACATCGCCATTGAGGTCGACGATGCCTACGCCGCCTGCGACGCGGTCAAGGCCAAGGGCGGCAGCGTCACCCGCGAAGCCGGCCCGATGAAGCACGGCAAGACCGTGATCGCCTTCGTCACCGATCCGGATGGCTACAAGATCGAGTTCATCCAGAAGAAGGAACAGTTCGACGCCGCCGACTGAGTCGCGCGCCGGTCAGCCTGCCAGCCCGCTCGCGCGGGCTTTTTTCATTCGGCAGGGACCAGCCGCCGGATTACCGCATCATCGCATCACTCCATCCAAGAACGACAGCAGGAACGCCAATTGAGTCTCTACCAACTTTCCAAAAGCCACATGCGCCGCCTGTGGGTCGAATACGGCATCCTCTGGAGCGGCGCCATCATCGTGGGCCTGGTCGCGGTGCTCTATGCGCAGGCCATCGAGATCGGCTTCGGATTCTTCCGCAGCATCGAGCACCGTTCACCCTGGCTGCCGCTGCTGCTGACGCCGGCCGTCTGCGCCGCTTGCGTGTGGATCACGCGCCGCTATTTCCCCGGTTCCGAAGGTAGCGGTATTCCGCAGGCCATCGCCACGCTGCATGGGGATACCGCCGAGCGCGGCAATGCGCTGCTCTCCATTCGCGTCATGGTCGGCAAGATCGTGCTGTCGGTGGTGGCGATCGCCGGTGGCATGACCATCGGCCGTGAGGGGCCGACGGTGCAGATCGGTGCGGCCATCATGTACAACCTGCGCCGCCTGTATCCGGCCGGCTACGAACACATGGAACGTCGCCTGATCCTGGCCGGCGCGGCTGCAGGTCTGGCGGCCGCGTTCAACACGCCGCTGGCGGGGATCGTGTTCGCCATCGAAGAACTTTCGCGCAGCTTCGAGCAGCGCGCCAGCGGGGTGGTCATCACCACCATCATCTTCGCCGGCCTGGTGGCGCTGTCTATCAACGGCAACTATACCTATTTCGGATCCATTGCCTTCCCCGGCGAGACCAGCGGCCGGCTGATCCTGGCGGTGGTGGTCACGGCGGTGCTGACCGGGGTGGCCGGTGGCCTGTTCTGCTGGCTGATTCTCAATCCCACGCGCTGGATCCCTGCCGCCGTGGTCACCCTGCGCGCCGAGCGCCCGGTGGCCTTCGCGGCCCTGTGCGGCTTCATCGTCGCGGTCATCGGCGTGGCTGCCGGCGGTGCCACCTTCGGCAGTGGCTACGAACAGGCGCATGGGTTGCTCAACGATGGCCAGGGCCTCTCGGTGTTCTACCCCTTCCTCAAGTTCGCTTCCATGATCGGTTCCTACCTGCCGGGCCTGCCAGGCGGCATCTTCGCGCCCTCGCTGTCCATCGGCGCCGGCTTTGGCAACCTGCTGCACCTGGTCTTCGGCGGCACCTCGCTGCCCATGCTGGTGGCACTGGCGATGGTCGGCTACCTGGCGGCGGTGACGCAGTCACCCATCACCGCCTTCGTGATCGTGATGGAAATGGTGGATGGCCATGCCCTGGTGATCTCGCTGATGGCGACCTCGCTCATTGCCTCGGCGGTGTCCAAGCTGTTCGCACCGCCGCTCTACGAGACCCTGGCAGAACGCTATATGCCGCACTGAGTGCCGCACCTCGACGGATGGCTGCGGCAATTTGACGCAACCGTCCGCCCCCTTGTCGCGCCTGGGGCGGCGCCATCCTCGTCACGCTCTCGCGCGGGTCGCGACAATATGTCGCAGCCCTGGACCGCCGCTCTTCCTGATAATTGTCAGCCTACCGATAACGACAATCACAGGGGAGTTCCATGCAATTGACACCTTGCGCCTGCGCCATTGCGCTGGCCTTCGCTGCGTGCGGCCATGCGCTGGCACAAAGCACCGACGACACCCGTCTACCCACCGTCACAGTCCATGGCGAGCCGTCGGCTCCGAGTACCACAGCCAATGCGGCAAGCGCAGACAGCACCGCGCTGCTGCGCGACCAGCCAGGCTTCTATACCGCTGCCGCCGGTGGCGTCTCGGCGCTGCCGGTGCTCAATGGCTTTGCTGCCGACCGCCTCAAGATCCGCCTGGATGGCATGGAAGTCACCGCCGCCTGCGGTAACCAGATGAACGCGCCCATGTCCTACATGCCACCTTCGCAGGTCGGCATGACGCGGGTGGTGGCCGGTATCACGCCGGTCAGCATTGGCGGCGACAGCATTGGCGGCAGCATCGAGCTGTCTTCGCCGCCCCCCCAGTTTTCGCAACAGGCGGGGCAGTTGTTGAGCAAGGGCGGCTTTTCGGTCTCGGCACGCAGCGTCAACTCCGAAGTCTCGACCTCCGTCAATGCCACGGTGGCCAGTGATAGTCTGTCGGTCAGCTACGTGGGGAGCCGGTCGCGTGCCGAGAGCTATGTCAACGGCAACGGCGACAAGGTCCTCGGCAGCCAGTTCGAGAGCAACAACCACGCATTGACCCTGGCGGCGCGGGGAGACGACCAGCAGCTGGTGCTCAAGGTCGGCCAGCAATACATTCCCTATCAAGGCTTCCCGAACCAGTACATGGACATGACGGGAAATCGTTCCACCTTCGCCAACCTGGGCTACGACCGTCGCTTTGGCTGGGGCAAGCTGTTGACCAAATTGTATTGGCAGCGTACCGAACACGAGATGGGCTTCTTCAGCGCAGAGCGCAGCGGCACCATGCCCATGGATACCCGGGGCCGTGACATGGGCTACAGCGTGCGCGCGGACATCGATCTGGGCCAGGACGGTGCCAGCGTGCTGCGCCTGGGTAACGAATTCCACAGCTTCCACCTCGATGATTTCTGGCCGCCGGTCCCGGGCTCGATGATGATGGGGCCGAGCACCTATGTGAACATCAACGATGGCAGCCGCGAGCGCATGGCACTGTTCGCCGAATGGGAACACAAGCTCGATGCGCGCTGGACCACCCTGGTTGGCGTACGCGACGAACTGGTCAGGACCGATGCCGGCAACGTGCAGCCTTACGGTACCGGCATGATGAACATGACCGATCTGATGGCGGCCAACGCCTTCAACGCACGGGATCACGCACGACGCGACAACAACATCGATGTCACGGCCCTGGCGCGCCTGGAGGCCGATGCCGGTCACACCTACGAGTTCGGCTATGCTCGCAAGACCCGCTCTCCCAACCTGTACGAGCGCTACACCTGGGGCCGCGGCACCATGGCCATGACCATGACCAACTGGTTCGGCGATGGCAACGGTTACGTCGGCAATATCGACCTCAAGCCGGAGGTGGCGCATACGCTGTCGGCCACGGCGGACTGGCACAGCGAGGACAGTGATGGTAGCGATGGTGCCGGGCCGCGCTGGTTCTTCAGGCTCACGCCCTACTTCAGCTATGTCGAGAACTACATTGATGCGGATGTGATCGGCAGCTTCAATCCCTACAGCGTGAGCAGTGCCGCCGGCAAACTGCTGCAGTTCGCCAACCACGACGCCCGTCTGTACGGCATCAATGCGTCGTGGAAATGGCCGTTGTGGCGCACCGCTGGCCTGGGTGACATTGCCTTTACCGGCAAGGCCGGTCTCACGCGCGGCAAGCGAGTCGATGGCGGCAACCTCTATCACATGATGCCTTTCAACGTGCTGGCTGCGCTGGAACAGAAACGCGGTGCCTGGACCCACCGCGCCGAATTGAACTATGTGGCGCGCAAGACGCTGGTGGACAGCAATCGACTGGAACCGGTCACCGCCAGCTACACCGTCGTCAATCTCAGGACCGCTTATCGCTTCAACCAGGCCATCAGCGTCAATGCGGGCATCAGCAATCTGTTCAACCGCAATTACGCCGACCCGCTGGGCGGGGTCTATCTGTCGGGACTGGCCAATGCCAAGAGCGGCAGCCTGCAAGCCTTGCCCGGCTATGGACGTTCGCTGGATGTGGGCGTGAATGTGAGTTTCTGAGCACGCCAGGGCGCGCCGGTCAGAAGATCGGCAGGGTTTCCGGCGCGCTGTCGCGCAAGGCCTTCTTGGCCGATTCGAACTCGGGGAAGATCGATTGCACCGTGGCCCAGAAACGCGGGCTGTGGTTCATCTCGCGCAGGTGCGCCAGCTCGTGCGCGATCACGTAGTCGATCAGCGGCAGGGCGAAATGCATCAGCCGCCAGTTCAGGCGGATGCGCGCATCCGAGGTGCAGGAACCCCACTGCGTGGTGGCCGACGACAGCGCATAGGAGCGGTAGGTCACGCCCAGTTTTTCGGCGTAGACCATCAGGCGCTTGCCGAACAGCTCTTCAGCGCGGGCCTGCAGCCAGCCCTGCACGCGATCCTTCAATTGCTGCTCGCCGGCGTCAGCCGGCAGGCTGATGTTCAGTTCGCGCGTGCCTTCGTCAAGGAACACCGCCTGGCGCTGGCCGGTACGGATGCGCAGGGTGATGTCGTTGCCCAGGTAGGGCAGGGTGGCACCGTCGCGCCACTGCATCTGCGGTTGCAGGCGCCGTGCCGAGCGTTCGCGCCGTTCATTGAGCTTGGACAAAATCCAGCGTTGCTTGTCGCGGATGGCGTTGTCGATTTCGGCCAGGCTAACCCATTTCGGTGCGGTCACGCGCAAGCCCTCGTCGCTCACCAGGAAACCGATGGTACGGCGCTTGGAACGCAACAAGGCGAAATCGATGGTGTGCTCGCCCAGCTGGATGCGCCGTCTGCCATCGGCCGGACGGCCGCTGGGGGGCGCCAGCAGGGGACTGGCGGGTGAGGGTGTGGCGGGGATCAGTGGCGTGGGCAGCGGTGCCGCATGGACCACCGGCTGCGGCGTGACGATGAGCGGTGGTTGCACCGTCGGCGACGGCAGCGCCGGGCCCGGGTCGACAGGCGAGGCGGCCGGCGCCGCTTGGGGCGTGCCAAACAAATCCAGTTGCAGCGAGAGCTGGTCGGGATTGGTCTTGGGTTTGCGGAGCAGTATCAAGGCGGTCGCGGCGTCCTGTGTTGCAGTTGGCTAAGGATTGCGGCCGCGCGGCATCATCGGGATGCTGCCTGGGCGGCCGGCCGGGGCGCGCTGTTTTTGTAGACGTCCGGCGAAATCACGCGCATCTCCGATTCTATCCAATTTTCGACGCGCTCGTTCAGTTCCTGCGGGGTGAGGCCTTCCGGCGAGATCGGCTTGCCGATGGATACCGTGATCAACCCCGGTTTCTTGATGAAGCTACCCTTGGGCCAGCACTGGCCCGAGTTCATCGCCACCGGTACCACCAGGGTATTGGTTTCCACCGCCAGGCGCGAACCGCCAGCCTTGTACTTCCCCTGCGAGCCGACGGCGGTGCGCGTACCTTCCGGGAACATCGTGATCCACTGGCCATCCTGCAGACGGCGGCGGCCATGTTCCAGCACCTGGGCAAAGGCGTCACGGCCTTTCTTGCGGTCGATCGGGATCATGCGCAGCAGGGCGATGCCCCAGCCGAAGAAGGGCACATAGGTCAGTTCCTTCTTGAACACGAACACCAGCGGACGCGGCATGTTGATGACGTAGAAGATGGTTTCCCAGGCCGACTGGTGCTTGGAGAGCAGGATCACCGGGGCGTCGGGCAGGTTTTCCTTGCCGCGGATCTCGTAGCGGATGCCGCAGATTACCCGCGCGGTCCAGATCACGAAGACATTCCAGCGCGACGTCCACCAGTATCGCTGGGCATAAGGGAAGGGGGCAGACAGCAGGCAGGCGAAGGACCAGATGATGGTGGCCACGGCCATCAGGACCATGAAGACCACCGAACGCAGGATCAGAACTAGGCGCAAAATCGTTTCTCCCATGCCAAGGCATGTTGTTGTTGTGAGGGGATGCCGCCCGCCGTGCGACGGGCTGCCGGCACTATACCGAAACCCCGACCGGCGACTTCAGGATGAAATCAACCACACCCGATAAATCCGGGAAGACCAGTGTGCCGGGCGGCAGGCCCCCCTTGGCCTGGGTCTTCTCGCCCTTGCCGGTCAACACCAGGTAGGGCGCGCAGCCGGCCACATAGCCGGCCTGCAGATCGCGCAGCGAATCGCCCACCGTGGCCACGCCCCCGCGCAGGCTGATGTTGAAGCGCTTGGCGATTTCGTGGAACATGCCGGGCTTGGGTTTGCGACAGTCGCAATTGTCATCGGCCGAGTGCGGGCAGAAGAATACCGCATCGATATCGGCACCAGCTTGCTGGGCCGCGGTGTGCATCTTCTGGTGGATGGCGTTGAGGGTCTTGATGTCGAACAAGCCGCGCGCCACGCCCGACTGGTTGGTCGCCACCACCACCCGATAGCCGGCCTGGTTCAGGCGAGCGATCGCTTCCAGCGAGCCCTTGATGGGGATCCACTCGTCGGGGGACTTGATGAAGGCGTCCGAATCATGGTTGATGACGCCATCGCGATCGAGAATGATCAGTTTCATGCCTGCTGCTTCCCTTCATGAACACCGCCGCGCAGGAACAGGCCCATGCGCGGCGGATCGGTACGACGGTCGGGCGTGGCGCGTTGCTTACGCTGCCAGCTTGGAAATATCGGCCACCTGGTTGAGCATGCCGTGCAGCGCCGCCAGCAGTGCCTGGCGATTCTTGCGCAGTTGCTCGTCCTCGGCGTTGACCATGACGTCGTTGAAGAAGGCATCGACGTTCTGGCGCAACTGCGCCAGCGCCTTCAGGGCAGCGGCGAAGTCGCCCTTTGCGTAGGCGGCCTCGACCTGCGGACGGGTGGTCTGCATGGCTGCAAACAGGCCCTGTTCGGCCGCTTCCTGCAGCAGGCTTTCCTGCACCGCGCCGTGGGCATCGATGGCCACGCCTTCGATCTTCTTCAAGATGTTGGTGATGCGCTTGTTGGCCGCGGCCAGGGCTTCGGCCTCCGGCAGGGCGGCGAAGGCCTGCACGGCCTGCAGGCGTTCGACCACGTTGTCCAGCACCTCGGGCTGCTGCGCCACCACCGCTTCGACTTCGTTCTGCGCAAAGCCGCGCTCGCGCAGCAGACCGCGCAGGCGGTCGTAGATGAAGGCTCGCACCTCGGTGCGCGGGTCCTTGAAATTGGCATTGCCGGCGAACAGTGCCGCAGCCGCGTCCAGCAGTGCGGTCAATGACAGCGGCAGGCGTTTTTCCACCAGCATGCGCAGCACGCCCAGGGCGTGACGACGCAGGGCGAACGGGTCCTTGTCGCCGGTCGGCTGCAGGCCGATGCCCCAGATGCCGACCAGGGTTTCCAGCTTGTCGGCCAGGGCCACGGCGGTGCCAGTTGCGGTGGTGGGCAGGGCGTCGCCGGCAAAGCGCGGCTGGTAGTGTTCGGAGGCGGCCAGGGCGACTTCGTCGGGCTCGCCGTCATGGCGCGCATAGTAAGTGCCCATGATGCCTTGCAGTTCCGGGAACTCGCCGACCATGTCGGTCAACAGGTCGGCCTTGGCCAGCAGGGCGCCGCGTTCGGCCAGGGCCACATCGCCGCCCATCAGCGCGGCAATCCTGCCGG
Organism: Herbaspirillum sp.; assembly: GCF_035644555.1. Taxonomy (GTDB): domain Bacteria; phylum Pseudomonadota; class Gammaproteobacteria; order Burkholderiales; family Burkholderiaceae_D; genus Herbaspirillum. Next base: position 150,096 of record NZ_DASQOH010000070.1, read on the forward strand.
CCAGCGCCTGTACGCGCTCGGTACGCTGCAGCTGGTTGCCCAGCTTGTTGTGGTAGACCACGTTGCCCAATTGTGGGACACGCTCGGCCAGGGTCTTCTTCTTGTCCTGCTCGAAGAAGAACTTGGCATCCGACAGGCGCGGGCGCACCACGCGCTCGTTGCCGCCGATGATGTGTTCCGGATGGGCGGTTTCCAGGTTGGAGACGATCAGAAAGCGTGAGCGCAGCTTGCCGGCGTTTTCGGTCAGCGCGAAATACTTCTGGTTGGTCTGCATGGTCAGGATCAGGCATTCCTGCGGCACGGCCAGGAATTCGTCCTCGAACTTGCATTCGTAGACCACCGGCCATTCGACCAGGGCAGTGACTTCATCCAGCAGTGCTTCGGGCATCAGCACCTGGTCGGCGCCGGCCTTGGACAAGAGGGCGGCGCGGATCTTCTCCTTGCGCTCGGTGAAGCTGGCGATGACCTTGCCTTGCGCGGCGAGCGCCTCGACATAGGTGTCGGGCGAGGCGATCTGCAGCGCACCGGAAGAAAGGAATCGATGGCCCAGCGTAGTGCGACCGGCGTCCAGACCCAGCGTATTGACCGGTACCACCTCGCTGCCCAGCAGCGCCACCAGGTAGTGCGCCGGGCGTACGAAATGCACGGTCTCGCCGGCGGCGCGGCCGAACTGGCGCTGGTAGCTCATCACCTTGGGGATGGGCAACCTGGTCAGGCTGTCGTCGAGCGCGGCCTGCAGACCTACGGCCAGCGCCGAGCCCTTGGCGGTATAGGTGTAGAAGAAGCTCTCGGCCTTGCCGTCCTGGGCGCGTTCCAGCTGGTCCGGGGTGATCACGGTGGCACCGGTGGAGGCGGCCAGCGCGGCCAGCTTTTTCACCAGCGGGGCCGAGGGACGGCCGTCAGCGTCCAGCGCCACACTGACCGGCAGCACCTTTTCGCGGATCGACTTGTCCGGCGAGGCGGCGCGTACCTGGGTGATGGAAACGGCCAGGCGACGCGGGGTCGCATAGGCCGTGGCGGCAGCGCCGGTGTCGAGATAACCGCGGCTTTGCAGGCCATTGAAGATGCCCTGGGCGAAGGCATCGCCCAGCTTGGCCAGTGCCTTGGGCGGCAGTTCTTCGGTGACGAGTTCTACGAGGAGTGTCTGGTTCATGTTGTCAGTCTTGCTGTCTTGCTCGGGACGTCGGCCTCACGGAGGGGCCGGCGCCGCATCATGTCATGGCGTTGCGCGTCAGGCCGCGGCCTTGGCCGGACCCTGGCCCAGCATCGGGAAGCCCAGGCGTTCACGCGATTCGAAGTAGGCCTGTGCCACTGCCCGCGAGAGATTGCGGATACGGCCGATGTAGGCGGCGCGCTCGGTGACCGAGATGGCGCCGCGGGCATCGAGCATGTTGAAGGTGTGAGCGGCCTTGAGGACCTGCTCGTAGGCCGGCAGCGCCAGCGGCACTTCCATGAGGCGCTTGGCCTCGGCTTCGTAGTTGGTGAACAGGGAGAACAGGAACTCTGTGTTGGAATACTCGAAGTTGAAGGTCGATTGCTCCACCTCGTTCTGATGGAACACGTCGCCATAGGTCAGATGCTTCTTGACGCCGTTCTCGGTCCATTCGGTCCAGACCAGGTCGTAGACGTTTTCCACACCCTGCAGGTACATCGCCAGGCGTTCGATGCCATAGGTGATCTCGCCCAGCACCGGCTTGCAATCGAGGCCGCCGACCTGCTGGAAGTAGGTGAACTGTGTCACTTCCATGCCGTTGAGCCAGACTTCCCAGCCCAGGCCCCAGGCGCCCAGGGTGGGGTTTTCCCAGTCATCCTCGACGAAACGCACGTCGTTCTGCTTCAGGTCCAGGCCCAGCGCTTCCAGCGAACCCAGGTACAGGTCAAGGATGTTTTCCGGCGCCGGCTTGAGCACCACCTGGTACTGGTAGTAGTGCTGCATGCGATTGGGGTTCTCGCCGTAGCGGCCATCCTTGGGGCGACGCGAAGGCTGGACATAGGCGGCACGCCACGGCTCCGGGCCGATCGCGCGCAGGAAGGTCGCGGTGTGCGAAGTGCCCGCGCCGACTTCCATGTCGTAGGGCTGCAGCAGCGCACAGCCCTGGGCGTCCCAGTATTCTTGCAGCTTGAGGATGATTTGTTGAAATGTCAGCATCGTGTGTGGTTGCCTGGCGAACCGGCGGAGGAATTGCGAAAACCCTGGATTTTAGCGTCTTTTGGGGCATTTGACCCGGTTTTGGCCGGGCTGCGGGTTCAGTGCCGGATACGCGCGGCCTTGTTGCGTCCCCAGGCCAGCAGCAGCATCAGCAGGGCGATGCCGACGATGAGCTTGTTGCCCAGCAGTATGTAGGGCGTCTGCCCGCCATAGCCCTGCACCTGACCGGTCAGCACACCCCGGGTATAGGGCGTCAGTTCGCTGGTGGCCCCGCCCGGCAGGATCACGGCGGTGGCGCCGGTGTTGGTGGCGCGCAGCATGGGACGACCGGTCTCCAGCGAACGCATCTGCGAAATCTGCAGATGCTGGGGCAGGGCGATGGAATTGCCGAACCAGGCGATGTTGGACAGGTTCAGCAGCACGCTGGCCTCAGGCTGGCCGGCACGGTAGGCCTCGCGCAGCTGGCCGGCGATTTCCTCGCCGAACAGGTCTTCGTAGCAGATGTTGGGCAATACCCACTGCTCTTTCACGCCGAAGGGCGCTTGCACCGGCGCGCCGCGCGTCATGTCGCCCAGCGGGATGTGCATCAGGTCGACGAACCAGCGAAAACCGGTCGGGATGAACTCGCCGAAGGGCACCAGATGGTGCTTGTCATAGCGGTAAGGCATGAGTGCCGAGCCGACGCCGGGACCAAAGCCCAGCACCGAGTTGGCATATTGCTGTGGTCCGTCGGAGAGCGGGATCCCCAGCGCCAGATGACTGCCGCTGAGCTGGGCGAAACGGGCGATACGTTCCAGGTAATCCGGTGGCAACTGCTGCGGCAGCAGCGGGATCGCGGTTTCCGGGGTGGCGATCAGGTCGGCCGGGGCGGCGCTGATCATCTGTTCGTACATGCCCAGCGTGGAGACCAGAGCATCGTTGGAAAACTTCATTTCCTGCGGGATATTGCCCTGCAGGAGGCGTACCGTGATCGGCTGTCCCTGCGGCGCGGTCCATTTCACCAGGCGCAGCGCCACCCCGCCGGCGCACAGCAGCGCCGCCACGCACAGCGGCAGCACGATGCGCTGGCCGGTCCCGGCCACGCCCTTGCGGCACAGACCCATCCACAGCAGGGCCAGGCAGCCGGCGATCAGCGCCGCAATCCAGCCCACCAGATAGACCCCGCCGACCGCGGCGAAGCCGGCCAGCGGTCCGGTGGTATGCGCATAGCCCGAGACCAGCCAGGGGAAGCCGGTCAAGACCCAGCCGCGCAGCCATTCGCTGAGCGCCCACAGGGCCGGCAGCATGAACAGCGCCAGCAGCAGCGGCGAAGACGACCAGCGATTGCGTAGCCAGCCTGCCAGCGCCGTGGCTGCGCCCGCGTACAGCCCCAGGTACAGCGCCAGCAGGCCCACGGCCAGCGCCGCCATCCAGGAGGGCATGCCGCCGTAGTCGTGCATGCTGATGTAGAGCCAGTGCACACCGGCCGCCGCCCAGCCGAAGCCATACAGCCAGCCGCGCAGGAAGTGGCTGCGCACACCGGCCTGTGGTCGGGCCAGCACGCCATGGAACAGCCAGGCCAGTGCCAGGATCTGCAGCGGCCACCACTTGAACGGGGCGAAGGCGAAGACGTTGAGCGCCCCCGCCAGCGCCGGCAGCAGCAGTGCGGCAGTCGCGCCAAGACGGCCGTACGGAGCGGTCCGGCCGCGCAGAGCGGTCGATTCGGGAGAGGCAGGGGAATTCACGCTGGAAAGGCAGGCAGGTCAGGACATCATTCTTCGTCCACCGGCGCCGGCGGCAAGCGCGACACCAGCAGGACGTGCACCTGGCGCGCATCGGCGCGCAGCACTTCGAAATGCAGGCCATCGATATCGAACTCGTCGCCCTTGCGCGGCACCCGGCCGACGTGGTTGGCGACCAGGCCACCGATGGTGTCGGCCTCGTCCTCGGAGAAGCGGCTGCCGACCTCGGTATTGAACTGGGCCAGCTCGGTGAGCGCCTTGACGCGCCAGCGCGGACCGTGCGGGCCGTCCTTCAGGGCCAGCACATTGTCTTCGGCTTCGTCGAAATCGTATTCGTCCTCGATGTCGCCGACGATCTGTTCCAGCACGTCCTCGATGGTGATCAGGCCGGCCACGCCGCCGTATTCGTCGACCACCACGGCCATGTGGTTGCGGTTGGCGCGGAAGTCGCGCAGCAGCACATTGAGGCGCTTGGATTCGGGGATGAAGATGGCCGGACGCAGCATGTCGCGCACGTCGAAGGACTCCTCGGCGTAGTAACGCAGCAGGTCCTTGGCCAGCAGGATGCCGATGACCTTGTCGCGTTCGCCATCGACGGCGGGAAAGCGCGAGTGCGAGGTCGCCAGCACTTCCGGCATCCAGGTCTCGATGGGTTTGGAGATATCGATGGTGTCCATCTGCGAGCGCGGGACCATGATGTCGCGCACGGCCAGGTCGGACACCTGGAACACGCCTTCGATCATCGACAGCGCGTCGGCATCGATCAGGTTGCGCTCGTGGGCGTCATGCAACACTTCGAGCAGTTCTGCCCGGTTCTCGGGCTCGGGGGAAATCAGTGCGGTGAGTCGTTCAAAGAGAGAACGATGGGGTTTAGCGTCAGATTTGACGCTACTAGGGTGATCTTGCATGGCGTTAGGCGCGAGCCCGACGTAGTTTCGAAGAGCCATAGGATACAACAATTATGTGACAAGTCCACTAAAGGGGCCGGTCACGCGCCGGCTGCAGCTCATCCTTGCGCCTGCATTTGCCAACCGGAAATCCGGGTCGGCATTAGCGGCCAGACAAGAAAAAAAGCCGGCATCGCGGATGCCGGCAAGAACTACCTCAGGGAAATCGTTACGGCGGCGTCGGCTCACGCGTAGCTGAGCGCCTCCATCTGCGCGCCGCCGTGGATGGCCGACGGTGCCTGCGGGTCGCGCGGCCGGCCCAGGTCGAGGGCGGCGGGGGCAGCCTGCGCCGGGGAGAGCTTGAACACGCTCACCACATCGGTCAGGGCCTCGGTCTGTTGCTGCATCGAGGCGGCAGCGGCAGCGGCTTCCTCGACCAGGGCAGCGTTCTGCTGGGTGGCCTCGTCGATCAGGGCGACGGCGCTGTTGATCTGTTCCAGGCCGGTGGTCTGTTCGCTGCTGGCGGCGCTGATGTCCTGCACGATCTGGGTCACGCTGGAGATGCTCTTGACCACTTCCTGCATGGTGCTGCCGGCTTCGCCGACCTGCTGTTCACCGGCGGCCACCTTGGCGACCGATTCGTTGATGAGCGCCTCGATCTCCTTGGCGGCGACAGCCGAGCGTTGCGCCAGGGTACGCACTTCGGAGGCCACCACCGCGAAACCGCGGCCTTGCTCGCCGGCCCGGGCCGCTTCCACAGCGGCGTTCAGGGCCAGGATATTGGTCTGGAAGGCGATGCCGTCGATCACGCTGATGATGTCCACGATCTTGTGCGAGGACGCGCTGATGGCATGCATGGTCTCGACCACCCGACCCACGGCGGCGCCACCCCTGGCGGCGACCTGCGAGGCGTTGTCCGCCAGGCGACGGGCTTCGAGGGCATTGTCGGTGGTCTGCTTGACGGTGGCCGTCAGCTGTTCCATGGCCGAGGCGGTTTCCTGCAGCGAACTGGCCTGCTGTTCTGTGCGGTTGGACAGGTCCATGTTGCCGCGCTTGATTTCGTCGGAGGCCACGGCGATGGTGTCGGTGCCATGACGCACTTCACCGACGATGGCCACCAGGCTGTCGTTCATGCCCTTGAGAGCCGCCATCAACTGGCCCAGTTCATCCTTGCTGGTCACTTCGATCTGGCTGCCCAGGTCGCCGGCCTGTACGCTCTGGGCCACGCTCACGGCCTGGGCCAGCGGACGGGAAATGGAGCGCGTCAGCAGCCAGGCGATCAGGCCACCCAGTACCAGGGCCGCCAGGCTGGCGCCCAGCATGGTCCACTTGGCCAGGGTATAGGCGGATTCGGCCTGCTCCACGTTGGCCTGGGAATTGGTACGCAGCAGCTTGCTGAGCTGCTCGACATGGGCGATCACGCGGTTCAGGATGGGCATGCACTCCTTGACCAGTGCGGCGCGCGCGGCATCATTCTGTTGCGAGGTGGCCAGCTTGACGATGTTGACCGCCACCGGCAGGTACTGCGCTTCCAGCTTGCGCAGCTGCTCCAGCATGTCGCGTTCCTGTTGCGAAGTGGCCGGATCCTGCATCAGACGGGTCAGTTCGGCCATGCCCGCATCGATATCCTTTTGCGAGGTCCCCACCAGCGCCAGATCATTCTTCTGTTCCGCGGCTTCGGTCACCAGGGTCAGGTTGCGCGCGGCAATAGCGCGCAGGCCGATGGCGAATTGCACCTTGGACAGGGCTTCCAGCTTGCCCTCGTCAACGGAAGTCAGGAAGACGATGCGATCGTTCAGGCGTGACACCTGCTGCAAGCCGAATGCGGCCACTGCCACCAGCAAGACCAGGATTGCGGCGAAACCCAGGCCAAGGCGATGGCCGATCTTCCAGTTCTTCATGACATCCTCCCCGATGAATTTTGGTATGCACTCATTCTTATCCAACAAGAGCCCGATTCCCATCGGGTTTTTCCTGAAATTGAGGACAAAAAGATGTCAACTAAGCACAGTTAGTTGACGATCGGACACGAAAGAGACACCGGGTTATCACTTTTGCGAAAATAATCGATTTCTGGATGGTCAGACAGACAAGAGCTTGACCGCCGCTGATCCCGGCGGACGAAAAAAAACGGCCTGCCGAGGCAGACCGTAGACGTGGCAGATCAGGCGCGGTCAACGCGCCGCATAGGGATTGTCATAGCCCAGGCCGGCCAGGATTTCTGTTTCCAGCACTTCCATTTCGGTGGCTTCTTCGTCGTCCTCGTGGTCGTAACCTTGTGCATGCAGTACGCCATGCACCACCAGGTGGGCGGTGTGTTCTTCCACGCTCTTTTTCTGTGCGGCCGCTTCCTTCTCCAGCACGTCGGTACAGAAGATGATGTCGGCTTCGGTCACTTCGCTGTCCTCGTCTTCGGTATAGGCAAAGGTCAGCACGTTGGTGGCGTAGTCCTTGCCGCGATAGTCGCGGTTCAGCTCGCGGCCCTCTTCGCTGCCCACGAAGCGCAGCGTCAGTTCGGCCGGTGCGAACAGCGCGGCCTGCACCCAGCGGCGCAGCAGGGGTCGGGTAATGGTCTCTTTGAGGCGGTCGTCGGCATATTGCACCGACAGCGTGAGTTTATGTTTTGGCATTGCGAGGGCGGGCGGACTTGGTCAGAAGGTTGGTGGCGGTGCGGGCAGTGGCGCGCGCGGTATCGGGTTTGTTGTTGCCGGCGGCGTCATACGCATCGACGATGCGTGCCACCAGCGGGTGACGTACCACATCGGCACTGGTGAAGCGCGAGAAGGCGATGCCGCGCACATCGTGCAGCACCGAGATGGCATCGACCAGGCCGCTCTTCTGGCCGTGGTGCAGGTCGACCTGGGTGACGTCGCCGGTGATGACGGCCTTGCTGCCGAAACCGATGCGGGTGAGGAACATCTTCATCTGTTCCGGCGTGGTGTTCTGCGCCTCGTCCAGGATGATGAAGGCGTGGTTCAGCGTACGACCGCGCATGTAGGCCAGTGGCGCGATCTCGATGGCCTGCTTTTCGAACAGCTTCTGGGTGCGATCGAAGCCGAGCAGGTCGTACAGGGCGTCGTACAGCGGACGCAGGTAGGGATCGACCTTCTGCGCCAGGTCGCCGGGCAGGAAACCCAGGCGCTCGCCGGCTTCCACCGCCGGGCGTGTGAGCACGATGCGCTGCACCGCATCGCGCTCCAGCGCATCGACCGCGCAGGCCACGGCCAGATAGGTCTTGCCGGTGCCGGCCGGGCCCACACCGAAGGTGATGTCGTGTTCCAGGATGGCGTTGAGGTATTGGCTCTGGTGCGGCGTACGTCCGCGCAGGTCGTGCTTGCGGGTCTTGAGCACCGGGCTGTCGGGCAGCGGATCCTGGTCTTCCTGGTCCTGGACCGCGGCCGCAGCGGCGGCAGCCTTGCCGCGGCGCGCCGGCAGCGGCGGCAGGCCGGCCTCTTCGTCGGCGGCGGCATTGGCGCGCTGCTCGACCAGGGCCAGCTGGATATCGTCCACCGCCACCGGGCGGTCGGCTTTCTCGTAGAAGCGCTCCAGCACTTCCACCGCGCGCTCGGCATTGGTGCCGGTGACCACGAAGCGGTCGCCGCGACGGAAGATGGTCACATCCAGCGCGGCGGAAATCTGGCGCAGGTTTTCATCGAGCGCGCCGCACAGGTTGGCCAGGCGCCGGTTGTCCAGCGGCTGGGGGGTGAAGTGATGGGGCTGGTTGGGGACTTTTTTCAATGCACGATTCCGGTTAGGGGGGAGTGGATCATCAATGCTGGGTCACGATCTGGCCGCGCAGCGAGAACGGGAAGGCCTCGGTGATGCTGACCTCGATGATCTGGCCGATCAGGCGCTGGCCGTTCGGACCACCATCGAAGTTGACCACGCGGTTGCTTTCGGTACGGCCCTGCAGCTCATGCTCGCGGCGCTTGGAGACGCCTTCGACCAGGATGCGCTGCACCGTGCCGACCTGGGCCGCGCTGATCCTGGCGGCATTCTCGTTGAGCGCGGCCTGCAGACGTTGCAGGCGTTGCAGCTTGACCTCGGCCGGGGTGTCGTCAGGGAGGTTGGCCGCCGGCGTGCCGGGACGGGCACTGAAGATGAAGGAGAAGCTGTTGTCGAAGCCGACATCGGCCACCAGTTTCATCAAGGCCTCGAAGTCTTCCTCGGTCTCGCCGGGGAATCCGACGATGAAGTCCGACTGCACCGTGATGTCCGGGCGCACCTTGCGCATGCGGCGGATCACCGACTTGTATTCCAGCGCCGTATAGCCGCGCTTCATGGCCGCCAGCGTGCGGTCCGAACCATGCTGGGCTGGCAGGTAGAGGTGGTTGCACAGCTTCGGGACCTTGGCATAGGTGTCGATCAGGCGCTGCGAGAATTCCTTCGGATGGCTGGTCACGAAGCGGATGCGCTCGATGCCCGGCAGCTCGGCGATGTACTCGATCAACAGCGCGAAGTCGGCGATCTCGCCATCTTCCATCAGGCCCCGATAGGCGTTGACGTTCTGGCCCAGCAGCATGACTTCCTTGACGCCCTGGTCGGCCAGGCCCGCCACCTCGGTGAGCACATCCTCGAAGCGGCGCGAGACTTCCTCGCCCCGGGTATAGGGCACCACGCAATAGCTGCAATACTTGCTGCAGCCCTCCATGATGGAGACATAGGCACTGGCACCTTCCACCCGTGCCGGCGGCAGGTGGTCAAACTTCTCGATCTCGGGAAAGCTGATGTCTACCTGCGGGCGGCCGCTATAGCGGCGTTCGCTGATCATCTGCGGCAGACGGTGCAGGGTCTGCGGGCCGAACACCATGTCCACGAAAGGCGCGCGCTTGATGATGGCGTCCCCTTCCTGCGAAGCCACGCAGCCACCCACGCCGATGAGCAGGTCGGGATTGTCCTTCTTCAACGCGCGCAGCCGGCCCAGGTCGGAAAACACCTTTTCCTGCGCCTTTTCGCGGATGGAACAGGTGTTGAGCAAGATCACGTCCGCCTCTTCCGGACGGTCGGTCTTGATGAGGCCGTCGGAGGCATTGAGCACGTCGGCCATCTTGTCCGAGTCGTACTCGTTCATCTGGCAGCCGAAGGTTTTGATGAATACTTTTTTCTGCATAAATCTGTTTCAGGCGTAGAGCGCTGGAGAGGCCGCATGGACCCATGCGGGCGCCGGCAAGGAGGAGGGCGGCGGGCCGCTGGAATCTGCTGCTGCAGCGGTGGAGGAGCCCATCCTCGAAGGTTCGCGATTATAGCACCGCAGGCCGCGCCGGGCCGGGCGCAGCCTGCGTGGCAGAGCTTCCGGGGGGTGGCTCAGAGTTCGCTGCAGCAGTCCTGCAGCCACCCCAGCACGGCACGCAGCCGCGGCAGGGCCTTGAGATCGCGGTGGAACACTGCCCATAGCTCGCGCTCCAGCTGTGGCACGGCGTCCACAGTCTGCAGCTCCGGGGCCAGCAGGTAGCTCGGCAGCAGCGCCAGGCCCACGCCAGCGCGCGCGGCCATGCACTGTGCCACCAGGCTGGTGCTGCGAAAACGCACCGGGTTGCCGGCGGCATGGCTGGCGATCCAGCGCGTCTCGGGAATATCGGGTACGCCATCGTCATAGCCGACGAAGGGGGCGGACCGGGGCGCGCGGTGCCAGGCGGCCAGGTTGGCGGGCGTACCGCACAGGTAGAACTTCACCCTCCCCAGCGGGCGCGCAATCAGTTCGCCATCCTGGGGCCGGGCGAAGCGCAGCGCCAGGTCGGCCTCGCGCCGCGCCAGGCTCAGGGTCTGGTGGCCCAGCGCGAATTCCACGTCCAGCGCCGGCCATTGCCGCAATAGTGCCGGCAGGCGCGGCGCCAGGAACAGGGTGCCGATGGCATCGGTGCAGGCCAGGCGCAGCTTGCCTTCCAGTCGCAGGTCTTCGCCGGCCAGGGTACGTGCCAGCTGACGGGTCTGCTCCTGCATGGCGCGGGCGGCCGTGAGCACACTTTCCCCCAGTCGGGTGAGTTCGACATCGTCGGCGCGCCGGATGAACAGCGGCGCCTGCATTGCTGCCTCCAGTTGCTGCAGGCGGCGACCGATGGTGGCGTGGGTCACGCCCAGTGCACGCGCCGCACCGGAAAAGCTGCCGGCGTCGATGAAGGCGGCAAAGCTGCGCAGGCTTTCCCAGTCGGCCTGCAGGGTGGCGGCGGAGGGGGCGGGATGAATGGCTGGGCGGGCTGTCAATTTTTTCACAGGGGGCTGGCGATGGCGGGGAATGGTGGTGCGAATTTTATCGGACTAGGATAGTCCCTCGTCCTGTATGCCGTTTCATTTTTGCTCTCTTTTCCTTTTTCTTTCAACCGTTTCCAGACCAGGAGCCAGCCATGTCCATCCCCCAGACCCTGATCCAGATCGCCGGCGGTACCGCACGCGCGGCCAGCTGGCAGGACGCCGTCCTGCTCATCATCGACCACCAGACCGAATACACCACCGGCCGCGCTCCGCTGGCCGGGATCGACGCCGCCGTGACGCAGATCTCCACCCTGCTGGCCCAGGCCCGCGCAGCGGGCGCGCCGGTGGTGCACGTGCTCCATCATGGCAAGCCGGGCGGCGCCATGTTCGATCCCCAGGGCCCGCATGTGGCCATCATCGACGGCCTGCAGGCCGAGGCCGGCGAACTGCTCGTGCACAAGAGCCTGCCCAACGCCTTTGCCGGCACCACGCTGGACGAAGCGCTGCAGAAGACCGGCCGGCGTGCGCTGATCGTGGCCGGCTTTGCCACCCACATGTGCGTCAGCGCGACCGTGCGCGCGGCGCTCGACCATGGCTATGCCAGCACGGTGGTGGCCGCCGCCTGCGCCACCCGCGACCTGCCCGATCCGCTGGGCGGCCAGCCCCTCACCGCCGCCGAGATCCAGCGCGTGGCGCTGGCCGAGCTGGCCGATCGCTATGCCACGGTCGTGGCCGACGCGGGCGCGCTGGCGTCCGCCTGACACTGCACACGCTGTACGCTCACCCCGGCAATTTGCCAATCGTGGTGGAAAATCGCCGCCGGACGTCCGTCGTCCGGCGGCGATTTTTTATGCGCCGCTTTGGCGTCGCTTATCCATAAGCTGATCGATATCGAATTTTTCCGAAGAAAATTTCATCACGTTGACGACACGGAACTAGCAATAATTAGAAATTCCGAGAAAAAATTCAGGAGCACCACAATCCGGGAGACATAATCGCTTAGTTTGTCGGCTGTCAAAAAAATGATCACTGTCAGCGCGCATGCGGCGCAAATGCCGCTGTATCAAGCACGACAGGGGACCCGATCAAACGCGATGCGGTCGCGCATCACTGCAATTCATTAAGGACGCTGCCCCGGGCGGCCACGCGCTCGCCACCGCGTACCTTAGAAAAAGGATGAGTCGAACATGATTCCGGCACCCTATCGCGACAGGCTCGATGTCCTGCTCGCCCGCGGCACACGCACCCTGCTCGGCCTGGCCGGGCCGCCCGGCAGTGGCAAATCCACGCTGGCGCAGGCCCTGCGCGATCACGCCGGCGAGCGCGCCGTGGTCCTGCCCATGGATGGCTATCACCTGTCCAATGCCGAGCTGGCGCGGCAGGGACGGGCCGATCGCAAGGGTGCCGAGGATACCTTCGACAGCGCCGGCTTCGTCCATCTGCTGACGCGGCTGCGACGGCAGGCGGCCGGTGAGACCGTCTATGCTCCGCTATTCGTGCGCGAGCTGGAGGAAGCCATCGCCGGCAGCATCGCCATCGCCACCGATATCCCGCTCATCATCGCCGAAGGCAACTACCTGCTGCTCGACCAGGGTCCCTGGGCGCAGGTGCGTCCGTTGCTCGATGAGGTCTGGTATGTCGAGGTCGATCCCGCGCTGCGGGTGCAACGCCTGGTGGCGCGCCACGTGCAGTTCGGCCGCAGTCATGCCGACGCCGAGGCCTGGGTGAAGCGCAGCGACGAAGCCAATGCCGCCCTGATCGAGACCACCCGCGGGCGGGCGGACCGCGTTTTCCGCTGGGACTGACGTCCCGGCATCGATGTGAGCAACATGCCTTATCGGCGACCCGCCAACCCCTAGAATAACGGAGACAAGCATGATCAGAACCCCCCTCGCCATCGCCTGCGCCACCCTCGCGCTGAACGCCATCGCCCTCGCCGCCACCGCCCAGGCGGCGGACAAGCCGCTGAAATCGGTCGGTGTCACCCTGGGCGACCTTGCCAATCCCTTCTTCGTGGCCATCGCCAAGGGGGCCGAAAGCGGGGCGCACAAGATCAACCCCGATGCACGGGTGACCGTGGTGTCCTCCAAGTACGACCTCAACACCCAGGTCGGACAGATCGAAAACTTCATCGCCAACAAGGTCGACATGATCGTGCTCAATGCGGCCGATTCCAAGGGCGTCGGCCCGGCCGTGAAGAAGGCCAGGAAGGCCGGTATCGTGGTGGTGGCGGTGGACGTGGCCGCCGAGGGTGCGGATGTCACCGTGATGTCGGACAACACCATGGCCGGGGCCGAATCCTGCGGGTTCATCGCCGACAGGCTGCAGGGCAAGGGCAACGTGGTCATCGTCAATGGCCCGCCGGTCTCGGCCGTCATCGACCGGGTCAGTGGTTGCAAGGCCGAGTTCAAGAAGTCGCCCGGCATCAAGATCCTCTCCGACAACCAGAACGCCGGCGGCAGCCGCGATGGTGGCATGACCACCATGTCCAACCTGCTGGCCGCGCACGGCAAGATCGACGGCGTCTTCGCCATCAACGATCCCACCGCCATTGGTGCGGAACTGGCGATCCGACAGGCCAAGCGCAGCGACATCAAGGTCATCAGCGGCGTCGATGGTGCGCCCGATGCCGAGCGCGCCCTGAAGGACGGCAAGTCGCTGTTCGCCGCCTCGCCGGCCCAGGATCCGTACGGCATGGCGGCCGAAAGCGTGGCCATCGGCTATCAGCTCATGAACGGCCGCGCTCCCGAGAAGAACGTCAAGCTGTTGCCGGTGAAGCTCATCACCCGCGACAACGTGGCCGACTACAAGGGCTGGGTCCCGGCCAACTGATGCCGGACACGTACCGGCCTGCCGTGGCCGTGGCAGGCCGGTGCGTTCTCTGTTCGCTCCGTTTTCCGCCGCTGCTGCAGCGTTGCCGCGCCTGGCCGGCGTCACTGTTTCCATGAGCACCCATGACTTCCACCCCCCTGTTGCAGATGACCGGCATCAGCAAGTCCTTCGGGGCCACGCGCGCCCTGTCGGCGATGCACCTGACCATCTACCCCGGTGAAATCCACGCCCTCATGGGCGAGAACGGCGCCGGCAAGAGTACCCTGATGAAAGTGCTGTCCGGTGTGCATGCCCCGGATGGTGGCGAGATCCTGCTCGACGGCAAGCCGCTGTCCCTGCGCGACCCCGGCGCCAGCCGTGCCGCCGGCATCAACCTGATCTATCAGGAACTGGCGGTGGCGCCCAACATCAGCGTGGCGGCCAATATCTTCATGGGCAGCGAGCTGCGTACCCGCTGGGGCCTGATCGACCACGCCGCCATGCGGCAGCGCACCGATGCCGTGCTGGCCCAGCTGGGGGCGGGCTTTCGCGCCGCCGACCGGGCCGGACGATTGTCCATCGCCGAGCAGCAGCAGGTCGAAATCGCGCGCGCCCTGATACATCGCAGCCGCATCGTCATCATGGACGAGCCCACGGCAGCGCTCTCCGAGCGCGAGACCGAGAACCTCTTCAAGGTGGTACGGCGGCTGCGCGACGAAGGCCTGGCCATCATCTACATCAGCCATCGCATGGCCGAGGTGCATGCCCTGGCAGACCGCGTGACGGTGCTGCGCGATGGCAGCTTCGTCGGCGAGCTGGGGCGTCAGGACATCGACGCCGAGCGCATCGTGCAGATGATGGTCGGTCGTTCGCTGGGCGAGTTCTACCAGCATCGCCGGCTGCCGCCGGAGCAGGCGGCGATATTGCCGACCGTGCTGGAGGTGCGCGGCCTGGCCGGCAGCAAGGTCAGGCCGGCCTCCTTCGTGCTGCGTTCCGGCGAGGTGCTGGGCTTTGCCGGGCTGGTGGGGGCCGGTCGTACCGAACTGGCGCGCCTGCTGTTCGGGGCCGATGCCGGCAGCGGTGGCCAGGTACTGCTGGATGGTCGGCCATTGCAGATCGACAGTCCGCGCGCGGCCATGCGGGCCGGCATTGCCTATGTGCCGGAAGACCGCAAAGGTCAGGGCCTGTTTCTGCAGATGGCGGTCGCCGCCAACGCCACCATCAACGTCGCCGGGCGTTTCACGCGGCTGGGCTTGTTGCGCGGCCGCGCCATGCGCCAGGTGGCGCAAGCCTTGATACGTCGCCTCAACGTCAAGGTGGCGCACCCCGATATCGCCGTGGGCAAGCTCTCCGGCGGCAACCAGCAGAAGGTGCTGCTGGCGCGCTGGCTGGAGATCGCCCCGCGTGTGCTGATCCTGGACGAGCCTACGCGGGGTGTGGATATCTATGCCAAGAGTGAGATCTATCAACTTGTCCACAGGCTGGCCGAACAGGGCGTGGCAGTGGTGGTCATCTCCAGCGAACTGCCGGAAGTCATCGGCATTTGCGATCGCGTGCTGGTCATGCGCGAAGGCAGCATCACGGGCGAACTGGCCGGTGCCGACATGACCCAGGAAAACATCATGCGCCTGGCCACCGATACCGCCGGCACGTCCCTCCAACCCTCCCTCTGATTGCATCGACCCATGGCTGAACTCTCTTCCGAGCATGACCCCGAGGCCGGCGCTCCGTCCCGCGGCCGCCACGCTTCCCGTAGCCGCCAATGGCTGCTGCACCGCCTGGGCATGCTGCCTGTACTGGTGGTGCTGTACCTGCTGTTCTACGCCCTGACGATCTACCTCAGCGGCGATGGCAGCTCCAATTTCGCCAGCGCCGAAAACACCATGAACATCCTGCGCCAGGTCGCCATCAACCTGGTGCTGGCGGCCGGCATGACCTTTGTCATCCTGACCGCCGGCATCGACCTGTCGGTGGGCTCGGTGCTGGCGGTCTCGGCGGTGCTGGGCATGCAGGTTTCCCTGGGGGCCGCACCGGGCTGGTCGATTCCGGTCTTTGTCGTCTCCGGCCTGGTCATGGGCCTGGTCAACGGCGCCATGGTGGCCTTCCTCAACATCAATGCCTTCGTGGTGACGCTGGGTACCATGACGGCCTTCCGCGGGGCGGCCTATCTGCTGGCCGATGGCACAACGGTCCTGAACAACGACATTCCCAGCTTCGAATGGATCGGCAATGGCGATTTCCTGCACGTGCCCTGGCTGATCTGGCTGGCACTGGCAGTGGTGCTGCTGTCCTGGGTAATCCTGCGCAAGACCGTGCTGGGCATGCACATCTACGCCATCGGCGGCAATCTGCAGGCGGCGCGCCTGACCGGTATCCGCGTGGCGCTGGTGCTGCTGTTCGTGTATGCCATCAGCGGCCTGTTCTCGGGGCTGGCCGGGGCCATGTCGGCCAGCCGCCTGTATGGCGCCAACGGCAACTGGGGCAGTGGCTATGAACTCGATGCCATCGCTGCCGTGGTGCTGGGCGGTACCAGCCTGATGGGTGGCGTGGGGACCATCTGGGGGACCGTGGTGGGGGCGCTGATCATCGGCGTCATGAACAACGGGCTGACCATACTCGGCCTGTCCTCGTTCTGGCAATACGTGGCCAAGGGCGCGGTGATCGTGCTGGCCGTGATTCTGGACAAATGGCGCCAGAAGGATGCCGTCCAATGAATTCCCGACAAGGAGCCAGCATGGCCTCTCCCGATTTCGAAAGCCGTCGTTTCCTGCAGTCGCACATGGCCGATATCCTGGACTTCTACGACCGGCATGCGCTTGATCCACGCGGCGGCTTCTTCCACTATCTCAAGGATGACGGCAGCGTCTACGAGCGCGCGCATCGACACCTGGTCAGTGCCACACGGCTGGTATTCACACAGGCGATGGCCTACACCCACAGCTGCGAAGAGCGCTATCTGGAACAGGCGCGGCACGCCCTCTCGCACCTGGAACGCTTTCGCCATGCGCGCGGTCCGCTGGCCGGCCTGTATGCCTGGACCGTGCGCAACGGCCGGATCGAGGATGGCACCGTCATGGCCTATGGCCAGGCCTTCGTGTTGCTGGCCTATGCCCATGCGCATCGTATCGGCCTGAGCCAGGCGCAGGAGGTGGAGCAGGCATTCGAGCGCATGGAAGCGGCCTTTTTCGAAGCCGACCAGCGCGCCTATGCCGACGAGATCACCCCGTCCGGCGAACTGCTGGCTTATCGCGGGCAGAATGCCAACATGCACATGTGCGAAGCCTGCCTGGCCGCCTATTCGGCCACCGGCCAGGTGCGCTACCTGGAGCGCGCTCGCCTGCTGATCGAGCGCTTCGTCTTCGACCTGGCACGACAGACCCAGGGGCTGGTATGGGAGCACTATCACCAGGACTGGTTGCCGGACCACGACTACAACCGCGGCAATCGCGACAACATCTTCAAGCCCTGGGGATTCCAGACCGGTCACCAGACCGAATGGGCCAAGCTGCTGTTGATCGCCCACGCCATCGATGCCCGGCCCGACTACGTCATGCGTGCCGCCGAGCTGCAGCGGGCGGCCTGGGTGCACGGCTGGGATGGCGAGCACGGCGGCCTGATCTATGGCTTCGATCCGGCCCGGCAGCCCTACGACAGCGACAAGTATTTCTGGGTCCAGGCCGAATCCCTGGCCAGTGCCTGGCGCCTGTGGCGGGTCACCGGCGAGCCGGAATTCCGCCGGCAGTATCAGGCGATCTGGGCCTGGAGCTGGGAGCACATGGTCGATCACCAGTATGGTGCCTGGTTCCGCATCCTCGGCGCCGACGGCCGCAAGCTGGAAGATACCAAGTCGCCCGCCGGCAAGGTCGACTACCACACCATGGGGGCCTGCTGGGATGTGCTGGAGGCGGGTGGTCTGCGTCCCTAGGACCGGGATCGGGGCAAGCGGCCGGGTACTCAGGGGATCTTCAGGAAGACCTTGTCATAGATCTTGCGGATTTCCGCCACCGACTGCGGATCGTGCCATTTCTCCACAATGGCACGGTAGGACGGCTGTGCGCGCTTGACCAGCAGCACCTGGTTGACCTGTTCCACCACCTGTCGGCCCCATTCGGTGCGCGGGCACATCACGCGGTTGAAGACCACTTCGCTGGCCTCCTGCATCGGCAGGGCCACCAGCATCCCGGGCTGGCCCATGGCGCGTGCCTGTTCGAAGGCCAGCAACGGCAATTCGATCATGTAGTCGATCCGGCCGGCCAGTAGCATGCCGATCGATTCCACCTGTTCCGAATAGTTTTCCCTAGGCGGATAGGCAGCCAGGAGCTTGTCTACCGTGGGGCTGTAGGAGCGATCGCGCATGACCGAGGTCGTCAGTCGCGGATTCTGCAGCAGGGCCTGCAGCGAGAGCTTGCCCTTGAACTCGTCGAGCCGGTCGCGCCGGACGATGATGCGCAGCGGCAGGAAGATCGAGGTCGGCAGCGAGAGATAACCGACCTTTTCGCGCTCCGGTGTCTTGAGCATGCCGTTGTAGCACCAGTGGCTGCCCTTGCGGATCTCGCTGTTGATGCGCGGGAAGGGCGCTTCCAGTTCCACATGCTCGTACTGCGGCAATGCGGTCTTGATGATGTCCAGCGTCAGGTCGAAGATGCCCTGGTGCGCGTATTCACCGCTACGGATCATGTAGGGCGGCACGTTGTACTTGCCCCAGACGATCTGGTCGGCCGCCCGGGCCGGTGGCAGCGCGGCGCCCATTAGCAGGCCGCAGACGAGGAAAGGGAGAGCGCGGAAGGACATGCGTGGCTTTCTTCAGGCAGGGGGCGGAGCAGGGGAGGGTATCGGCGGCGGCGCCAGCAGGACCCGGTTGCGCCCTTGCGTCTTGGCCAGGTACAGCGCGGTATCGGCGGCCTGCAGCAAGGTTTCCAGTCGCGCCTGCGGATGCGAGGGGATGCACGATGCCACGCCGCCGCTGATGGTGATGCGGCCCAGCACCGAGCCGGCATGCGGCAGCGCCAGGGCATGGATGGCATCGCATATGCGCTGCACGATCTGCAGGCCGCGCTGGCCATCCGTATCACCGGCGATCACGGCGAATTCCTCGCCGCCATAGCGCGCCACGGTTTCACCGGCGCGGCATACGGTGTCGCGCATGGTCTGGGCCACCTGGCGCAGCACGGCGTCGCCGGCCACATGGCCGTAGTGATCGTTGTAGGGCTTGAACCAGTCCACATCGATGAAGGCCACCGTCAGCGGCTTGGCGTGACGCAGGCTGCGCCGCCATTCCTGCGCCAGCGTCTCGTCGAAGCTGCGCCGGTTGGGGATGCCGGTGAGACCATCGGTCAGACTGAGCGAACGCAGCTGTTCATTGGCCTGTGCCAGGTCGCGCGTGCGTTCGGCAATACGCAGCTCCAGCGACTTGTTGAGGACGCGCAGCGATTCCTTTTCCTGTTCCAGCTGGGCATACAGGGCGCGATTCTGGATGGTATGGCTGCGCAGGTTGGCCAGCATGGCATTGATGGCGTCGGCCAGGAAATGCAGCTCATGACGCCGCTTGCCGGGCAGGGCGATGCTCTGCGGCGAATCCGGCAGGTCCGGCCGGTTCAGATCCTGGCGACGCACGAAGCCGGACAGGCGGGTGATCGGCCGGCCCAGCCAGCGATTGAAGACGTAGAGGAAGATGAACCACAATACCAGCGTCTTGATCACCGAGTTGATCAGGATCAGCGTAAAGCCATAGGCCACTTTCTGGATCACCACATGACGGCTGGAATACACGGTCCAGGAACCGATGTCGTGGGTCACGCCATGTTCGTCGCGATACAGGATGGGGAAGCGATGACTGGTGGCGGCGTTGAGGAAGCCGGTGCGCACCGGGCTGCGCGCACCGTCGGCATCGACATGGATCTGTCTGCCTTCGTGATCGACGATATTGCCCTGTGCCATCACCAGCCGCCCTTGAGGATCCTCGATCTTCACCCCCGTCACCACCGGCAGGTTGCTGATGCCGCGCAGCGTGGCCTGTTGCACGTCGCCCTGGAAGCGCCAGGTGGAACTGGCCAGGCTGGCGCCGAAGGTCAGGTCCATCGCGCGCAGTTCATTGTCCACGCCGGATTGCGTATGTTCGTATTCGGCACCGAGTTGCAGGCAGGTGACGATCAGCGTCACCAGGAAGTAGCTCCCGAAGATGATGCGCAGCAGATGGACCGCCAGGGAATTCTTGGAGAGCAGATTCATGTTCTTGCGAGGGGGGAGGCCCTGCTCAGCAGTGAGAGCGTCGGCGTGCGCCCGCAGCGGATCCCGTAGTCCCGTGCTGTGTCCCGCCGGGCGGGCGGGTGTGCGCTAGCAAGGCAGAATGCTGCCCCATGGAATTTCCTCCCCCGCTGGAATGTGGACGGGCAGCCTGAAGACCGCCCGGTGTACGGGGTAAATTCTAACAGTTCGGTTTTGTGGAATCGCCGGTGATGTCGGCTAAATTGTGCCCGCCAAGCTCATCGGCGGGAGGGTTGATGAGGATTGCGGCGCCATTGCGCAATTCAGACCAGGTGATGGGCGGCGATCACGAACTCGACCGTCACGCCAGGAGCCGGCCTTACGAACAGCTGCCGTTCCTGCAAGGCCTCTATGGTCGTGACGTGATAAGGCAGCTGCCGTGCCTGCAGACGTTGCAGTAGCGCCTGCCACTGAGGACCATCGTCGATGCGCAGCGCCAGGTGGTCGATACGGGGCAGCCAGAGCGCGCCGCTGTTGATGCTGCTGGTGCCGTCGCCCCGTGTGGCAGGGTCGCCGCGTTCGATGAGATGCAGCAGCGCTTGCCCGCCGAGGTAGAGCCAATGGCCGGCGCTGCCCAAGGGCGGCCTTGCGCCCTCGGTGAGACCGGCGACCTCCACGAAGAAGCGCCGCAGTGCGCTGCAGTCGGCGGCCACGATGGTGATATGGTCCAGACGCATACGCCGCCTACAGCAGACCGCCGCCATCGACATCGACCACGCTGCCGGTCATGAAACCGTTCTGCATCAGCAGCAGGTAGGCCTGCGCCAGATCCGCGCCCTGGCCGACGCGACCCACCGGCAACTTGGCGCCGGCGCGTTCGGCCATGGCCTGGCGCTCGGCCTCGCTCATCTCGCCCCACATGCCGCTCTCGACCATGCCCGGGCTGACCACGTTCACGCGCAGCGGGGCCAGTTCCTTGGCCAGGGTCTTGGCCAGGATTTCGGTGGCGGCGTTCATGGTGGCCTTCACCAGCGCACCCGGTGCCGCCTTGCGCGCCAGCAGTCCCGAGGTGAACGTGATGGACCCATTGCTGCGCAGATAGGGCAGGGCCTGCTGCGCGGCGCGTAACTGGCCGAAGAACTTGATGTTGAATGCGGCCGTGGCATCGGCCAGCCTGAGCTCGGCCAGCCGTGCCGAGCCGATCACCGGACCGGCCGTGACCACCAGGTGGTCGAAGGCACCGACGCCGGCGAACAGTTGCGCCACCGAATCGTCGTCACCGATATCGACCCGGGCCGTGGCGATGTGGGAAGGAAAGCCGGCCGGTGCAGCGCGGCGACCGGCCACGGTGACCCGTGCACCGGCGGCAGCGGCCTGTTCGGCGACGGCACGACCGATGCCGGTCAGGCCACCGATGACGATGATGTTCTGGTCTTTCATGATGAGCTTCCTTGACGATGTCGATGGTGGGAGAGGTTCATGCCAGGGCCGCAGTGGCAGCCGGCAGGGCGGGGTAGTCGGTATAGCCGACCTCGGTCCCGCCGAACAGCGTGGCACCGTCGAAGTCGGCCAGGGGCAAGTCTTCGGTCAGGCGGCGTGGGAAGTCGGGGTTGGCGACGAAGGGGCGACCGAAGGCCACCAGGTCGGCATAGCCGTGTTCCAGCACCCATTGGGCGCGCGCCTTGTCATAGTTGCCGGCCACGATGATGGGGTTGCTGAACCGCTCGCGCAGTTGCCGGCGGAACTGTTCCGTCACCACCGGTGCATCGTCCCAGTCGGCTTCCACCAGGTGCAGGTAGGCGATGTCACGTTGCTGCAGCCAGGCCGCTGCATCCAGGATGGTCGGCAGGATGTCCGGGCAATCCATGCCGCGTGCTGTCAGGAACGGAGCCAGGCGGATCGCGGTGCGATGCGCGCCGACTTCATCGGCCACCGCTTCCACCACCTCCTTCAGGAAGCGCAGGCGGTTCTGGCGCGAACCGCCGTATTCATCGGTACGGACGTTGGAGGTGGTGCGCAGGAACTGGTCCACCAGGTAACCGTTGGCACCGTGGATTTCGACGCCATCGAAACCGGCCGCCATGGCGTTGCGCGCGGCGCGGCGGAAGTCCTCGACAATCGCCTTGATCTCCTCGCGTTGCAAGGCCCGCGGAGTCGGGCTGGCGACCATGCCGCCCTGGCCGGTGACGGGATCGACCTTCCAGATCTGGCCGTCGAAGGGCAGGGCCGAAGGCGCGACCGGCAGCGCACCGTCGTGGAAATCCGGATGCGACATGCGGCCCACATGCCACAGCTGCAGGAAGATGCGGCCACCGGCGCGATGCACCGCTTCGCTGACCAGGCGCCAGCCGGCGACCTGCTCGGGGCTGTAGATGCCAGGAGTAAAGGAATAGCCCTTGCCCTGCGGCGAAATCTGCGAGGCCTCGGTGACGATCAGCGCGGCCGAGGCCCGCTGGGCATAGTGCAAGGCATTCATGGCGTTGGGAATGTCGCCCGGTTGCGAACTGCGCGCCCGGGTCATGGGCGCCATCACGATGCGGTGGGGGAGTGAAAGATGGCCCACGGTCAGCGGTGCCAGCAGGGAGGTCGGGGTTTGCATGAAAGACTCCAAAAAGGGGCGAGACGATCAAAGGGTTCATCGAAGGGTTTAAGAGCTGATGGAGGTCATTATGCGAACTGCATTGGAATTTGATAATTGGTCTAGTATTTGAATAATTATCAAATGGAGCAGAATAATGGCGGCGCAAAACCTGGGTGATATCCGACTCTTCGTGGAGGCCGCCGGCCTGGGCAGTCTGTCAGCAGCGGGGCGCAAGATCGGCCTGTCCCCGGCGGCGGCCAGCGCCCGACTGGTCAAGCTGGAAGCCGAGCTGAACACCCGGCTCTTCGAGCGCACCACGCGTCGCCTGCGGCTGACCGCCGAGGGAGCGCTCTATCTTTCGCCCTGCCAGCAAGCGCTGGCCGCGCTGGATGACGCGCAAGCAGCCTTGCAGGCCGGTCGCAGCGCGGTGAGCGGCAAGTTGCGTATCGCCGCCACCTCGGACTTCGGTCGCCATGTCCTGCAGGGATGGCTGGAAGAGTTCAATGCCTTGCACCCCCAGATCACGCTGGCCCTGGTCCTGGGCGACACGATCAGCAATCTCCTGCAGGACGATCTGGACCTGGCGATCCGTTTCGGCGTCCCGCAGAACAGTTCGATGGTGGCCCGCCCGCTGGCGCCGAACCGGCGCGTGCTATGTGCGGCGCCGTCCTACCTGGCCGGCCGCCCCGTGCCGGAACAGCCGGCCGACCTGCAAGAGCTGGACTGCATCGTCCTGCTCAGCGCCAGCGGCCCGGCCAACGCGTGGCGCTTCGAGCGCGATGGTCACGAGCAGACCTATACGGTGCCTACCGCGACCGCGCGGGAAACCAATGACGGTGCCCTGGCCCGACAGTGGGCCATCGAGGGGCGGGGCCTGGTGATGAAATCGGTCTGGGACGTCGCTGCCGACCTGCGCGCCGGCCGCCTGCTGCCGGTGCTGCCGCAATGGCGCGCCCCGGAGGCGCCGGTGCACGCGCTGTACCAGCGCACACGCTATATGGCGCCGCGTGTGCGGGCCTTGCTGGATTTCCTGGTGGAGCGGTTCGCGCGCGAGGGTGGGGAGATGGCAGCGCTGATCGATCGGCGTTAATGCCTTCGCGGGACATTGGGAAGCAACCATCTCCCGTGCAAACAGAGGAAGGCGGAGAACCTGATTTTCGACGAGTGATCTTGCGGAAGAGGGACCGACGTCGTCCTGGCCGCCGTAGGGCCCGTGCCGATCGTGGCGTAAAAGGCGTCGGGAAACCCTTCCCGACCATCACGAAGTTACGTAATTGGCAATCAGCTGTAGCGTCAAAAGCACAGCGCCAGTGTTGTGCAATTATAATCGGGATATTGCGGGATTTTTCAGCTGATTGTCATGAAAGATCCTTTGAATTAAATAATCATGCACTCCAGTAAAATTGAGAAAATTCTTATAAATTACATGTAAGATCGCTCAAAAGTAGTCAAATATCCGATTTCCCGTCTTGTGAATTTGTGATTTTTCCTCAATGCCAAGAATTTTGTCTCATATTCCGGGATCAATTTAGGCGGAAAAAGACGACGCCTTCGTCGTCTTGAAGATCTGCTTTTACAAGTAAACATCGTAATTCATCGGGATGTTTGTGATTATTTACTGAATACTTCGCCGCCTGATTAAGTGAACTATCTTCACTGCATAGTGGATTCGGAGGTCAAGGGGGCGTTCGAGCTTACGGGGGGGCAGGGAAGAGCATCTTCGGGGGAAGCATGGCTCAAGGCATAACGAGCGACGGCGCTAAGCTGCCACACGGTATCGACCAGCAGGCCAGCGGCAGCCGGTCCATTCCCTTTTCCTGCGCTCCTGTCGCCATCGTCGGCATGGGCTTTCGTCTTCCCGGTGATCTCGGCAACGAAAGCGAACTCTGGGCGGCACTGAAGGCCGGCCGCGATCTCGTGACCGAGGTGCCGGCCGATCGCTGGGCGACCGATGAACTGCAGCATCCGACCCGTGCCGAACCCGGGCGCAGCATCACTTTCGCCGCTGGTGTACTGAGCCGCGCCGACCAGTTCGATGCGGAATTCTTCGGTATCTCGCCACGCGAGGCCGCCTGGATGGACCCGCAACAGCGCCTGCTGCTGGAGCTGACCTGGGAGGCCCTGGAGCATGCGGGCGTCCTGCCTGCTTCACTGGCCGGCAGCGATTGCGCGGTGTACGTCGGCATTTCCAGTCTCGATTACGGCACCCGTGTGCTGGACGATCTGTCCAGTCTGGGGGGGCACATGATGACCGGTAACACCATGAGTGTGGCCGCCAATCGTATCTCCTACGTGTTCGACCTGCATGGCCCATCGCTGGCCGTGGATACCGCCTGTTCCTCTTCGCTGGTCGCGCTGCATCACGCTTGCGTGGCATTGCAGACCGGGCAGGCCTCCACGGCGTTGGTGGGCGGAGTCAACATGCTGATGCACCCCTATCCCTTCGTGGGTTTCACCAAGGCCGCCATGCTCTCCGCCGACGGTCGCAGCAAGGCCTTCGACGAATCCGGCGACGGCTACGTGCGCGCCGAAGGTGGCGCGGTGCTGCTGCTCAAGCCGCTGGCCCAGGCCGAGGCCGATGGTGACGAGATACTGGCTGTCATCCGCGCCAGTGGCGTCAACGCCGACGGTTCGCGCAAGACCGGTATCACCATTCCCAGCCGCGACGGCCAGGTGGAGCTGATGCGCAGTGTCCTGGCGCGCAGCGGACTGGCCGCCGGCGATATCGATTTCGTCGAGGCGCACGGGACCGGTACCTCGGTGGGCGATCCGATCGAGGCGGCCGCCATCGGGGCCGTCTACGGCGCCGGAGCGGGACGTGAACAGCCTTTGCCCATCGGTTCGGTGAAGGCCAACCTGGGTCATCTCGAAGCAGCCTCTGGCATGGCCGGTCTGGTCAAGACGGTGATCGCGCTGCGTCAGCGCGCCCTGCCGGCCAGCCTGCATCTGGATACCCCCAATCCCAGGATCGATTTTGCCGGCCTGAAGCTGGCATTGCTGACCGAGTACACCGAACTGACTCCGCGGAATGGCCGCACCCTGGTCGCCGGCCTGAATTCATTCGGGTTCGGCGGCGCCAATGCCCATGTGCTGCTGGAAGCCGGCCCGCGGCGGGCCACCGGGGCCGCCGTGGCATCGCCGGCCAGCAGGGGCCTGCCGCCTCTGTACCTCTCGGCCAGAACCGACGAGGCCTTGCGCCAGCTGGCTGCACGTTACGCACGCTGGCTGGACCAGGAAGTTGCCGATGAATGCTGCTATGACATCGCCTATGCCAGTGCGACCGGCCGCCAGCGTCTGGCGCGCCGGCTGGTGTGCCGGGCCGCCACGCGCATCGAACTGGTCGCCGCACTGCAAGCGTTTGCCGAAGGTCGGACGGTATCCACCATCGTCTGCGAAGACGCACCCGCCGAAGCCGGCGATATTGCTTTCGTCTATTCCGGCAACGGCGCGCAATGGATCGGCATGGGTCGTCGTTTGTGCGAGGAAGTCCCGCGTTTCCGACAGATCATCACTGATCTGGATGCCCGCATGCAGGTTTTGCTCGGTTATTCCATCCTGGCCGAACTCTACGCGAATGGCGCGCAGGCGCGCCTGGACGATACCGAAGTGGCACAGCCGCTGCTGTTTGCCGTGCAGGTCGGCGCCACCTTGCTGCTGCGGGAGCAGGGCGTGGAACCCGCCGCCGTGACCGGACACAGCGTGGGCGAAGTGGCGGCGGCATGGGCCTGCGGTGCACTCAGCCTGGATCAGGCCTTGCAGGTGGTGGTCATGCGCAGTGCCGCTCAAGGCAAGACCCGCGGCACCGGCCGCATGGCCGCCGTCGCCCTCGGCCAGCAGGAGGCACAAGAAGCTATCGCCGCCATCGGCGGTGACGACGTGGTGGTGGCCGGCATCAACAGTCCCGGCAATGTCACGCTTTCGGGTTCGCTTGAACAGTTGCGTCGTATCGAGGCCTGGCTGCGTCCGCGTGGTGTCTTCTTCCGCCTGCTCGATCTCGACTATGCCTTCCATAGTCACGCCATGGACCCTGTGCAGGAGCTGCTCACCGAAAGTCTGCGTAGCCTGCAACCGGGCGCTTCCGATCTGGCGCTGTTCGTCTCTACGGTCAGCGGTGAGGAACTGCAAGGCGCCCAACTCGATGCCGACTACTGGTGGCGCAACGTCCGGGCGCCGGTGTTGTTCGACCAGGCTATCCGGGTTCTGGCGCAACGTCATTGCCGTGTCTTCATCGAAATCGGTCCGCATGCCATCCTGCAGCGCTACATCGCCGAATCGCTGCAAGGCGCCGGGGTCAAGGGCAAGGTACTGCCCTTCCTGCGCCGCCAGAACGACGGCGTGGACTGCCTCATGGAAACGGTAGCGCGGGCCGAATTACTGGCGCGCTCACCGAAGCTGCAGCATCATTTCCCGCAGCCCGGACGCCCCGTGCATCTGCCGTCCTACCCCTGGCAACATGTGCGTCACTGGCACCCCAGCACCAGCGAAGGGCGCCGCGCCAACACCAGCCGGCGCGAGCATCCGTTGCTCGGGTGGTCCCTGTATGACGGCCATGTCTGGGAAAACGTGCTGGACGCCAGCATCCTGCCCTGGCTGAAGGATCATCAGGTCGGTGGTGCGGTGGTCTTCCCCGGGGCCGGCTACACCGAGATGGCGCTGGCCGCCGCCCGGCAATGGCTGGGTGCGCGAGGGGCCAGGCACTATCTGCTGGAAGAGCTGGATATCCTGGCTCCGATGCTGTTCGATCAGGATCAGGCGCGCACCTTGCGCCTGAGTCTGAACGAACGCGATGGCAGCTTCGTCATCAAGAGCAAGCCCCGGCTGTCCGATGACGAATGGACGCTGCACGCCAGCGGCCGCATCCTGAGCCCGGGCAAGGGTAGCCACGCAAGCACCATCGCTGTTCCTGCCAACGGCAGCGTCATCGACGCCGGTCAGCATTACGCTTTCACCGCCGCTGTCGGGCTGGAATATGGTCCGGCTTTCCGCGGCTTCAGCCAGGCCCGGTTGGCCGGACACTACATGGAACTGAGCCTGTGCGTACCAGACGCGCTGCAGGCCAGCCTGTCCGATTACCTGCTGCATCCCGCGCTGCTGGACGTCTGCTTTCAGGCTCTGGTCGGCTTTTTCGGAGAAGAGATCCGGGCCGCTCGTGGGCGTGCATTCTTGCCGGTCAAGACCGGACGCATCGAGGTATTCGCCGCGCATCGGCCGCAGCGTGCCCGTTTGCATCTCAAACGCGTCAGTACGCGTGCCGCCCTGGCCGATATCGAACTGCATGACGCGGCCGGTGAACTGGTGGCTCGCCTGAACGATTGCCGCTTCCGTGCCGCGCCGTTGGTTCAGGGCACGGGTGGCGCGGTCAGCCTGTGGCAGACTACCGCCCGCCTCGCACCGCGCGCCGATGGCGCCGACCAGGCGCTCATGCAACCGTCGCTGGCCGTCACCACGCTGGCTGCCGGCATCCGCCAGACGCTGGCACAACTGGCGACCCGGCGCCACTCCTGGTTCAACGAAAACCTGCCACTGCAGGAAGCGCTGGTGATGGCCTTCCTGTACGAAGCCGTGCGCGATGTGGTCGATCCTGTCGTGCTGGAATCCAGTTCCTATGGACGCTGGGTACACCAAGTGCTGAAGGCCGAAGGTCTGCTCAATCGCGTGGGCCAGGCGTGGCAGCTCACTACCGACCCGGGGCTGCCTCCGGCGGCCGAGATCTGGAAGCTCTTGCTGATCCAATCTCCACAGAGCCTGCCACAGCTCTTGCTGGCCGGCCGCGTCGGTCTGCACCTGCCGGCGCTGCTGGCCGATCCGTCGCGGCACGAGAGCTTCTGGGTACAACTGGTCCACATGCCTGCAGTAGAGACCCAGCTCGACAGCGATCCGCTCTATGCCGGTACGACCCGGGCTATCGAACAGCTGCTGTCCGATCTCGCGCGTGACTGGCCGCCGCAGGCCGCCTTGCGCATCCTCGAGATCTCCGTCGGCTACAGTGACGTGGCACACCGTTTCGTGCAATCGCAAGCCGAGGGGCGTCTGCAATACACCCTGGCACTGGCCGATGAACAGGCCATGCAACGGCACCAGGCCGACCTGTCGGGCCAGCCTGGCCTGAGCCTGGCGTGGCTGGATGCCGACTGGAACCTGCAGAGCGAGTCAGCGCTGCCGCAAGCCTACGATGTGGTGTTGCTGCGCCACAGCCTGAATCTTGCCGCCCAGCCGCAGCAAGTACTGGAAAAACTGCGTGGCCAGATGGCGTCGGCCGGACTGCTGGTGGTGGCCGAGCGCCACCCCGACCTGAGCGCCGATTTCATCGAAGGCCTGCGGCCGCGCTGGTGGCATGCCGCGGCCGAGCAGGCGGATGCCGCGCGCGCACCTCTTTCTTCGCTGACTTCGCCGACCGAATGGGAAACCTTCCTCACCCGTGCCGGATTGAGCGATGTGGAGTGCCTCAGCGAACCCGAGGCCGCTGGCCGCGCCGCCTATCTGCTGCTGGCGCGTCATGCCGCCCCGGCCGCCCAGCCCGTTTCGCCGCTGGCCGGTCCGGCCCGCCGCTGGCTGCTCTGGTTCGACGATGCCTCGGCACTGATGACCGAACATCTGCGAGCCTGCCTGATCGCGCGGGGCCAGCAGGTCGATTGCACCACCGACCTGAAGCGGGTCTTACACAACGATGCAGATCACGTGGTCTATCTGCGCGGCTGGGCTGGAAACATCGACACTGCCGGCTGCCGCGTCAGCGAATTGCTGGATGTCACGCCGTCGCTGATGCGCGCCGTCCACGTACCGCGCCTGTGGGTCGTGACCCGGGGTGGTGCGTTGGCGCAGGGACTGCCCGCGCAGTACCTGCACAATCCTGCGCAAGCGGCCGTGTGGGGCGCCATGCGGGTGGCGATGAACGAATACCCGGATCTGCAGATCACCCTGCTGGACACCGACAGCGGTGCCGATCAACAGGAGGATGGCGCGCGTCTGGTCCAGGAGTTGCTGGCCCCCGACGGTATCAACGAAATCCTGCTCAGTGGCGCGGCGCGCCGGTCCCTGCGCTGGGAGCCGCGTGAGCCGGGCGGCACGACTGCGTCGCCGTCCTCGCGCGAGCAGCGCTTCCGTCTGGACTTCAAGGTACCCGGCCAGTTGCGTAACCTGCAGTGGTTCGCGCTGCCGTTACAGCCGCTGGCCGATGACCAGATCGAAGTCCGCACGATGGCCGCCGGCCTGAATTTCCGCGATGTCATGTACCTGATGGGACTGCTGCCCGACGAAGCGGTCGAAAACGGCTTTGCCGGCGCCAGCCTGGGGCTGGAATTCGCCGGTGTGGTCACCCGGGTAGGTGTGGCCGTGACCGATCTGCAGGTCGGCGACGAAGTCATGGGCTTCGGCAGCGCCTGCTTCTCCAGTCATATCGTCACCCGCCGCGATGCGGTGGCGCGCAAGCCTGCGCACTGGAGCTTCGAATCGGCGGCCACGGTGCCCACCGTGTTCTTTACCGTCTATTACGCCCTGCGTCACCTGGCCGACCTGGCTGAAGGCGAACGCGTACTGATCCACGGCGGTGCCGGCGGGGTCGGTATCGCTGCCATCCAGCTGGCCCGTCACCTGGGCGCTGAAGTCTTTGCCACCGCCGGCAGCGAAGAAAAGCGCGACTTCGTGCGCCTGCTCGGAGCCGACCACGTGTTCGATTCGCGCAGCCTGGACTTCGTCGACGACATCATGGCAGCGACCGGCGGCGAGGGGGTGGACGTGGTACTCAATTCGCTGGCAGGCGAGGCCGTACGTCGCAACTTCTCGGTGCTCAAGCCCTTCGGTCGTTTCCTGGAGCTGGGCAAGCGGGACTTCTTCGAGAACACCCCGATCGGCCTGCGCCCGTTCAAGGACAACATCAGCTACTTCGGCATCGATGCTGATCAGTTGCTGACCGGGCGCGCTCGCCTGTCCGGACGCCTGTTCGCCGAACTCATGGCGCTGTTCGACGAAGCTGTGCTGGCGCCCTTGCCCTATCGTAGTTTCGCCGTGCCGCACATCGTCGATGCGTTTCGTACCATGCAACAGGCGCGCCACATCGGCAAGGTGGTGGTGACGCTGGATCAGGTCCCGGCCCGCATCGAGCCCGACGGTGCTACCCAGCCACCGTTGCAGACTGATGCCACCTGGCTGGTCACGGGCGGTCTGTCCGGTTTCGGTCTGGCCTCGGCCCAGTGGCTGGCGCAGCAAGGCGTGGGCAATCTGGTGCTGGTGAGCCGTCGTGGTGTCGCTACGCCGGGCGCACCCGAGGCCATCGCCGCGCTGCAGGCACAGGGTACGCAAGTCCATGCGGTCGCCTGCGACATCACCGATCGTCACGCGCTGACTGCATTGGTCGACCAGATCGGCCGCACCATGCCGCCGCTCAAGGGCGTATTGCATGCGGCCATGGTGATCGACGACCGCCTCATCGGCAAGCTCGATACCGCAGCCATCGAGGCGGTGCTTCAGCCCAAGCTGCAAGGGGCGTGGCATCTGCATGAGGTGACCGCGGGACTGCCGCTGGAGCACTTCGTACTGTATTCGTCCATTACCACCTCCATCGGCAATCCGGGTCAGGCCAACTATGTGGCTGCCAACGCCGGCCTGGAAAGCCTGGCCGGGCTGCGCCATCGGCTGGGATTGCCGGCCACCTGCATTGGCTGGGGCCCGATCGCCGACACCGGTTATCTGACCCGCAATACCGCAGTACGTGATGCGCTGGAGCAGCGTCTGGGACGCCCGCCGCTATCGGCCCGCCAGGCCCTGGACACCCTTGGCCACTTGCTGGCCACGGAAGGCCTCGGCACTACCCTGGCCGCCGCCAATTTCGAATGGCCGACGCTGTCGCGCCTGCTGGCGCCAGCGACTCGTTTCGCGACGCTGGAGGCGGTCCGCGCCACGCGCACCGATGTGCGCGACGACAGCGACTTCCGCAGCATGGTGGCCGGCAAGTCCGGCCCCGAGATATTCCAACTGGTCAGCCAGCAGGTGGCACGTGAGGTCTCAGCCATCCTCGGCGTGAGCGAAGAGCGTATCGGCCATGAACAGTCGCTGCACGATCTCGGTCTCGATTCCCTGATGGCAGTGGAACTGGCCATGGGCCTGGAGCGCCGCGTGGGCGTGCAGTTGCCGGTGATGATGCTCAATGATGCGCCCACTATCGCCAAGGTCGCCGGCAAGATAGCGGCTCGCCTCGGTGGTGAGGATGCCAGCGAAGACGCATCGGGCACCGATACGCTGGTAGAGGATTTCATCCGCAAGCACGGCGAAGAGGTCAGCGCCGAAGATCGGGCCCGCATGAGCGCCGAGACCCAACGCATGAAGGCGCAAGGCGCGAGGTTGACCACATGAGCAAATTGGAAGGAAGGTCCAAGTCGGACCTGATCGCACGTTTCCTGGGCAGGAACGGCGCCGCCAGCGAAGGCGGCCGCGCTGCCGGTGCCGCTGCGCAGCCGGCGCAGACCAGGGTGTCGCAGGCGTTCACCCGCTTCGACCATCATCCGGGTTACCAGAAGATCCTCGTACCCAAGGTCGCCGCCGATCGCTTTGGCGTACCTAATCCCTTTTTCAAGGTCCATGAAGGCATAGCCGGTGCGACTACCCGCGTCGGCGGACGTGAGCTGATCAACTTCGCCAATTACAACTACCTCGGTCTGAACGGTCATCCGTCAGTCAACCAGGCCGCCAGCGACGCCATCCTGCGCTACGGCACCACGCCGTCGGCCAGTCGCCTGGTCGCGGGTGAACGACCGGTCCAGCAGGAACTGGAACAGGCGCTGGCCGCGCTCTATGAGGTCGAGGACTGCGTGGTCTTCGTCAGTGGCCATGCGACCAATGTCACCACCATCGGTTATCTGTTCGGCCCCAAGGACCTGATCCTGCACGATAGCCTGATCCACAACAGCGTCCTGGAAGGTGCCCGGCTATCCGGTGCCACGCGACGCTCCTTCCCGCACAACGACGCGGCGGCACTGGACGCCATCCTGGCCGAGGTGCGTCCGCGTTTCGAGCGGGTGCTGATCGTCATCGAAGGTCTCTACAGCATGGACGGTGACATTCCCGACCTGCCGGCCTTCATCGACATCAAGCGCCGCCATGCTGCCTTCCTGATGGTCGACGAGGCGCATTCGCTGGGCGTGCTCGGCCAGAGCGGACGCGGCCTGCGCGAGCACTTTGGCATGGCTGGCAAGGATGTCGATATCTGGATGGGCACGCTCTCCAAGACCCTGGCCAGTTGCGGCGGCTATATCGCCGGTGAGCGGGCACTGGTGGAGCACCTGAAGTACGCCGCCCCCGGTTTCGTCTACAGCGTCGGTATCTCGCCCCCGCTGGCGGCGGCTTCTCTGGAAGCGTTGCGCATCATGCTGGCCGAGCCGCAACGGGTGCATCAGCTGCGGGCGCGCACCGGACAGTTCCTGCAGCGGATGCAGGAATACCGCATCAACACCGGCTATGCCCAGGGCTATGCCGTCGTGCCTGTGATCACGGGCAGTTCGATCAAGGCCGGCAAGCTCTCCGAGCAGATGTTCCAGGCCGGCGTCAATGCCCAGCCGATCATTTATCCCGCCGTGGAAGAGAAGGCCGCGCGCCTGCGTTTCTTCTTCTCCGCCATGCACAGCGAAGAGCAGATCACCACCACCTGTGAGCTGCTCAGAAAACTGGTCGGCTGACAGGCCGCCCACAGCGATACCCAAGAAGATATCCAAGCCATGCATTCAATGACCCTCCGGGCGCGTCTTGCCCTTCCCTTTAGCCTGATCGTGCTGCTGGCCGGTTGCGCCACCATGCCAGGCTGGATTCCTACCTCCGGCGCCAGCCGTGCGCAGGTGATCGAAGAGCCTGCCTCAGGCCGCATCGAGGGTATCCAGCTGGTCGATGTGGATGATGCACTGGCGCGCAGGCTGGCTGCCAGCCGCAAACATGAGCAATTCGCCAGACTGTTCGACGGCAAGGCCGATGATCGTTACCTGGTGCGTTCCGGTGATGTGGTCGATGTCACCCTGTGGGAGACCCCACCCGCGGTGCTGTTCGGAACCGTCTCCGCGGACGCCCATGTCAGCGCGACCACGGTGCAGCCGGTCGCCTTTCCTTCGCAGATGGTGTCCTCGGACGGCACCATCGGTATTCCCTTTGCGGGTCGCATCGTGGCCAATGACAAAACCACCGACGAGATCGAGCGCGAGATTGTGCGTCGCCTCAACGGCAAGGCCAATAGGCCTCAGGTGATGGTGCGCGTGGGCAAGAACAATTCATCCAACGTGACCGTGGTGGGCGAGGTCAGCAACAGTGTGCTCCTGCCACTGACGCCGCGTCGCGAACGACTGCTGGACGCACTGGCCGCCAGTGGCGGTGTCAAGCAACCGGTCAATCGCATGGCCATCCAGCTTTCGCGTGCCGACCTGACCGCCTCCATGCCGCTGGACACAATCATCCGCGACCCGCGACAGAACATTGCCTTGCAACCCGGTGATGTGGTGACCGCGTTGTTCCAGTCGCAATCCTTCTCGGTGCTGGGGGCGACCGGCAAGAACGAGGAAATTCCGTTCGAGGCGGCCGGTATTTCCCTGGCCCAGGCGCTGGCGCGCTCCGGTGGACTCAACGATAGCCGTGCCGATGCCCGCGGCGTGTTCATCTTCCGCTTCGAAGATCCCTCCTTGGTGCGCAGCGCCCAGCCGCTGGCCGTGGGCGTGGACGGCAAGGTGCCGGTGGTCTACCAGGTGGACCTGCGCGATCCGGCTTCGCTGTTCGTCACCCAGAACTTCCCGGTGCAGGACCATGACGTGATCTACGTCGCCAATTCGCCGGCCGCCGAATTCCGCAAGTTCCTGAGTCTGGTGGTCTCCGTGGCAGCCCCCAGTGTCACCCTGAACAATGTGCTCAAAGACTAAGTGACCGAATCTTCTGACAATTCACTGGCTCCCCGGCAGCGCAGCGCGCTGTCGGTAACGCTGTCGGTCTGGCATGCGATCTTCCTGCGCGAGGCGCTGGATCGCCTGTTCGACATGCGCGCGGCCTGGCTGTGGCTCATCGCCGAGCCGGTGGTTCACATCGGCTTCATTGCGCTGATCTGGCGTTCGCTGCGCATCCAGACCATTGGTGGTGCCGACCTCGCGGTGTGGACGATGATCGGCATGCTGGGCTTCTTCCTCTACCGTCGCACCGCTCTGCAGGTGAGTTATGCGGTCGAGTCCAACCTGCCGCTGTTTGCCTATCGCCAGGTCAAGCCTTTCGATACCGCCCTCATGCGCGCGCTGCTGGAGGCCTTCCTGATGGCGGTGATCAGTGCCGTGCTGCTGTTGGGTGCGGCGCTGCTTGGACACGACACGCTGGCCGTCGATGATCCCTTGCTGGTACTGCTGTCGGCAGCGGCCTTGTGGCTGTTCGCGCTGGGCTATGGCCTGGTGGCATCGGTGCTCATGGCGCTGGTGCCGGAGAGCGAACATATCCTCAAGCTGCTGATGA
The DNA here is from genome assembly GCF_035644555.1 of Herbaspirillum sp. Lineage (GTDB taxonomy): Bacteria > Pseudomonadota > Gammaproteobacteria > Burkholderiales > Burkholderiaceae_D > Herbaspirillum. The sequence goes on from NZ_DASQOH010000070.1 coordinate 185,097, forward strand.
TGCCGCTCTATCTGCTCTCGGGCGTCATCTTGCCGATGTCGGCTGTGCCTGAGCCTTATCGTGGCTGGCTGATGTACAACCCGGTCGCCAACGGCCTGGAACTGATCCGTCTGGGATACATGGAGAACTACCACGCAGTCGCCGAGACCAGTCTCGACTACCTGTTGATGTGGGCCTTGTCCAGCCTGTTCCTGGGACTGGTTCTGTACCGCCGCTTTGAACGAAAGCTGGTGATGCAATGATCGTGGTCGACGACGTTCACAAGCGCTACATGACGGAGCATGGCGTGGGACGCTGGGTACTGCGCGGCATCAATCTGCGCATCCCTACGGCGAGCAACGTTGCATTGATCGGCGCCAACGGGGCCGGTAAATCGACCTTGTTGCGCATCATCTGCGGCGCTGACCAGCCCAGCAAGGGATCGGTCCAGCGTCAATGCCGTGTGTCCTGGCCGATGGGGCAGGGCGGCCTGGAAGGCACGCTCACCGGACGCCAGAACGCGAAGTTTGTCTGCCGTGTGCATGGCCATCGCAGCGATCTGGCCGAACGTCTGCAGTTCATTCAGGACTTCGCTGAACTCGGGCCGGCTTTTGATGAGCCGGTCAAAACCTATTCGTCAGGCATGCGCTCGCGGCTGCAATTCGGACTCTCGCTGGCCTTCGACTTCGACGTCTACATCTCCGACGAAGTGACTGCGGCTGGCGATGCTGCCTTTCGGCGCAAGGCGGCAGCGGCATTCAAGTCCATGACCAATCGAGCCGGTCTGATCATGGTGGCGCACGACGAGCGCACGCTACGCGATTTTTGCCAGTCCGGCATATGGATCCACGATGGTCGAGCCGACTGGTTCGACGACATTGAAGATGCACTGAAGGCATACAAAGAGACGTTGAACCCATGAGTAACATGCAAGCAGAAAATTCCCCAATCTCCGTCAAGGGCTCGCGCTGGGCGCGCCTGAAACAGGACTGGTTGTCCATCCGCATTTTCGGGAAGCTGATCCGTGTCATCGCCGTCCTGGCCGTGCTGATCAGCCTCTATTGGCTCTTTGTCGCCTCGGACCGGTATGTCTCCGAAGCGACCGTGATCCTGCGCAAGACGGACTCCGCAGCCTCTGCGGCCACCGACCTTTCCGCCGTCACCAAGGGCATGCTGGGCATCAATCGGGCCGATCAGTTCCTGCTGCGGGAATACCTGCTGTCGGTGGACATGCTCAAAAAGCTCGACCAGAAACTGCACCTGCGCGAGCACTACAGTGACAGCGAGCATGACCCCTTCTCGCGGATGTGGCTGGGCCGCGATTCGATCGAGCATTTCCACGCCTATTACCTGTCGCGGGTCAGCGTGGAATATGACGACTACGCCGGGGTACTGCGTATCGCAGTACAGGCATACGACGCCAAGTTTTCCCAGGATCTGGCGCGGGCGCTGGTACAGGAAGGCGAGCGTTACATGAACCAGCTGGGCCATGAACTGGCTCAGGCGCAGGTCGATTTCCTGGTCGGTCAGGTCGATACCGCACGCCTGCGGGTACAACAGACCAACCAGGCACTGCTGCGCTTCCAGAACAGCAAGGGATTGATCTCGCCTCAGACCACGGCCGAGGGCATCAACGCCATCGTGTCCAAACTGGAAGATCAGCGCTCCCAGATCCAGACCAATCTGGCCGCCTTGCCTCGCAACCTCAATCCCGATCACCCCAACGTGGTGATGCTGCAGAACTCGCTGGCAGCGGTGGACCGGCAGATTGCACGCGAACGTGCAAAGCTCGCACAGCCCGAAGGCAAGACGCTGAACTACACGATGGAAGAGTACCAGCGGCTGCAGATGGAGACGGTGTTCGCCCAGGATATCTACAAGGCCGCGCTCGCCGGTCTGGAGCGGGGGCGCTCGGAGGCCACTCGCATGATCGACAAGGTTTCCGTGCTGCAGACGCCCAACCTGCCGGAATACCCGCTGGAGCCGCGCCGCATCTATAACGCCTTCTTCACCTTGCTGGTCGCACTCATGCTGGCCGGCATCCTGAAGCTGCTCGAAAGCATCGTACGCGATCACGTTGACTGACCTAAGGGGGGAATCAGATGAAAGTACTGACTGTTTTTGGAACAAGGCCTGAAGCCATCAAGATGGCACCGCTGGTCAAGCTGTTGGAAGAAACACCTAGCATTGATGCCAAGGTGTGCGTGACGGCGCAGCACCGGCAGATGCTTGATCAGGTGCTCGAACTGTTTGAGATCACGCCAGACTTCGATCTCGACATCATGAAGCCGGGCCAGACCCTGTCCGATATCACCCGTGAAATCCTGGCGCGCATCGAATCGGTGCTACAGGAATTCCAGCCCGACGTGGTGCTGGTACACGGTGATACCTCCACCACCTTTGCCACGACCCTGGCTGCGTACTACCGCAAGATCACGGTAGGTCATGTGGAGGCGGGTCTGCGCACCGGCGACCTGTATTCGCCCTGGCCGGAGGAAGCCAATCGCAAGCTTACCGGCGCGCTGGCGAAGCTGCATTTCTCTCCCACGGACATGTCGCGCCAGAACCTGCTGGTCGAGAACGTGGACGAAGGCAACATCGTCGTCACCGGCAATACCGTCATCGATGCCCTGCTGGCAGTGAAAGACAAGATCGACAGTGACGCCTTGCTGCAGCAGGAATTTTCGCAGCGCTTCGGATTTATCCGCCAGGACGCCCGCGTGATCCTGATCACCGGCCATCGGCGCGAGAACTTCGGCGCCGGTTTCGAACGCATGTGCGGCGCAATCGCTGAACTGGCCGACCGCTATCCGCAGGCTGATTTCGTCTATCCGGTACACCTCAATCCCAATGTTCGCGAGCCGGTCAACCGCATCCTGCAGGGCCTGGCCAATGTCCATCTGATCGAGCCCCTGGATTACCTGCCCTTCGTCTACCTGATGCAGCGCTCGCACCTGATCCTGACCGACTCCGGCGGCATCCAGGAAGAGGCTCCATCGCTGGGCAAGCCGGTGCTGGTCATGCGGGACACCACCGAGCGACCCGAGGCGGTCACGGCCGGTACCGTCAGACTGGTAGGCACCAGCCGCGAGGAGATCATCAATGGCGTGAGCCTGCTCATGGACGACGCCGCAGCCTACCAGGCCATGTCGCGTGCCCATAACCCCTACGGCGACGGTCGTGCCTGCCAGCGGATAGTCGAAGCACTGCTGGCAAGGAAGGCCAGCTTGAACTGAGCGCCGCGTGCGGCGGGTTCCGCGAGTTCCATTTCCAACGAAGGTAAAAGTCATGCAAGCAAGTCAGCAATTCAAGACCATCTCGGTGATCGGGCTGGGTTATATCGGTCTGCCCACGGCCGCGGTTTTTGCCTCGCGCGGGGTGAAGGTGATCGGGGTAGATGTCAACGCTCGTGCCGTCGACACCATCAATCGTGGCGAGATCCATATCGTCGAGCCGGATCTGGACATCGTGGTGCGCGCGGTCGTCACCGAGGGCGCCCTGCGCGCCACCACCGTGGCCGAGCCGGCGGATGCTTTCCTGGTGGCGGTGCCAACACCCTTCAAGGAAGGCTTCGAACCGGACCTGTCCTATATTGAATCGGCAGCCCGTGGCATCGCCCCGGTGCTCAAGAAGGGCGATCTGGTGATCCTGGAATCGACCTCGCCGGTTGGCGCCACCGAACGCATGGCCGAGTGGCTGGCCGAGGCCCGTCCTGACCTGAGCTTCCCGCAGAATGCCGGCGAGGCCTCCGATATCCGCGTGGCGCACTGCCCGGAGCGTGTGTTGCCGGGTCATGTGCTGCGCGAGCTGGTGTCCAATGATCGCGTCATCGGCGGTATGACTCCGGCGTGCTCGGCTGCCGCTGCAGCCCTGTACAAGATCTTTGTCGAAGGCGAGTGTGTCATCACCACGGCGCGCACTGCGGAGATGTGCAAGCTTACCGAAAACTCTTTCCGTGACACCAACATCGCATTTGCCAACGAGCTGTCGTTGATCTGTGACCAGCTCGATATCGATGTGCGCGAGCTGATTGCACTGGCCAATCGCCACCCGCGCGTGAACATCCTGCAGCCCGGTGCTGGCGTGGGCGGTCACTGCATCGCGGTGGACCCCTGGTTCATCGTGCACAGCAATCCGGAACAGGCCAAGCTGATCCGGACCGCACGCGAAGTCAATGACTTCAAGCCGAAGTGGGTCATCGGCAAGGTAGAAGAAGCCATGGCGCAGGCCAGGATGACCGGCGCGGACGTGCGTATCGCCTGCCTGGGCCTGGCCTTCAAGCCGGACATCGACGATCTGCGCGAGAGTCCGGCGGTGGATATCGCTCATGAGCTCTCGTCGCGCTATGCGGGCCAGGTGTCACTGGTGGAGCCCAATATCGAGGCGCTTCCGGCCCAGCTGGACGAGGCCCGCCTGGTCGAGCTCGATACCGCGCTGGCCGAGGCCAATGTGATTGCCGTGCTGGTGGCGCACAAGGAGTTCCGCGACCTGCGTTCCAGACTCAAGCCTCACCAGCGTCTGGTCGACGTGGTCGGTATCACCAGGGCATGAGGCCAGGCCGGACGGCGAACGCGACAAGGTTCGCCCGTCGGCCCCTCCAGAAAGGTAACTATCTTGTTTTTGAAACGGCTCCGGTCAATGACCTTGACGATGGCGATCAATCGCCATCTGACGGTTTGCGCCTTGCGCTGGCTGGTCAAGCGCAAGGCACGCAGGGCGCCGGAGTACACCCCGCGTCCGGGTAGTCTGTTGTATGTGGCTGCCAGCGCCCTGCCTTATCACGTCTCCGGCTATACCAACCGGACCCAGGAGATCATTGTCGCGCTGTGCTCGGTCGGCGCGGATGTGAGCGTGATGACCCGCCCTGGCTATCCCTGGGATCGCAAGGACCGCGTCGTCGATGCCGGTCCTGATACAACCCTGGTCGATGGCATCCTCTATCACCACAGCCGGAGCCCCTCCAACCATCGTCCGGTCCTGCAGTTCGCGCTGCAGGCGGCGCCTGCCATTGCGCAACTGGCGGCCAGCCGCAAAGTGGCTGCCATCCACGCCGCTTCCAATCACACCAATGCCTTGCCGGCACTGCTGGCGGCGCGTCGACTGGGAATTCCCTTCCACTACGAGATGCGCGGCCTGTGGGAACTGAGCCGTATCTCCCGTTCGCCGGACTTCGAGGGTAGTTGGGCCTTCCGCCAGGGGCTGGCACTGGAACGTCTGGTGGCGTCCCAGGCGGACCGCCTGTTCGTCATCTCGGAACAGTTGGGTAAGTACATCCAGCAGCATTGGGGCATTCCTGCCGAACGCATGACGCTGTTACCCAATTGTATCGATGTAGACCGCGTTCCGGCGGCCGATCCTGCCCAGGCAGTACCACTGACCATCGGTTACGCTGGCTCGCTGATCGTCTACGAAGGTCTGGATACCTTGCTGGAGGCCGTCGCCCGGCTCAAGCGTGAAGGCCTGGCGGTCCGCTTGCATGTGGTAGGCCACGGCGAAGCAGGGCAGGCACTGCAAGAGCAGGCGCGCCAACTGGGCGTCGATGATGTGGTGTGTTTCCATGGCCGCGCCAGCGCCGTCCAGGCGCGTGCCATCATCGGCCGTTGCGCTGTGATCTGCATTCCGCGTCGTCCTTTCGAGGTATGCAAGATCGTGCCGCCGCTCAAGCTGGTGGAAGCTCTGGCCATGGCGCGTCCGGTCGTGGTCCCTGATCTGCCGGTGTTTGTCGACGAGATGGGCAGTGATCCTGCTGGCTGGTTCTTCAAGGCAGGCGACTCCGCAGATCTTGCTCGCACACTCAGGGTGGCGCTGGAAGATCATGCGCAACTGGCTGCGATCGGCCAGCGTGCGCGTACCTACGCGATACAGCAACGCCGCTGGCAGGGCTTCGTCGGTGCGGCAGTGCCGGGTGCGACCCCTCGGGCCAGCGCTGGCAATATGGGAGCACCGCATGGTCGGTAGAGTCATTCGCGCCGTCGGTTCGCTGATATACCGCTTCCCCGAATTGCAGGAAGACCAACCGGCAGCCGGTCCCTTCGGTCAGCTCAAGATCGCGTTGGTCACCGACCACTTCACCGCCGACTGCCTTTCCGGAGAATGTCGCGTACGGGCGCTCACGCCTGCCAACTACCGCACCGTCATCAGTGAGTGGAAGCCCGATCTGGTGTTCGTCGAATCGGCTTTCCACGGCATACGGGGCAGCTGGCGCTACGAGCTGGCCCGCCAGCCCCGGTTGCTGCGCCTGACACCACCGACGGCCATCTTCAGGCTGGTCGATTTCGCCAAGGCCCGGGGCATTCCGACGGTCTTCTGGAACAAGGACGACGGCGCCTATTTCGAGCCCTTCATCGACGTGGCCAGGCATTTCGATTACATCTTCACCACCGACGAGACCTGCGTGCCCAGGTACCGTGCAGCCGCCCCCGGTGCGCGCGCGGTCAACACGCTGATCATGCCCTACCAGCCGGCTTTCCATCGCTTTGATGGCTTTCGCTTCACGCACAAGGAAGCCTGTTTCACCGGGAGCTACTATCGTCGCATCCTGGGGGCGCGCCGGGAATTCCTGGACAGCGCGTTCCAGGCCTGCGCCGATACCGCGCTGACGCTCAACGTCTTCGATCGCAATCACGACCGGCTTTCCCGGTACATCGAATTCCGCTATCCCCGCGGCAGCCACCTGAACGTACAGCGTGGCGTTGCGCATCGCCAGACGGCGGAGATCTACAAGCGGCATGTCCTCTCGCTCAATGTGAATTCGGTGACCGCGTCCGATACCATGTTTTCACGCCGCCTGCTGGAAATCCTGGCCTGTGGCGGCATTGCGGTGACCAATCCGAGCCGTTCGGTGGAGCGACACTTCGCCGATTTTTGTCATGTTGTGCGTAATCGGGAAGAGATGCAGGAAGTCTTTGGCCGTCTCAAGCATGGCCCGTCGTCTCTGGATCTGGAGCGTGCCGAAGCAGGCGCCCGTTACGTACGTGCCCATCACACCTGGTCACATCGGCTGCAGGAAGTCTGCGCCGTGCTTGGTCTCTGAAGGGCGCAGCGTGCTGGTCTCCATTTTTTCCTTCCTCGCGCAGGCCATTTTCTGGCTGGTGGTCTGCTATTTCTTCCTTTACGTGGGGCTGGAGCTGCGTGCCTTGCTGATTTCGCGCAAGACCGAGCGGCGCAAGCTGGCGCAGTTGACGGCGACACCGGCGCTGCCAGTGCAGCCACCCGCCGGCTATCCGCCGGTCACGGTGCTGCTGCCGGTCTGTAACGAATCTGCCGTGATCGAACGCCTGATCCATGCCGTCTGCCAGATGCAGTATCCGGCAGGCCAGCTCGAGATTCTGGTGCTGGACGATTCGACCGATCAGACCTCGGCGCTGGCGCAGCAGGCGGCCAGCCGCTACCAGGCTGCCGGTATCGATATCCGCGTACTGCGGCGCCCGGACAGGAATGGCTTCAAGGCGGGCAACCTGATCCATGGCATCGAACAGTCGCGTGGAGAGTTCTTTGCCATCTTCGACGCCGATTTTTTGCCGCCGGCGGATTTCCTGCTGCGTACGATGCCTTGTTTCAGCGACCCGGAACTGGGCTTCCTGCAGACCGGCATCGGCTATGAAAACCGCGACCACTCCTTCCTGACGCGGTTCCAGGCCATGGAGATGGGCCACCAGCAATATGTGACGGTGGGACTGAGTGAAGATGGCGACATGGCCTCCCTCAGCGGAAGTTCCTGCGTCTGGCGCAAGCGCTGCATCGAGGCCGTGGGCGGCTGGAGCGATGCGACCGTGACCGAAGACGTCGACCTGGGATATCGTGCCCAGTTCAGCCACTGGAAGTATGCCTACCTGCGCGATGTGATGTCGATGTCGATCCTGCCTGAGACCATCAGCGCCTTCCGGATGCAGCGTGAACGATGGGGGCGTGGGCTGATCCACAGCGCCTTCAAGCATGCCGGGGCCATGTTCCACCAGCGCATGCCGCTGATGCGTCGGTTGCACGCCATCTCGACCATGTTTTCCTCGCTGCTGCTGGCGTCCATCCACGTGCTGGTACTACTGAGCCTGCCACTGAACTATCTCCTGAACTTCGACGCAGCCAGCGTGCAGTGGGGCGCCTTGCTATTTTTCATCCTGGCCGGCGTATGGGGTATCGATAACGCCATCGGCTCCAGCAAGGGGGCCTGGATCAATGATAGGCGCTCACTGGGCCGCATGGTCTGGGATTCCTATCTCTATATCGCGATGTTTCTGCCTATGGCCTGGTATTACTTCTTCGGTGGCTGCCGTGCCCTGTTCGGCGTCTATGGCGAGTTCCACCGTACCCCCAAAGCCAGTGACGAACATCGCACGAAGATGCCTCGTGCCAATACCGCCATGCTGTTGGGAGAGATATTTACGTTTTTCTATTCGCTGGCGGCCGTGCTGGTTGCGCTGGACGAAGACAATTTTTGCCTGGTACCCCTGAACGTGACCGTCTGCGTCGGTTTCGCGATGGTGCTGTACTGGTCTTGGAAGGAAAGGTTGGAGCGTCAACGTGACTGAAGAATTGCAAAGCACAATCGTCATTACCGGTGCCACCAGCGCCATCGGCAGCGCCCTGGCGGTGGCCTATGCGCGCCCGGGTGTGCGTCTGGTCCTGCATGGCCGCAATCAGGAGCAACTGGCCGAGGTGGCACAGCGTGCCGCTGCACTCGGCGCGCAGGTCGAAACGCTCAGCTTCGACTTGCGCGACTTTGCGAGCCTGCGCGATGAACTGGCGCGTTTGGCGGGCATCGACCTGCTGATCCTCAATGCAGGGATCAATACCAGCACGGGCCCCAATGGGGAAGCCGAGCCCTGGGACCAGGTCGAGGCCCTGCTGGATGTGAATCTGAAGTCGGCCATGGTGGCCGTGCATGCGGTTTACCCAGCCATGCGCGCGCGCGGTCGCGGCCAGATCGCCCTGATCAGTTCATTGGCCGCCTATTTCGGGCTGCCGGTAACCCCGGCCTATAGCGCCAGCAAGGCCGGACTGAAAGCCTATGGTGAGGCGCTGCGCGGCTGGCTGCTGCCCTACGGTATCAAGGTCAACGTGATCATGCCTGGCTATGTCAAGTCAGCCATGTGTGATGAAATGCCTGGTCCCAAGCCTTTCCTGTGGACGCCGCAGCGCGCCGCCAGCGTCATCAAGGCCGGACTGCAGGCCAACCGGGCGCGTATCAGTTTCCCGTTCCCTCTCAACCTGGGTACCTGGTTCCTGGCCGTACTGCCGGCCGGACTTTCGACCCGTATCGTACGCTGGATGGGCTATGGACATGAATGACACCTTCGTTGCCGCGGTGACTGCCTGGGCGGCGGGATTGCTGTTGTCGCTCTTCATCGAGGCACTGATGACGCCGCGTCCGGCGCTGCTCCGCCCGTGGGGCGCTTGGGCCCTGCATACCGCCCTTTGGACGCTGGCTTTCGACGTTTGCGTACTGCTGCTCGGACGTCCCTGGTTTTCGATGGCGATCGTCTCGGCGATCATGCTCACCTTCATCCTTGTCAACAATGCCAAGCAAAAGGCCTTGCGCGAGCCATTCGTGTTCCAGGACTACGAATATTTCACCGATGCGATCCGGCACCCGCGTCTGTACATTCCCTTCCTCGGGTGGTTCAAGTTCATCGGCGCGGCGGCTGGATTCGTGCTGGCCGTGGCCATCGGCCTGCTGGGAGAATCACTGCCGACAATGCGCTTCATGATCCGCGGACAGGGTGGCGCGATGCTGGCGCTGCTCATCGGCGGCCTGCTGTTGCTGCGCGCTGGTCTGCGCCAATCGCTGCCGATCAGTCTGGACCCCGCGGTGGATCTGCCGCGACTGGGTTTCTGGGCGAGTTTTCTGCGCTATGGACAGGAGGAAAGCCAGTTCCCCCGCACCGCCTCACCGTTTGACGCGCTGCCCCCGGTGGCCATGCCGGCGAGCAGCATGCCGCATCTGGTCTCGATCCAGAGCGAGTCGTTTTTCGATGCCCGTGCCCTTTACCCAGGCGTGAAGAAGGATGTCCTGCATCACTTCGACCAGCTCAAGCGTGATGCGCTCGTGCACGGGAGTATGAAGGTGCCGGCATGGGGCGCCAACACCGTGCGCACCGAATTCGCTTTCCTGTCCGGCATCGCCAACCGTGCGTTGGGTGTGCATCGCTTCAACCCCTATCGTGCCGTGGCAGCCGGCTGGAAGGCGGGGTCCGTGGCTCACTATCTCAAGCGTCAGGGATACCGCACCGTGTGCATCCATCCCTATCCCAAGAGCTTCTATCGACGCGATCGCGTATTCCCCCGACTCGGCTTCGACGAATTCATCGACATCGAACAGTTCGACGAGCAGTCGCGCTTCGGGCCCTACGTCAGCGATGACGCCGTAGCCGAAAAGATCGAGTCCGTTCTCAAGTTCGCCACCGGGCCGGTATTCATCTTCGTGGTCACCATGGAAAACCATGGCCCGCTGCATCTGGAATCGGTCAGCCAGGCCGATATCGATGATCTCTATACCGAGCCGCCGCCGGCCGGTTGCGACGACCTGACCGTCTATCTACGTCACCTGCGCAACGCCGACCGTATGCTGGCCCGCTTGCGCGCCTTCCTCGAACGCCAGAAATTCCCCGCCCGATTGTGCTGGTATGGCGACCATGTCCCCATCATGCCGGAGGTGTACCAGCAATTCGGTGCGCCTGACGGGACGGTCGAATATATCCTCTGGAGCAATTCCGAAACTGCCCGCGGCGAGGTCAGTAATACCCGCGTAGAGGAAGTCTCGCGCCTCATGGTCGCCGAGCGCTCGCATGAAGCCGGGCAGGCCAGATACGGGACCTGAGGCCGGGCATCCACGCTGTGCAGCTATCTATTTTCTTTCCTATTCCAAGCGCCTAGTCCAGGGAAATCGCGCCCATGCATAACGAGAACGAGAACAATCAGACCCTTCGGCCCGACGGCCTGCTGGAAGTGAACCAGGACCTGCAGCAGGAGAACCAGTTGCTGCTGACGCAACTGGCAGTGTTGCAGGAAGAGATGGAGCGCCAGCATGCGTTGCCGCCGGCAGCTACCGTAAGGATCGACCTGATCGACGACCACGTCGTGCAGGTATGCGCGGAAAACCTCGGCAACGCGGCCTTCATCGCCGCCTGGAAACGTAACCTGGCTGCCGAGCGGCGCCATGCGGGTGTGAACGGACGCCGTTCATGGTGGCGGCAGCTCTGGCAACGGGTGCCAGGGGCCGCCCGGATGGGCGGGCAGGGTTTCGGCAAGGTGCTTGCCGCGTATACCAGCGGCGGGGTACGCGCCGTCGACCAGTTGTTCGACCGCTGCATGGCGGCACCCGAACTGAGGGCCAAGGCGCTGACCACCCTGGCGCGCAGCCTGCAGAAAGAAGATGCGTTGGCTGCCGCTGACCTTGCGCGCAAGGCCTATGAGCTGGAGCCCCGGCCGTTCCGCCTCAAATGGCTGGCACTGCGTCAGTACGAGGCGGGTGTGATGGAGCAGGCCCAGGCCAATTTGGATTGTCTGCCGGAGGACACGCCGTTCAGCGAGTCCGAACTCCGGCAGGTGGAGAAGCTGCGTCAGCAGACGCAGAAGTTCTGGCATGGCAAAGCACTGCAACTGACCCAATTCAACGAACGCCAGGCCGCCCTTAGAAAGCAGGCCAGCGAGACGCTGGAGAAGACCGCTCAGCTGCAACAGCGCGTGGCGGCACTGGAAGCGCTGAAATCGACGCTCATACAGGAGCAGGCCTGGTTGCGCAGCGAATATCGCCTGGTGCAGCAGGACAAGGTGGCCTTGCAGGCCGAGCAGGTCAGGTTGCAGCAGGAAGGTGCGACGCTGGTGAGCGAAATGCAAGCCATGGCGGCACAGCGGCTGGAGCTGCAGCAACAACTGGATACCGTACTGGCACACAACCAGGCGCTGACCGCCCAGACGGGTGTCATGACGACGCAGATGCAGACCTTGCTGTCGCAACAGGAGATGCTGAAAAAGCTCGGCGCGTCCGTGGAAGTCATCCGGGATGCTGGCACCGCCACCGGCGGTCGCATCGAGGAAGCATTCAAGAGGCAGTCCGAGGAGTTGTTGAAGGTACGGCGTTATCTGGACAATGTGGTCAAGAATGAGTCCCTCAATGTCACCCGGCAGGTGCAGGCTTTCCTCGGCGTGCAGAGTTACTTCGCCTCGGGCGAACTCCCCATGCTCAACAGTGAACATCATTCCTGGGCCATCGATATGGACCTGGCGCATTACCTGGTCGAGCTGATCGAGTGTAACGCCTACGATCTGGTGATCGAGTTCGGCTCGGGAATCTCCACCACGGTGGTGGCCAAGGCCCTGCAACTGATGCAGGACCGCCCGCCGCAACGCACGACGGCCAGTTTCGTTTCCTTCGATCATCTGGAACCGTATTTCCAGAAGACCCTGGCCCATTTGCGCCAGCTGGACCTGCAGTCGCATGCCGAGTTGCACCTCGCGCCACTGGCCGACTGGGTGGCTGCCAGCGGCAAGTTGTACCCGTTCTATACCTGCGAAGACGTGTTGGCTGTCCTGGCACGCCAGATGCCGGCGGCAGGCCGCATCCTGGTGATCGTCGACGGACCGCCGGCGGCCATTGGCCAGCACGCGCGCTATCCGGCGCTGCCTTCGATCCTGACCCATTTTGCCGGACGCGCCATCGACGTCCTGATGGACGACTACGTGCGCGCCGACGAAAAGGAAGTGGCACAGATGTGGCTGGCCGATATCGACGCTGCCGGCCAGACCGCGCGCCTGATCGAAAAGAAACTGCACAAGGATGCCTGCCTCATCGAGATCCGGCCTGCGCTCGCCGTGGCCCAGTGAGGCAATACAGCAAGGAAAGAAAATGAAAACCGACAAGGACACGGAATTGCAAACGCCATCGCTGACCCGCAAGGCAGCGGAGGAATTCGAACGAGGTGACTTCGGGGCCGCATTGTTCAGCTACCAGGCCCTGGGCGAGAAGCTGGGCGTGCAATACGTCGCCGCCAATTTGGCGCTGTGCCGGCGCCGTCTCCTCAATTCGCCGCGCCACAAGGCACTGGCGACGATCCCCCCGGGCAAGCTGCGCGTGGCAGCGGTGATGGATGAATTCACCTTCCATTCCTACGATCCCGAATGCACACTGCTGCAGCTGGACCCGGATCGCTGCGTGGAACAGCTGGAGCAGTTCCAGCCGGATCTGTTGTTCATAGAATCGGCCTGGCAGGGCTTCGAGCAGAAATGGAAACTGAAGATCAGCACCAACGGTGCGGAGATCAATGCCTGCATCGACTGGTGCCGCAGGAAGGGCATCCCGTCCATGTTCTGGAACAAGGAAGATCCGGTGCACTTCGGCACCTTCATCGACCTCGCCAGGCAGGTCGATTACGTCTTTACCACCGACATCGACTGCATCCCGCGCTACAAGGCACTGCTGGAACATGAGCGGGTCTTCCTGCTGTGCTTCGCGGCCCAACCCAAGGTCCATAACCCGCTTGAAACCTACGAACGCAAGGACGCCTTCAACTTTGCCGGTTCCTATTACCTGCGCTACCCGGAACGCCAGCGCGACTTTTCTTCGCTGATCGATACGGTCAAGGACTTCCGGCCGGTGGAGATCTACGACCGCAACTTCGACAAGCCTCATCCCAACTACACCTTCCCGGATAAGTACAAGCCGATGATTCTGGGCAAGTTGCCGTTTTCCGAGATCGATCGCGCCTACAAGGGCTATCGCTACGGCATCAACATGAACACCATCAAACAGTCGCAGTCGATGTTTGCGCGCCGGGTGTTCGAATTGCTGGCCTCCAATACGGTGGTGGTGAGCAACTTCTCGCGTGGCGTCCGGTTGCTCTTCGGTGAGCTGGTCGTGTGTTCGGACAGTCCGAAGGAACTTGATGCAAGGCTGCGGCAGATCGTGGCCAGTGATGTGAACTACCGCAAGTTCCGGCTGCTGGGTCTGCGCAAGGTCATGTCCGAGCACACCTATGCGCATCGCATGTCCTCCATTTGCGCCTGTATCGCCAGGAGTGCAGCGACTCCCGCGACAGCTCCGGTGGTCCTGGTCGCTCGGGTGAGCAACGAGGCGCAACTGCAACGCGTGGTGGCGGCCTTCTCACGGCAGACCTATGCCAACCGGACCCTGCTTCTCATCGGCGAACCCATGGGCATCCAGGGGACGCAAGGTCTACTGGTCTGGGTGGATGAATCGCAGTGCCGGGAGCGTATCAAGGCTCTGGCGCACGATGCCCTGCTGGGTGTGCTATGCCCCGAGGATTATTACGGACCGAACTACCTGACAGATCTGGTCCTGGCCAGTACATACAGCGGGGCCGATGCCTGGAGCAAGGCGGCCCGGTATCGCGCTACAGACGGTCGTCTGGTGGAGGAGGACGGTACTGCCTACCGTTCCGTCCCGGCGCTGGCTGTACGCCGGGGTCTGCTCAGGTCGAGCGCCGTCACCCCGGACGTGCTGGAGCAACTGCTGGTCACACCGGAAGCTACGACGGTGGCGCTGAAGAGCATAGTGGCGATCGACGAATTCAACTATATCGAGGGAGGCGCCATGTTGTCCCCGGAGTTGCAGCGCGAGGTCGACGATCTGCAACTGGTCGACCAGGGTATCGATTTCCCACGCACGATGAAGGCTGTCACTGGGCGTCTTTCACCATCCTCCTATCGCCAGGATGAGGACACCAGCGGCCTGCCTTGCCTGGAGCCCGGGAGATTGTCGCAACTGCTGCCTCCGAAAAAGCACATCCAGCTCAAGCTGGCCGGAGGCTCGCTGCTGGTCCAGTCCCGGCTGGGGATGGGCAGCCATGAATATCTGTACGCCGGCAAGACCTTTTCGCGCGAGGAACTCAACCTGGTCCTGAACAGTCAGTTCCGGCTGTGCTCCTCGGGGGAGCTGGATGTGCGTACCATCTTCGAATTCCAGGACAAGGACGGCAAGAAACTCTCGCACCAGATCAACAAGGCCGGTGACAAGCATTCGCTGGCCATCCCTTCGGAATGCGAGAAAATCCGCTTCGGGCTGCGCATCGAAGGCGACGGTGAGTTCCGGATCGAAAAACTGGTGCTGGGCAGCCATTCCGAGCGTCCGGCCAGTTTTGTCTGCCGTTCGCCGGTGCTGGTGTTGAGCAAGCAGTATCCGGCCTACGATGATCTGTACCGCTATGGCTTCCTGCACACGCGCATCCGCGCCTACCGGGGCGCCGGCGTGCTCACGGAGGTCTTCCGCATCAGCCGGCAGCCGCCCGGCTACCGCGAGTTCGAAGGTGTGGATGTGGCTACCGGGGACGCTGAACTGCTCGATGCCACCCTGGCCACCGGCCAGGTGGAACATGTGCTGGTGCACATGCTGGACCGGCAGATGTGGCAGGTGCTGCAGAAGTACATCGACCGCATCCGTGTCACGGTATGGGTACACGGGGCGGAAATCCAGGCATGGCAGCGTCGCCAGTTCGAGTTCGCCCTATTTGATGCTCAGCAGATCGAGCACAAGAAGAAGCTGGGCGATCAGCGTACCCAGTTCTGGCGCGGCATCTTCTCGGACATGCCGGAGAATCTGCACCTGGTCTTTGTCTCGCAGTCCTTTGCCAACGAGGTCTTTGAGGATATCGGCATGCAGCTGCCATCGGAGAAATATTCGATTATCCACAATCCCATCGATACCGATAAATTCTCCTATGTGCCCAAGCCACCGGACCAGCGCAGGAAAATTCTCTCCATCCGGCCTTATTCGGCCCTCGCTTACGCCAACGATCTGACGGTCAAGGTGATCCAGGCGCTCTCTGCTCATCCCGCATTCGCCCGTATGGAATTCCATCTGATCGGGGATGGCGAGCTGTTCGAAAACACGGTGGCGCCGCTGCGCTCGTTTGCCAACGTGCGGCTGGAGCGACGTTTCCTGGCTCAGGATGAGATCGCAGCCTTGCATAAGGACTATGGGATCTTCCTGGTTCCCACCCGCATGGATACCCAGGGTGTGTCGCGCGATGAGGCCATGTCCTCAGGGCTGGTGCCGGTGACCAATGAGGTCGGCGCCGTCGGCGACTTCGTCTGCCCGCTCAACGGCATGCTATGTGCGCCGGAAGACGTGGAGGGTATGGCCAGGGCAATCCTGTCGCTCTATGAGGATGACTCTCTGTTTGCCAGGCTTTCGGCCCAGGCAGCCAGTTCGGTGCGCGGTTCGCGCAGTGCCGAGGCGATGAGCCGGGCGGAGCTGTCGCTGTTCGCTCCGGCCGAGACGGTATGGCGGGCGTGATCAATCGGCATCGTCAGTTAGCAAAGACATCATGAAATTTTTTCCTCAGACATTGCTACGGTGGATCGTCCTGTTCCTGCTGTCCTGCCTCGCAGGGCTGGGAATGGCCAACGAGCAGGAAATCACGGATGCCTCCTCCGACGAAGAGAGCACGGCTCCTGAGCGTACAAGGCGGATCCCGGTCATCACCTACCATCATCATCTGCCGCTGGAACTCAAGGTGGCCGGAAGATATCGCGATGGCTCGGTGACCAATTCCGTGGAGAGCTTTCGCGAGCAGATGGCGTGGCTGCGTGAAAACGGCTACTCCTCACTGACGCTGGCTGAGTTCGAGGCATTTCTCGACCACGGAGCGGATCCCGCCATGGAGAAAAAGGTGCTCATCACTTTCGACGACGGGTATCTGACGACATTGAAGTTCTGCTACCCGATTCTCAAGGAATGTGGCTTTACCGCTGTTGTCTTCCTGATCACCGGGCGCCAGCCGGCACTGCCCGAGGCCAGGTTCTTGCCCGAAAAGCTGCAGTACATTTCGCTTGCCGAGATGGCGTCGGCAAGTGATGTGTTCGAATGGGCTGGACATACCCATAACCTGCATTCGATGAAGCGGACTGCTTCCCGCTCGGATCTGCTGTCGGCGGATAGCGCCGTGCTGAACGAGGATGTGGCACTGAGCCGGGCCCTCCTGGGTCAGACACGTCATTTCTGCTTTCCCTTTGGTCAGTACGATGAACAGGTGACCGAACGCCTGAGCCAGCTTGGTTTTCGCTACTTCTATACGACCGAGAATGGATGGACGCAGCCACAGACGGGAAACAAGCTCATGATCTCGCGGTTGAATATCTCGCCGGGGATGACGCTGGCCGGCTTCGCCAGACTGTTCCGTGACGATGTCTGATGCTGCGGCAATGACGAGTAACGTTATGCACAAGCTGCCCCCGTCCGGCTGTGTGGCCACTATGCAAGAGGAGACCGGGCCCATGCGCTATGTTCACCGTTCTCCACTGGATACCCGGCATTTTTTCAATCGCTGTGTATTTGTGGACAGGCACGACCGCTACTCGGACAGCTTTCACCTGCTGGCACAGCAGCAGAAGTCGCTCACCTTCGATGAGCGCTTTCTGGACCGCCAGTTCGTCAACACCACCGAGACGCCTTTCAGGGAAATCCGTCGTGCTCCTCCACCTGCGTATTGCCATCGGTGGCAGCGGCCCGGGCGGCCCGTATTTCAGGGTTCTTACGAGGCCTATCTCGATCTGCTCGAGTCGACGCTGGAACAAGTCCTGCTGCGCATGAACCCCCGACGTCGATACCTGATGGCACATTCCTCAGGCTCGGACAGCCGCATCCTGTCGGGGACCATGGCGCGTCTGCGCCGCCAGGGGAAGATGTCCTTCGATAATGTTCTGTTCCATTGCTGGTGTACTCATGAGGCCGAGTCCTTCCGCCAGATCATGGCCGCCAACGACTGGACCAACATCTCGGTACTGGACGATAGCCGGCCGGATGTCTATGACATCGGCCGGACCGATCTGCCCTGTGAAGGCTGGAATCCCTATACCTACCAGATCGATTTCTGGGGAGGCCTCGATCCGACCCGCCATGTTCTGTTATCCGGCGCCCAGGAAACCTATTCGGTACCTTTCGATCACTGGCTCTATGCGCGCAGTTTCTTCGGTACCAGAGGCGAGAGCATCCATCGCATGGCCAGTGCATTCGAGGATGTGTTCTTCCCATTCCTGAGTTATCCGATGCTGGAGATGACCATGGCCATGCCGGCCCAGTGGAAGAATCTTCCCGATCCACGGATCGGACGCGACAAGCTGCGCTCGGATCTGGTAGCCAGGCTGGATCTGATCGATATCCCGGTACAGAAGGCCGCGTACCGCTTCAATGTGTCGCCTGGCCGCAGGCGCGCGATGTTGTCCGCCTATGAAAACAGCCGGTTCCGCAGGCGCTATGGTATCGCCCTGGATGAGAATGACTTGTTCAGGAACTGGAATGGCTGGAACTCCTGCCTCTGGAGTTTCGCCGTGACCGAATATGAGGTGCTGGAGCAGGCCGTCTGAGGGCGGCCTTGTCCTGCAGGGAGAGAGTGTTCTGATGCAAAACCGCTACGCCATGCTCACCGTCGATACCGAGGCATTGCCGGCCCGTGCAGCCGTGGATCACGTCCGCCGGCTGGTATGGGGTGAACACGTCGCGGGGCGGGCTGGCATACGCGAGATGTGCGCCATTGGAACCGAATTCAGCGCTCCCCATGTCTTCTTCGTGGACATGTGCGGCGACCAACTCTATCCCGGGGAGATGGCGGAGGTAGTGCGTTGGCTGGATGGGCAGGGGCAGGACGTTCAATTGCACCTGCATCCGGAAATCCTGCCCGCGTCTTTCTGGGAACAGCATGGGCTGTCACAACGGCCACGCTACATGAACGAGTATGGAGACGCTGCGCGCGCCGGGTTCGTCATCCAGTTCTTCTCGGAGCGTCTCAGGGTGCTGACGGGCCGGCCGGTACAGGCTTATCGCGCTGGATCGTTCCGCTGGAATGGTGACATCATCCGTGCGCTGGGGCGGGCGGGCATTCCCCTGTCGTTCAACAACTCCATGCGCGCCCATGGTCTGGGCCGCAGTCCCCACGCCGAACCGACCAACAGGCCATATGCCTGGTCCAATGGCGTGATCGAGGTACCGGTGACCGAGCGCTACTATCCGGCCGACCCGCAGCGCGGAAAGTCGGAGAAATGGGTCAGCCTGATGTTTCCCCAGTCCTCCTATTTCCAGTACACGGCACCCCAATTGCCCTGGTGGCGGCGCTGGCTTCCGGGGCCGACGGATCTGCAGGTGTTCCTGCTGCACTCCTGGTCGCTGCTGCACTGGGACGACAATCATCATGCCATCCATCTGGGGGAGCAACGCCAGGAGGAATACCGGCAACTGGTCGCCCGGATCGTCAAAGACTACGACGTCATCACCACCACCGACTTGCTGGATCTGATGAAGCGCAGAAAGATCAAAGTCAGGCAGGTGGTTTCGCTGCAACAGGCCGATCCCGTCGGGACGGTGCCGGTGCCGATGACGGGCCATTCATCATCAGGTTTCTAAAGGAAGGTCAGTTCAGCCATGGCTAATCGTTATGCAATGCTTACCGTCGATACCGAGGCGCTCCCCAAACGCGCCACCGGTGACCACGTCAACCGCCTGATCTGGGGGCGCCATGCCAGTGGAACGGCCGGTATTCGGGAAATGGCGGAAATCGGTGACGAATTCAGCGCCAAGCACATTTTCTTCGTCGACATGTGTGGTGCCTATGGCTATCTCGATGAACTGCGGGAAGTCGTCCGCTGGCTTGATGCGGCCGGACAGGACGTGCAGTTGCACACCCATCCCGAATACCTGCCCAAGAGTTTCTGGGAGCAACATGGTCTGTCGGATCGGCCGCAGTACATGAATCAGTACGAAGACGACAGCAGGGCGGAGTTCGTGATCCGCCATTTTGCGGATCTGATCTCGAAGGAGACCGGCAAGCCGGTGCTGTCTCACCGTGCCGGTTCCTTCCGCTGGAATGCCTCGACCATCCGTGCGCTGAAGGCTGCCGATATTCCGCTGTCGTTCAATAACACCGTCTGTTCTGTCCATACCGGGCAATGTATCTACAGCGTTCCGACCAACCATCCATTCCAGTGGTCCAACGGGGTCATCGAAGTACCGATGACGGAAAAGCGGATCTTGCCCAAGGTCGGCAAGAAGGAACGCTGGGTGCGCCTGACCTATCCGGAATCGGTTTATTTCCGGTTCGATCCCTGGTGGGGCCGCTTCCTGCTCAACATGATCAGCGGTACGCCGGAATTCGCGGTATTCCTGCTGCATTCGTGGTCGCTGCTTTACTGGGATGAAAATGGACTCGGGAGCTATCGGGATGACCAGCGCCTGGAGGGTTACAGGAAGTTGTTGCGCAGGCTGACCAAGGATTACGATGTGATCACTTCCTCTGAATTCCTCGATCTATGCGCGCGAGGAAAGATCAAGACGGATCGTACGGCAAGCCTGGACCTGGCGGAGATCATCCGGCAATCCTGAGCGTCGGGGACCGGGTTTTCGTTCAGACTTTCTTGTAGTTTCATTCTTTGGTGGTGGCCACTGGCAGAAGGAGTCGGCATGCGTAATACAGGTGCAGTTTTATCGTGACAAGAGTTTCCATCATCGGTAGTTGCGTCTCCCGGGATATCTTCAATTTCGCCGAACCCGGTGAATTCCAGCTGGTGAACTACATCGCCAGATCATCCATCGGCAGCCTGTTTTCGCCGCCACCGTTCGCCGACATCTTCAGTGAACGGCTCGCCTCGAATTTCCAGCAGCGCATCGTCGGCATGGATATCACCAAGTCCGGCAGGAAGCGGCTGCAGTCGATCACTGCCGATCTGGTGCTGATCGATCTGATCGATGAGCGTTTCAACCTGGCCGCGGTGTCGAACGGTGCGGTATGTACGATTTCCAATGAGTTCATCAAGACCGGCGCATTGAAGGAGCTGCAGGAGAGTAAAAAGATCAGGATCATCCGCAGCGGGTCAGAGCCTTTCATGCAGACATGGACCCGCGGCTGGCGCGCTCTGGTCGAACTGCTGCGTATTACCGGAATGCTGGAGAGGACCTATGTCAAC
Organism: Herbaspirillum sp.; assembly: GCF_035644555.1. Classification (GTDB taxonomy): domain Bacteria; phylum Pseudomonadota; class Gammaproteobacteria; order Burkholderiales; family Burkholderiaceae_D; genus Herbaspirillum. The sequence continues at coordinate 205,983 of NZ_DASQOH010000070.1, forward strand.
AGGGTCTATTGGCAGTCCGGCACGCAGAGCGGGAAAGCTTTCCCGAACGTGACTCAAGAGCAGATCGAAGCGGCCAACCTGACGCTCGAACGCCTGTATGGAATCATGGCCGATACGCTGCCGGCATCACGCTTCATCGATTATCACGATGAAGTGTGCCATTGCCCTGATGAGCATCCCTGGGGGCCGGCGCCATTCCATTTCGTGGAATCCTTCTACCATGCCGCCATCGACAAGTTGCGGCAGCTTGGATCGTAGAAGTAGAGCGGTCATGAGACTTCCGGGAATACCTCGATCCGGCTTTCTTCGTGCCGCATGGATATCTGCCGGACCGGCATGCCGTTGGCAGAAAAATTGAAGACGGAGGGTGTACTCCAGGCCAAATCCTATGGCGAGATTCCCATCACCGTGATCTCTGGCGCAGCGGACCATTGGAAAACCGGACCTGGTGTTGGACCTTGCACGCGTTCTTACTCTTGGACCCGTTGATTGCGATTGCGGACCGGGAAACTGTCATGTCCCATGTCGCCACATGATCGGACCGTTTTGCTGATGCCTCCGTCGATGTCGATTTCCCCTGGCATGATCATGCGACGGCGTTGCGTCTGGATCGGCTTTCCCGCGTTGCCCTGCAAATGCCCACCAAACAGCTTACGCTGCTGCCCGCCATACGGCACTGCTGCTTGAGGAAAGCTTCTACTCCAGGCACACCAATCATGGTCAACGAGATGGAGGACTCGCAGGTGATCGTGTTCGGGCCCGCCGCTATCGACAAGGTCGCCTTTCCTTCAGCTTCCAGCCCAAATGACCAAGCCACTGACCGTCACGTTCATGAAGCATTTGCAGGCGGTCAGGAGGCAGGAACCGATGTGCGGGCCGGCTGGCCCGTACCCCTGTCACGGATGCCTGATCATCGAAGAGCGCTCGCGGTCCTGCCACACCTCCTGGTACATGTCCTGATAAGCCTTCGCGATCGCCGGATGCGTCAGCAAAGGCGCCAGTTCCGGTGACTGCAGGAACAAGGGCAGATAGCTGAACCGTGAGGCGAACGCGCCCAACAGGCGTTCAGCAGCCTGCTCCATTTCACCGATGGCCACCAGATCCTTGACCATCAGGATACCCTCGGGGCTGTTGGGCAGGCAGCTCTGCAGGCGTTCCTGTACCAGATTGCGGGCCTTGCACAGCAGGCCGCATTGCGCCAGCACATAGGGCAGGTTGATTCGCGCGTAAGGGGGAATATTGGTCGAACTGGATAACTTTTCGGCGATCTGTGCCAGTCTCTGCGTCGGCTCGAAGGCCACGCTGACCATGATCTTGACGCCCTTCAGGGCCGGGCTGGCAACGGCGGCGTGGTCGTGCTCTTCGGCGATGGCGATCTCTTCCATGGCTTCGGTATAGCGGTTGACCATGCCCAGCGTGCGCGCGAGGATGGCACGTATCTGAATACTGTAGGGACGCAGCGTCAGCAGGCGCCGCAATGGGCCGATGGCTTCTTCGGGGTTGCCGGTGCCGGACAGGTGCAGGCCATAGAAGAGCAGGGCGTCGGCATTGTCGGGCGCCAGGCGCAGCGCCTCGAGATGCATTGCACGGGCTTCGCGGAAACGCCACTGGCTGTCCCGCAGCCATGCCTGTGCCGACAGCAGGTCGGGTGAGTCCGGTACCAGCACCGCGGCCGCCTCGAGATGTTCGATGGCTTCCGCTTGGGACGCGCCCACATGCGTATCCAGGCCGATGGCCATGGCCGTGGTGATGGTCTTGGCCAGGCCGATCTTGGCAGGCGCGAAATTCGGCGCGGTCAGGATGATGGAACGGAAGACGTTGATGGCCTGCTTGAGGGGCTTGGCGCTATGTTGTTGCGCCAGCATGGAGGCGTGCAGGAACTGCTCATGAGCCATGGAGGCATTGGCCGATGGCAGCGGCTGATCGGCAGAGGTGGCTCGTGCTGCCAGCAGTCGGTAGCCATAGCCATAGACCGATTCGATCTTCACGTCGGGGAGGGCCTTGCGCAGCTGACTGATACAGCGCACCAGGCTGTCGTCGGAAACGGAACGATCTCCCATCCATGCGTGCTGGATGATCGCGTCCTTGCTGACGGGATCGGGCGAATTCTGGATCAGTTGCGTCAGTACCGCCCTTTCTTTCGGGGGGAGGTCCAATTCGGCACCGCGCCAGGTGGGAATGCCCCGGGAGTTGAGTCTTAACGGCATGTCCTGGCACCCTGTCGCCGGCTGGCGTAGCCGGTATCGAATGCGGCCATGGCAACGCCATCGCCGAGATGCAGCCTGCCGGGTTGCTTGATCATGAGCAAATCCTTGAGTTGGGTGCCGGCCGGGAAGCCGGTCACAAGCTTCTGTCGGTCATGGTGGTATTGCCCATGCCATGCTGACCATTTCGTTTGACGCTCTTTTGAAGCTGCGAATTAATGTCTGAGAGCGCCGAAATTGTAATCGGTTCAAGGCTCGGCAGCCAATGGTAATACGTTGAATTTGTACTATTTGATGCTTTTTGGTGCAGATTGTACTTAAATTTGTCAAATCAGCCTTCGCGAGTTGGCGAGGATGGCGGCTGGTGGCGCCCCGCCGGAAATGGGGCGAAGCGTTATGAGGCGGGGCTGTACGAGGACTGGTGCGCTTTTTTGGCCGGGGTGTTTCGTATTTTCTGGCCCCTAAGGTATCAAGTCGCTTACAGTTTTTGTGATATCTGACGGATTTGGTGAGTTGCGTTAAGGGGTTGCGGGGTACAACGAGTGGGGCGCCAGCACCCTAGCGCTAGAGCCACCCAAAACAAAAAACCCGCCCTTCTTTCGAAGAGGCGGGTTTTTCGGACGGCGCCGCATACGCATGATTGCACATGCAGCGACGGGTATCTGGTGGTGATAGGTGGACTTGAACCACCGACCCCAGCATTATGAGTGCTGTGCTCTAACCAGCTGAGCTATATCACCAGGAGGCAAGCCCGAGACTATA
>NZ_DASQOH010000071.1:0-101551 GCF_035644555.1 Herbaspirillum sp.
GCCCAGGATCACCATCAGCGGACTCACTTCCACCCCCTCGCTCATCAGGTAGGGATTGAGCACGTAGTCCTGGAACACCCGATACGCCACGATGAAGCCGACCAACCACAGCAGGTGGTCATAACCGCTGAAACCGGCCACCACCAGCGCCGCCGCACTGGCCGCCAGCGGACCGGCGAAGGGAATGAATTCCAGCACCGCCGCCAGGCCCGCCAGCAACATCGCGTACGGCACGCCCATCAGCGAAAAGGCGATGCTGTAGGCCACGAAGGTGGCAATGGAAAGGAACAACAACGCCCGCACGTAGCGCGAGAGCAGCACATCGAGGTCCTTGATGATGCCGTCCCACAGCTTGCGGTTGGAACGATTCATCCAGGACAGCATCTCGTCGCGCATGGCCGGCGCCTCCTTGATCAGCAGGAAGCTGATCACCGGCACCAGCACCAGGTAGATCAGGTTGCTGGCCGCGTGCATCACGCCTACTCCGAACTGCTTGGCCAGCGGCATGGCCTGGTCGGTCCCATTGGCCAACTGGTCGCGTACGAAGCCCAGGATGCGGGCGCGCAGCGGCTCGGCAAACCCCGGCAGCGGGATATTGGCGACGGCGTCGTTGGAGCGCAGCAGCGCCGGCAACTGCTCGGACAGGCGCAAGGCCTCCTCCTGGATGCGCGCCCCGAAAATGGTCGCCACCGCCGCCACAATGCCGATGGCCAGCACGAACACCACAGCGATGGACACCGTGCGCGGCACCCGGGGCGGACGTACCCGCTCGATCTGCTCCACCAGCGGATAGACCAGATAACTGAAGAAAACGGCGAACACCAGCACCAGCACGGTGGCCGAAATGGTATAGGTGACGTAGAGCAACAACGCCACCAGGAAGACGGTCCAGACGATCCTGGCCACGCGGAAATCGAAACCCAGCATAAACGTTCATCCTTGGAAATCGGTTGGCGGCGCGCCAGTGCACACGGTAGCAGGACGGCCCTCCCGGCCCTGCGGTGCGTCCCGGGCGAGCCCATCGGTACGGGGCTCATCATCGCTACGGATGAGCTGCAATCGCACCTTATTTGATCCGTATCATGTTTTCTATCAGCCAAGTTCTTCTGTAGCTGTAGGAAAGAGTGAAAATAACTTCATGCAGCGCAACACAGGACTGCGCTCTTGAGGAACCGGGAAGTCCACAAGACGCGATGCTTTCGTGACGTTTCGTTCACACCCTGTCTGGTGACCGCATAACACCACGCCCCGCGCAGCCGCACCGGGAGCGGGTCATTCTCATCCGTGATGACTGTTATCAGGAAATAATCAGGTGCCTGACATTGCGATGGGACAAGCAACTGCTTTAAATTTCAGTAATTACTGAAATTTCAAAAGTTACGAACATGGAAAACAACGTACTCAGCCCGCTCATGCAGCGCTTCATCAGCCATTTCGGCGAAATGGGCAGCCGCTGGGGCATCAATCGCACGGTCGGCCAGATCTATGCCCTGCTCTACATCTGCGGGCGGGCACTCAATGCCGACGAGATTGCCGAGTACCTCAGTTTTTCGCGCTCCAACGTCAGCATGGGCCTCAAGGAGCTGCAGTCCTGGCGCCTGGTGAAGCTGCTGCATAAACCCAGCGACCGGCGCGAATATTTCGAACCGCCCGGCGATATCTGGGACATCTTCAAGGTGCTGCTGGAAGAACGCCGCCGCCGCGAGATCGAACCTACCCTGTCCATGCTGCGCGACGCCCTGCTGGAGTCGCCCGGCGGACGCGACGACAAGGAAGTCCAGAAGCGCATGCGCGAGATGTATGAACTGATCGAACTGTCCAGTTCCTGGTTCGACGACGTACAGCGCCTCTCGCCGGAGACGCTGGTGTCGCTCATGAAGATGGGTTCCAAGGTCAAGAAACTGCTGGATGTGCGCGACAAGTTCCGTGTCGTTGGCGCCAGCGACAAGGAGTAAGCCATGCAACTGACGCACACACCCCGCAAATGGCAATGGCCGCGCCTGACCCAGTTGCCGCTGGGCGTCGAGATCACCCTGCTGCTGATCATCAAGATCGGCCTGATCACGGTCCTGGCCAAGACCTTCTTCGCCCATCCCGAAGCCAAGCACATGCGCATGCCGCTGCAAAGCGTGGAGCAGCGCATCCTGGCACCGTCGCCGGCCGCCACGCCGGGCGCTCTCCCCCTTCCCGCCAGTTCCTCAAGCCCAGCCAATTCCGCATTACCTGAAGCCACAAAACAACCGGAGTAACCCAACATGGTCCCCATCGATGAAGTCGTCTCGCTGTCACGGCTGCAGTTCGCCGTCACGGCGCTCTATCACTTCCTGTTCGTTCCCCTCACGCTAGGCCTGTCCTGGATCCTGGTCATCATGGAGTCGGTCTACGTCATGACCGGCAACCAGATCTACAAGGACATGACCCGCTTCTGGGGCAAGCTGTTCGGCATCAACTTCGCCATGGGCGTGGCCACCGGCATCACGCTCGAATTCCAGTTCGGCACCAACTGGTCCTACTATTCGCACTACGTCGGTGACATCTTCGGCACGCCACTGGCCATCGAAGGACTGATGGCCTTCTTCCTCGAATCGACCTTCGTCGGCCTGTTCTTCTTCGGCTGGGACAAGCTCTCCCGCAAGCAGCACCTGATCGTCACCGTGCTGGTGGCGCTGGGCTCGAACCTGTCGGCGCTGTGGATCCTGATCGCCAACGGCTGGATGAACAATCCGGTGGGTGCGGAATTCAACTTCGAGACCATGCGCATGGAACTGGTCAGCATGACCGAGGTGATCTTCAACCCGGTGGCGCAGGTCAAGTTCGTGCACACCGTGGCCGCCGGTTACGTGACGGCATCGATGTTCGTGCTGGGCGTCTCGGCCTGGTACTTGCTCAAGGCCCGCGACACCGCCTTCGCGCTGCGCTCCTTTGCGGTGGCTGCAGGCTTCGGCCTGGCCGCCACGCTCTCGGTGATCGTGCTGGGGGATGAATCGGGCTACACCGCCGGTGAAGTCAACAAGGTCAAGCTGGCCGCCATCGAAGCCGAGTGGGACACCCACCCCGCCCCGGCCGGCCTGACCCTGTTCGGCCTGCCGAATGACAAGGAAGAACGCACCGACTACGCCGTCAAGATTCCCTACGTGCTGGGCCTGATCGCCACCCGTTCGGCCGATACCCAGGTGCTGGGCATCAAGGATCTGAAGAAGGAACACGAAGCGCGCATCCGCAACGGCATGCTGGCCTATGCCGCGCTGACCCGGCTGAAGTCCGGCGACAAGTCGCCCGAGGCCCGCGCCGAGTTCGACAAGCTCAAGAAGGACCTGGGCTACGGCCTGCTGTTGAAGAAGTACACCAACAACGTGGTCGATGCCACGCCGGAGCAGATCAGCATGGCCGTGAACGACACCATCCCCAAGGTCGCGCCGTTGTTCTGGGCCTTCCGCGGCATGGTGGCGCTGGGCTTCCTGTTCCTGTTCATCTTCGCCGCCTCGTTCTGGTTCCTGGCCAAGAAGCAGCTGGCGCCGCAGCGCTGGCTGCTGCGCCTGGCCGTGATCGCTATCCCGCTGCCCTGGATCGCCGCCGAACTGGGCTGGATCGTGGCCGAATACGGCCGCCAGCCCTGGACGATTGCCGGCATCCTGCCGACCCACCTGTCGGCCTCCTCGCTGCAGCCGGGCAGCCTCTACTTCAGCCTGGCCGGATTCATCCTGTTCTATACCTTCCTGCTGGTGGTGGAAATGATCCTGATGGTGAAGTATGCCCGCCTGGGCCCCAGCAGCCTGCATACCGGCCAATACCACTGGGAAACCAAGGGTAGAGAAAGCGGCCCCGGAGATGTCCTGCCGCCGCCCCTGAATCCGTCGGCCAATGCCGGCAGCCACTAAGCCACCAGAAGAAATGAGGAAAGCAGAATGATCTTCGATTACGAAACACTCAAGCTGATCTGGTGGGCCTTCGTCGGCGTACTCATCATCGGCTTTGCGCTCACCGATGGCTTCGACTTCGGCGTGGGCATGATGTTGCCCTTTGCCGGCCGCACCGATACCGAACGGCGCATCCTGATCAACGCCATCGGCCCCACCTGGGAAGGCAACCAGACCTGGTTCATCACCGCCGGCGGTGCCACCTTCGCGGCCTGGCCGCTGGTGTATGCCACCGCCTTCTCGGGCTTCTACATCGCCCTGATGGTGTTGCTGTTCTCGCTGTTCTTCCGCCCGGTCGGTTTCGACTACCGCAGCAAGGTGGCCGATCCGCGCTGGCGCAATGCCTGGGACTGGGGCCTGTTCATCGGTGGCTTCGTGCCGCCCCTGATCTGTGGCGTGGCCTTCGGCAACCTGCTGCTGGGTGTGCCCTTCCACTATGACGACACCATGCGGGTCGAATACACCGGCAGCTTCTTCGCCCTGTTGAACCCCTTCGGCCTGCTGGCCGGCCTGTTGTCGGTGGCCATGCTGCTGATGCATGGCGCCGCCTTCGCCTTCGTCAAGACCGATGCCGTGGTGGCCGAACGTTCGCGCAAGACCATCATGGGCGCTGCCCTGGCGACGGTCCTGCTGTTCGTGGCCGGTGGCTTCTGGGTAGCCCAGATGCCGGGTTATCGCATCACCTCCATGCCCGACGCCAACAGCGCCTTCACGCCCCTGGCCAAGACCGTGGAAGTGGTCGCCGGAGCCTGGTTCGACAACTACGCCAAGTGGCCCGCGACCAAGCTGTTCCCGGCGCTGGGTGTGGCCGGTGCGGTGCTGGCAGCGCTGTTGGCCATGGTGCGCAGTGCCCGCCTGGCCTTCATTGCCAGCGGCCTGTCGGTGACCGGCATCATCCTCACCGCCGGCATGTCGCTGTTCCCCTTCATCATGCCCTCCTCGCTGGACGCCAAGAGCAGCCTGACCCTGTGGGATTCGGTCTCCAGCCACAAGACCCTGGGCCTGATGTTCTGGATGGCGCTGATCTTCCTGCCGCTGATCATTCTCTACACTGGCTGGGTGTATCGCGTGGTCAAGGGCAAGATCACGGCCAAGGACATTCACGACAACGAACATACGGCGTATTGATTACGCGCAATCGCAATCTGGAACAAGGAGAACATCATGTGGTATTTCGCCTGGATACTCGGCATCGGCCTGGCGCTGGCCTTCGGCATCATCAATGTCATGTGGCTGGAAGCCAACTACGCCTTCGGACGCCGCAAGGCTGAGGAAACCCACGAGCGCTTCGCCAGCGCCCGCGCGGCGGAAAAGCAGCGGCGCAACGGCAAGTAGGCTCGGAGGAGCAAGCCGGTAGCCCTGCTACCGGCTTTTTTTTCAACCCGCTTCGAGGTCATCATGCCTGCATCGCGCTTCCAGCACACCGAAGAGATCGCTCCTGCCCCGCGCCACTGGGCCCTGCTGCCCGGCGCCGGTTTCGCCGACAGCTTCCGCATCCGGCTTACGCCGCAACTGGCACAGTTGAACACCACCGAGATCACCGCCAGGATGATGGCCGCGCAACCGGCCTGGATCAGCGCCCTGCTGGCACTGCGCGACCGGCTGGTGGCACCGCTGGGCTTGAAGCGCGCGTCGGACAACGGCGCGCCGGCCGGATTCCCGCTGTTGATGGCCGAGCCGCGCCGGGTGGTGATGGGGCTTGATGACAGCCACCTCGACTTCCGCCTCTGCGTGGAAAAGTCATCCGGCCATGCTGCGGAGGCGACCAGTGATGCCAATGATGTCGGCAATGTCGACGATGTCGGCGACCAGTGGCTGACCGTCACCACGGTAGTGCGCACCAAGCGCTGGCTGGGCGAGTTCTATCTGGCTGCGATCATGCCCTTCCATCGCTGCGTGGCCCGCACCCTGCTGCAGGGGCTGCTGCGCGAACCTTCCGGGACCGGCTGAGCCGCCGCATTCCCAAAAGAATCGCCGCTGGGACCGAAGTCGCAGCGGCGATTTTTTCATGCGCGCTTCCCGTACAGGGAAACGGCTGCATCAAGCAATTACACCAGGTTCAGGGTCACGTTGATGTTGTCGCGGGTGGCGTTGGAGTACGGGCAGACTTGGTGAGCCTTGTTCACCAGGTCTTGCGCCACGGCCTTGTCCACGCCCGGCAGCGAGATGTTGAGCTCGGCTTCGATGCCGAAACCGCCCGGGATCTGGCCGATGCCGACCTTGCCGGTGATGCTGGCGTCAGCCGGCAGGGCCACCTTGGCTTGGCCGGCGACGAACTTCAGCGCGCCCAGGAAGCAGGCCGAGTAGCCGGCGGCAAACAGTTGTTCCGGGTTGGTGCCGTTACCGCCGGCGCCGCCCAGTTCCTTGGGGGTCGACAGCTTGACGTCCAGGACGCCGTCGGAGGACTTGGCAGAACCTTCACGGCCGCCGGTAGCGGTGGCGGTGGCGGTGTACAGGGCTTTTTCGATCTTGTTCGAGGGCATGGTCTTTCCTTTCAATGTTCAGGTTAAAACCCTAGCGGGTTCCGTTTGAGGGGCATGGCGTCGAAAGATTCGCTTTCGATCACCATCGACTTGCTAAATCATCCTGCTACTTCAGCGACTTCTGCTACTGCGTGATGCGTGTATGACGTGTGATGCTTTCGTTTTGCTGCCTGCTGCGATAATGCTATAAATAATTCACTATATTATTGCGCGCAATATAAAAACCAGTGTAACAGGCCCGATCACTGCTCTTCGGCGCCATACAAACCCTTGCGGACTTCCTTCAGCTCCACCACCAGCTGCCTGACCTGATCCAGCGCGGGCAACATGCAGCTCATCTGCAGCGGCACGGCCTTGGCCTTTTCGCGCAGGGCGCGGCCGGCATCGCTCAGGCTCACCACCACCCGGCGCTCGTCACCGGCGTCGCGGTTACGATGCAACAAACCCATCGTTTCCATGCGCTTGAGCAGCGGGGTGAGCGTACCAGAATCCAGGAACAGGCGGCTGCCCAGCTCCGATACGGTCACCTGATCCTTTTCCCACAAGACCATCATCACCAGGTATTGCGGATAGGTGATCTCCAGCGGGGCCAGGATCTTCTTGTAGGCCTTGGTCATTGCCAACGACGCAGAGTACATCGCGAAACAGAGCTGGTTGTCGAGAAGCAGGGCTTCGTCGATCAAGGCATCCGGTAGCGTCGTTGTGTGCGTCTTGTCCATGGATCGAATATTAAACCGCTCAAAATTAAATTGCAAGCTATTTAATTTGAAAAATCTTGAGTGTGTTGTTCAAGGCCGTACAACTGCCGTGCAGCTGCCGTCTCCACAAATGGGTATCATGCAGCCCTGCTGCTGTTTATCTGCTTACCGTCTATCTCCATTCCCTGACCCGCCCTATGCCTGCCGCCCGCAATCCCCTGCACTCCCTGGACCTGTTCTGCAAGGTCGTCGACAACTATGGGGACATCGGCATCTGCTGGCGGCTGGCGCGACAGTTGGCGCAGGAGCATGGCCTGGCGGTACGGCTGTGGGTGGATGACCTGGTGAGCTTCCAGCGGATCTGGCCGGGTGTACGGGCCGATGTCGCCACCCAGGAGCTGGCCGGCGTGACCGTGCAGCATTGGCGCGGGCAGGATGGCAGCTACGGGCCGGCCGACGTGGCCGACATCGTCGTCGAGTTCTTCGGTTGCGAGATTCCTCCCGGCTACGTGGAGGCCATGGCACAGCGTCCGGTCAAGCCGGTCTGGTTCAACCTGGAAGGCTTGTCGGCCGAGACCTGGGTCGAGGGGTGCCACACCCTGCCCTCGCCGCATCGCTCGCTGAAGCTGACCAAGTATTTCTTTTTCCCCGGCTTCAACCAGCGTACTGGCGGCCTCACGGTCGAGGCCGGACTGGAAGCGCAACGGCAGGCTTTCCTGGCCAGTAACGAAGGCGCCACCCTGCTGGCGCGCCTGGGTGTGACGCCGCAGGAGATGCAGGGCTGCAAGGTCTCGCTATTCTGCTATGAGTACGCGCCCATCCGCGAACTGTTTGCAAGCTGGCAAGATTCCCCGGTGCCTGTGACCTGCCTTGTGCCGGAGGGCGTGGGCCGTGCCGCCGTCGAGCAATTCCTGGGTTCGCCCATGGTTCCCGGCGCGGGCGCCACACGCGGCGCCCTGAGTGTGCGGGTGCTGCCCTTCGTGGCCCAGACCGACTACGACCGCCTGCTGTGGAGCTGCGACCTTAATTTCGTCCGGGGTGAAGATTCCTTCGTACGCGCCCAATGGGCCGGCAAGCCCTTCATCTGGAACATCTATCACCAGGACAAGAACCTTCACCACACCAAGCTCAACGCCTTCCTGAAGATCTACCACCCGGCCACGGCCGCGATTGCCGACCTGAACCGGGCCTGGAACGGCGCCTATCCCGGCGAACTCGACTGGCATGCCAACTGGCGCGCGGTCCAGGCCGAGCTGCCGGCCGTGACCGGGGCAGCTGGGCAGTGGCTGCAGGAGATGTTGGCAAATGGCGACTGGATGGACAATTTGCTCCGCTTCGCCCGTCAGCTGGTCGAGCAGGAGTGGAACAGCGCTGAAAATGGGTTAAAATAGCGGGCTACAGTTTTAACGCAGTTTGGCATTCAATCGTACGTGGGCTTGCGGTGAAGTTTTACCAGTGGGCTACTGACAGTTTGAAAAAACCTACTTTTCACGACACATCGCTATGAAATTTGCAAAAGAAATCCGCGTCGGCAACATCATTATGGTCGACAGCAAGCCCATGATCGTCCTGCGCTCGGACGTCAACGGTTCTTCCCGTACCGGCTTCACCTACAAGTGGAAGATGAAGAACCTGCTGACCAACAGCCCCCAGGAAAGCGTCTTCCGTGGCGACGACAAGTTCGACGTCGTGGTGCTGGACAAGAAGCCGGTGACCTACTCGTACTTCGCTGACCCGCTGTACGTCTTCATGGACGAAGAGTACAACCAGTACGAAATCGAAGGCGAGAACATGGGCGATGCCATCGGTTACCTGAAGGACGGCATGCAGTGCGAAGCCGTGTTCTACGACGGCAAGGCCATCTCGGTCGAAATGCCCACCACCATCGTGCGCAAGGTGGCCTACTCGGAACCGGCCGTCAAGGGCAACACCTCGGGCAACGTCCTGAAGGAAGCCAAGATCGAAAACGCCATCGAAGCCAACCAGCTCACCGTGATGGTGCCGCTGTTCGTGAGCCAGGATGACGACATCGAAATCGACACCCGCACCAACGAATACAAGAAGGTCGTGCGCGGCTGATCCTTGCCGATGCCAATAAAAAACGCTGCCTCGTGCAGCGTTTTTTTATGCCCGTTCAGCCGCCATCCCGGCGCCCTTCCGCAGTCAATTCCCGCTCTTCATCCGCGCCAGGTCCCGTGCCGCCGCCTGCCCTTCGGCACTGGCCCAGAACGCCTTGTCCGCCGCCTGGATGCGCTTGGCCGAATTTTCCATATGCAGCAAGGCCGCCGTGCGCGCCGCGTCAGCATCGCCCGCGCTGATGGCCGCAGCCAGCGCCGCATGCTCGGCGCGCACCTGTTGCACGAACTCGCTGCTGCGCGCCTCGTTCATGCGCGCCACGCGGATGGCGGCATGCAGGAACTGGCTCAGGAACTGCACCAGCGAGGTATAGAGCGGATTATGCGAAGCATTGGAAATGGCCGCATGGAAGGCGAAGTCTTCCTGCACGCCATCGCGGCCAGCCGCCGCAGCCGCATCGATGGCCTGCAAGGCCAGCTGGATGGCCTGGTTCTGCGCCTTGCTGCGGCGCTGCGCGGCCAGCGCCGCCATCTCACCCTCGACCCCACGCCGCAACTCGATCACCCGCAGCACGGCCTGGATGGAATCGCGGCCATCATCCCCGCCCAGATCGAGCCGGAACGGCGTGGTCTGGGTCACCGGCAACACGACCGTCCCGCTGCCCCGCCGCGAACCGACCAGGCCTTCTGACTTCAGCCGCGAAATCGCCTCGCGGATCACTGTGCGGCTCACCGCAAAGCGTTCGGTCAGCTCCATCTCCGAAGGCAGGCGCGCATCGGGTGCAAACTCGCCGCCCCGGATCTGCTGCGCCAGGACGCTGGTGACATGGTCAGCCAGCGTGGTCTTGCCGCGCACGTTCGCCGCCATCGATGCGAGGGCCGATCCCTGCGGCCTGGAGGAGGAGGATGTCTTCATGGCGCGCATGATACCGCGCCATCTTTGGCTTTTGCGACTTCTTTCAAACGCGCACAAAGTTGTATTACAACTTTGCTATAATCGCTGTCGAACGACGGGCTGATAGCCCAGAGACTGCAACCATGCGCCTGGTGTCAGGTCCCCCGACCCAGACCAGCGACCACAGACCACGAGGAGAACACATGCATATCGTCATCACCGGCGGCGCCGGCTTCCTGGGCAGCCGACTGGCACGCCAGCTGCTGCAGCGCGGCACCCTCACCGGCCGCGACGGCCAGCAGCAGGAGATCAAGCGCATCACCCTGCTGGACGTGGTGCCGGCCCAGGGCTTCAATGATCCGCGCATCGAAGCGGTCACCGGTGACATCGCCGACGCCGCCGTGATCGAGCGCGTCATCACCGCCGAGACGCAATCCATCTTCCACCTGGCCGCCATCGTCAGCGGCCACGCCGAGGCCGACTTTGAACTGGGCATGAAGATCAACTTCGACGCCACCCGTGTCATCCTGGAACGTGCCCGCGCCGTGGGCAGCAAGCCGCGCGTGGTGTTCACCAGCTCGGTGGCGGTGTTCGGTGGCGAACTGCCGGCCGTGGTGCCGGACAACACCCTGCTGATGCCGCAAAGCTCCTACGGCGCGCAAAAGGTGATGGGTGAACTGCTGGTGCAGGATTATTCACGCAAGGGTTTCATCGACGGTCGCGCCCTGCGCATGCCCACCATCTCGGTGCGCCCGGGCGCGCCCAACAAGGCGGCCTCCAGCTTTGCCTCCGGCATCATCCGCGAACCGCTCAATGGCCAGCCCTCGGTCTGCCCGGTCACCCCGGACACCCGCATGTGGCTGATGTCGCCGCGCCAGGCCATCGCCAACCTGATCCACGGTCATGAAATCAATGGCGCCGACCTGGGCCTGGCACGCTTCCTGTCCATCGACGGCCTGTGCGTCACCGTCAAGGACATGGTCGATGCCCTGGAACAGGTGGCCGGCGCGGACGTGGTCAAGCTGATCGAATGGAAGGAAGACGAAGCCATCAAGCGCATCGTCAACTCCTGGCCCGGCCAGTTCGAAGCCAAGCGCGCCAAGGCCCTGGGCTTCACCGCAGATGCCAGCTTCGCCGACATCATCCGCGCCCATATCGAGGATGAAGTAAAGAAGTGAGGAAATGAGCAGCAAGTGAAGGGACTAGCTGCAGCTCTCCATGCAGCAACACGAAGAAAGGGACGACCCGCAGGTCGTCCCTTTTCGTTGGCAGCCTCTTTCGGTTGGCTTACTGCGCCTTGCCCAGCATGTTGAAGATGCTGGAGAAGTCCAGCTTGCCGGCGCCATTCATGCTGTGGATGTCGTACAGATTGCGCGCCGTCGCCCCCAGCGGGATGGCGCAGTTGGTCGCCAGTGCGTTTTCCACGGCCAGGCCCAGGTCCTTCAGCATCAGGTCCACCCCGAAGCCGCCGGCATAGCCCTTGGAGGCCGGCGCAGTCTCCATCACGCCGGGGCAAGGGTTATAGACTTCCAGCGTCCAGTTGCGCCCGGAGCTCTTGGACATGATCTCCGACAACACCTTGGGGTCCATGCCATTGGCAATGCCCAGGCGGATGGCTTCCGAGGTCCCGATCATCAGGATGCCCAGGAGCATGTTGTTGCAGACCTTGACGGTCTGGCCGCTGCCGCTCTCGCCGGCATGGTAGATGGCCTTTCCCATCTTCTGCAGATAGGGCTGGGCCGCCTCGAAGGCTTGCTGGCTGCCGCCCACCATGAAGGTCAGGGAGCCGGCGGTGGCGCCGTTGGTGCCACCGGAAACCGGCGCATCCAGCATCTCGAAACCACGCTCCCGGGCCGCTGCGGCCACCTTGCGTGCCGCTTCCGGCGCGATGGTGGAGCAGTCGATCAGCAGGGTGCCGGGCTTGGCCGAGGCCAGTACGCCGGCCTCGCCCAGGTAGAGCGACTCCACGTGCCGGCTGGCCGGCAGCATGGTGATGACCACGTCGGCCTTGGCCACCGCCGCCATGGAATCGGCCTCGGTCTTGCCGCCGGTCTCGACCAGCTTGTCCACGCTGGCCTTGACCAGGTCATGACCGCTGACCGAGAAGCCGGCCTTGACCAGATTCTGCGCCATCGGCAACCCCATGTTGCCCAGGCCGATAAAGACGATGTTGGCGCTCATGCTGCTCTCCTCACTTCAGGGTGATGGTGGTGTTGACCTGGCCAGCCTCTTCATCGGGCGCATACCAGCGCGCGGTGACGGTCTTGGTCTGGGTCCAGAAGGTGACTGCCTGCTTGCCGTTGGGACCGAGGTCGCCCAGCTTGGAAGCACGCGAACCGGTGAAGCTGAAGTACGCCACCGGCACCGGGATGGGCACGTTGATGCCGACCTGGCCGACGTCGATCTCGTTCTGGAACTTGCGCGCCGCATAACCGGAGCTGGTGAAGATGGAGGTGCCGTTGCCGTTCGGATTGGCGTTGATGAAGGCAATCGCCTCGTCCAGCGTCTCCAGTTCCACGATGCACATGGCCGGGCCAAAGATTTCCTGGGTGTAGATATCCATCTCGGGCTTGACGCCGGTGAAGACGGTGGGGCCGACGAAGTTGCCCTTCTCGTTGCCGGCCACGGTGCAATTGCGGCCATCCAGCAGCAGCTTGGCACCCTGCTCCACACCGCTGGCGATGAGGCGCTCCACGCGTTGCTTGGCCGCCTGCGACACCAGCGGGCCGACATCGGCCTTGCGGTCGGTGCCCGGGCCGACCTTCATGGCCTTGGAGCGTTCGACGATCTCGGGAATCCACTCGCGGGTCTGGCCCACCAGCACCACCACCGAGTTGGCCATGCAGCGCTGGCCGGCCGCACCGAAGGCCGCACCCAGCAGGTTGTTGATGGCCTGGTCCTTGGGCGCATCGGGCAGCACGATGCAGTGGTTCTTGGCGCCCATCATGCACTGGGCGCGCTTGCCGGCTTCGCTGGCGCGACGGTAGATATGGGTGCCGACATGGGTGGAACCGATGAAGGAGACCGCCTTGATATCCGGATGGTCACAGATCATGTTGGCCACGTCGGGGCCGCCATGCACCACGTTGAGCACGCCCGGTGGCAGGCCGGCCTGGTTGGCCAGCTCGACCAGGAACAGCGACGAGGTGGGGTCCTGTTCGGAGGGCTTCAACACGAAGGTATTGCCGCAGGCCACAGCGATGGGGAACATGAAGCAAGGCAGCATCACCGGGAAGTTGAAGGCGGTGATGCCCGCCCCCACGCCCAGCGGCTGGTACAGCGTGTAGACGTCCACCCCGCCGGCCACGTTCTCGGCCAGCTCGCCCAGTTGCAGGGAGGTGATCGAGCAGGCGTGCTCCACCACTTCCAGGCCGCGCATGACTTCACCCTCAGCGTCCGGCAGGGTCTTGCCGTGTTCACGGGTGATCAGTTCGGCCAGCGGGGCGATGTTCTCGCGCAGCAGTTGCTGGAACTTGAGCATGATGCGCATGCGCTGCGCCAGCGAGGTATTGCGCCAGGTCTTGAAGGTTTCCTTGGCGTTGGCGACGGCGCGATCGACTTCTTCCTTGGTGGCGAAGGGAACGCGGGCCACCACTTCCTGGGTGGCCGGGTTCAGCACGTCGCGCCACTCCTTGGAAGTGGACTGCACCTTTTCACCGTTGAGGTAGAGGGGAACGTTGGGGATATTGGCTTGGCTCATTGCGGTTTCCAGTGTGAAGAGGTGGGAGAGGTGAGGAGAGCACGGCCGGGAGCAGCGCTCCCGGCTTGAACGATTACTGCTTGACCAGCGGGCAGGCCGCATCCATCGGACGGAAGGCCTGCTGCGCCGGGATCACCGACAACAGCTTCAGGTAATCCCAGGCGCCCTTGGATTCGGCCGGGGTCTTGACCTGGTACAGGTACATGTCGTGGATCACGCGGCCATCGGGACGGATGGAGGCATTGCGCATGACGGCGTCGGAGATCGGAATCTCGCGCATCTTCTGCGAAACCACCTTCCAGTCGGAGGTCTTGGCGGCAGAGCGCGCCTTCAGGAATTGATAGACGCTGGAATAGACACCCGCCTGCACCATGGTCGGCTTGATGTTCTTGAACTGCGATTCGAAGCGCTTGGAGAAGGCGCGCGTCTGCTCGTCGTAATCCCAGTAGAACCCATCGGTATAGACCAGCCCCTGCGCCGCCTCCAGGCCCAGCGCATGCACATCCGACAGGAACACCAGCAGCGCCACCAGACGCTGGTCCTTGCCGCCGATAGCGAACGAGCGCGCCTGCTTGATGGCGTTGACCACGTCGGTGCCACCATCGGCCAGGCCGATCACCTGTGCCTTGGACGCCTGCGCCTGCAGCAGGAAGGACGAGAAGTCCGAGGCGTTCAGCGGATGGCGCACCGAACCCACCACCGTGCCGCCGTTGGCCTTGACCACATCGGAGGCATCCTTCTCCAGCGAATGACCGAAGGCATAGTCCACCGTCACGAAGTACCAGGACTTGTTGCCCAGCTTGGTCAGCGCGGCAGCCGCACCAGCGGCCTGGGAGTAGGTGTCAAACATCCAGTGGAAGCCGTTGGGCGCACATTCGGCGGTGGTCAGCGCACCGGTGGCCGGGCCGCTGTACATGGCGATGCCGCCCTTGTCCTTGATCAGCTTCTGCACTGCCAGCGCCACCGAGGAATTGGTCAGGTCGGCGATGGCCTCGACCTTGTCGCGATCCAGCCATTCGCGGGCACGGGTCACGCCCACATCGGGCTTGTTCTGGTTGTCAGCCGAGAGCACCTCGATCTTCATGCCCTTGCATTCGTTCTTGAGGCAATCCTCCACGGCCATCTTGGCCGCCACCACCGAGCCCTGGCCGCCCATGGCCGAATACGGGCCGGACATGTCGGTCAGCACGCCGATCTTGACCGTGTTGGCATCCTGCGCCATCGCCGGCGCGACGGTGGCCGCCAGCGAAACGGTACAGGCCACCGCGGCCGCCGAGAGGGAACGGCCGAAAGCGTTCTTGCGCATCTTGTCTCCTTGATCTTGTGATTGTTGTCGGCAGCGCCCGGTGGGTATCGAAGCTTGCAGGCCTCAATGCCGAACCTTGCCGTGATCCTCCTGCCGCCTGGCGACCTCTGCACCACTTGGGTGCCATTGCGGCCCCGCTATTCTGCATGTGCGAATTTATCGATACAATAACCACAAAGACAAAACGCTTTTGCATCAATGCAAATCCAAGATCAGGCAACGCCATGGAGACACCATGCTGGACTGGGACAACCTGAGGGTCTTCCTCGAACTCACGCGCAGCCAGGGGCTGGTGGATGCGGCCAAGAAATTGGGCATCGACCACTCCACCGTCTCGCGCCGGATGAAGCGCTTCGAGGAACAGGTCGGCAGCCAGCTGTTCGACCGTAACAACCACGGCTACAAGCTGACCGCCGAGGGCTATCGGCTGGTGCAATACGCCGAACAGGTGGAAAGCACCCTCTACGCTGCCACCGAGGAACTGGGCGGCCACAACAGCAAGCTCTCCGGCCAGGTCCGCCTGGGTGCCACCGAAGGTTTCGGCACCTACGTCCTGGCGCCGCACATTGCCCACTTCTGCGCCCGCAATCCGCATATCACGGTGGACATGCTGCCCATGCCGCGCTTTGTGAACCTGTCCAAGCACGAGGCCGACATCAGCGTCTCCATCGAGCGGCCCTTGTCGGGTAATTACGTGGTCACAAAACTGTCCGACTATGTCCTGAAGCTTTATGCTTCACGTGAGTACCTGGCCCAGCACCCGACCATTCACACCGTGTCTGATCTGGCGCAACATAACTTCATCGGCTACATCGACGATCTGGTCTTCAGTGAAGAATTGCGCTACAAGGATACGGTGGCGCCGGACGCCTTCCGCGCCTTCCGCAGCACCAGCGTGGTGGCGCAGTACACGGCGGCCTGCGCCGGGCGCGCGCTGGCGATCCTGCCCTGCTTCCTGGCCCAGCAGTCCGAGCAACTGGTGCCGGTGCTGCCCGACGAGATCGCCATCACGCGCACCTTCTGGCTGGTGGCCTCCAGCGAGCAGCGGCATGTGGCGCGGGTCTCGGCGCTGTGGAGTTATCTGCGCGAATGCGTGGAGCTGAACCGCGACTTCCTGATGGGCCAGTCGCGGCAGATGCGCTGGCTGGACGCGCAGTAGATCGACAAGACATCCGTTCCAACCCGGCCGCTGCGCGCCCTCCCCGCGCCCGGCGGTCCTTCCCCCAAGGAGATGATGATGGCTGCAAAGAAGATCCTGCTGTTGACCGGCGATTTCGCCGAAGACTACGAAACCATGGTGCCGTTCCAGGCGCTGCAGATGGTGGGCCACACCGTACACGCGGTATGCCCCGGCAAGAAGGCCGGCGACAAGGTCAAGACCGCCATCCACGACTTCGAAGGCGACCAGACCTATACCGAGAAACCCGGCCACCAGTTCGCCCTCAACGCCAGTTTCGACGAGGTCAGCGCGGCCGGCTACGACGCCCTGGTGGTGGCCGGTGGCCGTGCCCCGGAATATCTGCGCCTGAACCCCAAGGTGATCGAACTGGTGCAGGCCTTCGCCAAGGCCGACAAGCCCATCGCCGCCGTCTGCCACGGCCCGCAGGTGCTGGCTGCCGCTGGCGTGCTGGAAGGCAAGAAGGTCTCGGCCTACCCGGCCTGCGCACCGGAGGTGAAACTGGCTGGCGGCCAGTTCGCCGAGATCGCCGTAGATGCCGCCATCACGGATGGCAAGCTGGTCACCGCCCCGGCCTGGCCCGCCCATCCGGCCTGGCTCGCGCAATTCCTGCAGGTGCTGGGGACGCGCAT
This sequence comes from Herbaspirillum sp., assembly GCF_035644555.1. Taxonomy (GTDB): domain Bacteria; phylum Pseudomonadota; class Gammaproteobacteria; order Burkholderiales; family Burkholderiaceae_D; genus Herbaspirillum. Next base: position 16,884 of record NZ_DASQOH010000071.1, read on the forward strand.
CGAACTCTGAAGACAGCTGTAGCCGTGACGAAAGCGCATCCCGCGGGATGCGCTTTTTTCATTTCCAACGAAAGATCATTCGCATTTTCAGATGAGCAATTATGAGGAAGAAGATCATTGATGAATAAGGCTTCACTCCACAAGGAAAGATTGCCAAAATGAATTTTGCTCACGTTTTGGCATATCGTAATCAGTCCCAGGCGGTGGGTGTCGCGTTCACCTTATAAAGCCAGCCTTTCTTGTTGCACGGCGTGCAACCGGAAACGCGTCTGCAAGTTCGGCAGGCGACACCCACGCAGCTGGAGAACAAATCAGATGATCGTCGTGCATATCCTGGACGGCTGACCCGGCCACCCACCAGGCGCGTCCCTGCCTGATCCGACCCGATGGATCGCCGAAGCACCGGACCACTCATTCCCATTCACACCCACGCCATCCACAGGCCCATCCGGCCAGCGGACCGGGCATCGTTTTGCCATTCCCATCGCCATTGCCATCGTCTTACGCCCATGAAGATCAACGACTTGCCCCAGGACCTGGTCCTTCGTGTCGACCAAGGTGCCGCCCCATCCCACGATCTGCCCCACCACCGCACCAGCCAGGCCAAGCCGCCCGCCCGGCTCCATCCAAAGGCCGGCCTCGTCGGCACGGCGGCCGATGACGAGGCCGCCCCCCCTTCCCGGCCCAGGCCACGCTCATGTCCAGTACCGACACCAGCAGCGTGCTGACCTATGCCAACTCCAGCTTCGTCGACATCAGCGGCTTTTCCCGCGACCAGCTGATCGGCCCGCCACACAATATCGTTCGCCATCCTGACCTGCCGCGTGAAGCTTTCGCCGACATGTGGGCCGCCTTGCGCCAGGCGATCAAGGTGTTCGAGCACGACTGACGCCCCTCCCTGCCCCCCCCCTGCAGCCCTCCCCCGGGCTGGCGGCGGAACCGCTAGAATCGCGGTTCCGCTGCGTTTTTCGCCGAGAACACAATATCGGCGGCGCTGACCCGTCTTCAGGGTATGCAGCCCACTTCCCTACTTTCCCCGATGAGCGACCAGGACCGCGAGATCACCGCCACCGTCATGCGCGAGCGCAGCCGGCTGGGCGGCTTCATCCGCCGCCGGGTGGCCGACGCGGGCGAAGCCGAAGACATCCTGCAGGAAGTGTTCTACGAGTTCGTCCAGGCCTACCGCCTGCCGGAGCCCATCGAACAGGTCAGCGCCTGGCTGTTCCGGGTGGCGCGCAACCGCATCATCGACCGCTTCCGCAAGAAGAAGGAAGAACCGCTGCCCGAGTCCCGCGATGCCGAAGACTTCGACGGCGCCGACCAGGCCTGGCGACTGGACCTGCTGCTGCCGGCCAGCGAAGATGGACCGGAGGCAGCCTATGCCCGCGCCGCCCTGATCACTGCCCTGCAGGAAGCGCTGGAGGAATTGCCCGAGGCACAGCGCGAAGTCTTCATCGCGCACGAACTCGATGGCAAGAGTTTCAAGGAAATGGCTGCCGACAGTGGCACCAGCCTCAATACCCTGCTGGCGCGCAAGCGCTACGCCGTCCTGCACCTGCGCGAACGCCTGCAGGCGGTCTATGACGAATTGGAGATGTAATGGAACAGATGAACGAGATGGAACCCCGCCCCACCGGCCCGGCAACGGAAGATCCTGCCCGCTGGCGCCACACCGGCCGCCGCTGGTGGCTGGGCAAGATGATCCTCTGCCTGCTGGTATTGCCGCTGTTGGGCGTGGTGGTGATGCTGTTGTGGAACTGGGTGATGCCGCCGACTTTCCCCGGGGTCAATCCGATCGGCTTCTGGCGTGCGGTGGGCCTGCTGGCCCTGTGCCGGATACTGTTCGGTGGTTTCCGGGGCCGCCACGGCGGCTGGCACGAGAAGCGCCGCTTCATGCGCGCACGCTGGGAAGCCATGACACCCGAAGAACGTGAACGCTGCGGTCGTCGCGGCCGCATGTTCTGCCGTGGCCGCGGCGAACGCTGACCCCGACGTTCGAAGGCGAGCGACTAACGACTAGCGATCACCAACGACCCACGAAGGCGTTCCCTTTTCCAGGAAGGCCCGCAAACCCTCCCTTCCCTCGTCCGATGCGCGCAGGTCGGCGATGACCCCGGCGGTGTATTCCGACAGCGCCGGCGTGACCTGCAGGGGATTGGCCACCTGCACCAGTTGCTTGGCCGCGCGCATGGCCTGCGGCCCGTTGGCCAGCAAGGTATCGATCAATTGCAGCACCTTGCCGTCGAGCTCGGAGGCCAGTGTCACTTCGTGGACCAGGCCGATGGCAGCGGCGCGCACGGCGGAAAAACGCTCGCCCGAGACGAAGAAGCGCCTGGCCTGCGACACCCCCATCTTGGCGATCACATAGGGGCTGATGGCCGCTGGCGCCAGGCCCAGCTTGACCTCCGAGAGCGCGAAGAAGGCCTCTTCCGACGCCACCACGATATCGCAGCACGACACCAGCCCCACGCCCCCGCCCATGACTGCGCCCTGCACCTTGGCCAGGGTCGGTGCCGGGAAGCCGTTGAGGGTTTCCATCAACAGCGCCAGTTTGCGGGCGTCGCGCAGGTTGTCCTCGCGCGAAGCATCGGCCATGCGCCGCATCCAGGCCAGGTCGGCACCGGCCGAGAAGGATTTGCCGGTCGAGCTCAGCAACAGCAGCCGGGTGCGGGGATCATCGCGGGCCTGGGTGATCAGGTCGATCAGCAGCGCGATCAACTGGTCGTCGAAGGCGTTGTGCACGTCCGGCCGGTTCAGCGTGAGCGTGGCCAGGCCACGGGAATCGATGTCGAGATGGGCTGCGCTGCTCATGGGGGCTCCTGTGTTGGTCTTGCTGCGCAGCGGTCAAGGCTGCGCAGGAGCCCGCAGGATAGCGCAAAACACAAGGCGACAATGTTGCGACGCCGACAATCGGGAGCCCCTTGGCGACCTCTCGCACTCGTAGATTAAATGTGAACAGGCCCTACGGTATTGATGCGCCTAAGCTGTTCGATGATGGCACTGTGATCCAGCTCGCCATCGCCACTGGCCACCATGTCGTCAAAGAGCCTGTCGGCCGTCTCCAGCATCGGCAGCGACAAACCCAGTGTCCCTGCCATGGCCACGGCGGTGCGGGTGTCCTTGAGCTGGTACTTGGCCGGCCCGCCGGGCTTGAAGTCAGCCTGGATCATGCGCAGGGCATGCTGGCGCAGGGCCGTGGAATCGGCAAAGCCACCCAGCAGCGCCTCCCTCACGCGCGCCGGATCGGCGCCGCCACGCTCGGCCATCAACATGGCCTCGGCCACGCTGGTGATATTGGCGGCCACCATCATCTGGTTGACCAGCTTGGCCAGTTGGCCGCAACCGGCCGGCCCCACATGGGTCGGCCGTCCCATGAGACGCAAGAGCGGCTCGGCCAGCGACCAGGCCGCAGCATCGCCGCCAGCCATGATGGCCAGCGCGGCTTCGCGTGCGCCCTTTTCGCCACCGGAGACGGGTGCATCGATGTAGTGAACGCCCTGCGCGCCGGCCACGCGCGCCTGTTCCTGCGCGGTTGCCACCGGGATCGAACTCATCACCACCAGCAAGGCGCCCGGGCGCATGGCTGCAATCAGGCCGGAGGGCCCCAGCAAGACCTCGTCGCAAGCGGGACCGGAACTGAGCATGCAGATCACCGCGTCGCTGCCGGCGGCCACTTCACGCGCCTGAACCACCAGTTGCACATCCAGCGCCGCCAGCGGGGCCGCCTTGGACGGCGTGCGGTTCCAGGCGCGCACCCGCAGACCGGCTCGCGCCAGATGGCCGGCCATCGGCAAGCCCATGATGCCGGTACCGACGAAACCGATATCTTGCATATTGCGGGGAGCGTTAGCGGACGTACTCATGCCCGCGCTCCCGTCACCGGACGCTGCAGGTGACCCAGCCGCACCGGCAGCTCACGTACCACCAGTGCCGGGAAACCCGCCTGGAAGCGCTTCAGATGTGGCGTCTCCAGATGCCGGTCGAAGGCCTGGCGGTCATCATAGAGTTCATAGAACAGTACGTGGTCCGAACCCGGCAGCGCGACCACGTCGAAGCGCTGGCACCCGGGTTCGTCATGGATGGAATGGTGGGCGTCGTCATCGGCCAGTGCGAGAAAAGCCGCCATGCAGGCCGGCTTGACCTCGAACTCGGCGATCACGACGAATGCGCTGGCACTCGTCATGCTCGTTCCCGTCAGCGCAGGTTGCCGCGGGCCTGGTGTTCCATGTCGCGGCGCAGGGCCACCACATCCAGGTCGTTGACCAGTTCCACATCCTCGAAGCGCACGATGCTGTCCTTGGCCACGGCGCGCTTGAGCTTGACGTTGTGGGCCAGGCCGATGGGCAAGGCGCCGATGGCCAGGCTCTTGCTGGCCGGGATGGCGTTGGCCCAGACCGCATACCCGCCTTCGCCGTCAAGGAATTCGCCGGGCTTCAGATCGCGCTTGGCGGTCGCCACGGCATCACCCCGGAACTCCTTGGAGCAGCCGGTCGATTCACCCCGCAGCACGGCCGACAGCACGCTGATGCTGGTCTCCAGGCCGATCATGTGGAATGGCCGCCACATCGAGCCATACCAGCCGGACTTGTCCACCAGCAGGCCATATTGTTTGAAGCAGGCGCGGGCGTATTCGGTCGGTGCCTTGAAGGTGACGAAGACGCCATAGCGGATGTTGTTGAAGACTTCGCGGCCATCCGGCTCCTGGCTGGCGGCGATATCGACCAGCCCGGCACGGGCCAGGCGCCCGCCTTCGGCCGCCGGCTTGAATACCCCGGCCAGGTCATGCAGACCGGTGGGCGGGAAGGCCAGCCCGTCGTCCGGGCAATCCAGGCCGGTGCCGTTGGCCACTGCCGCCATTTCGATGGCAGCCTTGGTGCCGTCGGTGAAGGAGTTGTACATCTTGGGATTGAAATCGCCCTTGGCCACTTCTTCATCGGTCCAGCCGAAGTAGCTCCACACGGTATCGGGCGTCGAATAGCGATAGCGCGGCTCGAAATTCATGCCCTTGCCCGCCGAGACCAGCTCGAAACCGCAGGAGCGCACCCAGTCCACCAGTTCGCAGATGATGGCCGGCTGGTCGCCATAGGCCATGCTGTAGACCAGTCCCTTGGCCTTGGCGCGCGCGGCCAGCAGGGGACCACACATGCAGTCCGCTTCGACGTTGACCATCACCACATGCTTGCCGCCCTCAATCGCGTCGAGTGCATGGCGCACCCCGGCGATGGGATGACCGGTGGCTTCGATGATGCATTCGATCTCTTCGCAATCGGCCAGCGCGGCGGCATTTTCCAGCACGCAGGTGGTGCCGTTCTTGACGGCCTCGCCCAGGCTCTTGGCCAGATACCGCTCCTTGGACCAGCCCACACGCTCCAGCGCGGCATGGGCCTTGCTCACGTTGAGGTCGGCCACGCCGATGATGTGCATCCCTTCGATATGCTGCGCCTGGGCCAACACCATGGAGCCGAACTTACCGGCGCCGATCAGGCCGACGCGCACCGGGCGGCCGGCCGCCGCGCGCTCGCGCAGCAAGCTGTACAGATTCATGTCTCTTCCTTCTCGTAATGGACGACGGCCGTCCCATCGGTAGCCGTCGCTGCGACTGGAGGTCAGATCCGGCAGGCGCAATGCCTGACCATGTCCGCTTTTTTGCGGGGGAGTTGCAGTAGCGACTGCATACCCAACCCGTGCGAAAAAGTGTAATCAGCCGGTTTTGTTAAAACAATTAACATTTACGAGAAGAAAGTGTAGATTTTCTAATCTATCTGAGTTCTCTCAAGCCCGACGGGAGCCACTGTTGCGCCTGCCATTGCCGGACTTCCTCGCGCAGCCAGTCCAGGAACAGACTGACTTTCTTCTTGCGCAGGCTATCCACCGGGCAGACCACCCATTGCGTGGTCTGGGCCACCCGGGGCGGATCAGCGACCGGACAGACCAGGCGCCCTTCCTGCAGTTCGCGCCACATCATCAGCGAGCTTTCCAGCGCCAGGCCAATGCCGTCGGCCGCCGCATCGATGGCCATGTGGCTGCGGTCGAACAGCACGCGGCGCATCTGGTTGGGCGGGGTGATGCGATTGAGCGAAAACCAGGTCGGCCACTGCACCTGGGACTTCACCGACTGGATCAGGCGATGATGGACCAGCTCCTCCGCGCTCAGGCTAGCGGCGCCGGCATAGTCCGGGCGGCAGACCGGGAAGAACAGTTCCTCGGCCAGCCCTTCCGTGTAGAGACCCGGCCACTGGCCCCGGCCGTGACGGATTTCGACGTCCACCGTCTCGCGGGTGAAATCGGTGACTTCATTGGTCCCGTTGAGACGTACTTCGAGGTCCGGATTGGCATCCAGAAATCCCTTCAGGCGCGGCAGCAGCCACTTGCTCGACAGCGTGGGCGTGGCGCGCACGGTCAGGAGGGTCACCGGACGCAGGCCGCGAATGCTCTGGGTGGCTTCGGAAATACGGTCGATCTCCTCGGCAATCATGGAAAAGTAGCGCTCCCCGGCCTCGGTCAGGGCCACCCCGCGCCCGACCTTGACCATCAGCGAGGTCCCCAGGTGGGTTTCCAGCGACTGGATCTGCTGGCTCACCGCCGAGGGCGTGACGTTGAGCTCCTCGGCAGCCGCCGAGATGCTGCCGGAGCGGGCGGCGGCATGGAACACGCTGATGGCACGCAGAGGGAGATACATAGGCTCACCGTTTAAATTTTCTACAGATTGATGAAAAATAAATTAATTGTACTTCACCAATAAAGCTTTTAAATTCAGTCACGCACTCGGATCGATGTCGCTGGAATGGCATTGCAGGCCGGTGCAGGCACAGCCGCAGAGCTGTCTTACCTGGATGCGTCGCAAGACCGACCGGCCCGGCCGGACCGGCGGCGGCGCTCCTCCGATACAAGAAAACAGGAGACCCAGCATGAGCAAGATTTCCCCCCGCGGCATGTCGCGCCGTTCCGTCCTGGCTGCCGCCGCCGCGCTGCCACTGGTGAGCATCTGGAGCAAGCCGGCACGCGCTGCCGAATTCAACTACAAGCTGGCCACCGGCCAGTCGCTGGACCAGCCCATCAACGCACGCCTGAAGCAAGCCACCGACCGCATCCGCGAAGCCAGTTCGGGGCGTCTGGACATCCGCTTCTTCCCGGCCAGCCAGCTGGGATCGGATACCGACCTGCTGACCCAGGTGCGCACCGGGGGCGTTGAGTTCCTCAACCTGGCCGGCTCGGTCATTTCCACCGTGGTCCCGCTGGCGGCCATCACCAATGTCGGCTTCACCTACTCCGACTACCAGCAGGTCTGGTCCAGCGTGGATGGCGAACTGGGCAAGCTGATCCGCGCCCAGATCGAAAAGACCGGCATGATCTCGGTCTCCAAGGCGGCCGACAACAGCTTCCGGCAGATTTCCTCTTCCTCCAAACCGATCAAGAGCCCCGCCGACCTGGCCGGCTATCGTATCCGGGTGCCGGTATCACCGATGTTCACCTCGCTGTTCAAGTCGCTGGGCGCCAATCCGACCTCGATCAATTTCAACGAGCTCTATACCGCCTTGCAGACCAAGCTGGTCGATGGCCAGGAAAACGGCCTGGTCGCCATCGATGCCGGCAAGCTCTACGAAGTGCAGAAATACATCAGCCAGACCAACCACATCTGGGATCCGTTCTGGCTGCTGGGCAACCGGCGTGCCTTCCAGGCACTGCCGGACGATCTCAAGGACATCGTGCGACGCGAATTCGACCGCGCCAGCATGGAGCAGCGTGGCGATGTGGAGCAACTTAACGCGTCCCTGAAAGACCAGCTGATCAAGAAAGGCATCACCTTCGACACCGCCAATCGCGACGCCTTCCGCAAGGCCCTCACCGAAGCCGGTTTCTACAAGGAATGGAAGGACAAGTTCGGTGCCGCCCCCTGGGCAGCGCTGGAAGCCGTCGTGGGGAAGATGGCATGAGCGCCGTGCACAGCCTGCCCTCCGGGGCTGCGCTGGGCCACCAGGGTGCGCCGCGCAGTGTGATCGACAGTTGCCAGCACTGGCTGCAGAAAGGGGTGGAATCGCTGGCGGCGGTGGTGCTGGTGGCCGAGGTAGTGATCCTGATGGCCGGCATCATCGCCCGTTCGGTGCTGCACAGTTCGCTGATCTGGAGTGACGAACTGGCCTCCATTCTCTTCCTATGGCTGGCCATGCTGGGCTCGGCGCTGGCGGTACAGAAAAACTGCCATATGCGCCTGAGCTTCTTCGTCTCCAAGCTCTCGCCGCGCATGCAGGTGTGGGCCGAAACCCTGGCCGTGGGCGTGACACTGGTGATGCTGGCACTGCTGCTGCATCCCAGTATCGACTATGTGGAAGATCAGGGCTTCGTGGAAACGCCGGCCCTGGGCTGGAGCGGCATGGTGCGGGCGCTGGCCCTGCCGGTGGGCTTTGCGGTCGCCCTGGCCAGCTGCGCACTGCGACTGCTGCAGCATGGCAAGCGCGATCTGTTGACCGTCGGGCTGCTGCTGGCATTGCTCGCTGGCGCCTGTTATCTGGGTGCGCCGATGCTCACGTCCATGGGGCAGCGCGCCCTGCCGGTGTTCTTCCTCGGCATGCTGGGAATGGCGGTCATGGCCGGGGCGCCGATAGCCTTTGCCTTCGCCATGGCCACCAGCGCCTACCTGCTGTGCACGACCTCGACACCGCTGGTGATCGTGGTGGGACGCATGGATGAAGGCATGAGCAGCCTGATCCTGCTGGCCGTGCCGATGTTCGTCCTGCTGGGACAGCTGGTCCATGCCACCGGGCTGGCGCGAGTGATGGTGGAATTCCTGGCATCGCTGGTGGGCCACGTGCGGGGTGGCATGTCCTATGTGCTGCTGGGCGCGATGTTGCTGGTATCGGGCATCTCCGGCTCCAAGACGGCCGACATGGCGGCGGTGGCGCCGGTGCTGTTTCCCGAGATGCGCAAGCGCGGGGTGCAGGACAGCGAGCTGATCTCACTGCTGGCGGCTTCCGGAGCGATGAGCGAGACCATTCCGCCCTCGCTAGTATTGATCGCCATTGCCTCGGTGACCGGCATCTCGATTGCAGCGTTATTTACGGCGGGTATCCTGCCGGCCATCGTGCTGGCGCTGGTACTGGCGGTCGTAGCCTGGTGGCGCGCCGGACGCGATCATGAAGAAAAGCCGCGTGCCCCGGCACGCCAGGTACTGCGTACGCTGGCCATCGCCTTCCCGGCATTGCTGCTGCCCTTCGTGATCCGCACTGCGGTCGTCGAGGGCGTTGCCACGGCAACCGAAGTCTCGACCATCGGCATCGGCTATTCATTGATCGTCGGCCTGCTGATCTATCGTGGCAGCCTGAAGTGGAGCATGGCCATGCCCATCCTGATCCAGACGGCGGCCTTGTCGGGGGCGATCCTGTTCATCGTCGGCGCTGCCAGCGCCATGGGCTGGGCCTTGACGCAATCAGGGTTCTCGCATGACCTGGCGCAGATGATGACGCACGTGCCGGGCGGCGCCACCGGCTTCCTGCTGGTGTCGATCGCTGCCTTCATCGTGCTGGGCAGCGTGCTGGAGGGCATTCCCGCCATCGTGCTGTTTGCACCGCTGTTGTTCCCGGTGGCGCATCAGCTGGGCATCCATGAGATCCACTATGCGATGGTGGTAATTCTCGCGATGGGACTGGGCGTGTTCGCTCCCCCCTTCGGTCTGTGCTATTACGCGGCTTGCATCATCGGCCAGGTGGCACCGGAGGTCGCCTTGCGCAGGATCTGGTTGTATCTGGGAGTGCTGCTGGTGGGGCTGGTGGCTATTACGTTTGTGCCGTGGATTTCTACTTGTTTTCTTTGAGTGGGGATGGGGATATAAGTAAGCCCGCTTGCGCGGGCTTCCGGTTACCTGCTTGGCCTGGATTGCTTTCGGTGCGCGTTCAGCCGTCGGCTAACGCTCGCTGCGCGAGCGAGGGATTCGCTCACGTGCCGCGGGCCCGGTTTCGCTTGCAAGCGAAACCCTTCGAATCCCCCCGCGATGTGCTCAAGCACATCGCTAGGTGCCGCCAAACAAAAAAGCCCGCTTGCGCGGGCTTTTCTATTTGGCGTCCCCTGGGGGATTCGAACCCCCGTACTCACCGTGAAAGGGTGATGTCCTAGGCCTCTAGACGAAGGGGACAAAACGGTTACAACTGCAAAATTCCTCGAATCAGCTCTTCCACTAATTCACCCCACATATCCATGTGGGTCGCTGGTGGAGGTAAGCGGGATCGAACCGCTGACCTCTTGCATGCCATGCAAGCGCTCTCCCAGCTGAGCTATACCCCCTGCGAAAGGAAAAGTCCCAAACTCCGGACTATCCAACCTCAAGGTAGCCTGAACAATCAGACTACTTCAACTTTTAACAGCCCGACGGCAATCGGACTATTTTTCTACCTGGCGTCCCCTGGGGGATTCGAACCCCCGTACTCACCGTGAAAGGGTGATGTCCTAGGCCTCTAGACGAAGGGGACAACGTACTGCTTCATACCTGTGCTGCTTGCTGGGTGACAGCACAGATATCAGAATCTGGCGTCCCCTGGGGGATTCGAACCCCCGTACTCACCGTGAAAGGGTGATGTCCTAGGCCTCTAGACGAAGGGGACAAGCAGGTACTTCAATTCACTTCTACATCTCAAGCTTCGCCTGAAATATCACCGCCAAACATCTGCGGGTCGCTGGTGGAGGTAAGCGGGATCGAACCGCTGACCTCTTGCATGCCATGCAAGCGCTCTCCCAGCTGAGCTATACCCCCGTTGCGAAGAAGCGAGATTATGCAATACCTATTTTCAAAAGACAACATCTTTTTGAAGAATTATTTCCTTTTCTCAAACATATGCCGCCAAACGTGCCTGAACAGCCTCACGGCCGAACAATTGCAGTACGGCGTCAATGGCCGGGGTCTGCAATTGACCTGCGACGATCAGGCGCAAGGGCATGGCCAGCTGCGGCATCTTGATGCCATGCGCCGCCAGGACTTCCTTGATCATCGGGGCGATGGCTTCCTTGGTCCACTCCACCGTGGCCACGCGCTGGGCGAAGTCGGCCAGGGCCGGCTTGATGGCGTCGGTGATGTGCTGGGCCACCAGCGCTGCATCGGGGGCCGGCTGGCGGTAGAACATCAGTGCCGCAGCGGCGATCTCGTTGACCGTATTGGCGCGATCCTTCAGCAAGCCGATCACGGCCGCCAGGTCCGGCGCGCCTTCGAAGACGGCGCCCTGCGCTTCCAGCAGCGGGCGCACCAGGCCGGCCAGGCGGGTGTTGTCGGCCAGCTTGATGTAGTGGTTGTTTAGCCAGTTCAGCTTTTCCGGGTTGAATTGCGCCGGGGCCTTGGTCAGGTGGTCCAGGTCGAACCATTCGCAGAACTGCTGCATCGAGAAGATCTCGTCGTCGCCGTGGCTCCAGCCCAGGCGGGCCAGGTAGTTCAGCATGGCTTCGGGCAGGTAGCCCTGAGCCGGGTAGTCCATCACGCTGACCGCGCCGTGGCGCTTGGACAGCTTCTCACCATCGGCGCCCAGGATCATGGGGACATGGCCGTATTCCGGCAGCGTGCCGCCCAGGGCCTTGAGGATGTTGATCTGGCGCGGCGTGTTGTTCACATGGTCGTCACCACGGATGACGTGGGTGATCTTCATGTCCCAGTCGTCCACCACCACACAGAAGTTGTAGGTCGGGGTGCCGTCCGGGCGGGCGATCACCAGGTCGTCCAGCTCGCGGTTGGAGATGGTGATGGGGCCCTTGACCACGTCGTTCCAGCTGACCTCGCCGTCCTGCGGGTTCCTGAAGCGCACCACCGGCTTGCGCTCTGCGGGGATGGCCGGCAGGGTCTTGCCCGGCTCCGGGCGCCAGGTGCCGTCGTAACGCGGCTTTTCGCCGGCAGCGCGCTGGCGTTCGCGCATGGCTTCCACTTCCTCGGGAGTGCAATAGCAGTGGTAGGCCGTGCCCTGCGCCAGCATCTGGCCGATCACTTCGCGATAGCGATCCATGCGCTTCATCTGATAGAACGGACCCTCGTCATGCTCCAGACCCAGCCATTGCATGCCCTCGATGATGGCCTGCACCGCTTCCGGGGTGGAACGCTCGACGTCGGTATCCTCGATGCGCAACACGAAGGTGCCGCCGAAGCGACGGGCATAGGCCCAGGAGAACAGCGCCGTGCGGGCGCCGCCCAGGTGCAGATAGCCGGTGGGACTGGGAGCGAAACGGGTACGTACTTGAGTGGCAGTCATGATCGGGAATGAAAAACCAAAACGGCCTTGGCACGCCAAAGCCGTACAACGGTCAGGGATGGAATCGGAAAGGCGTCATTTTAACGCCTTTGCAGGCGGGCACGCCATGCCGGCGGCCCGCCCGGGAGGCTCAACCGGCAACGTTCAGTCGTTCTGCACCACGATGCTGGGGAACTTGCTGGACATATCGCGTGCCTTCTCGGCCACCTTCACGGCCACCTTGCGGGCGATGGCCTTGTAGATCTCGGCCACCTTGCCCTGCGGATCGGCCACCACGGTGGGGGTGCCGGAGTCGGTCTGCTGGCGGATTTCCATGGTCAGCGGCAAGGCGCCCAGGAAGTCCACGCCGAAGTCGGCGCACATCTTCTCGCCGCCACCCACGCCAAAGATGGGCTCGGCGTGGCCGCAGTTGGAGCAGACGTGCATGCTCATGTTTTCCACGATGCCCAGGATGGGGATGCCGACCTTCTCGAACATGCGCAAGCCCTTGCGCGCGTCCAGCAGGGCGATGTCCTGGGGCGTGGTCACGATCACGGCGCCGGTGACCGGCACCTTCTGCGACAGCGTCAGCTGCACGTCGCCGGTGCCGGGGGGCATGTCGACGATGAGGTAATCCAGGTCGCGCCAGTTGGTCTGGTCCAGCAATTGCTGCAGGGCCTGGGTGACGATGGGGCCGCGCCAGACCATGGGTTCGTCGGGGTCGATCATGAAGCCGATGGAGGAGACCTGCAGGCCGTGGTTTTCCAGCGGCTCCATGGTCTTGCCATCCTTGGTTTCGGGCTGGCCGGAGATGCCCATCATCATGGGCTGGGAGGGGCCGTAGATATCGGCATCCAGGATGCCCACGCGCGCGCCCTCGGCCGACAGTGCCAGCGCCAGGTTGACCGCCGTGGTGGACTTGCCTACGCCGCCCTTGCCGGAAGCCACCGCAATGATGTTCTTGACGTTGCTCTTGAGCTTGATGCCGCGCTGCACCGCATGGGCCACGATCTTGAAATAGACGTTGGCTTCCACGGCGGTCACGCCGGGCAGCTTGCCCAGCGCCTCTTCGACCCGCTGGCGCATCGGTGCGACCTGGCTGGCCGCCGGGTAACCCAGTTCCACGTCCAGCAGCACGCGGCCGCCCTCGACGCGGATGTTGCGGGCTTCCTTGCCCCGGATCAGGTCACGGCCGGTATTGGGGTCGATCACCTGCAACAGGGCCGCCTTGATCTCTTCCACGGTAATGCTCATTGTTTCTCCTTGCTCAGAACCCGCAAGTCTAAACCAATCGGGCCCGTGCCGCCCCGGCGCGGGATCAAACCGGGGGCCGCACCACCGCCCCCAGGCAAGCCAAAGCCATTGCAATGGAGCAACTACTGCGCCCAAGGGCCGCTGGCTGATAGAATGCCCCTCTTTCATGGCAGTTTCCGGCTGCCTCAATCAACCCTCTTGCATCGTCCGTATCGCCAATGAGCACTTCAGCACCTCGCCAACTCTTCGTCACGACCGCACTCCCCTACGCCAACGGCGCTTTCCACATCGGCCATATCATGGAATACATCCAGGCCGACATCTGGGTCCGGTTCCAGCGAATGCAGGGCAATGAGGTGCACTTCGTGGGCGCCGACGATGCCCACGGCGCGCCCATCATGATCGCGGCCGAAAAGGCCGGCATCACGCCGCAGCAGTTCGTGGCCAACATCGCTGCCGGTCGCAAGCAGTATCTGGACGGCTTCCACATCGCCTTCGACAACTGGAGCTCCACCGACAGCCCGGAGAACCACGAGCTGTCGCAGGAGATCTACCGCGCCCTGCGCGACCAAGCCCAGCTGATCTCGACCAAGACCATCGACCAGTTCTATGACCCGGTCAAGAACATGTTCCTGCCGGACCGCTACATCAAGGGCGAATGTCCCAAGTGCGGTACCAAGGACCAGTACGGCGACTCCTGCGAGAACTGCAGCGCCGTCTATGCCCCGACCGACCTGAAGAACCCGTACTCGACGCTGTCCGGCGCCACGCCGGTGATGAAGTCCTCGGAACACTTCTTCTTCAGGCTGTCCGACCCGAAATGCGTGGAATTCCTGCGCGAATGGGCGCTCGACAGCAACCGCCTGCAACCGGAAGTGGCCAACAAGGCCCGCGAATGGCTGGACGGCGAAGGCGGCCTGGGCGACTGGGACATCAGCCGTGACGCGCCCTACTTCGGCATCGAGATTCCCGACGCTCCGGGCAAGTATTTCTACGTCTGGCTGGATGCGCCCATCGGCTACCTGGCCTCGCTGAAGAACTACTTCGTCAAGACCGGCCGTGATTTCGATGCCTTCATGGCCGATGACAAGACCGAGCAATACCACTTCATCGGCAAGGACATCACCTACTTCCACACCCTGTTCTGGCCCGCCATGCTGAAATTCGCCGGCCGCAAGACGCCCAACAACGTCTTCGCGCACGGCTTCATCACGGTCAGCGGCGAGAAGATGTCGAAGTCGCGCGGCACCGGCATCTCGCCGCTGCGCTACCTGGACATCGGCATGAACCCGGAATGGCTGCGCTACTACATCGCCGCCAAGCTGAACGCCAAGGTCGAGGACGTGGATTTCAACCCGGATGACTTCGTCGCCCGCGTCAATGCCGACCTGATCGGCAAGTACGTCAACATCGCCAGCCGTGCTGCAGGCTTCATCGCCAAGCGCTTCGAAGGTCGCGTCTCCACACAATGGGCGACCGCCGACGACGCCTTCCTGGGCAAGCTGCGCGGCGTGGCCGATGAAATCCGCAGCCTCTACGAACAGCGCGAATACGGCAAGGCCCTGCGCCTGGTGATGGAACAGGCCGACGCCATCAACGCCTACGTGGACGCCAACAAGCCCTGGGAGCTGGCCAAGGACAGCAGCAAGGACGCGCAACTGCACGAAGTCTGCAGCCGCCTGCTGGAAGCCTTCCGCATCCTGACCATCTACCTCAAGCCGGTACTGCCGCAACTGGCCGCCCAGGTGGAAGCCTTCTTCAAGGTACAGCCCTTCCAGTGGAGCGACGTGACCACGCCGCTGGCCGATGGCCACGTCATCAATGCCTACTCGCACCTGATGCAGCGCGTCGATCCCAAGATGCTGGATGCCCTGTTCGAGGCGCCGGAAGCCCCTGCGGCAGCGCCTGCAGTCGAAGAGAGCGCTATCGAAGAACTGGCCCCGGAAATCTCCATCGACGACTTCGCCAAGATCGATCTGCGCATCGCCAGGATCGTCAACTGCGAAGCCGTCGAAGGCTCCACCAAGCTGCTGCGCCTGACCCTGGATGCCGGCGAAGGCCGCACCCGCAATGTCTTCTCCGGCATCGCCTCGGCCTACAAGCCGGAAGAACTGGTCGGCAAGCTGACCGTGATGGTGGCCAACCTGGCGCCGCGCAAGATGAAGTTCGGTATCTCCGAAGGCATGGTGCTGGCCGCCTCGGCCAAGGATGAAAAGGCCAAGCCGGGCATCTACGTGCTCAACCCGTGGCCGGGCGCCGAGCCGGGCATGCGGGTGCGCTGAGCACGACCGGCACCGGATCGCCTGCACTGGAGGAGACAGCCTATGGATTTCCTGATACGTGAAGCCACATCGGAAGACGCCACCCTGATCGCCGACCTGACCCGGCATAGCTGGGCCAACAAGGTGGCGCCCACTTCCTCCGGCCACCGCGAGGCGGCCGACCATGTGGTGGAAGACCTGCAGCACGGCGGCGCCTTCATCCTGCTGCGCGGCGAAACGCCGGCCGGTTCGGTGCGCTGGCTGCCGCTCGATACCGAGAGCGACGTCTGGGAAATCCGCCGCATGGGCATCGCCCCGGCCTTCCGTGGCGAGCGCCTGTCGCAGCACCTGATGGAAGCCCTGATCCATCGCGCCCAGTCGGCCGACGTGCGCGAGCTGCGCCTGGCGGTGCGCACCGACCAGGCGCAACTGGTGGACCTGTATGCCGCCTTCGGTTTCGAGATCGCACCGGAACTGGAGTACACCCGCGCCAATCCGCACGAGGCAGCGCCGATCGTGATGCGCCGGGTGATGCGGCACTAGGGCCTCACCGAAGCACTCCCGCCCTCTCCTCCCGAACAAGCGACGCCCTGGTGCGTCGCTTTTCTTTTGCACTGCCCCGCCCTTATCCCTTCCCCCGGCTCTACGCCACCAAACCCAGCCTGGAACAGATGTTCATCAAGCCGTAACAATCGCTCGCTACCATCGTGAAAACGTTGTCAGGCGGCCGTCCCGCCTGGCCTGCCGGGGGCGGGTCGGGCGCATGGTCCGTTTCTTCACTTTTTCGCAATTTCGCTCTTCAGAAAAGAACAATGGCCCAAGCGGATCGACAGGAAACCGCCTACATGGCGGTGCGCGTGGCGCGCCTCTACTATTTCCAGAACATGACCACGGCGGCCATTGCCGACGAGATCGGCACCTCGCGCGCGACCGTCTCACGCCTGCTGTCCTATGCGCTGGACCGGGGCCTGGTGGAAATCCGCGTGCACGACCCGCAGCAGGTCTCCGGCAGCCTGGAAGCCGCCCTCGCCCACCACTACCGCCTGCGTTCCATCCAGGTGGTACCGGTGGCCGCCGCTGCCACCGAGAAGGAGACCCTGCAGCGCGTGACCTGCCATGCCGCCGCCTATGTCAATTCGCTGGTGACACCAGGCACCGTCATCGGCCTGGCCTGGGGCACCACGGTGGCGCAGATCGCCGACCAGTTGCTGCCGCGCCATGTGCATGATGTGGATGTGGTGGCGCTCAATGGCTCCGGCAGCGGCGCCAGCTTCATCAACAGCTTCAGCGAATCCATCGTCTCCCGCTTTGCCCAGAACTACGGAGCACGCGCCCATCACCTGCCGGTACCGGCCTTCTTCGACTATCCCGAGACGCGCAGTGCGCTGTGGCGCGAAAAGAGCATCAAGGCCATCCGCGACCTGCAAGAACGCGCCTCCATCCTGCTCTTTTCCATCGGTGCCGAAGCCACCGGCAGCTACATCCACACCGCCGGCTACCTGGGCGCGGACGAGCGCCGCATCCTGCGCGAAGACGGTCTGGTGGGCGACATCGCCACGGTCTTCTTCCGCGCCGACGGCAGCTGGCGCGACGTCGCCTTCAACGGCCGCAACAGCGGGCCGGACATGGACTGCTTCGCCCGCGCCGCCCACGCGCTGTGCGTGGTCTCCGGCACCGGCAAGCTGCCCGGTCTGAAGGCGGCGCTGCGGGGCGGCTTCATCAACGAGCTGATCATCGACGAAACCAGCGCACGCCTGCTGGTCGAGCAGATCCGCAGCGGCGCGGCGGCGGCCTGATCGCCCGGCCCGCATCCTGAGTCCATCACGAGGAACAGCACATGGCAGCGATTTCCCTGCGCGGCGTCGGCAAACAATGGGGCCAGGCCCAGGCAGTCAAGGACATCGATTTCGAGGTGAAGTCGGGCGACTTCACGGTCCTGCTGGGGCCGTCCGGTTGCGGCAAGTCCACCACCCTGCGCCTGATCGCCGGGCTGGACAAACCCAGCAGCGGCAGCATTCATATCGACGGCCAGGATGTGACGCAACTGGCACCGGCGCAGCGCAAGATTTCCATGGTGTTCCAGTCCTATGCGCTGTTCCCGCACCTGACGGTGCGCGACAACATCCTGTTCGGCGTGCGCGTGCGCAAGGAGCCGCGCAGCAACCATGCGGCGCGCCTGCAGCGCGTGGCCGAACTGCTCGGCCTGAGCCACCTGCTGGAACGCCGCCCGGCACAGCTGTCCGGCGGCCAGCAACAGCGCGTGGCGCTGGGGCGGGCCATCATCGCCGATGCCCCGGTCTGCCTGATGGACGAGCCGCTGTCCAACCTCGACGCCCAGTTACGCCAGGAAATGCGGCGCGAAATCCGCACCCTGCAGCAGCAACTGCAGATGACCATGATCTACGTCACCCACGACCAGACCGAAGCCATGAGCATGGCCGACCAGGTGATCCTGCTGCGCGAAGGCCACATCGAACAGGACGCGCCACCGGCCGAGCTGTATGCCCGGCCCGCGACCGCCTTCGCCGCCCGCTTCATCGGCACGCCGCCGATGAATCTGCTGGCGCTGGCGCCGCATCCCCAGGGCATGGCCATCAGCGGCAGCACGGTGGTCATCCCCGCCGCCGGCCAGTTGCCCCTGCAGCTGGGTCTGCGTCCCGAGCACATCCGCCTGGCCGACCAGGGCGTGCCGGCGCAGGTGGAGACGGTCGAGTATTTCGGTGCCGACACCATCGTGGGTGTGCGCATCGGCGCGGCCGCCCTGCTGGTGCGCGCTCCCGGCCAGCACCGGCTGGCCACCGGCGAGACCGTACACCTGGCCTGGGATGAACATGACCAGACCTTCTTCGAAGGCGACAGCGGCCGACGCCGCCCCTGACCGACTTACCGATTTCCGCAGCAAGCCAACCTTCCACCTCATGGAGATGCATCATGCGTAGAACCTTCCTCAAGTCCCTGGCCGCACTGGCCGTCAGCGCCGCTTTCAGCGCCCCGGTCCTGGCCGCCAACCCGGTCGAGATCAGCTTCTATTACCCGGTCGCCGTCGGCGGCGCGGTGACCAAGACCATCGACAGCATGGTGGCCGACTTCGAAAAGGCCAACCCCGACATCAAGGTCAAGGCCATCTATGCCGGCACCTACCAGGAAAGCATCGTCAAGGCGCTGACCGCCTTCAAGGGCGGCACCCCGCCGACCCTGGCCGTGCTGCTCTCCACCGACCTCTTCACCCTGATCGACGAAAACGCCATCGTTGCCATCGACAGCCTGGCCAACAGCGCCGAAGACAAGAAGTGGATCGACGGCTTCTACAAGGGCTTCATGGAAAACAGCCAGACCGAAGGCAAGACCTGGGGCATTCCCTTCCAGCGCTCGACCATCGTGATGTACTACAACAAGACCCTGTTCAAGGAAGCCGGCCTGAACCCCGAGAAGGCGCCCGCCACCTGGAATGAGATGGTGGACGCCGCCAAGAAGCTGACCAAGCGCGACGCCGCCGGTAACGTCAGCCAGTGGGGTGTGAAGATTCCTTCCACCGGTTTCGGCTACTGGATGTTCCAGGCCATGACGGCCTCCAACGACACCCTTCTCATGAACAGTGCCGGCACCAAGACCTATTTCGACAAGCCCGGCGCGGTGCAGGCCCTGCAGCACTGGGTCGACCTGGCCGCGCGCGACAAGGTGATGCCGGCCGGCGCCATCGAATGGGGCACCACCCCCAAGGACTTCCTGGAACAGAAGGCCGCCATGGTCTGGACCACCACCGGCAACCTGACCAATATCCGCACCAACGCCAGCTTCCCCTTCGGCGTGGCGATGCTGCCGGGCATCAAGCATCCGGGCAGCCCCACCGGCGGCGGCAACTTCTATGTCTTCAACAAGACCTCCCCGGCCGAGCAGCAGGCGGCGATGAAGTTCATCCGCTTCGCCACCGAACCGGCGCGCGCAGCCCAGTGGTCGATCGCCACCGGCTACGTGGCACCGCGCCAGGACGCCTGGGATACGCCGGAAATGAAGAAGTATCTGCAGGACGTCCCGGCCGCCGACGTCGCCCGCGAACAGATGAAATATGGCGTGGCCGAACTCTCCACCCACGACAACCAGCGCGTGACCAAGGCCCTGAACGACAACCTGCAGGCCGCGCTGTCCGGCACCAAGACCCCGGACGCCGCCCTGAAGGACGCCCAGCGCGAAGCCGAGCGCATCCTGCGCACCTACGGTCGCTAAGCGCCGCCTGCACAAGGCCTGCCGATGAAACGCCTGCCCTCCTCCGTGCTGCCCTGGCTGCTGCTGTCGCCGGCGATGGTGCTGCTGATCGCCTTCACGCACTATCCGGCGCTGGCGACCCTTTGGCACAGCTTCTTTTCCACGCCCAAGGGAGCAAGGCCGTCGGTCTTCGTCGGCCTGGACAATTACCGGCTCATGGTCGAGGACCCGGTGTTCTGGCAGGCCTTGTGCAACAACCTCTGGTTCGCCCTGGGGACCATCCCGGTGGCGATCGCCCTGGCCATCCTGATGGCGCTGTGGGTCAACGAGAAACTGGTCGGGCGCGGCGTGCTGCGCCTGGCCTATTTCACCCCCACGGTGTTGCCGATGATCGCCGTGGCCAATATCTGGCTGTTCTTCTACACGCCGCAGTACGGCCTGCTGGAGCAGATCACCGGCGCGCTCGGCCTGCCCTCGCACAACTGGCTGGGCAATCCGCATAGCGTACTGGCTGCGCTGATGGTGGTGGCGATCTGGAAGGAAGCCGGCTTCTTCATGATCTTCTACCTGGCCGCGCTGCAACAGATTTCGCCGGTGCTGGCCGAGGCGGCGGCGCTGGAGGGGGCATCGCGCTGGCAATACTTCTGGCGGGTGCAATTCCCGCTGCTGATGCCGACCACCCTGTTCGTGCTGATCAACGCCCTGATCAATGCCTTCCGCCTGGTGGATCACATCGTGGTCATGACCCGGGGCGGCCCCGACAACGCCAGTTCGCTGCTGCTGTACTACATCTATGAAGTCGGCTTCGCCTTCTGGGATTCGTCCTACGCGGCGGCCCTGACGGTGGTGTTGCTGGCCTTGCTGGGTCTCATCGCGCTGGTGAAATTCCGCATTCTCGACCGCAGGACCCACTATCAATGAACGCCCCCGGCTCCCCCTTCGGCCAGCACCACCGCGTGCTGGAAACCCTGTCCGCCTGGGTGCTGGCGCTGCTGTGGCTGCTGCCGCTGCTGTATGCGCTGTGGACCGCCTTCCACCCGGCTGCATACGCCACCCGCTTCGTGCCGGATGCGCCGCTGACCTTGCAGAACTTCGTCAATGCCTGGCAATCAGCGCCGTTCCTGCGTTACTTCCTCAATACCTTCCTGCTGGTGACGATGATCCTGGCAGCCCAGGTGGTACTGGCCACGCTGGCCGCCTATGCCTTCGCGCGCTTCACTTTCCGTGGCATTAATGTGATGTTCATGCTGGTATTGCTGCAATTGATGGTGATGCCCGACATCCTCATCGTGGAGAACTACCAGACCATGAACCTGCTGGGCCTGCGCGACACCATCCTTTCCATCGGCCTGCCCTATTTCGCCTCGGCCTTCGGCATCTTCCTGCTGCGCCAGACCTTCAAGACGGTGCCCCGCGAACTGGATGAAGCCGCCACCGTGGAAGGCGCCTCGGCCTGGCAGATCCTGATGCAGGTCTATGTACCGCTGGCGCGGCCGATCTACATCGCCTTCGGGCTGGTATCGGTGAGCACCCACTGGAACAACTTCCTGTGGCCGCTGATCGTGACCAACTCGGTGCAGTCGCGGCCGCTGACGGTGGGCCTGCAGGTGTTTTCCTCCACCGACCAGGGGGTGGACTGGTCCATCATCACCGCCGCCACGCTGATGACCTCGGCACCGCTGCTGCTGGCCTTCCTGCTGTTCCAGCGGCAGTTCGTGCAGTCGTTCATGCGGGCGGGGATACGCTGATCGGCTTCAGTGGCCTGATATCTCTGAAATCGACATCCGCACCACCTTCCGGGTGGTCATGTCGAAATGGACATTGAAGAGGCGATCCTCATGGACGTAGTGGTATTTCCAGTCCCACACTTCCTCATTCTTGCGGGCAAACTGCACCACGCTGCGTGGGCGGCCGAACTGGCGGCGGATCTGCTCGGCGCTCATGCCCGGGCGGATGGTGTCGAAATGTTCCTGGGTCAAGACCTGGGTGTAATCGACCAGGGTGCCGGAGGCGCCGATGGCGAACATCCAGGTGCGGATGCCTTCCGGCCCCTTGGGATATTCCAGTGTGCGGGCGCCGTTGCCGTCGTCCCAGATGGTATCGGGCTGGCCCATGACGCCGCGCACGTCGGCCTCGCTGGAAATGCCCTTCTGCAGCTTGTCCAAACCGAACTCCTGGATGGGATTGCCGTTGCGGTCGCAGCCAAACATTGCCAAAGCAGCAAGAAAAGCGCCGAATTTGCCGGCATGGCGACGCAGGCGTATGAATAAGGGTTCACGCATAGGTATTTGATTATCCCTGATGAAGACAAGGTAAAATACGGCCTCTGTGTAACATTTGGCCTGAAAATATCATGCTCTTCGGAAAAAAGACCACCTACGTATCTGAGATCACCCAGTTCATCGACGAACTGAAGACGAAGAACCCGAAGCTGGAAGAATCGCAGCGCGCCGGCCGCGCCCTGCTGTGGGACAAGGAACCGCTGGACCTGGACAAGTCCGCCCGTGAGAAGGCCTCGCGCGTGGCGCAACAGCCCTACGTCTATCAGAGCCACTAAGCTTTTCGCATGACGGCTCAAGCAGGTGGCGCCGAATCCGCCGGCCAGGCCGGCGCGGAACCCAGCGCCGACGCCATCGACATCACCCCCGCAGGACGACAGGACAGCACGCCCGATGTGATCGACGGCGTGGCGTTGGCACGTCTGTATGGCGAACCGCTGTTCCAGCTGCCCAATGATCTCTACATCCCGCCGGATGCGCTGGAGGTGTTCCTGGAAGCCTTCCAGGGGCCGCTGGACCTGCTGCTGTACCTGATCCGCAAGCAGAACTTCAACATCCTCGACATCCCGCTGGCGCAGGTCACCGCCCAGTACCTGGAATACGTCGAACAGATCCGCAAGCAGAACCTGGAACTGGCCGCCGAATACCTGCTGATGGCGGCCATGCTGATCGAAATCAAGTCGCGCATGCTGCTGCCGGCCAAGAAGGCCGAGCCCGGCGAGGAACCCGAAGACCCGCGCGCCGAGCTGGTGCGCCGCCTGCTGGAATACGAGCAGATCAAGCTGGCCGCCCAGGAACTGGACCAGTTGCCGCAGGTCGGCCGCGATTACGTACGCACCCAGGTGCATATCGAGCAGACCGTGGTCACCCGCTGGCCCGAGGTCAACATGGACGACCTCAAGGCCGTCTGGGCCGATATCCTCAAGCGCGCCAAGCTGACCCAGCACCACCACATCAGCCGCGAGGAACTGTCGGTGCGCGAGCACATGACCGGCATCCTGCGCCGCCTGCAGACGGCGCGCTTCGTCGAGTTCTCGGACCTGTTCGATCCTTCGCGCGGCGTGCCGGTGGTGGTGGTCAACTTCATCGCCCTGCTCGAGCTGGCCAAGGAGACGCTGATCGAAATCACCCAGGCCGAAGCCTTCGCCCCCATCTATGTCAGACTGTCGTACTCGCCCAGCTAGGCTGGCGAGGATCACTGACATCCCCGGGCAGCGCGCACATGGCAGCCGCGCCGTCCGCCCCGCAACCAGAGACTCCGCATGAAAATCATTTCCTCCATCGAAGAACTCCGTGACCACCTGCGCGGCCAGTTGCGCACCGCCTTCGTGGCGACCATGGGCAACCTGCACGAAGGCCACCTCTCGCTGATGCGCCTGGCGCGCACCCATGGCGACCCGGTGGTGGCATCGATCTTCGTCAATCGCCTGCAGTTCGGCCCCAACGAGGACTTCGACAAGTATCCGCGCACCTTCCAGGCTGACGTCGAAAAGCTGGAGAAGGAAGGTGTCTACGTGCTCTTCGCGCCGACCGAAAAGGACATGTATCCGGAGCCGCAGGAATACCGCGTGCAGCCGCCCAACGACCTGGGCAACATCCTGGAGGGCGAGTTCCGCCCGGGTTTCTTCACCGGCGTATCGACGGTGGTGATGAAGCTGTTCTCCTGTGTGCAGCCACGCGTGGCGGTGTTCGGCAAGAAGGATTACCAGCAGCTGATGATCGTGCGCAACATGGCGCGGCAGTTCGCCCTGCCCACCGAGATCGTCGGCGCCGAAACCTATCGTGCCGAGGACGGCCTGGCGCTGTCCTCGCGCAATGGCTACCTGTCGCCGGCCGAACGCGCCGAGGCGCCCCTGCTCTACAAGGTCTTGAACGACGTCGCCAATGAAGTGCGCGGTGGCCAGCACAATGTGGCGCTGGTGGAGCAGCTGGCCATGGAACGCCTGGCCGGTCGTGGCTGGCAGCCCGACTACGTGGCCGTGCGCAAGCGCATCGACCTGCAACCGCCGACCGCTGCCGACATGGAACAGGGTACGCCGCTGGTGGTGCTGTCGGCTGCCAAGCTGGGCGCGACCCGTCTGATCGACAACCTCGAAGTCTGACCTGTGCGGGTGGCCGCGCCATTCGGACTGGCCGTCCTGGCCCTGCTCAGCAGCGTTGCCGCCCAGGCGGCAATCACGGTGCAGGACGACCTGGGCCAGAGTGTGACCCTGGCGCAACCTGCGCAGCGCATCGTCAGCCTGGCACCGCACGTGACCGAACTGCTTTATGCGGCCGGTGCCGGCGCCAGACTGGTTGGCGTGAGCAACCATAGCGACTATCCTCCGCCAGCAGCCAGCCTGCCCACCCTGGGTGGCTATAACGCGCTCGACATGGAGCGCATCCTCAGCCTGAAGCCGGACCTGATCGTGGCCTGGCACAGCGGCAACAAGCCGCTGCAGCTGGCGCGCCTGCGCAGCTTCGGCATCCCCGTCTATGAGAGCCAGCCGGCCGACTTCGGCATGGTGGCAAGCTCTCTGGAAAAGCTGGGTCACCTGGCGGGCAGCGATACCGCCGCACAAGCTGCGGCTGCGGGCTTCCGCGCCCGTTGGCAAGAACTGGCCACGCACTACCAGGGCCGTGCGCCGGTGAGCGTGTTCTACCAGATCTGGAGTCAGCCGCTGATGACGCTCAACGGCCAGCACATGGCCTCGGCGGTGCTGCGCCTGTGCGGTGGCCGCAACATCTTCGCCGACCTGCCGCAACTGGCGCCCACCATCAGCGTGGAAGCCGTGCTGACAGCCGATCCCCAGGTCATCCTCACCCCCGGTGACGCTCGTGACCAGCCGCTGGAACGCTGGAAGCAGTTCCCGCGCCTGCGCGCAGTGCGCGACGGGCAGCTATACACGATCAATGCGGACTGGATGAACCGGGCCGGGCCGCGAGTCCTTGATGCGGCGGCAGAAGTGTGTGTCCACCTAGACCAGGCGAGATCCGTCATGAAATAAAAATCCCTCCGACTTCGGAGGGATGATGAAAAGGGAAGTAAGGTCTAGAAGCGGTATTTCAGGCCGGCGCTGTACAGGTTGGCGTCGACACTCACGCCATCTTCCCAGGAGCCACCAATACGTTGCAGACGTGTGAAACCCGCATTGGCACTCCAGTTCGGAGTCAGGTCATATTCATAACCCAGGCCCAGCAGATAGCCATTGCCAGAACGGGAGGAGTCTCTGGTGCTCCGGTTGCGGCCAGGGCCCTCGCCGACGGTCTGGATTGATACCTTGGAGTTCATCAACCCGCCTTTGACATACAACCCAGGCACGAACTGGGTAAATTTATAGACGATGCTCAAATCGAATGCATCGGTATCCGCCTTTAGGTTCCAGCGATGATTACCGTGGATAAGCTCGCGCTTGTAACTACCCAAGCTCAGGTAGCCTGCCTCCACCGAAAAGTTTGGGCTGAAGCGGTAGCCTATCAAGGCGCGCAAGGCACTTGCGTTTCGCGAATCCGTATAATTCTCGCTGGAGGATGCATCCTCTCCGCCGATGTGATAGCTACCGATGCCTCCCTCGAAGCCGATATAGACGCCGCGGTCGGACTTCACTGCCTGGGCCCAAGTGGAAACGGACGACGCCGTCAGCAGCATACCGACGGCCAATAAATGCATTTTCTTCATAGGTCTCTTCACCTCGAAAGTTAATTGGATCTTCACAACCCATTGCATCAACGCAGCACTGGACGTGAAGCCGGGCGATGATAAAAGCGAAGGCCGGAAAAGGCCGAAGAGATCGAAGAACGAATTTAGAAAGTCGTCACTATTCGAAGTGAGTACGGAAAAAAATTGAGCAACAAGTGAAGAAATGCGGCTTCATGTGTAGAAAAAATCACACTGCCCGACATACCCAGGCAAAAAAAATCCCTCGCAAGCGGAGGGATTTTTCGCGTACCGGATACTAAGGCATGTTCGCTTAGAACTTGTACTTCACACCGGCAGAGTACATGTTGCCCTTGTTGTCACTTTCCCCACCCAGCTTTTCGTAGCGGGTGTAGCCAACGCGGATGCCGACGTTCTGCGCGACGTTGAAGTCATAGCCCAGACCGTACAGATAACCGGTGCCACTGACGGAGTCACTGGCGCTGGCGGAAACCGAACCGTTGCGCGCCGTCACGCTACCCGAGACTTTGGAGTAGACCGCACCGGCCTTCAGGTACAGGCCAGGCAGGAATTCGGTGAATTTGTAGATCACGGCCAGGTCAGTGCCCTTGACGTTGATCTTAAGGTCATAGGTGGTGGCCGAACCGCTGATACCGCCGGACTGCTTGAAGTCATCGGTCGCAAAGTAACCCAGTTCCAGAGCGAGGTTCTTGTTGAACTGATAGCCAACCAGTCCACGCAAGGCACCGACATCGGTGGTTTCGGAAACATTGACAGCGTTGCTCGGGCGAGTGATCGAATTGACCGTCACCCATGCACCTTCCACACCTACGTACACGCCATTGTCGGACGTCTGCGCAACTGCCGGACCGGTGGCCATCATTGCGGCTACTACCATTGCTACTGCGATAGGCTTTTTCATTATTGATAATCCCTAGAGATATAGTTAGTGTTTTAGCGGGTATTCCCCGCCGCAATTATATCGATTGATGGCATTCGGCAATATCTGTTAAGCCACTACTCTCTGAAGCCTGATTGCTTGGACAAAAACCAGCGCCCCCACCCCGCGAATAACACGTCAGACACCTCAGCATTGAGCCAAGTACGCTGGCTAGAGGCTGGAAAGAAAGACGCTGCTGCCATCCCGACTGAGCGCAGCAAGGCTGAAACGGCAGCCGAAGGCGGCTTCCAGCAGGGGCGGGACCATCACCTGATTCACAGTCCCGGCGAGCGGCCTGTCCGGTCCCAGCAGCAGCACATGGGTCGCAAACCGCCAAGCCAGATTGATATCGTGACAGCTTGCCACCACCGCCTTGCCTCGCCCAGCCAGCCCGCGCAGCAACTGCATGATCTGCAATTGGGCGGCGATATCCTGGTGTGACGTAGGCTCATCGAGCAGGTACAAGTCCGGATCCTGAACCAGCAGCGTGGCCAGCGCCACCCGCTGCCGCTCCCCCCCCGACAGCTGCAGCAAATCCTGCTCGGCCTGAGAAGACAGGCCAACCTGTTCCAACGCAGCGCGCACCCGTTCATCATTGTCGGCCGGCTGAGCCCAGCCGCGGCCCTGGGCAAAACCTCCGGCCTGCACGGCCTCCCGCACCGGCAGGGAGAAGGCATCGTGCTGCTGTTGCAGCAACAAACCCCGGTGCAGAGCCATCGTTGGCACGGACATCTCCAACAGCGATTGTCCACATAACAGTACTTCCCCTGCATGCGGGCGTTGCAGGCCGGCGGCAACATGCAGCAGCGTACTCTTGCCGATGCCATTACGCCCCAGCACGCACCAGAACTCGCCTGCGCGCACATTCCAATCGAGACCCGCAAGGAGGGCGCGCTGGCCCACCCTGACCTCCAGTTGCCGGGCCTGCAAGACCATGTCGTCAGGATCGCTCATACGCGACTGCGTGTCAGCAACCAAAGGAACACCGGCACCCCGATCAGTGCCGTGATCACCCCCACCGGCAACTGCACCGGCGCCACCACCGTGCGCGCCAGCAGGTCGGCCAGTGTCAGCGCCGCACCGCCGCCCAACATGGCACCGGGCAACAGCAGTCGCTGGTCGTTGCCAATCAACAGGCGCAGGCCATGCGGCACCACCAGCCCGACAAACCCGATGGTGCCGGCCATGGCCACCGCCATTGCGGTACAGGCCGCCGCCGTGCACAGCACCATCACGCGCAGACGCAGCACCGGCACCCCCAGCAACTGGGCAAACGCATCGCCGCGCGCCAGCAGGTTCAGGGCCGGCGCGAAGCGCAGCGTCCACAGCAAGGCCAGGACCAGCACCAGCGCCGTCAGCGGCAGCAGGCGCGCATCGTCCAGATCACCGATCAGCCAGAACACCATGCCGCGCAATTGCGCATCGGGCGCAATCGACAGGGCCAGGGAGATCAGGGCACCGAAGCCGGCGGCCAGCATCACGCCGGTCAGCAACAGCCGCTGGCTGGACAGCAAGGGCGACATCGACAGATGCCGCAGCGACTGACGTACCAGTCCGAACAGCAACAGCATGGCCAGCGCCGCCCCGAGCAAGGCGCCGGGCGCGGTCACCGCCTGCAGCGGCCAGCCCAGCCGCAAGGCAGCCAGCATGGCCAGCAAGGCGCCTGCCGCCGATCCGCCGGAAAGCCCCAGGACATAGGGATCGGCCAGGGGATTGCGGAGCAGCACCTGCATCAGCGCCCCCGCCAGCGCCAGCGCGCCGCCCACGGCGAAGGCGGTCAGCGCGCGCGGTACGCGCAGCGACAGCAGCAACGCCACGTTGTCGGCCGAGGCCGATGGGCGCAGGCAGCCCGTACTGCCGCATAGCGCCGCTGCCGACAAGGCCAGCAGGGACAGCAGCAGCAAGGTGCACAGCACGGGCAGGTAACGTCGCATCAGGGGGAGGGCTCGGGTCAGCAGAAGTTCGGCGTCAGGACGTCCATCAGAAGTCGTAACGGGCCGTGAATTTTACCGCCCGACCGTCTTCCGGGTAGATGCCCGACACGGCGCCGCCGCTGCAGTCATAGGCCTGCGAGTAATACTTGCGATCGGCCAGGTTGGTCCCTGTCACGGCCAGTTCCCAGGCACTTACACGCAGCGCGTAGCGGGCGTCGAAGGTGGTGAAGGAAGGCATCCTGGCACAGGTATTGGCGAAATCATTGCCCATGCGCTGCCGGTCCACCCAGCGCGCGCCGACATCGGCGCTCTGCTGCCCGGATTTCCAGCTGATCCGGGTACTCAGGGTGTTGGCCGGCACCAGCGCCAGTTGCTTGCCGCTGTTGGCCCCGTCTTCGAAGCGAGCGTCGATGTGCTGGTAGGAAGCGTTGAGGGCCAGTGTCTCGCTCAACTGCATGCGCCCTTCGACCTCCACCCCCTGGTGGCGCGTGGGCGCCAGGTTGCTGTTGGCACCGAAGCCGCCATTGGCGGTGGGATCGTAGTACAGCTCGTCGCGCAGGCGATGGCGGAACCAGCGCACCGTGACCTGGCGGCCGCTGTTGCCCACCGTGGCGCCCAGTTCCAGGTCATGCGATACCTGCGGTTTGAGCACGGCCCCGGTGGGCAGCGCGGTATAGCCGTTTTCATCCGGCGTAGCCAGGCGGTAGCTCTGCCCGGTCTTGGCGAAGGCGCGCAGCAGCGGCAATGGGGCATAGCTGGCCTGCAGGTCCCAGGCATGGACGGCGCTGTTGCGGTCGTACTGTCCGGAATCGCTCTGCTGCGTGAACAGTTCGCGCCGCACCCCGCCGGCCAGACGGGCGTTGCGGGCGAATTCGATTTCGTCGCGCAGGTACAGCGCCTTGGAGCGTTGGGCGGCGTCGCTGTCGCCATAGCTGGCATTGTTATAGGCCGTCCACTCGGCCAGGTCGATGCCGGCGATGGCTTCATTCTTCCAGTCGCCCTGGGTCAATACATGGCGCAAACGCGGCGAGAATTGAGTGCCCCTGATATTGACCTGCGCGCTGGAGCCGCTGCTGAGGTAGTTGGCGCGTGAGAACTTTTCCCGGTGCGCCAGTTCGGCGGCGACGTCGAAGGCACCGAAACGACGCTCCAGGAAGGCAGTCACGCTGTCGTTATCATAGGAGCCGCGATCCTGCGGCTTGGTGCTCTGGCGCGGGTTGGCCTCATATTGCGCCTGGCTCAGGCTGCCCGGCAGGCCGAAGTCGGAGCGGGCCAGGCTGGCGCGCAGCCCGAAGCGCCAGTCGCTGGCGAACCACTGCACCGTGGTGCTCAGGTTTTCCTGGCTGGACTGGGCGTTGTCGCGCCAGTTGTCACTGCGCGACTTGGCATAGCTGGCGTCAATGGACATGTTGTCCCAGCCACGCGAGACCTGGGCGCGCGCACCGCGCTGTCCCTGGCTGCCGACCTCTCCCACCAGCGAGCCGTGGCCGCTGTTGGCCTGCGGCCGGCGCGTGATGATCTGGATGCTGCCGCCGGTGGCACCGCTGCCATAGAGCACACTGCTGCCGCCGCGCACGATTTCGATGCGTTCGATGCTATCGATGGGGATGGAGGACAGCAGCGGCGTGCTCAGTTCGTTTTCCGAGATGCGCACCCCGTCCAGCAGTATCACCATGTTCTGGTCGCCGTTGGGGCCGAAGCCGCGCAGGTCCAGCGGAAAGTCGCGCGGGCCGGCCAGGCTCTGGCGGCCATACACCCCGCCCAGCTTGCGGATGGCTTCATTGGCATTGTCGATACCGGCATCACGGATCTGCTCGGCGGTGATGACCGTGGCCGCCACCGGCGGGAAGGTCGGATCGTTGGGAAAACGCGATGCCGAGACCACCACCGCCGACAGCGGCTGGGCGGTATCGGCGGCATGGCCGGCCACAGCCAGGGCCGAGAGGATCAAGGCGCTGAGCGTGCGCAGGGCAAACCGGGGGCGAGAACCGCCGCAGCGGGCCTGGAAATAAGCGATATGCATGAAAAAGACAGTCGATGAATGGGTGCAACATGCCTCCCCGCATGTTGCAAGCAACGGCAACCCGCATCGACACTGCCTGTGCGGGCGCCTCCTGTTCCGGCCGGTCTCCGGGCTGCAGGCGTCGTCCTCGGCCTTCCCATGTGGCGATATGAACGATCGCGCAAAAACACAGTGGCGTGGAAGAGGAGATTGCCGGCGATACGCGGCGCATCGTCTGGCCGCACCACACCGGCGCCTGGTTACCGTTGCGGGGGCAGCACACCTTGACCAGCGCCGCCTGCCGAGGCCGGCGCACTGGCGCGTGTTTCCCGTTTAACTGCCGGCGAGAACGCGCCGGCGGGCACCAAAACCGCGCAATTGTAGGCGCGCCCCGCGCGCACCACAAGCCAAACGCAGAGACGAAGGCCGATCGTGATGTAAATCAGCACAAGCCCGGCATGCGTATTGCTTTCAAGAAAAAGAGAGATAGAATTCGAAGCTATATCGAAAGAATTCGAGATTTGTACGAATTTATTTCGGAGAATCGTCCCGGTCGGGGTCCGGGCAAGGGGCGAAAAAACGAAACAAATGGGGGGATTTCACTCGCTGTTTGGCCGATGAGATGGCCTTGGCCGGCCCTATACTCGCCGCCATGGCATCGTCGACCCGTGGACCGTCTGGTCTGCTGGCCTCACCTGTCATCCCTGAATCGTTGTCGTGGTCTGCGAGCCTTCAGACTCCGCCCTGGCCTGCCGATATCCTTGTGATATCCCCGGATGGGACGGTTGCTGTGCCTCCCGGAACGACGCATTTGATCCGCCTACGGGCAACTTTGCATAGCAGTGCGCTGCTGCGCGCACCAAATTTGTTGGGAGAATCAGTAATCATGAGCGACGACGTTGATCTGGAAGCATTGTTTGACGAAATTTCCGCGCAGACGTTACCTGGCATGACTGCCGGTGACGGCACCGAGAGTGCCAGCGGCGCCGCCAGCGCCGGCGACAATGCCCAGCCGGCGCAGGAAGACCAGAGCGACAAGCCCATGTACGAGCGCCTGGGCGGCATCGTGCGTCTGCTGCATGATTCGATGCGCGAACTGGGCTATGACCGCTCCCTGAACGACGTGGCCGAGCAGATCGGCGACGCCCAGAGCCGCCTGGAGCACATCGCCACCCTCACCGAACAGGCCGCCAACAAGGTGCTCAATGCACTGGACTCGGGCATGCCGGCCCAGGACCGCCTGCAGGAACAGGCCAAGGACATCAACGAGCGCTGGACCAAGCTCTATGCCGGTCAGATGTCCATCGACGAATTCAAGAAGCTGGCGGGCGACTCGCAGAAATTCTCGTCCTCGGTGGTCGAATCGACCGAGGCGGAAAAGGCCCGCATGCTGGAAATCATGATGGCCCAGGATTTCCAGGACATCACCGGCCAGCTGATCAAGAAGATCGTGGCCATCACCGCCACCGCCGAGCGCGAACTGGCCCAGCTGCTGCGCGACAACGCGCCGGCCGAGGTGCGCGCCCAGATCGAGGCGGAAAAGCCGGCCAGCCTGATGAACGGCCCGGCCGCGCCGGGTACCGCCATGGGCCAGACCGATGTGGACGACTTACTCGATAGCCTGGGGTTCTAATGGATGACGAAATGCTCAAGGATTTTGTCGTTGAAGCGTTGGAGCTTGCTACCAACGTGGAAGAGCATCTGCTGACGCTCGAACGACATCCTGATGACCTTGAAATCCTCAATGCGGTCTTCCGCGCCTTCCACACCATCAAGGGCGGCGCCGGGTTCGTGAACCTGCCGGCCATGGTGTCGGCCTGTCACCTGACCGAAAACCTGTTCGATGCCCTGCGCACCGGCAAGGCGCCGGTGACACCGCTGGCCATCGAAGCGGCGCTGCAGGCCAGCGGCTTCGTGGCCGACCAGTTGAACGAACTGTCCAACGGTGCCGCGCCCGACAGCCTGGCTTCGATGCCGGCAGAACTGAAGGACATCCTGACCCAGGCCATCGAAGGCAAGAGCGAGGCTCCTGCGGCAGCGGCTGCGGCCCCTGCGGCGGCCGCACCAGTGGCAGCCGCACCAGTGGCCGAAGTCGCAACCAGTGCCCCGGCAGCTGCCATTGATGGCAGCGCCAGCGTGATGAAGAATGGCGAACTGGACTGGCCCGCGCTGTACCAGGCCCTGGTCCCCGGCGCCGCAGTGGCCGCGCCCGCGGCTGAGGCTGCGACCGACACCGCGCCGGCAGCAGCCCCTGTGGCGGCAGCGGCAGCGGCTGCTCCGGCTGCCGATGGTGAACCGAAGGCCGCAGCGCCCGCCCAGCACAACCGCCGCGCCAGCGACACCGCCGGCAGCGCCAAGGAAGAAAGCATCCGTATCGATGCCGGCAAGCTCGACGCCCTGCTGGAAGTGGCCGGCGAATCGGTGCAGGCCGCCAACCAGGCCGCCGTGCTCCTTGAAAAGCTGCAACAGTTCAAGTTCGAAGGCACGGCTGCCGCGCTGATGTCGACCCTGGCCGAAACCCTGGGCCGCGCCTCGCGTTATTCCAGCGAGCTGCAGCGCGCCACCCTGTCCACCCGCATGCAGCCGGTGGGTCGCCTGTTCCAGAAATTCCCGCGACTGGTGCGCGAACTGGCCAAGGACCTGGGCAAGGACGTGGACCTGGTCATCACCGGTGCCGATACCGAAGTCGACCGGGTGGTGGTGGACAGCCTCTACGACCCGCTGGTGCACATGCTGCGCAACTCGTTGGACCACGGCATCGAAGTGGACCGCGCCGCCGCCGGCAAGTCCAACAAGGCGACCATCTCGCTGCACGCCTGGCAAGCCGGCAGCAGCGTCATGATCGAAGTGTTCGACGACGGCAAGGGCATGGATCCGGACATGCTGCGCAACAAGGCGCTGGCCAAGGGTCTGATCACCGAACACCAGGCGCTGACCTCGGACGAGGCGCTGCAACTGGTGTTCCTGCCCGGTTTCTCGACCAAGGAAGTGGCCTCCAGTGTCTCCGGACGCGGCGTGGGCATGGACGTGGTCAAGACCGCCGTGGAAAAGCATCGCGGCACCATCCGCATCGAATCCACCATCGGCAAGGGCACCAAGTTCTCGATCCGCCTGCCGATCGAGCTGTCGATCATCCCGACCATGCTGGTGCGTTGCGCCGGCGCCCCGCTGGCGCTGCCGATGGCGGTGGTCGAACGCGTGGTGGAATTGCCGGAGACCTTCGACGAAGTCGGCGGTGCCCCGGTACTGCGCGATCAGGGTCGGCCGCTGCCGGTCAATTCACTGGCGGGGGTCCTGGGCTACGAGCCGGGCAATGAGCGCGTGGGCATCGTCATGGCGGTACCGCACCCCTACATCCTGGGGGTGGAGTCGGTGGAAGGCACGGCCGACCTGGTGATCAAGCCGCTGACCGCGATCCACACCGCCGGCATCACCGGTACGGCCCGTTCGGCCGAGGGCGAACTGGTGCTGGTGGTGGGCCTGTCCTTCCTGCTGGACGGCTGTCGCGACATGGAACGCACTGCCGTGGCATAAGCCGCACTGCAGTACGGGCAAGGCAAAACGGCCGGATCTTCATCGATCCGGCCGTTTTGTTTTTGATCATTCACATTCCTGCCTACAGTTCGTACATGTCCTTCTCTCCCTCCATCACCTGGGCGATCAGCTTGCGGTTCAGGGTCGGCGCCAGCAATTCGATGAAGGTATAGACATAGCCGCGCAGGTAGGCGCCCTGCTTCAAGGCCACGCGCGAGACATTGGTACCGAACAGGTGCCCCGCCGGAATCGCACGCAGGCCACGGTCGCGCTCGGCATCGAAGGCGATCCCGGCGATGATGCCCACGCCCATGCCCAGTTCCACATAGGTCTTGATGACGTCGGCGTCGATGGCTTCCAGCACCACGTCGGGCTTCAACTGGCGCAACGAGAAGGCGTGATCGATCTTGCTGCGGCCGCTGAAGGCCGAGTCATAGGTGATCAGCGGGTTGGCCGCGATCTCTTCCAGCGTCAGGCTCCTGGACTGCAGCAGCGGGTGCTCGGGCGGCACCACCACCACGTGTTCCCATTGATAACAGGGCAGCGAGACCAGACCCTCGCCGGAAGCCAGGGCTTCGGTGGCAATGGCGATGTCGGCCTGGTCGTTGCGAACCATCTCGGTGATCTGCTTGGGATTGCCCTGTAGCAATGAAAGATGCACTTTCGGATACTTCTGGGTGAAAGCCTGCACCACCTTGGGCAAGGCGTAACGCGCCTGGGTGTGGGTGGTGGCGATGGTAAAGCTGCCGCTGTCATGCGCGGCGAACTCCTTGCCGATGCGTTTCAGGCCATCCACCTCTTGCATGATCAGCTCCACCGAGCGCAGCACTGCCCGGCCTGGCTCGGTCAGGCCGCGGATGCGCTTGCCGTGGCGGGTGAAGATGTCCACCCCCAGCTCTTCCTCCAGCTCGATGATGGCCTTGGAGACGCCCGGCTGCGAGGTATACAGCGCCTTGGCGGCTTCCGTCAGGTTGAAGTTCTGCCTTACCGCTTCGCGTACGAAACGGAACTGATGAAGATTCATGTGGGAATTCCTTCGCTTCTACCTAGTGCGGCGCCCGCATGTGTTTGTGTTTGCGACGTGCGCCTGCCTCATTTGCCGCATTTCCATATGCCAAAGGCGTATATAAGCAAATAAATACTATGTAGTTTGGTTTGAAGCATAAGTTTATTACGATTCGCAGACTAATGGGCGAGGTGTTATGACTGTTTCTTATGTAGTAAGCGGATTTGCCGTAGGACTGCTGGTCGGACTGACCGGGGTCGGTGGCGGCTCGCTCATGACGCCTCTGCTGACCTTGCTGTTCGGTATCCACCCTTCCGTGGCGGTCGGCACCGACCTGGCCTTTGCCTCGGCCACCAAGACCGCCGGCACCCTGGCCCATCGTTTCAAGGGCACGGTGCGCTGGGATGTGGTGCGCCGCCTGTCCTATGGCGCCCTGCCTGCCGCGCTGGTGACCACGCTGCTGCTGAAGCATTTCGGCGCCGTCAGCGAGGGTATCGCCCTGACCATCCGTTATTCGATCGCCATCTCGGTGTTCCTGACCGTGATCGCGCTGCTGTTCCGCTCGCGCATGCAGGCCTGGCTCAATGCCAACCCGCAACGCCAGCTGCAAGGCGCTACCCTGTCCAACGCCACCATTGCCGCCGGCGTCCTGCTGGGCACGCTGGTGACCATCTCCTCCATCGGCGCCGGTGCGGTGGGCGCGACCTTGCTGGTCTTGCTGTATCCTCGCCTGACGCCGGCCGAGATCGCCGGCACCGACATCGCCTATGCCGTCCCGCTGACCGCCATTGCCGCACTGGGTCACTGGTGGCTGGGGTCGATCAACTGGGAATTGCTGGCCACCCTGCTGCTGGGGTCGGTACCGGGCATCACCATCGGTTCGCTCGCGGCGCGGGCGGTGCCGGAGAAATTCTTGCGTGGCCTGCTGGCCATTACGCTGACGAGCGTTGCAGTCAAGCTGATTTGGTAGGCTGATTTTCAATCGGGCGCACCTTGCTTCACGGGTCGCCCATCAAGACGTTAACAGGGAAAACAAGATGTACCGCTATGACCAATACGATCACCTGATCGTCAAAGAGCGAGTCGCACAATACCGGGACCAGGTGCGTCGGCGCCTGTCGGATGAGCTGGCCGAAGACGAATTCCGCATCCTGCGCCTGCAAAATGGCCTGTACCTGCAACGCCATGCCTACATGCTGCGCATCGCCATCCCCTACGGCATGCTGGCCTCCAAGCAACTGCGCAAGTTCGCCGAGATCGCCGTCAAGTACGACCGCGGCTATGGCCACTTCACCACCCGCCAGAACATCCAGTTCAACTGGATCAAGCTGGAAGAATCCCCGGAAATCCTGGAAGAGCTGGCCAGCGTGGAAATGCACGCCATCCAGACCTCCGGCAACTGCATCCGCAACACTACCTCGGACGAGCTGGCCGGCGTGGCCGCCGACGAGATCGTGGACCCGCGCCCGTACGCCGAACTGATCCGCGAGTGGAGCACCTTCCACCCCGAGTTCGCCTACCTGCCGCGCAAGTTCAAGATCGCCATCAGCGGCGCGGCCGAAGACCGTGCTGCCACCGCCGTGCACGACATCGGCCTGCACGTGATCAAGAACGAGGCCGGCGAAGTGGGCTTCCGCGTGCTGGTCGGCGGCGGCATGGGCCGCACCCCGATCCTGGGCAGTGTCATCCGCGACTTCCTGCCCTGGAAGCACGCCATGTCCTACCTGGAAGCCATCCTGCGCGTCTACAACCAGCATGGCCGCCGCGACAACATGTACAAGGCCCGCATCAAGATCCTGGTCAAGGCCATCGGCCCCGAGGAGTTTGCGCGCCAGGTCGAGGCCGAATGGGCCGACATCAAGGACGGCCCCTCCACCCTGACCGAGGAAGAACTGCAGCGCGTGGCCAAGTTCTTCACCGACCCGGCCTATGAAAACCTTCCTGCCGTGGATGCGGAATATGAACGTCTGAAGGCAGAAGACCGTGGCTTTGCCAACTGGATCAAGCGCAACGTCAAGGCGCACAAGAAGCCCGGCTATGCCGCCGTGCTGCTGTCGCTGAAGAAGCCGGGCGTGCCCCCGGGCGACATCACGGCTGACCAGATGAACTTCGCCGCCGACCTGGCCGACCAGTACAGCTTCGGCGAACTGCGCGTGACCCACGAACAGAACCTGGTGCTGGCCGACGTCAAGCAGTCCGAACTGTATGCGCTGTGGAAGGCCGCCAAGTCGCACGGCCTGGCTACGCCCAACATTGGCCTGTTGACCGACATCATCTGCTGCCCCGGTGGCGATTTCTGCTCGCTGGCCAATGCCAAGTCGATCCCGATCGCCCAGGCCATCGCAGAGAAGTTCGAGAACATCGATTTCCAGCACGACATCGGCGACATCGAACTCAACATCTCCGGCTGCATCAACGCCTGCGGTCACCACCACGTGGGCAACATCGGCATCCTGGGCGTGGACAAGGACGGTTCCGAGTGGTACCAGGTCTCGCTGGGCGGTGCCCAGGGCAACGAGTCCTCGATCGGCAAGATCATCGGCCCCTCGTTCTCGGCCACCCAGATGCCTACCGTGATCGATCGCCTGCTGCAGGTCTACGTGCAGCAGCGCAATGAGGAAGAACGCTTCATCGATACCGTGCGCCGCATCGGTGTGACCCCGTTCAAGGAATTCGTATACGCAACGCCGATCCGTTCGGCCGAATATGTCGCAGGAGAAGACGCCAATGCCTGAAATCATCAAGAACAAGACCGTCGTCAGTGACGACTGGAGCGTGCTGCGCCTGGCTGAAGGCGAGAGCGCAGAGAGCGTGACCATCCCCGAAGGCCGCGTGATCGTGCCGCTGAAGGTCTGGCAGGCACAGGGCGAGGCACTCAAGTCGCGCCCCGAGATCGGCGTCTGGCTGGCCAGCGACGAGCGCGCCGAAGAGCTGAAGGGCCAGCTGGAGAATTTCCGGGTGGTCGCCGTGGACTTCCCCAAGTTCGCTGACGGCCGCGGCTATTCCATCGCCTACAACCTGCGCGCCCGCCTGGGCTATGCCGGCGAGCTGCGCGCCATCGGCGACGTGCTGCGCGACCAGCTGTTCTACATGCAGCGCGTGGGCTTCGATGCCTTTGCCGTGCGCGCCGACAAGAACATCCATGACGCCGTCAAGGGCCTGACCGACTTCTCCGAGAAGTACCAGACCTCCTGGGACGAGAAGAACCCGCTGTTCCGCCGCGTCAAGCGCGAAGCGGTGCAAGCCGCCGACTGAACGGCCCTATTGGACAAGGAAGGACAGCCCATGGCTAACCCAGGCTTGCAAGAACTGATCGCCAAGACCCAGGCCACGCTGGAACGCATCGCCGCCGAGTACGCTCCGGCGGCGCTGGCCTCCAGCCTGGCGGCCGAAGACATGGTGCTGACCGACCTGATCCTGCGCGGCAAGCTGCAGGACAAGATCAGCATCTTCACCCTGGAAACCGGCCGCCTGCACAAGGAAACCGTGGGCATGCTGGACCGCATCCGCGAGACCTACGATTACGAAGTCGCACCCTACCGTCCGCAGCCCGAGGCGGTAGAAGCCTACGTGCAGAAAAACGGCGCCAACGCTTTCTACGACAGCGTGGAACTGCGCAAGGAGTGCTGCCACATCCGCAAGATGGAGCCGCTCAATCGCGCCCTACAGGGCAAGGCTTCCTGGGTCACCGGCCAGCGCCGCGCGCAATCGGTCACGCGCGCCGAACTGCACGTGCAGGAACGCGATGACGCCCACGGCATGGAGAAATTCAATCCCCTGGCCGACTGGTCGGAACAGGACGTCTGGGACTACATCCGCGCCAACGACGTGCCCTACAACCCGCTGCATGACCAGGGTTACCCGTCCATCGGCTGCGAGCCCTGTACCCGCGCCATCCAGCCCGGCGAAGACATCCGTGCCGGCCGCTGGTGGTGGGAGAACCCGGATTCCAAGGAATGCGGCCTGCACGTGGTCGATGGCAAGCTGGTGCGCATCAAGGCACACGCAGCGGGCTGATCAAGAATTCAACCAGAGCAACAATCAAAGCCACAACAAGCAAAGCAACGGAAAGCCCGGCATGAACACAGCGGTAGACAAACTCTTTTTGGACAACGCCAGCAACCGTCACCTCGACTGGCTGGAATCGGAAGCCATCCACATCATGCGCGAGGTCGCGGCCGAGTGCAGCAACCCGGCGCTGCTGTTCTCCGGCGGCAAAGACTCGGTGGTACTGCTGCGCATCGCCGAGAAGGCCTTCCGCCCGGGCAAGTTCCCCTTCCCGCTGGTCCACATCGACACCGGCCATAACTTCCCGGAAGTGATCGAATTCCGTGACCGCCGCGCCGCTGAACTGGGCGAGCGCCTGGTGGTGCGTTCGGTGGAAGACTCGATCAAGCGCGGCACCGTGCGCCTGCGCAATCCGCTGACCGATTCGCGCAATGCGGCCCAGGCGGTGACGCTGCTGGAAACCATCGAGGAATTCAAGTTCGACGCCTGTATCGGCGGCGCGCGCCGCGACGAGGAAAAGGCCCGTGCCAAGGAACGCATCTTCTCCTTCCGCGACGAATTCGGCCAATGGAACCCCAAGGCCCAGCGCCCCGAGCTGTGGGACCTGTATAACACCCGCGTGCATCCGGGCGAGAACATGCGCGTCTTCCCCATCTCCAACTGGACCGAACTGGACGTGTGGCAATACATCGCCCGCGAGAAGCTGGCCCTGCCCTCGATCTACTTCGCCCACGAGCGTGAAGTGATCCCGCGCAATGGCCTTTTGGTGCCACTGACTGACCTGACCCCGGCCCGCGAAGGCGAGACCGTGGAAAAGCAGGTGGTGCGTTTCCGCACCGTGGGCGACATCTCCTGCACCTGCCCGGTCTCCTCTGACGCCGCTTCCGTGGAAGCCATCATCGCCGAGACCGCAGTGACCCAGATTACCGAGCGCGGCGCCACCCGCATGGACGACCAGACGTCCGAAGCCTCGATGGAAAAACGCAAGAAGGAAGGATATTTCTGATGAACGCCGCCGCAACCCAAGAACAACTGGCCAACGCCGCCGCGCCCGCGCACGAACGCGGCCTGCTGCGCTTCATCACCGCCGGCTCCGTGGACGATGGCAAGAGCACCCTGATCGGCCGCCTGCTGTTCGACAGCAAGGGCATCTTCGCCGACCAGCTCGACGCCATCTCGCGCGCCAAGCACAAGCGCACCGTGGGCGACACGGTGGACCTGTCGCTGCTCACCGATGGCCTGGAAGCCGAGCGCGAACAAGGCATCACCATCGACGTGGCCTACCGCTACTTCGCCACGCCCAAGCGCAAGTTCATCATCGCCGATACCCCGGGCCACGAGCAGTACACCCGCAACATGGTCACCGGCGCCTCCACGGCCGACGCGGTGATCATCCTGGTGGACGTCTCCAAGGTGAAGCTGGGCGACGATGGCAGCGTGGAACTGCTGACCCAGACCAAGCGCCACTCCACCATCGCCCACCTGCTGCAGATCCAGCACGTGATCGTGGCCGTCAACAAGATGGACCTGGTGGATTACGACCAGACCGTCTACGACCGCATCGTCGGCGCCTACCAGCAGTTCGCCCAGCAACTGGGCCTGAAGGATGTGCACGCCATTCCGCTGTCGGCCCTGGCCGGTGACAACGTGGTCACTGCCAGCGAGCGCCTGTCCTGGTACCAGGGCCCGACCCTGATCACCCTGCTGGAGTCGCTCTCGGTCTACGAAGACGCCCACGAGGAAGCCTTCCGCTTCCCGGTGCAGTTGGTGGCGCGCCACAACGGTCACGAAGCCAATGACTTCCGTGGCTACATGGGCCGCATCGAAGCCGGCAAGGTCGCCAAGGGGGACAAGCTGGTGGTGCTGCCCAGCGGCCAGAGCGCGACGGTCAAGGACATACAGACCCTGGACGGCTCCTTGGAATCGGCCACGGCCGGCCAGTCAGTGACCATCCTGCTGGACGAATATTTGGACATCTCGCGCGGCGACCTGCTGGCCGCCGCCGCCCAGCCCTCGACCATCCTCAAGACCGTCAACGCCGACGTCTGCTGGCTCTCCGAGGAACCGCTGGACCTGCGCCGCAAGTACTGGCTCAAGCACACCACCAAGCAGGTGGCGGCACGGGTGGCCAAGGTCGATACGCTGCTGGACATCAACACCCAGGAACGCCGCCCGGCCGAGACCCTGAAGCTCAACGACATCGCCCGCATCAGCGTCAACGTGCAGCAGCCCATCGCCGCCGATGCCTATCAGGATATCCGCGCCACCGGCGCCTTCATCCTGATCGACGAAGTGAGCCACCAGACGGTCGCCGCTGGTATGATTCGGATCGACTGATTTTCCTTCGATCCGCAATCGTACCTTGTAGCAAGGCCATGGCCACCGAACAGGCAGCAAACCCATCCTCTTCCGACACTCCCGCACCCAGCCCGGACCATCCGGGCCAGGTGTGGCTGATCGGCTCCGGCCCCGGCGCGGCTGACCTCTTGACGGTGCGCGCCGCGCGCCTGCTGGCGCAGGCCGACATCGTGCTGCACGACGCCCTGGTCACCGAAGAAATCCTGGCCCTGTGTCCGCAGGCGGTGCAGGTGTCGGTGGGCAAGCGCAGCGGCCAGCGCTCCACCGCCCAGCCGGTCATCAACCAGAAACTGGTGGAAGCTGCCCAGCAATACCGCCGCGTGGTGCGCCTCAAGGGTGGCGACCCCATGCTCTTCGGTCGCGCCGACGAGGAAATGCGGGCGCTGGAAGCCCATCACATTCCCTACGAAATCGTCCCCGGGATCACCGCTGCCCTGGCCGCCGCCTCGGCTGCCAAGCGTCCCCTGACGCGGCGCGGGATTGCCCGCAGCGTCTCCCTGTTCACATCGAGCACGGGGGTGGATGAACCGGATGAAGTGCGCATGCCCAATGGCGATACGCTGGTGCAGTACATGGGCGGCCGCGAAGCCACGGCCACCGCGCAACGCTTGCTGGCGCTGGGCCATGCGCCCGATACTCCGGTGGTGGTGGTGGAAAACTGCAGCCGCCCCGACCAGCATATCTACCACCTGCAACTGGCCGGCCTGGAAGCCGGACTGCAGGCCTGCAGCGGACCGGTGCTGGTGATGATCGGTCCGGCGCTGGCCGACCGTCAATGAGAACGCCATGCACCTCCTGCACGACACCAACGCCCCTGCCGCCGACGCCATCGATTTCGACGCCTTCCTCAAGGTCGATATCCGCATCGGCACCATCCTTGCCGCCGACGCCTTTCCCGAAGCCCGCAAGCCGGCCTTCAAGCTGAAGATCGACTTCGGGCCCGGTATCGGCGTGCGCCAGAGCAGCGCCCAGATCACCGCGCATTACACACCGGACCAGCTGGTAGGCCGGCAGGTGGCGGCGGTGGTCAATTTCCCGCCGCGCCAGATCGGCAAGTTCATGTCCGAAGTATTGACCTTGGGCTTCCCCGATGCCCAGGGCGAGGTGGTGCTCTTCAAGCCCGACCAGGCAGTGCCGAACGGCGCGCGCCTATTCTGATCCGGCCACCGCCAGGTCAACTGCCCCAAAAGAAGATGGCCCGTTCATTCAGGACGGGCCATCTTTCTTCTGTACTGCCGGTGGCGCGAACTACTCAGCTTTGCAAGGTCCCGATGCAATAGGTGGCAATCGCCTGCAACACGGCCTCATCCTCGCCC
Organism: Herbaspirillum sp.; assembly: GCF_035644555.1. GTDB lineage: Bacteria > Pseudomonadota > Gammaproteobacteria > Burkholderiales > Burkholderiaceae_D > Herbaspirillum. The sequence continues at coordinate 59,810 of NZ_DASQOH010000071.1, forward strand.
ACTGCCGGCACGGTGCGGATTTCCACCTCCGGATGCGCCTGGCGCAACTGCTCCAGCAATTGCGGCAGGTCGCGCCTTACATGGCCACCCTGCCCCAGGAATACCGGGATCACCGTCACGCGCCGGCTGCCGGCGGCCACCTGCTGCGCCACCACGCTGGGCAGGTCGGGCTGCATCAGTTCCAGGAAGGCCAGCTCCACGCCGACGACCGGCATGGCTGCGCGGGTCAGCGCGCGCAGACGTTCGAAGGGTGCGGCCCAGGCCGGGTCGCGGGCGCCATGGGCGAAGAGGATCAGGCTTTGTTGCATAAGGACGTCGGTTCAGGTTGAGACGAAATCAGGTACGTTCCACCCACCACAGCGCGCCTATCGCCAGCACCATGAACAACAGGCTGGGCAGGGCGGCGGTAACGAAGGCCGGCCAGGTATTGAGCAGGCCTAGGTGCGAAAAGAGGCTGTTGATCAGCTGGAAGCACACCCCGATCATGATGCCGGTGAAGATCTTCAGGCTCACGCCACCGGCGCGGAAATGCAGGTAGGCGAAGGGCAGTGCCAGCGCCAGCATCACGAAGATGGACAGCGGGTAGACGATCTTCTTCCAGAAGGCGATTTCATAGCGATCGGTGCGCTGGTTGTTGGCTTCCAGGTGCTTGGTATAGGCCAGCAGATCATAGGCCGACATGCGGTCCGGATCGGCGAACAGCACCGAGAGGATTTCCGGCGTCACCTCCGAGACCAGCTTCATCTGCGCCGTCTTGACGGTCTTGACCGGCTCGGTGATCTTGCGGTCACGGCCGCCAGTGAAATCGGATTGCACCACCTCATTGAGCACCCACTGGTGGTTGCCTTCATAGATGCCGGACTTGGCGGTGATCATGCGAGCCATGTGGAAGTCGGTATCCAGCTCATAGAGCTTGACGCCCTCGATGCGGCCATCCGGCTGCACGGTCTGGATGTTGATGAAGCGGCTGCCGGTGACGTTGCCTTCCAGGCCCTTGTCCTTGATCACGTCCTTGGCCCACATGCCCGAGCGGAACTGTGAGGACATCGACGCCCCCTGGGCCTGCAGCTTGAGCTTCTCGGCCCACTCGCTGGCCTTGGGCGCAATCAGTTCGCCGAAGACGATGGTCAGTACAGCAAAGCCCACGCCGATGCGCAACAGCACCTTGGCCGCCATGCCGGTGGACATGCTGGAGACCCGCATGATAGTGAATTCGGAGCGCGCCGCCAGTTGCGACAAGGTATAGATGGTGCCGATCAGCACCGCCGTGGGCATCAGTTCATAGACGTTGCCGGGCAAGCCCATGAGCACGTAGAACACCGCCTCCTGCAGCTTGTAGCCATTGCGGCCGACCTGCTCCAGTTGGCCCATCATTTCGAAGAAGGCGAACAGCGCCAGGAAGGCGGCCAGCGCGAACAGCACCGAGCGCGTGATCTCGGAAGTGAAGTAACGTTGGATGACTCTCATCTCAGGCCTCGCGCTGGAACGTCATGGCGCGGCGCATACGGCTCCACAACCGGGATGGATGATAGGGATGGTTGATGTTGAGGCGCAGCACGAACATACCCACGATCAGGGCCGCCACGATCACGTGCACCGGCCACCAGGCCATCATGAAACTGGTGCGCTGTTGCGCCACCGAAGCCTGAAAAACACTGACCGTATTGCTGTAGACAACGAACAGCAGCAACGCCACCAGCAGCCCCAGCGAACGGCCGGCACGCGGGTTCACGAAGGACAGCGGAATGGCCAGCAGCATCAGGGCCAGTGCCATCAGCGGCAAGGCGATGCGCCACAGTAGTTCGCCGCGCGCGTAGCCGTCGCTCTTGGCCACCAGCTCCCCCATCTGCAACGCCCGCGCCGAACGCTCACCGGCAGCCGCCTGCGACTGGTTGCCGATCAGCAGGCCATAGCGTTCGAAGTCGACGATCTGGAAATCCGGCAGGCTGGGCGAACCGTCATAGCGGCGGCCCTTGTTCATGACCACGAACTTCTCGCCATCGGGATCGATGACGGTCTCGCCTTCCTTGGCCACCACCACGCTGTTCTTGCCGTCGGCATTGATGGTGTTGACGAAGATATTGCGCACCTTGGAGGCGTCGCCGGAAATGCCTTCGACGAAGAAGATGCGGTTGGCCGCGGCCGATTCCTGGAACTTGCCGGGGGAGACGCGCGCGATGTCCTCGCGCTGCTCGAAGCGGCTGCGGTATTCGCTGCTCTGTTCATTGGCCCAGGGCGTGACCACGAAGGACAAGGCCGCCACCAGGGCCACGATGGGCCAGCCGAATTTCAGTATCGGCACGATCCAGCGCGTAAGCGACAGACCGCAGGCGAACCAGACCACGATCTCGGAATCCTGGTAGCTGCGGGTCATCACCAGCAGGACCGAGATGAAGCCGGTCAGGATCAGGATGATGGGCATGTAATTCAGGGACTGGAAGCCGATCAGGGCGATCACGTCCTGCGAAGCCACCTGGCCGCCGGCGGCCTGGCCGAGGATCTTGATCAGCATCACGGTCAGCGTGATGGTAAACAGCGTCGTGAAGACCCCACCTGCGGTGCTGGTCAGTTCGCGACGCAGAGCGCGCTGGAAAATCATGGGAATGCTGGAATTGTCTCTGGTATCGGGGTCAATGAATCGGTGGCCTGGCCCTGCGACGCATCCGGCACTGGCCGCTCTGGCGCGAACTCACGCGCGCGTGGCGTCGAAATGGGCTCTATAATCGCCAGGTAATTCATACAAAGGACGAACGATGGACTTTAGCACAAAAACATTGGACGCAAAAAACGCCGTGACCGCCGTCAAGACCGGCGCGCTGGTCGTTGGCATCTATGAAAACCGCAAGCTGTCCAAGGCAGCCGGGGCGCTGGACAAGCTGGGCGCGATCAGCGCCGCGCTGAAGTCGGGCGACATTTCCGGCAAGCCGGGCTCGACCCTGCTGCTGCGCGGCGTCACCGGCATCGCCGCCGAACGCATCGTGCTGCTGGGCCTGGGCGCCGAGGAAGAGATCGCCGACAAGAGCTTTGCCGCCGCCAGCGCCGCCCTGGTGCGCTGCCTGGCCACCCTGGGCTGCGACGACGCCGCCCTGGCCCTGCCCTTCGATGGCATCAAGGGCCGCGACCTGGCCTGGGCCATCCGCAACGTGGTGCTGGCCGGCCGCGATGCGGTCTATCGTTCCGATACCCTGAAGAGCAAGAAGGACCCCGCTCCCACTGGCGTCAGGAAGATCACCCTGCTGGTGAACGCCGCCGACGGCGTGACCGCCAAGGCCGCCCTGGGCGAAGCCGTGGCCCTAGCCAACGGCATGGCGCTGACCAAGGAACTGGGCAACCTGCCCGGCAATGTCTGCACCCCGACCTACCTGGCCAATACCGCCAAGAAGCTGGCCAAGGAATTCAAGCTGGGCGTGGAAGTGCTGGACCGCAAGCAGCTCGAAGCTCTCAAGATGGGCAGCTTCCTGTCGGTCACCAACGGCAGCGACCAGCCGCCCAAGTTCATCGTATTGAAGCACCTGGGCGGCAAGTCCAAGGACGCCCCGGTAGTGCTGGTGGGCAAGGGCATCACCTTCGATACCGGCGGCATCTCGCTCAAGCCGGGCCTGAACATGGACGAAATGAAGTACGACATGTGCGGCGCCGCCTCCGTACTGGGCACCTTCCGCACCATCGCCGAACTGGGCCTGAAGATGAACGTCATCGGCGTCATCCCGACCTGCGAGAACATGCCCTCCGGCCGCGCCACCAAGCCGGGCGACATCGTCACCTCGATGTCCGGCCAGACCATCGAAGTGCTCAACACCGACGCCGAAGGCCGCCTGATCCTGTGCGACGCCCTGACCTACGTGGAGCGCTTCAAGCCGGCCGCCGTGATCGACATCGCCACCCTGACCGGCGCCTGCGTGGTGGCCCTGGGCCATCACAACACCGGCCTGTTCACCCGTGAGGACGAGGCCCACGACCAGTTGGCCAATGGTCTGCTGGCAGCGGGTCGCGAAAGTGGAGACACCGCCTGGCGCATGCCGATCCAGGAGGTCTACCAGGAGCAGTTGAAGTCCAACTTCGCCGATATCGCCAACATCGGCGGTCAGCCCGCCGGCAGCGTCACCGCCGCCTGCTTCCTGGAGCGCTTCACCCGCAAGTACACCTGGGCGCACCTGGACATCGCCGGCACCGCCTGGAAGAGCGGCGCGGCCAAGGGCGCCACCGGCCGCCCGGTGCCGCTGCTGACCACCTGGCTGCTGAACCAGGCGCGCACCCGCTCGGCACGCGCCTGATGCGGCACGGGCGGGCCGCCGACCGGGCCCGCCTGCCGGCCCAGCGCTGACAAGGCCACCGCGCAAGCGGTGGTTTTTTTTCGGCCCTCTTTCACAGATTGCCCTCTGGCAAGCACGGCGCTTCCTGCGGGGTGCTCACCAGCAGTCAACGCAGTTCCCGTCTAGACTGTCGATCCATTTCCGGAACGCTGTCGACCCGCCGTGGTCGGTAACAGGGTCGACCACTGTCGTCCCCTTCAATGCCAACAAGAAAGGAACAGCATGACTAATGCCAATGCCAACGTCCACGCCAGCAGTGACCTCTTCAAGCCGATGCAACTGGGCGCAGTCCAGCTGCAGAACCGTATCGTCATGGCCCCGCTTACGCGCAGCCGCGCCCTGGCCGGCGATGTCCCCACGCCACTGGCGGCCGAATACTACGCCCAGCGCGCCAGCGCCGGCCTGATCATCGCCGAGGCCACCCAGATCTCGCCGCAGGGCAAGGGCTACGCCTGGACTCCCGGCATCTACGACCAGGCCCAGGTGGCCGGCTGGAAGAAGGTCACCGACGCCGTGCATGCCAAGGGTGGCCGGATCTTCCTGCAGCTGTGGCACGTGGGCCGCATCTCCCACCCCGATCTGCAGCCGGGCAACGCCTTGCCGGTGGCCCCTTCGGCCGTCAAGCCCGAAGGCAATGCCTTCACCGAAAGCGGCTTCAAACCCTTCGTCGAACCGCGCGCACTGGAACTCTCGGAACTGCCCGCTATCGTCGAGCAATACAAGAGCGCCGCCCAGCTCGCCATGCAGGCCGGCTTCGACGGCGTGGAAATCCACGCCGCCAACGGCTACCTGCTGGACCAGTTCCTGCGCGACAAGACCAACCAGCGTAGCGACGCCTATGGCGGCAGCATCGAAAACCGCGCCCGCCTGCTGCTGGAAGTGGTGGCCGCCGTCACCTCGGTGGTCCCCAGCGAACGCGTGGGCATCCGCCTGTCCCCGATCAGCCCGGCCAATGACATTGCCGACAGCGACCCCAAGGCCCTATTCAGCTACGTGGTGGAGCAATTGAACCGCTACAAGCTGGTCTACCTGCACGTCGTGGAAGGGGCTACCGGCGGTCCGCGCGAGGTGGAAGGCGGCTTCGACCTGCAGGTATTGCGCGACCTGTTCAAGGGCCTCTACATCGCCAATAACGGCTATGACCTGGAGATGGCGGTCAAGGCGCGGCAACGCAATTTCGCCGACCTGGTGGCCTTCGGCCGCCCCTTCATCGCCAACCCCGACCTGGTGGAACGTTTCAAGGCCGGCGCCCCGCTGGCCAGCCTGAACCAGGCCACGCTGTATGGTGGCGGCGCCGAAGGTTATACCGACTATCCACCGATGCAAGCGTCCTGAGGCTTCGTCGCCGCCGAAGCCTGAGAAGCACGAACCGGCTGACGAAGGCCGACCTGCGCCGACAATGGCCTGCCCGATGGCAGGCCATTGTGCGTGGTCGCATCATTGCCGCTGTTGCTGTCCGGCCGCACCCGGCAAGCCGCCCCGGCACGCGAGCCGCCGGGGCGCGCTGGCGACCGCTACAATGCCCATCTGCCTCCACCATCATTGCCGATCATGAAAACAATATTCGCCGCCCTGACCCTGGCCTGCTGTGCCCTGCCCGCCCTGGCCCAGCAAGCCGCCCCCACCGACAGCAGCAACGATCCGCTGCAGCTGCATGACCGCATCACCGGCGACCTCGGTGTCGGCATGTACCGACTCGACCGCAACGGCCTGAACCGGCACGCCCGCAACGACGTGCTGCCCTATGCCTACTTTGACTATGGCCGCTTCTTCGCCCGCGTGGATACTTTCGGCATCAAGACCGCGCGCCTGGGCTATGGCTACCTGGAACTGGCCGGCCGCGTCAATTTCGAAGGCTTCGATGCCGACCATGGCCTACATCGCCGCTCGGACCCCATCCCGCTGGGCCTGGGCACCTATCAGGAAACGCCATTTGGCGCCTTCTTCCTCAACGTCTTCCGCGACTTCAACAAGTCCCACGGCACCCTGGCCGAAGCCATCTACGCAGCGCAGATCGACGCCGGACCGATGAGCTTCTATCCGGAGGTGGGTGTGGAACATCGCAGCGGCAGCTACAACGATTATTTCTTCGGCGTCTCGGCCAGCGAATCGGCCGCCAGCGGCGTGCGGCAATATCGTGCTGGTGCCTCGACCAGTCCCATCCTGGGACTGGCGGCCGAGCTTCCCTTGAGCGCGGACTGGCACCTGAACCTGCACTGGCGCCGCAAGTGGCTGGACCACAGCGTGAGCGACAGCCCGCTGATCCATCGCCACACCGATGACACCGCCATCATCGCCCTCAGCTACCACTTCAAGTAATTCCTCCCGCCCGGCTCTGCAGATATAGCCTTCTACTGCAGAGCTTGGCCACGCTCCAGCTCGACCATTCTCGGATCCCCTCCTTCCTGCGCTTTTTCCCGCCCCGATTTCCATCTGACGGGAAGCATTCAGCATTTCAAAAAAACTTAGTTTCCGTAGCCAAATAAGTCCGCAAGGAAATTAAGCTCTGCCGTCGGAAACCCTTTACCAGTGCGACTTCCAGGAATCCTACAACGCAACGCCGCTTACGGGAAAAACGTAAGAATCAGTTGTAATAGTTAGTAATTTTCTATTATCCTCTGCACGTCCCGTCGAACAAAAATCAAAAACAGGGACGCCCCCAGCGACGACCTCGCCAACATCAACAAGAAAAACCGTCGTCGCGAAAATCCCCCTTGCAGTGCTTTCGCAATCAACCAATCAATCGAACTGGAAAGAGGTACGAAATGAAAAAACTGTTGAGCAGTTTCCTGATCGCGTCCGCATTCGTCGCCATGGCTTCCTCGGCCAGCGCGGCCGATATGGAACGTACGCGCGAACTGGTCTGGACCGACGCCACGTCGACCTTCAATGCCCGCTATGGCGATGGCACCACGGGTCAGACCTTCCTGGAAAACTTCACCTTCAACGTCGGCGGTGCTGGCACTGCGGTGTCGTCCGCCCTGGTCTCGATCGCACTGGATGGTCTCTCCCGCGTGGGCATCAGTAGCTTCACACTGAGCGGCAATGGCCAGACCTACACCGGCACCCAACTCTCCAGCGGTGACCTGCAGACCTTCAGCCTGCGCACCAACGGTCTGACCAGCGGTCTGTACACCCTGTCGGTGGCCGGCACCGTGCTGGGTTCGGCGGGCGGCAGCTTTGCCGGCAACATCAGCGTGGCACCGGTGCCGGAGGCCTCGACCACCGCCATGATGATCGGCGGCCTGGGCCTGATCGGCTTCGCCGCCTACCGTCGCCGCCGCAAAGCCGGTGACGAGGGCGCGCAGATGACCAGCGCGCAGATGATGCCGGCGTAATCGCGTCGGTTTGATCGAAGGCAATCGCGAGGGGAACGTCCGCAAGGGCGTTCCCCTTGTCACGTCGGGAGACGTCATCGGTGTACAGGATCTCGGCGGGAAATGAGCCCTCACACTCTCTGCACTCCATGCGGAAGCAACCAAGCCTGGTCGCTGGTGCTATAGTGCCGTCCACGCTCATTGTTGCGCCGGCATGCATCTCCCTGTGGTGATCCGGCAATCGTCCCACGATTGCCATGCTTGCGGCGCACACCCGCACTACACAAGGATTGCGCACACTCATGAAAATCGCCACCTGGAACGTCAACTCCCTCAAGGTCCGCCTGCCGCAGGTCCTGAAATGGCTGGAAGAAAATCCGGTCGACGTGCTCTGCCTGCAGGAAACCAAGCTCACCGACGACAAGTTTCCCGCCGCCGAGATTGCGGCCGCCGGTTATCTGGTCGAGTTCTCGGGTCAGAAGACCTATAACGGCGTGGCCATCCTGTCGCGCCATCCGATGAATGACGTGGTCAAGAACAACCCGCTGTTCCCCGACGAGCAGCAGCGCATCATCGCCGCCACCATCGAGGGCGTGCGCTATGTCTGCGCCTATATTCCCAACGGGCAGTCGCTGGAGTCCGAAAAGTATCCCTACAAGCTGAACTGGCTGGCGGCGCTGCACGAGTGGCTGGCGCAGGAGAAGGCGAAGAACCCGCGCCTGGCCCTGCTGGGCGACTACAACATCGCGCCCGAAGACCGCGATGTGCACGATCCGGTGGCCTGGCAAGGTCAGGTGCTGGTGTCGGAGCCGGAGCGCGAGGCCTTCCGCAAGCTGCAGGCGCTGGGCCTGACCGACTCCTACCGGCTGTTCGAACAGCCGGAGAAGATGTATAGCTGGTGGGATTACCGGCAGATGGGTTTCCGCCTCAATCGTGGCCTGCGCATCGACCACATCCTGCTGTCCGAAGAGCTGGTGCCGCGTTGTACCGCCTGCGTCATCGACAAGGTGCCGCGCAAGTGGGAACAGCCTTCCGACCATGCGCCGGTGATTGCCACCCTGGCCGACTGACGCCGCCCACGGGCCAGCCAGTATCGATGGACGCCACCTCAGGGTGGCGTTTGTTCTTTCTTGTTGCGCATGTTCTTTTCGAACTGTACATCGAGCTTGCTGACGCGCTTGGCCTTTTGCGGCCCCTGGGCGTTGACGAAGCTGACGAAGTCGTCCAGTTCCATTGCTTCGTTGAGCTTTTCCAGCGGCTGGCCGGCCACGCGGCGGGTCAGGATGAAGCGTTCATCGGAGGTGCGCAGCATGGAATACTCGCGCGATTCGGTGCGGTTGTTCAGGCGCTCGATGGCGCTGGCGGCGCGGGTCGATCTCATCATTGGGCCTCTTGCAATTTGAGCTGCCAGTAACCGACGTCGATCCAGCGTCCCATCTTGTAGCCGACCTCGCTGAAGACGCCGCATTTCACGAAGCCCAGGCTCTCGTGCAGGGCCACGCTGGCCGCATTGGGCTGGGCGATGCCACCGATGACCAGATGCACGCCCAGGGGTTTCAACTGCGCGAACAGCTCAGCGTACAGCAGCTTGCCGATGCCGCGTCCGCCGGCGTCGTGACGCAGGTAGACCGAGCTTTCCACCGAGCGCTGGTAGGCCGCGCGCGGCTTCCATTTGCTGGCGTAGGCATAGCCCAGCACCTCCCCCTCCTGTTCGAACACCAGCCAGGGAAACTGCGACTGCACCTCCGCAATGCGGGCGGTCATGCCTTCGACCGTCACGGCTTCGGTCTCGAAGCTGATGACGGTGGTGTCGACGTAGTGGTTGTAGATGCCACAGATGGCAGCGGCGTCGGCGGCAGTGGCCGGGCGGATTGAGGGATGCATGACCGGAAGCTTTGAAGAGGGACGATGGGATGAAGTTGCCAGTGTAACCAAATTACGGCATCAGCGGCGGCCAGGTCCGGTATCGGCCGCCGCTTGATGGCAGGGATCAGTCGCGCAGCGCCAGCCGCACCTGCTCCAGCGCTGCCGGGTCCTCGATGGTGGGCAGGTCGCCCGGGTCACGACCTTCGCAGATGGACTGGATGGCCCGTCGCAGCAGCTTGCCGGAGCGCGTCTTGGGCAGGCCGGTGACGAAGAACACCCGTGCCGGACGGCCGACCGCGCCAATCTGCTTGTCGACCACACCCATGATCTCGGCTTCCAGCGCCTTCCTCTGCTCCGGGGTGGCAATCGCGTCGGCCTGTTTGGCGATGGCGAAGGCTATCGCCACCTGCCCCTTCAGCTTGTCTTCGACGCCGACCACGGCCACTTCGGAGACATTGGGATGGCTGGAGATGCTCTCCTCGATTTCGCGGGTCCCCAGGCGGTGGCCGGCGACGTTGATGACGTCGTCGGTACGGCCGAGGATGAAGTAATAGCCATCCTCATCCCGGATGCCCCAGTCGAAGGTGGAGTAGACCTCGCGCGGCAGGCTGCGCCAGTAGGTGTTGACGAAGCGCGCGTCGTCGCCATACACGGTCTGCATGCAACCCGGCGGCAGCGGGCCTTCGATGGCGACCACCCCCTTCTGGCCGGCCGCGCAGGGCTCGCCGCTGGCCTCGTCGAGGATGGCCAGGCGGTAGCCCGGCATGGGCACGCCGGGACTGCCCAGGCGGGTCGGCTTGTCGCTGATGCCCTTGGCGATCGAGATGATGGGCCAGCCCGATTCGGTCTGCCAGTAGTTGTCGATCACCGGCACTTTCAACGCACCGGAGATCCAGCTGGATGTGGTCTCGTCCAGCGGTTCGCCGGCCAGGTAGAGTGCCTTGAGCGAAGAGGTGTCGTAGCGCTCCATGCATTCAGCCGGCTGTTTCTTGAGCACGCGGATGGCCGTCGGTGCGGAGAACATGCGGGTCACCTTGTACTTCTCGACGATGCTCCACCAGATGCCGGCGTCAGGCCGGATCGGCAGGCCTTCGTACAGCACGGTAGCCATGCCGGCGATCAGCGGGCCATAGACGATGTAGGAGTGGCCCACCACCCAGCCGATGTCGGAGGTGCAGAAATAGGTCTCGCCCGGCTTGCCACAGAAGATGTGCTGCATGGACGAGGCCAGCGCCACCGCATAGCCGCCGACGTCGCGCTGCACGCCCTTGGGCTTGCCGGTGGTGCCGGATGTGTAGAGCACGTAGCTGGTCTCATTGGACTCCAGCCAGCTCACCGGGACCGGCTGGTCCAGGTACTGTGCGCGCAGGCCGGCAAAGTCGACATCGCGCTCAGGCGTGCGCGCCATCGGCGCCAGGCCGCGATCGACCAGCAGCACACGCTGCGGCTTGTGCTGGGCCAACTGGATGGCATCGTCCAGCAGGCCCTTGTAGGGAATCACCTTGCCACCGCGCGAGCCGGCATCGGCCGAGACGATCAGGCGCGGCTGCGCGTCATCGATGCGCGAGGCCAGGCTGTTGGACGCAAAGCCGCCGAACACCACCGAATGCACCGCGCCGATGCGGGCGCAGGCCAGCATGGCGAACACCGCCTCGGCGATCATGGGCATGTAGATCAGCACCCGGTCGCCGCGCTGTACGCCCAGGGCCAGCATGGTGGCGGCCATGGCCTGGACCTCGCGATGCAGTTCGGCGAAGTCATAGACGCGCTCGCTGTTGGTCTCGGTGGAGATGGCGATCAGCGCGGCTTGCGAGGCGCGTTCGGCCAGGTGACGATCGACGGCGTTGTAGCAGAGATTGGTCTTGCCGCCGATGAACCAGCGCGCAAAGGGCGCGCGCGAATAATCCAGGGTGCGGGTGAAGGGCTCCTCCCAGTGGATGCGTTGTGCTTCTTCGGCCCAATAGGTGTCGGGATGCTCGATGGAGCGGCGATAGAAATCCTCGTATTGCATGACGTCTCCTCATGTCTTTCGTATTGGAAAACTGTGGTCGCCCTGGACATGCGTGGTCTGCGGGTCGATGGTCGGTGCGGCGCTGTTACATGGCCTTCATGCGACGTTGGAACCAGTCTTGCACCTGAAGCTTACGGGTGGCTGAATTCGCCCAGCCGGCGCCGCTTTGCGGCTGATGCAGATCAAGCGCGGCGACGAAAAAAGCGGAAGCGATGTCACCGGTGCGAGACCGGCGACATGCCAGAAGAAGAGGAAACGAAGGAGGAGGGAGAAACGCGCCGCGGTCAGCTCATCGCCACGGCACGCTGCATAGAGGATGCAATCAGCGCGTGCGGCAATCGTTGGCGAGCTGCTGCCCGATCTTGGAATTGAGCAGCATGGACTTCGACGGAATCTGGATCCACACCAGGCCTTCGCCCTTGTTCTCCAGGCGCACTGCACCGGTCGAGGTGCTGACCGGGTTCATCATGTAGCTGCTGCCCTTCCACACCAGGGTCACGCCATCGGTCACGCGGCCATCCATGCGGATCTCGACCTTGTTGCCCATCTCGCAGCTGAAGGCGCCGGTCTTCAACTGGGTGGCCCAGCTGGGCTGGGTCGCAGCCGGCGATTGCAGCAACTGCGGCAAGACCGGTTTGGTGTCGCTGACCGGCACCGGGGTGTTGGAGGAACAGGCGGCCAGCACGGAACTGGCGGCCGCGCACAGGCAGACCTGCTTGAAAAAACGACGGGAAGCGATGGCAGCAATCATCGGATGATCCATGGAGAGTCGGGGGCGGAGATGGGCCTGAAACGAGCCGAAAACGGCCCGACCGCATCTTAGCAAGTAATTGCACCGGACTCGACCACATGTAACGCTTGTTACAAATCCGGAAGGCGCCGCCCGCTCGCGCTGGCCGTCGCTTCCATCGACTGCATTGCTGCACGCCTCCCTTGCGCCCTTCCCCTACCCTGCTGCCCGCTCGCCTTACTTGCGCTTGCCGATGGGCACGAACTTCAGATCTTCCGGGCCGACATAGTTGGCCGACGGGCGGATGATCTTGTTGTCGATGCGCTGCTCGATGATGTGCGCGGCCCAGCCCGAGGTGCGGGCGATGACGAACAGCGGCGTGAACATCGCGGTGGGCACGCCCATCATGTGATACGACACGGCCGAGAACCAGTCCAGGTTGGGGAACATCTTCTTGATGTCCCACATGACCGTTTCCAGGCGTTCGGCGATGTCGAACATCTTGGTCGAGCCGGCTTCCTTGGAGAGCTTGCGCGCCACTTCCTTGATGACCTTGTTGCGCGGGTCGGAGATGGTGTAGACCGGGTGACCGAAACCGATCACCACTTCCTTGTTCTCGACGCGACGGCGGATGTCGGCTTCGGCTTCATCCGGATTGTCGTAGCGCTTCTGGATCTCGAAGGCCACCTCGTTGGCACCACCGTGCTTGGGGCCGCGCAGCGCGCCGATGGCGCCGGTGATGGCTGAGTACATGTCCGAGCCGGTACCGGCGATGACGCGACCGGTGAAGGTGGAGGCATTGAACTCGTGCTCCGCATACAGGATCAGCGAGGTGTGCATGGCCTTTTCCCAGGACTCGGAGGGCTTCTCGCCGTGCAGCAGGTGCAGGAAGTGGGCGCCGATGGAATCATCATCGGTTTCCACTTCGATGCGGTTGCCGTTGTGGCTGTAGTGGTACCAGTACAGCAGCATGGAACCCAGCGAGGCCATCAGGCGGTCGGCGATGTCACGCGCGCCGGGGGTGTTGTGGTCATCCTTCTCCGGCAGCACGCAACCCAGGGCCGAGACGCCGGTACGCATCACATCCATCGGATGCGAGGCCGCAGGCAGCCACTCCAGCGCCGCCTTGACGTTGGCCGGCAGGCCGCGCAGGGCCTTGAGCTTGGCCTTGTAGGCGCGCAGTTCGGCGCTGGTGGGCAGCTTGCCATGCACCAGCAGGTGGGCGATCTCTTCGAACTCGCAGCTGTCGGCCACGTCCAGGATGTCGTAGCCGCGATAGTGCAGGTCATTGCCGGTCTTGCCGACGGTACACAGGGCGGTGTTGCCGGCGGTGACGCCGGAGAGGGCAACGGACTTCTTGGGCTTGAAACCTGCGGCTTGTTGTTCGCTCATCGTGTTCTCCTCGTAGCGTGTTCGGTGAAACTGAATTGTCGGAAGGGATTACTTGTTCTTCTGCTGGGCAAACAGCGCATCCAGGCGCTGCTCGTAGCTGTGGTAGTCGATGCGGTCGTACAGTTCCATGCGGGTCTGCATGGTATCGACCACGTTCTTCTGGGTACCGTCGCGGCGGATCGCCTGATAGACGTTTTCGGCCGCCTTGTTCATGGCGCGGAAGGCCGACAGCGGATAGAGCACCAGGCCGACGTCGGCGCCCTTGAGTTCGTCCACGGTGAACAGCGGGGTCGAGCCGAATTCGGTGATGTTGGCCAGGATCGGCACCTTCACCGCATTGGCGAACTGCTTGTACATGCCCAGGTCGGTGATGGCTTCCGGGAAGATCATGTCGGCGCCGGCCTCGACGCAGGCCACGGCGCGCTCCACGGCGGCCTCCAGGCCTTCCACGGCCAGTGCATCGGTACGCGCCATGATGACGAAGTTCTCATCGGTACGGGCATCCACGGCAGCCTTGATGCGGTCCACCATTTCCTGCTTGCTGACGATTTCCTTGCCGGGACGGTGACCGCAGCGCTTGGCGCCGACCTGGTCTTCGATGTGCATGGCGGCGGCACCGAACTTGATCATCGACTTCACGGTGCGGGCCACGTTGAAGGCCGAGGCGCCGAAGCCGGTATCGACATCCACCAGCAGCGGCAGGTCGCACACGTCGGTGATGCGGCGCACGTCGGTGAGCACGTCGTCCAGATTGGAAATGCCGAGGTCGGGCAAGCCCAGGGAACCGGCCGCGACGCCGCCGCCGGACAGGTAGATGGCACGGAAGCCGGCGCGCTTGGCCAGCAGGGCGTGATTGGCGTTGATCGCGCCGATGACTTGCAAGGGAGATTCTTCCTGGACGGCCTGGCGGAACGCTGCGCCTGCGGAGTGGAGAGCCATGATGGACACCTTCTGTAAGGGTTGCTGGATGTGGCGGACTATGGAGGGCCTTATTGCAACGGCCGTGCCATCGCACTGCAACATCCTGCAAAACCTGGGCGGCCTGTTTGGGGCTTGTATGAAACTTCCTTCCAGATCAATGACTTGCGGACAAAACCTGCCTGGCTTGCCACCGCAACAGGTGGACCAGAAGGGGGCCCCGGAGCCGTGCCACCCAGTTTCATCAGTGTTACACTGACGTTTCACTGAAACATGGTGAACGTTTCTTCCTGGCTGGCTTTAAGCCTCTCCAGCCGCCATCAGTCACCTTCAGCCTCCCCCACGCCACGCCCATGAAACGCCCTGCCCCCACCGACCGCCACGCCGACAAACCCGTGATCTGGACCGCCTCGGTATCGCGCCTGTCGGAGCTGTTCCGTGACATCACGCTGGAGTTCGACGCCCTGGCCGACATCGAACCCATCCATCTGGGGTTCGATGAGGCCGTGCGCGAGATCCGCGAGCGCCTGGCCACGCAGCGCTGTGACGTGGTCATCTCGGCCGGCTCCAACGGCGCCTATCTCAAGAGCCGGCTGCCGGTGCCGGTGGTGGTGGCGCGTGCCAGCGGCTTCGACGTGATGCAGGCGCTGGCACGGGCGCGCCAGATCACCACGCGTATCGGCCTGGTCAGCTATCAGGAAGAGATGCCGGCGCTGACCGAGTTCCAGCAGATGTTCGGCATGGACATCGCCCAGCGTACCTATGCCACCGAGGAAGATGCGCGGGCCGTGGTCAATGAATTGAAGGCCGGTGGCATCGAGGCCGTGGTGGGTGCCGGCCTCATCACCGACCTGGCCGAAGAGGCCGGCATGCACGGCATCTTCCTGTATTCCTCGGCCACGGTACGCCAGGCCTTCGAGGATGCACTGGAACTGGCGCGCCTGACGCAACTGGAGAGCACGCGTGGCGCGCTCCTGCCGGTGGCCGACAGCCTGCGCGCACGTCATCACCTGAAGGACCTGCGCGGCGACTCGGCGGCCATGGAAGCGGTACGGCAATCGATCACGCTGTTTGCCCGCTCACCGGCCAGCGTACTGATCCAGGGCGAGACCGGCACCGGCAAGGAGCTGGCGGCGCAAGCCATCCATCGCGCCCATCCGCTGATGCAGGGCAAGACCCACGCAAGCCATCCCTTCGTGGCCATCAATTGCGGTGCGCTGGCGGAGTCGCTGCTGGAGTCCGAACTGTTCGGCTATGAAGAAGGCGCTTTCACCGGTTCGCGCCGGGGCGGCCGCGCCGGCGTGTTCGAGGCGGCCCATCGCGGCACGCTGCTGCTGGATGAAATCGGCGAGATGCCGCTGCCCCTGCAGACCCGCCTGCTGCGCGTGCTGGAAGAGCGCGAGGTGGTGCGCGTCGGTGGCACGCGGCCGATCCCGGTGCAGGTGCGCATCATCAGCGCCACCCATTGCGACCTGGAGGCCAGGGTGCGCGAGGGCCGTTTCCGGGCCGACCTGTATTACCGGCTCAGCGTGCTGCGCCTGCCCCTGCCGCCGCTGCGTGCGCGCAGCGAGGACGTGCCGGCACTGGCCGAGTGGCATCTCAAGCATGCGCTGGCGGCGCTGGATACGCGGCCGCACGCCAACCTGTCGGCGGAAATCCTGCGCTGCTCGCCACTGCTGCGCGCCTACGGCTGGCCGGGCAATGTGCGCGAACTGCGCAACCTGATGGAACGGCTGGCCCTGTTCCTGGCGGCCGAACCGCTGCAGGCGCTGACGCCGGCCCTGATCCTGCGGGTCGCACCGGAACTGGGGCAGCACACCAGCATGGCCAGCGCGACCGTGCAGGAGCCAGATGTCATCACGGCCGCGCCTGACGATGCGCAGATCCAGGCCGTGCTGCGCCGCTATCGCGGCAATCGCGCTGCCGCCGCACGCCATCTGGGGATGAGCCGGACCACCCTGTGGCGCCGCCTGAAGCAGTTATCGGATGCGGTCGACGAAACTCAGCAATGAGCCATCGGGTGTAAATCATTTACCCGATGCGACAGGCTTCCTGCGTCCTGATAATCCACCGCAGCGCGCCTTGACAGCCCCGCACTGCGCCGCCTATGCTCGCCCGCTGTAACGCCCAAGGCCGGCCCCAGCCGCCCATGAGCGCAACAGGGAGCCTATAACCATCAATCAACCAGGGCCATCGTCCGCCCCGCCCGGGCGACACCGGCGCGCTGCTCCTCCATCCACACAGCCATCCATCAGGGAGTCTCCATGACCAGCAACACCACGGCGCCCGGCGCCGCCACCACGCACCCGCAGGCGCGGCGCGCGATCATCTCGTCTTCCATCGGCAATGCGCTCGAATGGTTCGACATCCTGATCTACGGCGCCTTCGCCGTGGTCATCGCCAAGCAGTTCTTCCCCACCGGCGACGATAACGTCTCGCTGCTGCTGACCTTCGCCACCTTCGGCGTGTCCTTCTTCATGCGACCGCTGGGCGCGGTGGTGCTGGGCGCCTATTCCGACCGCGCCGGCCGCAAGGCGGCACTGATGCTGTCGATCATGCTCATGACCATCGGCACCGCCATGATCGCCTTCATGCCCAGCTATGCCAGCATCGGCCTGCTGGCACCGGCCGGCATTGCACTGGGCAAGATGATCCAGGGCTTCTCGGCCGGTGGCGAGTTCGGTAGCTCCACCGCCTTCCTGGTGGAACACGCACCGCATCGCCGTGGTTATTTCTCCAGCTGGCAGGTAGCCAGCCAGGGCATCAGCCTGTTGCTGGCGGCGATCTTCGGCGCCGTGCTCAACAACATGCTCACGCCCGAGCAACTGGCTTCCTGGGGCTGGCGCGTGCCGTTCTTCTTCGGCCTGCTGATCGCACCGGCCGGCATCTACATCCGTCGTCACCTGGATGAAGCACCGGAATTCAAGGAGTCCAGCGAAAAGACCAATGCGCCCCTGCGCGATACCTTCGCCAGCCAGAAGCTGCGCCTGCTGATCGGTTCGGGCAGCGTCATCATGGCTACCGTCTCGGTCTACCTGTCGCTGTACATCCCGACCTACGCGGTCAAGCAGCTGGGCCTGCCGGCATGGTCGTCGTTCGCCGCGATGTCGGTGGCCGGCCTGATCATGTTCATCGGCTCGCCGCTGGTGGGCGCAGCCTCCGACAAGATCGGCCGCACCCCCTTCATGATCGTCAGCAGCGCCCTGTACATCGTGCTGACCTATCCGATGTTCGTGTTCCTGACCAATTCGCCGGGCTTCCTGCAGCTGCTGTTGCTGCAGACCGTGATCGGCGTGCTCATGACCATGTACTTCGCCGCCATGCCGGCCCTGCTGGCCGACATCTTCCCGGTGGCCACGCGCGGCACCGGCATGTCGCTGGCCTATAACATCGCGGTGACCATCTTCGGTGGCTTCGCCGGCCTGATCATCACCTGGCTGATCGACTTCACCGGCAACAAACTGTCGGTGAGCTACTTCGTCATCTTCGGCGCGGTGCTGAGCCTGATCGCTTCGGCGGCGGCGCGCTTCGTGCTGAAGCTGCGCTAAACGGCGAATCGCGTAAATGATATAAATCGTTTCCCCCGTCAGTGTGGCGGGAGAAAATAAAAATGGCCTGGATCGCGAGATCCAGGCCATTTCCTTTTTTGTTTGCCGCCGCCTCTTCCCCTTGTTGCTCCTGCCCACGCGGCGGCACGCGGGCAGGCCTCCCCTGCTTGACTCGAGTTGGATCAGATGTGATCCGGCGCTAGCCGGTCAATCGTCCTCGGCACCGCCAATACCCAGCTCCTGGATCTTGCGGGTGATGGTGTTGCGGCCGATGCCCAGGCGCACGGCGGCGTCGTTCTTGCGGCCGTGGGTGTGCTTGAGGGCGATCTTGATCAGCGCGGCTTCGAACTGGCGGCCGAGGATATCCATCACCTCCGGCTGCTCCGAGGCCAGCATCTGCGCGGCTTCGGTTTCCAGCAGCGAGATCCAGTTGCCGGCGACGGCTTCAGCCGATACCGCGCCTGCCGACAGCTCGGGCTGGGCCAGCGGTGCAGGCGCTCCGGCAGCCGAGGCCGGTGCCGCCACGATCTGCGCCGGTTGCGGTGCATGCACGCGTTCTTCCACCAGGTCCTGCGGCAGGTCCTTGATTTCCACGGTCTGGCCGGGGGCCATGACGGTGATCCAGTTGCACAGGTTTTCCAGCTGGCGCACGTTGCCGGGGAATTCCAGTTGCGACAGGAACTGCATGGCCTGCGGTGACAGGCGCTTGGCTTCCACGCCCAGCTGGCGGGCGCTCTGGGTGAGGAAGTAGCGCGCCAGGATGGGAATGTCTTCGCTGCGCTCGCGCAGGCTGGGCAGGCGCAGACGGATGACGTTGAGGCGGTGGTACAAGTCCTCGCGGAACAGGCCTTCGCGCACCCGGTGTTCCAGGTTCTGGTGGGTGGCGGCGATGACGCGCACGTTGGCCTTGAGCGATTGATGGCCGCCGACGCGATAGAAGTGGCCGTCGGAGAGCACGCGCAACAGGCGCGTCTGCAGGTCCAGCGGCATGTCGCCGATTTCATCGAGGAACAGGGTGCCGCCCTCGGCCTGCTCGAAGCGGCCACGGCGCATGGCTTGCGCGCCGGTGAAGGCGCCGCGTTCATGGCCGAACAGTTCGGATTCCAGCAGGTCCTTCGGGATAGCGGCCGTGTTCAATGCCACGAAGGGCTGGCTGGCGCGCGGGCTGTGCTTGTGCAGGGCGCGTGCCACCAGTTCCTTGCCGGAGCCGGACTCACCGGTGATCAACACCGTCACGTTCGATTGCGACAGGCGCCCGATGGCGCGGAAAACGTCCTGCATCGCAGGCGCCTGGCCGAGGATTTCGGGGGTCTGTGCGGCACCTTGCTCGATATCGGTTTCGCGCAGGCTTTCATCCAGGGCGCGACGGATCAGTTCGACCGCCTTGTCGACGTCGAAGGGCTTGGCCAGGTATTCGAAGGCGCCGCCCTGGAAGGCCGAGACGGCCGAGTCCAGGTCCGAGAAGGCGGTGATGATGATCACCGGAATGCCGGGGTGCTTGGCCTTGACGGTCTGCAGCAGTTCCAGCCCGGAGGCGCCGGGCATGCGGATGTCGGAAACCAGCACTTGCGGCGTGCCGTTCTGCAGGGCCGCCATGGCATCGCGTGCGCTGGAAAAACTCTGCGTGGCGAGATTTTCTCGGGCCAGTGCCTTCTCCAGCACCCAGCGTATCGATTCGTCGTCGTCAACAATCCAGATCGGTTTCATAAATAACTTCTTCCTGCGTTGGTCATGCTGTTAATGCTCCCGCGGCCACGACGCTTCTGGCGCCGTGCCACAGCCCCCATGATGACGGGATGCCTTCCGTCATTCCGGCTTTGGCGCGCCGCCTGCGGCCATGGGCTCACGGCAGCGGTATAAGTATTCTGAAATCGGTACAACCCGGCCGGCTGTCGCATTCGATCACGCCCATGTGCTGATGCACGAAGGTCTGCGCCAGGGTCAGCCCCAGTCCGCTACCACCCTCCCGACCCGACACCAGGGGATAGAAGATTCTTTCCTGGATGTCTGGCGGAATACCCGGACCGTTATCGATGATATGCAAGTCTAGTGCCAGCCGGTATCTGACCTTGGATAGCGTCACCTGGCGGGAAACGCGGGTGCGCAGGATCAGTTCGGCGTCACCGGCACGGATGCGGTCGGCCAGGGCCTGGGCCGCGTTGTGGACGATGTTCAATACCGCCTGGATCAGCTGTTCCTTGTCGCCGCGGAATTCGGGGATGGAAAGATCATAGTCGCGCTTGATGGTCAGCCCCTGCGGGAACTCGGCCATCACCAGGCTGCGCACGCGCTCGCACACTTCGTGGATGTTGACGTCGCCCACGATGTGGGGATGACGGTGCGGTGCCAGCAGGCGATCGACCAGGGTCTGCAGGCGGTCGGCTTCCTTGATGATGACCTGGGTGTATTCGCGCAATTCCTTGAGGTGGCGCTCGGGCAGTTCCAGCTCCAGCAACTGGGCTGCGCCACGGATGCCGCCCAGCGGGTTCTTGATCTCGTGGGCCAGGTTGCGGATCAGTTCCTTGTTGGCCTGGCTCTGGTCGAACATGCGCTCTTCACGGTCCAGCTTGAGTTGCTGGACGTTCTCGCGCAGCTCCAGCAGGACGGGCATGGCCGGGCTGTCCAGCGGTGTGACGATGGTATGCACCTGCAGCGGTTCGCGGTTGGAGCGTTCCAGCACCAGGTCCAGGCGCTTGTCGGCGAACTGGTGTTCGATGGCCTGGTAGAACAGCGCGGTCAGCTCCTTGCCATTGAGGAAGAGCTCGGAGAGCTTCTGCTGCGAGAGCACCTTGAAGGAACTCTCCAGCAGGTTCTCGGCGGCAGCGTTGGCGTAGACGATGCCGCCGGCAGCGTCCAGGATGATGACGGCCGAGGCCAGCAGGTCCAGACCATCGAGGGAAGGAAGAGGTGTCTTCATGGGAGGATTCGTGATGCCAGGGGTCATGTCGTCTTGCTCGGGCTAGTGCAGTCATTGACCAGTGTGTCTAGCAATTTTCGGGCGCGCTTCCCTGCCATGGGCCGCGCCGCTGCGCATAAAAAAAAAGGGGAAGCAAGCTTCCCCTTTTTCTCCGGATGCGGATTCGATTACAGCGAGTAGTACATGTCGAATTCGATCGGGTGCGTGGTCATGCGGAAGCGTTGGACTTCCTGCATCTTCAGCTCGATGTAGGCATCGATCATGCTGTCGGTGAACACGCCACCACGGGTCAGGAACTCGCGATCCTTGTCCAGGTGTTCCAGCGCTTCGTCCAGCGAGGCGCAGACGGTCGGGATCAGCTTGTCTTCTTCCGGCGGCAGGTGGTACAGGTCCTTGGTCGCAGCTTCGCCCGGGTGGATCTTGTTCTGCACGCCATCCAGACCGGCCATCAGCAGAGCCGAGAAGCACAGGTACGGGTTGGCCAGAGGATCCGGGAAGCGGGTTTCGATACGACGGCCCTTCGGGTTGGCGACGTGGGGGATACGGATCGAGGCCGAGCGGTTACGGGCCGAGTAGGCCAGCTTGACCGGGGCTTCGAAGCCGGGGACCAGACGCTTGTACGAGTTGGTGCCGGGGTTGGTGATCGCGTTCAGAGCCTTGGCGTGCTTGATGATGCCGCCGATGTAGTACAGCGCGAATTCCGACAGGCCGGCGTAGCCGTCGCCTGCGAACAGGTTCTTGCCATCCTTCCAGACGGATTGGTGCACGTGCATGCCGGAGCCGTTGTCGCCGACCAGGGGCTTGGGCATGAAGGTAGCGGTCTTGCCGTAGGTGTGGGCGACGTTCCAGATCACGTACTTCAGGGTCTGGGTCCAGTCAGCGCGCTCGACCAGGGTCGAGAACTTGGTGCCCAGTTCGTTCTGGCCAGCGCCAGCCACTTCGTGGTGGTGCACTTCGACGGGGATGCCCAGGGATTCCAGGATCAGGGACATTTCCGAACGCATGTCCTGGAAGCTGTCGACCGGGGGAACCGGGAAGTAGCCGCCCTTGACGGTCGGACGGTGGCCGGAGTTGCCGCCTTCGATCTTGGCGCCGGTGCTCCAGGAAGCTTCTTCGGAGTCGATCTTGACGAAGGAACCGGACATGTCAGCACCCCAACGCACGCCGTCGAAGATGAAGAATTCGGGTTCCGGACCGAAGTAGGCGGTGTCGCCCAGGCCGGAGGACTTCAGGTAGGCTTCAGCGCGCTTGGCGATGGAGCGCGGATCACGGTCGTAGCCCTTGCCGTCGGACGGCTCGATCACGTCACATTGCATGAAGAGGGTGGTCTCTTCCATGAACGGGTCGATGTTGGCGGTGTTCGGGTCCGGAATCAGCAGCATGTCGGAGGCTTCGATACCCTTCCAGCCGGCGATCGACGAACCGTCGAAGGCGTGACCGGATTCGAACTTGTCGATGTCGAAATGCGAAACAGGCACGGAAACGTGCTGTTCCTTGCCACGGGTGTCAGCGAAACGGAAGTCAACAAACTTGACTTCGTTGTCCTTCACCATCTTCAAAACCTCTGCGGCCGTCCTTGCCATGCGAATCTCCTAAAACGAGGAAGTAGTATAAATTGGGGTGTGAGCCGTTTTCTGCGACTGGATCTTTGCATTTGATACAACGGTCTTGCGCCGAACTCAGTCGCGGATGATAGCAGATTCCATGCCACCAACCTTTGGCCTACCCCGATAATGGAATATTTTAGGGAGGACGCGGCTCAGCGGCCGTTCCCCACGGTGCAAGAAGACCCCGCACACGCATCATCGCGGTGCAAAATCTGTTTAATGCACAATATAAGTGCATCATGGCGAGTACATCCTTGTTTTGCACGAATATGGTGCGTGCTCCGTCCTGGGGCATGGGCCCGGGCCGACCGGCATCCGCAGGAATTGCAGGCCGGGAAATTGCCGACACGTTGATATTGTTTAGAATCAGGTCTTTCCGATCAGCTCATCCTTGCTAACCCGGTGCATCAGCTTTCGTTTCCGTGGTCCTGATGACCGGCTTGCCGTTCCTCCCAACTTCCAGAGACCGATTGCCATGAAACTCCAAGACATTCTCGATACCGCCCAGCAACGTGCCCGCGAAGGCCAACTGCCCTATGCCGGGGCCGTGACGCCGCAGGAAGCGCTGGCCCTGATCCAGGCCGACCCGTCCGTGAAGCTGGTGGATGTGCGCACCCGCGCCGAGCGTGACTGGATCGGCACGGTGCAGATCCCGGCGGCGCAGCACCTGGCCGTGCAATGGAATCTGTATCCGGAAGGCAGACCCAATCCGGAATTCCTGCTGCAGTTGAAGGAAGTGACATTGCCAGACGACGTGCTGCTGTTCCTGTGCCGCTCGGGCGTGCGCTCCAAGCATGCGGCCAAGCTGGCTACGGAACAGGGCTATACCCGGTGTTTCGATATCCTGGAAGGCTTCGAGGGCAACAAAGATGCAGCCGGACACCGCAAGACCGTGGAAGGCTGGTGCCACGCAGGACTGCCCTGGGTGGGCGCCTGAGGTCCAGCCGGTCAGCGTCAGACTGGCTGGCTGCTCGCCTGCAGGGCGTTGCCCAGTGACTGCAGCAGCAGACCGAGGGCATCGGTGGCGCCGGGCCCGCCGCGCAGGGCTTCCTCCACGCATTCCAGCAGGGCCACGATCTCGTTTCTGCCCATGGTCAGCGCGGCGCCCTTCATGCGATGCGTGAGCCGGCCCATCTGCGCCAGGTCGCCGGCCTCGCGGGCCTGCTGCATGGCGTCCAGATCATGCCGGGAAGTGCTGACGAACAGCCGTGCCAGATCCTGCTCGTGGGCCTCGCCGGCGCTGCCGGATGCGGCCTCCTCGCCCAGCTCGTGATCACACCACAGTGCAAGCAGACGACGAATGGCCTGGGTCTGCAGCGGCTTGTCGAGCATGCCATCCATGCCGCACTCCAGGCAGCGCTGCACGTGGCCCGGATCGGCCTCGGCCGAAATGCCGATCAGCGGGGTGTAGGGCCGTTCCGGCCGGGCCTGCTCCAGCAGTCGCACTTCGCGCGCCACTTCCTGGCCCAGGATGTCCGGCAGGAAGCAGTCCAGCAACACCAGCCCGTAGCGCCGGGCCTGGATCGCCGCCAGCGCCGCACGGCCTTCGGCCACGCTGTCCACCTCGCAACCCAGCCGCTGCAGCCGGCTTTGCATGGCATAACGGATCGTCGCCGAATCATCGACGAGCAGCACCCGCGGCCTACTGTGCTTCATCATTGCTATCCCTTCGTGGCGCTCTACAGGTCCTTGATCTGGTATTCGATCTTGAACAGTTCGTTATCGCTGCGTACGCCCAGCTTGCGGAAGGCCGATTGCTTCTGGCCGCTGATGGTCTTCACACTGCGCGCGAACTTGTCGGCAATGTCGGTCACGGACAGGCCATCCAGGCAGCAGCGCAAGACTTCGCGTTCGCGCGGCGACAGGTTGGGCATGTCCGACAGGGAATCCGAGGAAGGTGGCGACGTGCGGGCACGGCGCGCCGGCCGCGCTTCGGTCTTGCCCCGCACGGCGGGGTCCGCCACCTGCTGCATGGCCGCCAGTTCGCGGGTCATGGCGGCATTGTGGTATTCGCGCCCCAGGCCGATGGTACGGATGGCCTGGATCAGTTCGTCCAGTTCTTGCGACTTGCCCACGAAACCGCGGGCCCCGGCCTTCATCGCCATGGCCACGGTGGCCGCGCTGCTGTGGGCCGACGTCACCAGGATCTTGCTGCGCGGGAAGCGCACCCGCAGCGCGCGGATCAGGTTCAGGCCATCGATGTCGTTGCTGCCCAGCGAATAATCGATCAGCAACAAGTCGGCCGGCGAAGCGCGCAATGCGGTCATCAGCTCCTTGCTGGTCGCGAAGGCGCCGACCACTTCGAAATCAGGCTCCTCGGCCAGTCGCTTGGCCAGGCCGTAACGGACCACCGCGTGGTCGTCAAGCAGGGCGATGCGCATCGCCGACGCCAGTGTCCATGTCATCCTTGCCCTCTGTCCTCTCTCATTGCCGCCTGCTGTGCGCCCAACCCGCCCACGCGCCAGCGCCCTGGCAGCGCGGCTGGCCGGGCGGGGCGTCATTGTGATGGGTGGGCCGCATGCCGGCAAGCCAATTCCGTCCCGGTATCGAAGGCGCTATTGTGGTGGAGTTGTCGCCCTACGGCGCATAAGAATCGTCTGAAAAACGCGCCCAATGCGCAAAAACCGGGCGATCCGCGCCGGACCTGCTTTCTGCCATCGCAAAACTCGCCAAGCATCACAACCACCGTGCGCGCTCGCCAGGTGCGCTGCGGCCCCCATCCGGGGCAGAATCCAGCCTCGGTGAATACGCCGCGCGTACGCGGGCCATTACACTTTCTTACAGCCGTCAACAAGGCCTTTGCGCATACTGCAACAGGAATTTCTCCACAAATTTCGATACCACGAGGCCCATTCATGCGCCCGCTACGCCATTCGCAGGCCCTGCTGATGCTGGCCTACCTGTCATGCAGCCTGGCCCACGCCGCCAGCGCAGGCGCTGATACTGCGCTGTCGCCGCAGGAACGCGCGCTGCACGTGCTGAACCGGCTGGCCTACGGCCCCCGCCCGGGTGATCTGGAACAGGTCGAGCGCATGGGTGTGCCGGCCTACATCGCACAGCAGCTGCATCCCGAACGCATCGCCCTGCCGGACGACCTGCAGGCGCGCCTGGACGCTCTTCCGGGCCTGCAGATGAGCGCCTCGCAATTGTTCGTCACCTATGGCCCGCCCTCCTTCGACCGCAACGCCAGCAAGGAAGAACAGCAGGCCGCGCGCCAGCGGGCGCCGCGCGAGCTGACGCCGCAGTTCCACATGGCGCGGCTGCTGCAGGCCACCGAGAGCCCGCGCCAGCTGGAAGAGGTGATGACCGAATTCTGGGCCAATCACTTCAACGTCTTCGAAGGCAAGGACTGGGTACGCTACTGGGTCGGCGACTATGAAAAGAATGCCATCCGTCCCTACGCGCTGGGCCACTTCCGCGACCTGCTGGGTGCGGTGGCGCACCACCCGGCGATGCTGTACTACCTCGACAACTGGCTCTCCAGCGGCGCCGGCACGCCCGGCGCGAAGGGCCGCTTCAAGGGGCTCAACGAGAATTACGCACGCGAGCTGATGGAATTGCACACCCTGGGCGTGGAGGGTGGTTACCAGCAGGCCGACGTCATCTCGCTGGCACGCATCCTCTCGGGCTGGACCATCGACGTCAACGCCATGAAGGCTGGTGCCGCGCCCTTCTCCTTCGCCGCCCAGCGTCACGATAGCGGACCCAAGGTCTTGCTGGGCAAGCCGCTGGCCGCCAGCGGCTACCAGGAAGGCGAGGCTGCGCTGGACATCTTGGCCAGCCAACCGGCGACCGCGCGCTTCATCGCTACCCAGCTGGCGCAGTATTTCGTGTCCGACCAGCCCGATCCGGCGTTGGTAAGGCAGCTCTCGCAGACCTTCCTCGCGACCCGCGGCGATATCCGCGCAGTCTTGCAGAAACTGTTCGACAGCCCGCAATTCTGGGCACGCAGCAATTACCAGACGCAATTCAAGACCCCCTATCAATTCGTGGTGTCGGCCCTGCGTGCAAGTGACATCCCCGTGCGCAACGGCAAGCCGGTCAGCGGTGCACTGGCGCAGTTCGGCATGCCGCTGTATGGCTGGCTGACGCCGGAGGGTTACAAGTATTCGCAGGCCGCCTGGCTCAATCCGGATGCCTTGCTGCGCCGGATCAACTTCGCCGGCAGTCTGGCCGGTGGCAAGTCGCCGATCGCGCGTGTGGAAGGTGCACCGCAGCCTTCGGACAGCGAGGCCCGGCCGCCCGACCCGCAACAACTGCTGCGCACACTGGGCCCGGCCATCACGCCTCAGGCTGCCGCCCGCATCGATGCCGCGCCGGCGAACCAGCGCACCGCGCTGATCCTGGGCAGCCCCGATTTCATGAAACGTTGATCCACCTTCGAGGACTCCCATGAACCGTCGCGATTTCATCCGTTACCTGGGCGCCGCCGGCAGTGGCGCCGTGCTGGTGCCGATCGGATTGTCCGGTTGCGCCGTCGTCCCCGGCGAGGACCAGCACACCAGCCGTGCCGGCCACGCGCCGGGCCAGGTGGCCTACGGTTCCCCCGCCCCGCGCGCGCATGCCGATGGCGACGGTGCACCACGCATGGTGGTGGTGTTCCTGCGCGGTGCGGTGGATGGCCTCAACGTGGTGGTACCCCATGGCGATCCGCTGTATTACCAGGCCCGTCCGACCATCGCCGTGGCGCGTCCCGGTCAGGCCAATGGAGCACTGGACCTGACCGGCTACTTCGGTCTGCATCCGTCGTTGCAGCCGCTGCTGCCGTACTGGAACAGTGGCCGGCTGGCCTTCGTACATGCTTCCGGTTCGCCCGACGGATCGCGCTCGCACTTCGAGGCTCAGGACACCATGGAAACCGGGACGCCCGGCCAGCACAACACACGCGACGGCTGGCTCAACCGGGTAATGGACTACCTGCCGCCCGCCGAGTCACCGCTGCAGGCCCTCAACGTCGGCAGCGCCACGCCGCGCATCCTCAGCGGCCACAATATGGTGGCCAACCTGCAGAGCGGACGCGAGGCCACCCGCCCCGGCATGATCGACCAAGCGCGCTGGAGCCGGGTCTTCGACCCGCTCTACGGCGCCGACGATGCCCTGGGCAAGGCCTACCGCGACGGCATGGCAGCGCGCAAGCAACTCATTGCCGAGATCAACAGCCAGGAACAGCAGATGGCCAACAACGGCGCGCCGCTGCCCAACGGCCTGTCGCTGGACACCGCCCGCCTGGGTCGCCTGATGCGCCACGACCCGCGCATCCGCCTGGCTTTCCTGGCCGTCGGGGGATGGGATACCCACATCAACCAGGGCAATGGCACCGGACAATTGGCCGGCCGCCTTTCGCCGCTGGCCACCGGACTGGCGACACTGGCGCAGGAACTGGGACCGGCCTTCGACGACACGGTGATCGTGGTGATGTCCGAATTCGGCCGCACCTTCCGCGAGAACGGCAACGGTGGCACCGATCACGGTCACGGCAATGCGATGTGGCTGATGGGCGGCAACCTGCGCGGCGGCAAGATCTACGGAGAATGGCCGGGCTTGAACCAGGCGGCCTTGAATGAAGGACGCGACCTGGCCATCACGACGGATTACCGGGCCGTGCTGTGCGCATTGGCCGAGCGGCATATGCGCATCCCGGATCGGGCACTGGACAAGGTTTTTCCGCAATATGCCAGTGACGCCAGAGGTGTACCGAACCTGTTCATCTGAAGTGCGCTAATCGTGGGACAAAAAAAACGCATCGATGTCGATGCGTTTTTTCATGATGGGAGCAGCACAGTGGCTCACTCCGCCTCGGCAATCCAGGCCGCCTGGATCGCTTCGAGGATGCGCTCTCCAGAGCGGTTGGGATCGTCCTCGAAGCCATCAAGCTCCATCACCCAGCGATGCAGGTCGGTGAAGCGGATGGTCTTGGGATCAGTGTCCGGGAACTTGTCATAGAGTTCCTCGGCGATCTGCTGGGTGTCGGTCCATTTCATGTCGATCTCCCGGCACGGCCGATGCCGTGCCCGCTCAATGGTTTTCGGAGGCGTGGTTGATGGTGTACTTGGGGATTTCGACGGTCAGGTCTTCTTCACCCAGCACCACCTGGCAGGACAGGCGGGAGGTAGCTTCCAGGCCCCAGGCCATGTCCAGCAGGTCTTCTTCCTTGTCGGTGGGGTCGTCCAGCGAATTGAAGCCTTCGCGGATGACCACGTGGCAAGTGGTACAGGCGCAGGATTTTTCGCAGGCGTGCTCGATGTCGATGTCGCTGTCCAGCAGCGCGTCGCACAGGGTCTTGCCGGCCGGGGCGTCGATCACCGAGCCTTCGGGGCAGAGGACCGGATGGGGGAGGATAACGATCTGGGGCATGGTGGCTCTCGGGTCTTTCTACAGTGTTCGGGTCAGGACGTCGCTCAGGCGACTTCATCCAGCTTCTTGCCGGCCAGTGCGGCATGGACGCTGCGGTCCATGCGGCGGGCGGCGAATTCTTCGGTGCCATGGGCCAGGGCGTCAACCGCGGCCTTGATGGCGAGGTGATCGTTGCCCTGGGCAGCGGCGGTGACGGCTTCCATCTGTGCTTCGATGTCAGCACGCTCCTGTTCGGACAGCAATGCAGCATCGGCCTGCAGCGCCGAGCGCGTGGCCAGGACGATGCGTTCGGCTTCGACCTGCTCTTCCCGCAAGGCACGACGTTGCATGTCCTCATCGGCAGAACTGAAGGACTCTTGCAGCATGCGGGCGATCTCGTCGTCCGCCAGGCCATAGGACGGCTTGACGGTGATGGAGGCTTCCACGCCGGAGGTCATCTCGCGGGCCGACACGGCCAGCAGGCCGTCGGCGTCGACCTGGTAGGTCACGCGGATGCGCGCCGCACCGGCCGCCATGGGGGGAATGCCGCGCAGTTCGAAGCGCGCCAGCGAACGGCAGTCGGCTACCAGCTCGCGCTCGCCTTGCACCACGTGGATGGCCATGGCGGTCTGGCCGTCCTTGAAGGTGGTGAATTCCTGGGCACGCGCACAGGGAATGGTGGAGTTGCGCGGAATGACCTTCTCGGCCAGGCCGCCCATGGTTTCGATGCCCAGCGACAGCGGGATCACGTCCAGCAGCAGCCAGTCGTCGCCCGGCGCACGGTTGCCGGCCAGCAGGTTGGCCTGCACGGCCGCGCCCAGCGCCACCACCTTGTCGGGGTCGATGTTGGACAAAGGATTGGTCTTGAAGAACTCGCCCACGGCGCGGCGGATGTGCGGCATGCGGGTGGCACCACCGACCAGCACCACGCCATCCACATCTTCCACGGTCAGGCTGGCGTCGCGCAGGGCCTTGCGTACCGGCGCCATGGTCTTGGCCACCAGGTGCTGGGTGATCTCGTTGAATTGCGCGGCGGTGATGGAGAGATGCACTTCCTCGCCGGAGCGGAGCACGGCGTCGATCTGCACTTCGTCCTTGGTGGAGAGCAGTTCCTTGACCTCGCGTGCCTTCACCATCAGGAGACGGGTGTCTTCGTCCGACAGCGGCTGCAGCTGGGCTTCGTGGCTGATCCAGCAGAACAGACGGTGGTCGAAGTCGTCGCCGCCCAGGGCCGAATCGCCACCGGTGGCCAGCACCTCGAAGACGCCACGGGTGAGCTTGAGGATGGAAATATCAAAAGTACCGCCACCCAGGTCGTAGACCGCGAAGATGCCTTCGGAGGAATTGTCCAGGCCGTAGGCGATGGCGGCCGCCGTCGGTTCGTTCAGCAGGCGCAGCACGTTGATGCCGGCCAGTTGCGCGGCATCCTTGGTGGCCTGGCGCTGGGCATCGTCGAAGTAGGCCGGCACGGTGATGACGGCACCCACCAGGTCGTCGCCCAGGGCGTCTTCGGCGGTCTGGCGCAGCGTGGCCAGGATCTGGGCCGAGATTTCCACTGGGCTCTTCACGCCGGCCACGGTCTTGATCTGCACCATGCCGGGCTGGTCCTGGAAGTCATAGGGCATGTTCTCGGCGTGGGCGATGTCCTTCAGGCCGCGGCCCATGAAGCGCTTGACCGAGATGATGGTATTGCGCGGATCGGTGGTCTGCGCGGCCTGTGCCTTGTAGCCGATGTTGGCGTGGCCGTTGGGCAGGTAGCGCACCACCGAGGGCAGCAGCACGCGGCCGTCGTCGTCGGCCAACACTTCGGGGATGCTGTTGCGCACGGTGGCCACCAGCGAATTGGTGGTGCCCAGGTCGATGCCGATGGCCAGGCGACGCTGGTGCGGCGCGGTGGACATGCCCGGTTCGGAAATCTGCAGTAAAGCCATAGGTGATGTGACTCGTCGTGATGCGTTATTCAGGTAAGGCCATCCGGATGCCGAGGCCGATGAAGGCACAACCTGCAAGGCGGTTCAGATGGACGGAGGCGTTGGCGCGGCGACGGAACCAGGCGCCGACCGTGCCGGAAAACAATGCGATGGCGCTGAAGATGAGGAAGGCCTGGGCAATGAACACCAGAGCCAGCACCAGCATCTGCAGGGCTTCGTGACCGGCTTCGCGCTGCACGAACTGCGGCAGGAAGGCGATGAAGAACAGGGTCACCTTGGGATTGAGCATGTTGGCCAGGACGCTCTGCCAGTAGATGCGACGCAGCGGTACGGCGGCCGTACCCTGCCCTTCGCCGGCCAGCGCGATACCGGCAGAGGCCGAGCGCAAGGTGCGATAACCGAGGTAACCGAGATAAGCCGCACCTGCGTATTGCAGGGCGTGATAGGCGGGAGGATAGGCCTTGATCACGGCAGCGAAACCCAGCACCGCCAGCAGGGTATGGAAGATCAGTCCCGAGCTGAAGCCGGCAGCGGCCACCAGACCTGCTTTGCGGCCCTGGGCGATGCCGCGCGTGAGCACGTAGATGTTGTCCGGGCCGGGGGCCAGGGTCAGCGTCATCGCGGCCAGCAGGAAGAGGAACAGGTTGGGCATGGTGGCGGCTCCGCAATCAGCCTTCGATCAGGGCGAAGGCGTCGCCGATCTCGGCGCCGAACTTGTCCAGGAACATCAGCTGGCGCACCAGTTGGCCGGCGCCGGCGTAGTCGCCCGTGTCCAGCAGTGCTTCGATGCGGCCGATCTCGGCCTTCTTCTCGTTCAGGAGTTCGGTATTGAGCTGTTCCAGCGCATCGAGATCCTTGCCGGACTTGGCGTCGTCCAGGGTTTCGCGCCATTCCATCTGCTGCATCAGGAAGGCCGGTGCCATGGCGGTGTTGGATTCGGTCTGCAGGTCCACGCCGTGCAGTTCGCACAGGTAACGGGCGCGCTTCAAGGGGTTCTTCAGCGTCTGGTAGGCCTCGTTGGCGCGGGTGGCCCACTGCATGGCCACGCGCTTTTCGGCATCGCTGGCGTGGGCGAACTTGTCCGGGTGGGCCTGGCTCTGCACCTGGTGGTAAGCCTGCTCCAGCGCCTTCTGGTCGACGGCGAAGCGTTGCGGCAACTGGAACAGGTCGTAGTGGTTTTGCATGGCTGAAAAATAAAAAGCCTGTCGGACTGCAACAGGCTTGGCACATCAGGGACGGCAAACGGTGACCGGGTCAGCTCCGCAGGGAGCGATCACGAGGCTGTCACGGTATCGGCTAAGCACTGGCCGCCTCGCGGCTGGGCCGGCGCGACGGCATCAACAAGGAACGGCGTTCAGATACGGAAGCTTTCGCCGCAGCCGCACTCGTCCTTGACGTTGGGGTTCTGGAACTTGAAACCTTCGTTCAGGCCTTCGCGGGCGAAGTCCAGTTCGGTACCGTCGATGTAGGGCAGGCTCTTGGGATCGACGAAGACACGCACGCCATGCGACTCGAAGACGGTGTCTTCGGACGATTGCTCATCCACGTACTCCAGCTTGTACGCCAGGCCGGAGCAGCCGGTGGTACGTACGCCCAGGCGCAGGCCGATGCCCTTGCCACGGCGTTCCATGTACCGGCTGATGTGTTTTGCTGCCTTCTCTGTCAACGTGATTGCCATGATGCTTGCCTTACGAAATCGAAAACCGCGGAGCGGATACCTGCTGTCGCAAAAGGCCGATCAGGCAGCCTTCTGTTCCGCGCCGTGCTTGGCCTTGTAGTCCTGCACCGCTGCCTTGATGGCGTCTTCGGCCAGGATCGAGCAGTGGATCTTCACCGGCGGCAGTGCCAATTCTTCGGCGATCTGGGTGTTCTTGATGGACAGCGCTTCGTCCAGGGTCTTGCCCTTGACCCACTCGGTCACCAGCGAGGAGGAGGCGATGGCCGAACCGCAGCCGTAGGTCTTGAACTTGGCGTCCTGGATCACGCCATCGGCGCCGACCTTGATCTGCAGCTTCATCACGTCGCCGCAGGCCGGGGCGCCGACCATGCCGGTGCCGACGGTCTCGTCGCCCTTTTCGAAGGCGCCGACGTTGCGGGGATTTTCATAGTGATCGAGTACTTTTTCCGAATAAGACATGTTCTTGCTCCCTAGATGATGGTTTCGACCATCGCCCCTGCCCTGCTGTGGCTGCTGGCGATGGCTGGCAGAGTCCTGGTTAGTGGGCCGCCCACTGGATGGTGGACAGGTCCACGCCGTCCTTGTACATGTCCCACAGCGGGGACAGCTCGCGCAGCTTGCCGACCTTGCTCTTGATCAGCTCGATGGTGAAATCGATGTCTTCCTCGGTGGTGAAGCGGCCGATGGTGAAGCGGATCGAGCTATGCGCCAGTTCGTCGCTGCGACCCAGTGCGCGCAGCACGTAGGACGGTTCCAGGCTGGCCGAAGTGCAGGCCGAACCGGAAGAGACGGCGATATCCTTGATGGCCATGATCAGCGATTCACCTTCCACGTAGTTGAAGCTTACGTTCAGGTTGTGCGGCACGCGGTGTTCCATGTCACCGTTGATATAGGTCTCTTCGATCTCTTGCAGGCCCTTGGCCAGGCGATCGCGCATGGCGCGGATGTGGGCCAGTTCGCTGTCCATTTCTTCACGGGCGATGCGGAAGGCTTCGCCCATGCCCACGATCTGGTGGGTGGCCAGAGTACCGGAGCGCAGGCCGCGTTCGTGACCGCCGCCATGCATCTGCGCTTCGATGCGCACACGCGGCTTGCGGCGCACGTACAGGGCACCGATGCCCTTGGGGCCGTAGCTCTTGTGGGCGGAGAAGCTCATCAGGTCGACCTTCCAGTTTTCCAGGTCGATCTTGACCTTGCCGGTGGCCTGGGCGGCATCGCTGTGGAAGATGATGCCCTTGGAGCGGCAGAACTCGCCGATTTCCGGCACCGGCTGGATCACGCCGATTTCATTGTTGACCAGCATGACCGAGACCAGGATGGTGTCCGGACGCACGGCTTCGGCGATCTGCTCGACCGTCACCAGGCCATTGTCCTGCGGCTGCAGGTAGGTGGCTTCGAAGCCCACGCGTTCCAGTTCGCGGAAGGTGTCCAGCACCGCCTTGTGCTCGGTCTTGACGGTGATGATGTGCTTGCCCTTGGACTTGTAGAACTGCGCCGCGCCCTTGATGGCCAGGTTGTTGCTCTCGGTGGCGCCGGAGGTCCAGATGATCTCGCGGGAATCAGCATTGACCAGCTTGGCCACTTCTTCACGCGCCTCTTCCACGGCCTTCTCGGCGGTCCAGCCATACATGTGGCTGCGCGAGGCGGGATTGCCGAACTGCTCGCGCAGGTAGGGGATCATCTTGTCGGCCACACGCGGATCGACCGGGGTCGTCGCCGAGTAGTCCATGTAGATCGGGAAGTGCGGAGCCTTGATGGTCTCCAGCAGGCTTTTTTCCAGGGGTGCGTTCATAGGTCCTTGCTCCAAATCAGGCTGCGGCTTGCGGGCGGTGCATCACCACCACGCTCTGCGAATCGGCGGAGCGCAGGTCCGCCGGCTTGGGTTCTTTTTGCTGGTCGACCAGATCCTGGAGCGACACCGAATCCAGGTACTCGACCATCTTTTCGTTCAGGGTAGACCACAGGTCATGCGTCATGCAGCGCGCACCGCCCGGGTGCGACGCGCTGTGGCAGTTTTCCTTGCCGCCGCACTGGGTCGCATCCAGGGGTTCGTCCACCGCGATGATGATGTCGGCCACCGAGACCTCGGCGGCCTTGCGGGCCAGGTTGTAACCGCCGCCGGGCCCTCTCACGGACTCGACGATCTGGTGTCGTCGCAACTTGCCGAACAACTGCTCCAGATATGATAGAGAAATTTCCTGGCGCTCGCTGATGGCCGACAACGTGACAGGGCCCTTGCCCTGGCGCAAGGCCAGGTCAATCATCGCCGTCACGGCAAAACGACCTTTGGTGGTAAGACGCATGGAGTTCGCTCCAGAAACAAATGAACCAGCGGTGCCGGTTGCCCTGAATTCCCGAATATTTGAGTCAAGTATATCAAACCCGAGTAATTCTGTCAGGTACCGTGCAGGAAGAATTCCGGAAGAACCAAGCAGCCAGATCAAATTCCCTGCAAATCGGATGGAAACTTGTCTGACCTCTTGCCGAAATTGGGCTAATCTCTGGGCTACGGCTGGCATCGGCGTCGACCCTCTTGAGCGATCTGGTAAGATGGCGCGACAATTTTCACCTGGCCAGATGCGGACCGCCCACTAAAACACAAGCCGGGTCCGCCAGCGCCGCCCTCCCAAGAAACAGAACGATATGGATGTGAGCGATACCCCCAATCCGCTGCTGCGCCCGCGCCGCAAGCCCCAGAGCCTGTCGCAGGAGGTGGTGGCGGCGCTGTCGGCGATGATCAGCAACGGCAGTCTCAAGCCGGGCGACAAGCTGCCGACCGAATCCGAAATCATGCAGACCCAGGGTGTCTCGCGCACCGTCGTGCGCGAAGCGATCTCGCGCCTGCAGGCCGCCGGCCAGGTGGAGACCCGGCACGGCATCGGTACCTTCGTACTGGAAGCCCGCAAGGGGTCCAACATCAATATCGATCCGGCCACCATCACCACCATGCGTGACCTGCTGGCCCTGCTGGAGCTGCGCATCAGCCTGGAGACCGAGACCGCCGGCCTGGCAGCCGCGCGCCGCAGCGAGGAGCAGCTGCAGGAAATCCGCGAAGCGCTGGACCTGTTCCGCGCCAACCAGCAAGCCGGCGGCGACACCGTCGGCCCCGACTTCCGCTTCCACTTCGCCATCGCCAATGCCACCGGCAACCGCTATTTCATCGAGATCATCAGCCACCTGGGCATGGGCGTGATTCCGCGCAAGCGCATCAATACGGCCGAGCTGGCCCACGACCAGCAGGCCAGCTACCTGGACCGGGTGCAGCGCGAACACGAAGACATCTATGAAGCCATCGCCCGCGGGGACGCCGAAGCGGCCCGCGCCGCCATGCGCAATCACCTGACCAACAGTCGCGAGCGTCTGCGCCGGGCACAGCAGGAAGCGGAATCGGGCGCAGCCGGCAACACCAACTGATCGCTGCCTGGTTCATCCCGCCCTTCCCCTCCGCTGGCAGCGCGAGCGCCGCCAGCGGAGTGCGCCCTTCATAGCGCCCCGCCATTCCTGCCTTTTCCGCCTTTCCCTGACCGGCAGCACCTCCCTCTGAACCAACGCGTCACAATAAATTGCTGGATTTCTGAAATCTTATGTTGTACGATGACTGATGTCATATGCAGTTTTTGATGGGAGGCGTCGCGGTGACTTGTACCCGGGCCTCCATTTCCACCCATTACCAACGGCGTCGAGCGAAACCATGTCCCAGTACACACCCCAAGACCTCAAACAGATCCTCTCTTCCGGCCTGCTGTCCTTCCCGCTGACCGATTTCGACGAGCAGGGCGACTTCCGCCCCAAGACCTATATCGAGCGCCTGGAATGGTTGGCCCCGTACGGCGCCAGCGCCCTGTTCGCCGCCGGTGGCACGGGTGAGTTCTTCTCCCTGGTGCCGGGCGAGTATTCGGACATCATCCGCACCGCCGTCGACACCTGCCGTGGCAAGGTGCCCATCATCGCCGGTGCCGGTGGCTCCACCCGCGCGGCCATCGCCTATGCCCAGGAAGCCGAGCGCCTGGGCGCCCATGGCATCCTGCTGATGCCGCACTATCTGACCGAAGCCAGCCAGGACGGCATCGCCGCCCACGTGGAAGCGGTCTGCAAATCGGTCAACTTCGGCGTCATCATCTACAACCGCGCCGTCTGCAAGCTCAACGCCGACACCCTGCAAAAGCTGGCTGACCGCTGCCCTAACCTGATCGGCTTCAAGGACGGCATCGGCGAGATCGAGCCGATGGTACATATCCGCCGCAAACTGGGCGACCGCTTCACCTACCTGGGTGGCCTGCCCACGGCCGAAGTGTATGCCGCGGCCTACAAGGCCCTGGGCGTACCGGTTTACTCCTCGGCGGTGTTCAACTTCATCCCCAGGACGGCCGTGCAGTTCTACGAAGCCATCGCCAAGGACGACCACGACACCGTGGGCAAGTTGATCGACGACTTCTTCCTGCCCTACCTGGCGATCCGCAACCGCAAGGCCGGCTATGCCGTCTCCATCGTCAAGGCCGGTGCCAAGATCGTTGGTCACGATGCCGGTCCGGTGCGCACCCCGCTGACCGACTGCACGCCGCAAGAGCATGAAGAACTGGCCGCGCTGATCAAGAAGCTGGGTCCGCAATAAATCTGCCGGCACCAGCATGAACGAAAGGCCGCAGTGGCGACACTGCGGCCTTTTCCTTTATGCCTGCGGCGCTCCCCGTCAAGGGCGGCACGTCGCAGTGCCCCTGCGAAAAAAAACCTCCGGTGCCAGGGGCGACGGAGGTTGCAATTGGTCCGCAATGCCGGCCATGCCGGCTGGCGAGACAGGGTTCAGAACTCTTCCCAGTCCTGGGCGTCGTCCTTGGCGCGGCTGCTGGCCGAGGCGGCCGATGGGGCGGCCGACTTGGCCGGCTTGGCTGGCGGCAACTTGGGGGCAGCCGGAGCGGCGGCCTTCGGTGCGGTCGCCACGGGGGGGGCGGACATTACCGGCGCGGCCTTGGGCGTGGGGCGCGTGGCGGCGGCGCTGGCGACCTGATGGGCCTCGATCTTGAAGATACTGACGGCTCCCACCAGGTTGGTGGCCTGCGCCTGCAGCGACTGCGCGGCGGCCGCAGCCTCTTCCACCAGGGCCGCGTTCTGCTGGGTCACCTCGTCCATCTGGGTGATGGCGCGATTGACCTGCTCGATCCCGGTGCTCTGTTCGCGGCTGGCCTCGGCGATTTCGCCCACGATGTCGGTGACGCGCTGCACACTGGTGACCACTTCGCTCATGGTGGCACCGGCCTGCTCGACCAGCTGGCTGCCAGCCTCGACCTTTTCCACCGAGTCATCGATGAGGGACTTGATTTCCTTGGCGGCAGCAGCCGAGCGCTGGGCCAGGGAACGCACTTCCGAGGCAACCACGGCAAAGCCGCGGCCCTGTTCGCCGGCGCGTGCCGCTTCCACCGCAGCGTTCAGGGCCAGAATGTTGGTCTGGAAGGCGATGCCGTCGATCACGCTGATGATGTCGACGATCTTGCGCGAGGAATCATTGATGGCCTGCATGGTATCGACCACCTGCGACACCACCTCGCCGCCCTTGCTGGCGGTGGAGGACGCCGAATGCGCCAGCTGGTTGGCCTGCAGGGCATTCTCGGCGTTCTGCTTGACGGTGCCGGTCAGCTCTTCCATCGAGGCCGCAGTCTCTTCCAACGAGCTGGCCTGCTGCTCAGTGCGCGAAGACAGGTCCATGTTGCCGGCAGCGATTTCCTTGGCACTGGTGTCGATGCTGTCGGAGCTGCTGCGTACCCGCGAGACGGTCGTCAACAGGGCCTGCTGCATGCTGCGGATGGCCGAGAACAGCCGCCCGATCTCGTTGTTGCTCTGCACATCCACCTTGGTGGTGAGGTCGCCGTTGGCCACCAGGTCGAGCAGGTGCACGGCCCGGTTGAGCGGGGTCAGCACGATATTGCGCAGCATGAAGTGCACCCCGATGACCAGGAACATGGCGCCGATCAGGCCGGCCACGACCAGCCATACCACCAGGTTGTATTCACGCTGGCGCTCGGTGGTGACCTTGTCGTTGAGCTCCATGGCGCGCTTCTGATAGGTGTCCAGTGCGGTGGAAAAACGCGCGCCACCCTTGCTGATGAAGTTGTTGTTGAGCTGAGAATAGGCGGCAGCGTCCCCGGCCTTGAGCACCTCGGTAGCCTTCCTCAGGATCTCGTTGAGGGCCTTGGCCGATTCGATCAGCTCGCTCTTGGTGGCCGGGTCCTGTCCTTCCAGGTCAGGCAACTTGGCGTAGTCGTCCAGGTACTTGAGGCTGCGTTCGTAGGTGGTCTGGGCACTCTTGAAGGCGGCTTCGATCACTGCCGGGTCGCCCT
Source organism: Herbaspirillum sp. (assembly GCF_035644555.1). GTDB lineage: Bacteria > Pseudomonadota > Gammaproteobacteria > Burkholderiales > Burkholderiaceae_D > Herbaspirillum. Next base: position 98,703 of record NZ_DASQOH010000071.1, read on the forward strand.
TTTCCATCAAGGTCGAATAGATGCGCGACTGCGCCGCCCGCGTCCGCGTGGTGTCCTTGTAGGCATCGTTGATCAACAAGGCGCGCTCGGTGATCTCGTGCACGTACTCGGTCGCATGATTGGCCCGGCCCAGGGCAAAGATGCCGACCGCAGCACCGACCACGATCATGCAAGAAAACAGCGCAAGCGCGCTCATCAGGCTGAAGCGAACCGTAAGATTCCGCATTCCCTCTCTCCGCTTAATTTTTGGACAACACAGGTAATGAAAGCATTGCCCCGACGATACAGCAGGCGCCCCTCCTCCAATCGGACGGCAAACCGACCAAAACCACCCTATTTCCCGGTTAGGGCGGTCAGCAAGCTTTCGCTGGCGCATTGTGCTACGGCAAGCGTGCAGCCCGCCTGTTCTGGATCAATCATGGTGCAGATGACGTAAAAATGGCCTCGTCAGATGAACATTCTGACAAGACCATCCCTATGCGGCGGCGAGCGGGCCGGGCCGTCAAGGCAGGTCGATGATCTCGACCCAGTTGGGGTTGCGGCCCAGGGTGTAGCGGAAGACCGGCGTCAACAGGCCGCTTTCGCGGTGGATGGCGTAGCTGGTCAGGCCGGCCTTCTGCCCTACGGCCAGCAGGTAACGGCCGTGCGGATCGATGTTGAAGCCGCGCGGCTGGGTCTCGGTGGGAATGTTGAGGATACGGCTGAGCTTGCCGCTGGCCGGATCGACCCGATAGCCGGTCAGGGTATTGGAGGTGCGCTCGCTGGCGTAGAGGAAACGCCCGTCCGGCGTGAGGTGCAGGTCGGCCGCAGCGAGCTGCTCAGCGCTCTTGAAACCATCGGGCAGCGCCGAGTCACTGGCCTGCAGCGTGAGCGTGCCGCTGTGCTGATCGTAGGCGTAGGTATTGACGGTGGCATCGAGTTCATTGGTCGAATACACGAAACGCCGGTCCGGCGAAAACACGAAATGACGCGGTCCCGCTCCGGGCCGGGTGGCGACCGCCGGCGGCGTATTGGGCGTGAGCTGGCCGCTGGCGGCATCGAAGCGGTACTGCAGAATCACGTCGCTGCCCAGGTTGCTGGCGAAGACATGGGTGTTGTCCGGATCGACCTGCACCGAGTGGGCATTCTTGCCGGTGGGGATTACCGCCAGCGGTGGCGTCTGCACCACGCCATCGGCACCAATGGCGTTGACCGAGATCTTGTTGCCGGAGTAGGACGCTGCCAGCAGGTAGCGTCCGCTGTGGTCGGTGGCGATATTGGCCATGTTGTCGGCCAGGGGCGTGCGGGACAGCGCCTTGAGCATGCCGCTGGCGGGATCGATGGCATAGCTGAGCACCGAATACGGCTGGCCGCGCAGGGCGGCATACAGGTACTTGTGATCGGGGCTGATGGCCAGCGGCATCACGGTACTGCCGGTATCGACCCGCTCGATCAGGTTCAGGCTGCCGTCGCCATTGAGGCGCAGCACGTAGATGTCCTGGCTGTCGGCGTTGGCCACGTAGGCCACCGTGGCCGCGCCGGCCTGGGCTGCGGCCAGGCCGAGGGCCGATGTGGCGATCAGGGTGGCTAGGCGTGCGGTGGAGGAAGCGGTGCGGCTGGTCATGGTGTCTCCTGGCGGATCATCTTGTTGTTGGGGGAGGCGCAAAAAAAGGGCCCGCAAGCGGGCCCCAAGGAAGGATCAGGTCACTGGCGCCGGATTGAACAGGGTCAGCGCGTTATGCAGCTTCCACTGCTCGGCCCAGGTGCGCTTCTTGCCGCTGGCCACGTCCAGCATCAGCTGGAACAGTTCCCAGCCCACGTCCTCGATGCTGGCCTCGCCGCTGGCGATGCGGCCGGCGTTGACGTCCATCAGGTCGTGCCAGCGCCGCGCCAGGTCGTTGCGGGTGGCGACCTTGATCACCGGCACCGCTGCCAGGCCATAGGGGGTGCCACGGCCGGTGGTGAAGATATGCAGGTTCATGCCGGCGGCCAGCTGCAGCGTGCCGCAGATGAAGTCGGAGGCCGGCGTGGCGGCATAGATCAGGCCCTTCTGCTGGAGCTTGTCGCCCGGCGACAGTACGCCGGAGATCGGGCTGGAGCCGGACTTGACGATGGAACCCATGGCCTTCTCGACGATATTGGCCAGACCGCCCTTCTTGTTGCCGGGAGTGGTATTGGCGCTGCGGTCCACGCCGCCCTGCTTGAGGTAATTGTCGTACCAGTCCATCTCGCGGATCATGGCCTGCGCCACTTCCTCGTTGACCGCGCGCGAGGTCAACTGGTCGATGCCGTCACGGACCTCGGTCACTTCCGAAAACATCACGGCGGCGCCGGCGCGCACCAGCAGGTCGGTGGCAAAGCCCACGGCGGGGTTGGCAGTCACGCCGGAGAAGGCATCGCTGCCGCCGCACTGCACGCCCACCACCAGGTCGGAAGCCGGGCAGGTCTCGCGACGGCGCTTGTCGAGCTCGGTCAGGCGCGCCTCAGCCATCTTCATGATGGAGTCGATCATGGAGTTGAAGCCCACGTGCTCCGCATCCTGGAGGCAGACCACATAGGGCTCGCCGGCCTTGTGGATGGGGATCATGTTTTCAGGCAGCAGGCGATTGGGCTGCAGCTTTTCGCAACCCAGGCTGACCACCATGGCCTGGCCGCCGAAGTTGGGGTTCAGGCTGATGTTGCGCAGTGTGCGGATGGGGATGCCGGCATTGGGCGCATCGATGGCCACGCCGCAGCCATAGGTATGCTCCAGCGCCACCACATCTTCCACATTGGGATACCTGGGCAACAGTTCGGCGCGGATGCGCTTGACCGCGTGCTCCACCACTCCCGCCACGCATTGCACGGTGGTGGTGATGGCCAGCAGGTTG